>NZ_JAKUMN010000002.1:462005-538747 GCF_037026505.1 Erwinia sp. CGal63
GCGTCCGTGGATGCGCACTATACTCTCCGATGATTTTGTTGCAACCCCTTTTTGCAAATTGCCGCCTGAAATCGGCCTTTCTGCTTATTTTCTCGACCGCTTGTTGCATTGTTGTGCAAAAATGGCGCTTCTTTTTTGCCGGGCCGTTTTAATCTGTAAGACGCTTTGCTATCTTCGGCCTGCAATTCCGCACAGAGGTAGAGAGCAATGAAAGGACGTTGGGCGAAGTATATGGTTACCGGGGCGCTGATTGCCCTGCTTGCGGGATGTTCCTCTAAACCTACCGATCGCGGTCAGCAGTATAAAGACGGCAAGCTGCAGCAGCCGCTGGGGCTTGTTAATCAACCTAACGCCAAAGGGCGACCGGTCAACGGCAAAGATTTCGCCGACCAGGTGTCGGAGATCCAGTCCGCCTCGCCCGCGATGTTTTCGCGCCAGCTGTCGACCTACGACGCGCTGAAGAGCTGGCTGATGGCGGGCGGCGATACGCGCCAGCTGCGTCAGTTCGGCCTGAATGCCTGGCAGATGGAAGGCACCGACAACTACGGCAACGTGCAGTTCACCGGTTATTACACGCCGGTTATCCATGCCCGCTACACTCGCCAGGGCGAGTTTCAGTATCCTTTATATCGTATGCCGCCACGCGGCAAGCGCCGTTTGCCAACGCGGGCGGAGATCTACAGCGGCGGCCTGGACGAGCGTTACGTTATCGGTTACAGCAACTCGCTGATGGATAACTTTATTATGGACGTGCAGGGCAGCGGCTATGTCGACTACGGCGATGGTCGCCCGCTGATGTTCTTTGGCTACGGCGGCAAAAACGGGCATCCTTACCGCAGCATCGGCAAGGTGCTGATCGATCGGGGCGAGGTGAAGCGCGAAGATATGTCGATGCAGGCTATCCGCGAGTGGGGCGAAAATCATAGCCCGGCCGAGGTGCGCGAACTGCTGGAGCAGAATCCTTCCTTTGTCTTCTTCAAGCCGGAAGAGTTCGCGCCGGTGCGTGGCGCGAGCGCGGTGCCGCTGATCGCTAAAGCTTCCGTCGCCGCCGATCGCTCGCTGATCCCGCCCGGCACCGTCCTGCTGGCGGAAGTGCCGCTGCTGAACGATAAAGGCAAATTCAACGGTAAATATGAGATGCGCGTTATGGTGGCGCTGGACGTGGGCGGCGCAATTAAAGGCCAGCATTTCGACATCTATCAGGGCATTGGCGAGCAGGCTGGCCATATGGCAGGCTGGTACAATCACTACGGCCGCGTCTGGGTGCTGAAAGCGGCGCCGGGCGCCGGCGTTTCGCCGTTCTCTATGGCACAAAATGGCAACGGCGGGGCGACGCTGGTTAGCCGATAATGCCTGCGGGCCGGCGCGACCGGCCCGTTTTCTGAATTCCGAGGTAAATCATGACGGCTCTTTCCGACGCCTGGCTGCAGCGCTTTGGCGGCACGGCACGTTTATATGGTCAGTCTGCTCTGCAGCTGTTTGCCGACGCGCATGTCTGCGTAGTAGGCATTGGCGGCGTCGGCTCCTGGGCGGCCGAGGCGCTGGCGCGTACCGGCATTGGCGCGATCACGCTGATCGATATGGACGACGTCTGCGTCACCAATACCAACCGGCAGATCCACGCGCTGAAAAACACCATAGGCCAGGCGAAAACCGAGGTGATGGCGCAGCGTCTTCTGGCTATCAATCCGGAATGCAAAGTGACCTGCGTGGACGATTTCATTACCGCTGACAACACCGCTGAGCTGATGAGCGGCGGCTTTACTTATGTTATCGACGCTATCGACAGCGTACGGCCAAAGGCAGCGCTGCTGGCCTGGTGCCGTCGCAACAAGATCCCGCTGGTGACTACCGGCGGCGCGGGCGGTCAGATCGATCCTACCCAAATCCAGGTGGCGGATCTGGCGAAAACTATTCAGGATCCGCTGGCGGCAAAGCTGCGCGAACGGCTGAAAAGCGATTTCAATATCGTGAAGAACAGCAAGGGCAAGCTGGGTATCGACTGCGTTTTCTCAACCGAGGCGCTGGTCTATCCGCAGCCGGATGGTTCCGTCTGCGCTTCGCGCAGTACGGCGGAAGGGCCGAAGCGGATGGATTGCGCTTCCGGTTTCGGCGCGGCGACGATGGTCACCGCTACCTTCGGCTTTGTTGCCGTTTCTCACGTGCTGAAGAAAATGATGGCGAAAGCGGCGCGCGCCTGACGCCGCATTCCGCTGTTGCCCGGACATGCTTAGCCTGCCGCGCTTGCCGCTTTTACTACCGCTTCCGCCAGCGCCGTTAACCCGGCGCTGCGCGAGGCGCTCAGCTGGTCGCGCAGGCCGAGATCGTCAAACAGCGCCAGCGGATCGCTTTGTAAAACCTCTTCGGGCAATTTTCCTTCCACGCTAACCAGCAGCACCGCCAGCAGTCCTCGCACGATGCGGCCTTCGCTGTCGCCGTAAAAATGCAGGCGACCGTCCGGCTGTTGCCGGTGACCCAGCCAGACGCGGTTTTCACAGCCGCTCAGCTCAATCTCCGCCGTTTTCAGCTCGTCCGCCAGCGCGGGCAGCTGCTTGCCCAGCAAAATCAGCTGGCGATAGCGCTCTTCCCACTGCGTAAAAGCGGAGAAGGTTTGTTTCAGGCTGTCGGCAGTAATCAGCGTGCCGAAAGGATGTGGAGCCGGTAAAGTCGTCATCATTAATCTGCCAAAAGTTCCAGAGCGGTGGTCATGGCGCTGACCAGCGCTTCAACATCGTTAAGCGTATTATAGGGCGCAAAAGAGGCGCGCAGCGTGCCGCTAAGGCCGAGCGCCTGCAATAAAGGCTGAGCGCAGTGCTGACCGGCGCGTAGCGCGATGCCGCTTTCCGCCAGCAGCGTCACGATATCGCTGTGGTGAACGCCCGCGATATCGAAAGCAAGCAGGCTGGAGCCGCTGGCGCGCAGGCTGCGAAAGCCGGGCAGGGCAGCCAGCCGCTCTTCCGCCACGTCGGCCAGTCCGCGGCTCCAGCTCTCCGCCGCCGCCATATCCAGCGACGCCAGCCAGCTTAGCGCGGCGCTGAGGCCGATTACGCCCGCCACGTTAGGCGTGCCGGCCTCGAAACGCCACGGCACCGCCTGCGGCGTAAAGCCTGCAAAGCTGACCGAAGTCAGCATCTTGCCGCCGCCCTGCCACGGCTGCATCTCCTCCAGCAGCGCCGTTTTGCCATACAGCACGCCGGTTCCCATTGGCCCGTAAAGTTTATGGGCGGAGAAGGCGTAGAAATCGATATCCAGCGCCGTGACGTCCGGCGGCGTATGCGCGATGCCCTGCGCGCCGTCCACCATCACTTTCGCCCCGGCCCGGTGCGCCAGTTCAATCGCTTTACCCAAATCCGGACAGCCGCCGGTGACATTGGACATCTGGCCCAGCGCCAGCACGCGGGTACGAGCGTTAAGCAGCGTTTCCAGCATCGCCGTTTCCGGCAGCAGCTTGTCGCCGATCGGCCATTTCACTACCTTCGCGCCGGTCTGTTCCGCCACCATCAGCCAGGGAACCAGGTTAGCGTGGTGCTCCGCTTCGCTGACGATGATTTCGTCGCCGGGCTGCAGGCGCGGGCGAAAATAGCCCTGAGCCACCAGGTTAATCGCTTCCGTCGTGCCTTTTGTCCAGACGATATCGGTGGCGAGCGGCGCGTTCAGCAGCTGCGCCACCTGGCCGCGGGCGCTTTCATAGCGGTCGGTCAGCTCGCGCGCGGCGGCGAACTGGCTGCGATGGACGGTACCGGCGCCCAGGCGATAGAACGCCTCGGAGGCTGCAATAACCGCAGCGGGTTTTAACGTGGTAGCGGCGCTGTCAAGGTAGATGCCGGATTCGGCCAGCGCGGGAAACTGCTGCCGAAACTCAACGGGGGAAAATGCGCTCATGCTCTCCTCGGAACAAAGGGTGAATTGATGCTGTTTTTGCCGAAGCCAACTGAATTACTGGCGCTTTCTTGGCAATGTCTGAAAAGCAGGTTATTCTGATTTATGCAAGGTTTAAACTATTACCCGCAAATAAGCCTCTCTGCGACAGGCAATTTACCCGCTTTTGGTCGTGGGGTCGCGCACTGCGGGTGGTTTATCGCATTACTATCTGCAAGGAGATATAAAGATGAAAAAATTTGCTGCTATTATGGCCGCCTGCGCCATGACGTTTACCCTGGCTGCGTGCTCAAGCAACTATGTGATGCATACCAATGACGGCCGCACTATCGTTGCCGACGGCAAGCCAGTCGTGGATGACGATACCGGCATGATCAGCTACAAAGACGCTAACGGCAATAAACAACAGATTAACCGTTCCGACGTGAAAGAAATGGTTGAAATGGGCCAGTAAGCCACAGGCAAAAAAAAGCACCGCAGTTTGCGGTGCTACTAAATCTCTATGGACAGACAGGGTAAATCTAAAAGCGGTAGCCAGGCTACCCAATCTGCAAAAGGCAGATCAATTGCAAACACAACATCACGACCACAAGCCAAAAGCCTTCTGAAACTCCGCGCAATCGCTTTAATTTCAAACTGCTTTTCGTTCCGGCTCAGGAAGTGCGGCAACTATAGGTATTTGCTGGTGCATCCTCAACGGACAAATTATAATGGCTCGGATAACAAAAACTAATACGTAAAGCTGCGTCAGTAGCCTTATGTCTGCAGCCATCACTATGTAGCCGGTAATCATGTCGAAACGTCTTCCTCCTTTAAACGCCCTGCGTGTTTTTGACGCCGCTGCGCGACACCTCAGCTTTACCCGAGCGGCCGAAGAGCTCTTCGTCACCCAGGCGGCGGTCAGCCACCAGATAAAGTCGCTGGAGGATTTTCTGGGGCTCAAGCTGTTCCGGCGGCGCAATCGCTCTTTGCTGTTGACGGAGGAAGGGCAGAGCTACTATCTGGATATCAAAGAAATCTTCACCGCGCTGAACGACGCTACCCGCAAGCTGCAGGCACGCAGCGCGAAGGGCGCGCTGACCGTCAGTCTGCTGCCCAGCTTCGCTATTCAATGGCTGGTGCCGCGTCTTTCCAGCTTTAACTCAGCTTATCCGGGAATTGATGTGCGCATTCAGGCCGTCGACCGCGAGGAAGAGAAGCTGGCGGACGATGTCGACGTGGCGATATTCTATGGTCGCGGCAACTGGCCGGGACTGCGGGTAGAGAAACTCTACGCGGAATACCTGCTGCCCGTCTGCTCGCCGCTGCTGCTGACCGGCGATAATCCCCTGAAAACGCCCGCCGATCTGGCGCGCTTTACGCTGCTGCATGACGCCTCCCGCCGCGACTGGCAAACCTATACGCGTCAGCTGGGCGTGAATATCAACGTACAGCACGGCCCGATTTTCAGCCACAGCGCGATGGTGCTGCAGGCTGCGATTCACGGTCAGGGCGTGGCGCTGGCGAACAACGTCATGGCGCAAACAGAAATTGAAGCCGGCAGGCTTGCCTGTCCGTTTAACGATGTGCTGGTAAGTAAAAACGCTTTTTATCTGGTTTGTCATGACAGTCAGGCAGAACTGGGTAAAATAGCCGCCTTTCGTCAGTGGATCCTGGCGAAAGCGGCCAGCGAGCAGGAAAAGTTTCGCTTTCGCTACGAAAGCTGATCCCTATTTATCCATGCGTGGCCAGGGCGGCGGCGTGTGTTGTCTCAGAGGATGATAAGAATGTCGAGTCGTGCAATGCTGATTTTTACGGCCATCAGCGGGTTTGTTTTTGTCATGCTGGGCGCGTTTGGCGCCCACGTATTAAGTAAGTCGCTGGGGCCGGGCGAGATGGCCTGGCTGAAAACCGGCCTGGAATACCAGGGTTTTCACACGCTGGCGATCCTGGGACTGGCGGCGATGATGCGCAGCAGGGCGAACATCTGGTTCTACTGGAGCAGCGCGCTGCTGGCGCTGGGCATTGTGCTTTTCAGCGGCAGCCTTTACTGTCTGGCGCTTTCCCATCTTAAGCTGTGGGTTTATGTTACGCCGGTGGGCGGCTTTTGCTTCCTGATCGGCTGGGTTTTAATGTTGATTGGCGCGCTGCGTCTGAAGAAAAGGGCAGAACGCCATGAATAAAATTTTACTCTACTGCCGTCAGGGCTTTGAGAAAGAGTGTGCGGCGGAGATCACCGCCAAAGCGGCGGCCAGAGAGGTGTTCGGCTTTGCGCGTGTGAAAGAAGATTCCGCTTACGTGCTGTTTGAGTGCTACCAGCCAGAAGACGCGGAAAAGCTGCTGCGCGAGCTGCCGTTTAGCGAGCTGATTTTCGCGCGCCAGATGATTGTGGTAGGCGAGCTGCTGCGAGATCTGCCGCAGGAGGATCGCGTTACGCCGGTCACCGGGATGCTGAGCGGCGTAGTGGAAAAGGGCGGCGAGCTACGGGTCGAAGTACCGGACACCAACGAGAGCAAAGAGCTGCTGAAGTTCTGCCGGAAATTTACCGTGCCGCTGCGCGCCAGCCTGCGCTCTGCGGGCGTGCTGCTGAATTATGAAAGCAACAAGCGTCCCGTAGTCCATGTCTTTTTTATTGCGCCGGGCTTCTGCTACGTCGGCTACTCGCTGCCGCAGAACAACTCGCCATTCTTTATGGGCATCCCGCGCCTGAAGTTTCCCGCCGATGCGCCAAGCCGTTCAACGCTGAAGCTGGAAGAGGCGTTTCACGTCTTTATTCCCGCCGACGAGTGGGACGAACGCCTGGGCAGCGGCATGTATGCGGTGGATCTGGGCGCCTGTCCCGGCGGCTGGACTTATCAGCTGGTGAAACGCAGCATGATGGTACACGCTATTGATAATGGCCCGATGGCGCCGAGCCTGATGGATACCGGCCAGGTGTTTCACCATCGTGAAGATGGATTTAAATATCGCCCAACGCGCAGCAACATCTACTGGCTGGTATGCGATATGGTGGAAAAACCGGTGCGCGTGGCTAACCTGATGGCGGACTGGCTGGTAAACGGCTGGTGCCGCGAAGCCATTTTCAACCTCAAGCTGCCGATGAAAAAGCGCTATGAAGAGGTGTCGCAAAACCTGGCGATGATTGACGAGAAGCTGAAGGCCAACGGCATCAACGCGCAGATTCAGGCCCGACAGCTCTATCACGACCGTGAAGAGGTTACGGTGCATATCCGCCGTATCTGGAGCGCCACGCCAGGCCGTCGCGACGAGCGCTAAAGCTGACGTAACCGCTGGCCTGGGTCGGCGGTTTTTTTACGGCAGGCGCAGCTCTTTCAGATTGCCTGCCAGCTGCAAATCGGTTTTCAGCGTCGCCACTTCCCGGCAGATATGCGCCATCTCTCGCTGCTGCTCCAGCTTTTTGCGCCACTTGTCCGCCACTTCCGGCAAACGTTCATAAATTGCCGCCAGCGAACCATAGGTGTTCAGCAGTTCCGCGGCGCTTTTCGCGCCAATGCCCGCTACGCCCGGGATTTTGCTGCTGCTGATGCCCGCCAGACCCCAGTAATCCGTTAGCTGCGCGGGCGCCACGCCAAACTCCTTTTCAATAAACGGCAGATCCAGCCAGCGCTTCTGAAAATAGTCGCGAATCTGAATAGCTGGCGCCAGCAGCTGGCAGTAGCCTTTGTCGGTTGAGACTATGGTTGCCTGATGGCCGCTGTTGGCCACCTTGCTCGCCAGCGTGGCGGCCAGATCGTCCGCCTCTTCGCCCGGCGCTTGCCAACAGGCTACGCCTGCCGCCGCAAAGGCAGCGCGGATCTGCGGCATTTCGTTTTTTAGCGTATCGGGCATTGGGGCGCGTCCGGCTTTATAGTCCGGCAGCAGCTGATGGCGCCAGCCTTCGTGGCGCTCATCGTCGTCGAACACCGCCACCGCGTGGCTCGGTTTGCTGTGCAGGATCAGCTGCTGCACAGCGTGAAGACAGGTTTCCTGGCAGGGCGAATCCTGCACGGCATGAATGCGGCGAATCAAATTCAGCGCATCGATAATCAATAAATGAATAGTCATAGCTGGATACTGAGCGGCACGGCTGCCGCTCTGCTGAGGGTTATTTAATGATTTCGTAGCAGGGGATGTAGGCCGTTCCCGGCAGCTTCATGCGGTGCTGGGCAACAAATCCCTGTAACAAATCGTCCATGCGGCGCATGATCTCTGCATCGCCGTGAATCTTATAAGGGCCTCTTTCCTTAATGGCTTTGATCCCCGGTTCCTTGACGTTGCCCGCAACAATACCGGAGAAGGCGCGGCGCAGCGAAGCCGCCAGCTGCTCCGCAGGCTGGTCAGGATAGAGATTAAGGTTGGCCATGTTTTCGTGAGTCGGCATAAACGGCACCTGTAAATCCGGCGCGATGCGTATCGACCAGTTAAAGCTATAGGCGTCGCCCGTTTCACGGCGATGCTCTTTGACCTTCGGCATCGCGTTTTTCATCAGGCGCGCCACTTCCGCCGCGTCGTCGATAATGATGGTGTAGTGCTGACGCGCGGCTTCGCCCAGCGTGCTGACAATAAATTCGTCCAGCACGCGGAAATAGTCGGCGCTCTCTTTTGGCCCGGTCAGAATCAGCGGCAGCACCTGATGCTGGTTGTGCGGATTCATCAGGATGCCAAGCAGATAAAGCAGCTCTTCCGCCGTGCCCACGCCGCCAGGGAAAATAATAATGCCGTGGGCGATGCGCACGAAGGCCTCCAGACGCTTTTCGATATCCGGCATGATAATCAGCTCGTTGACCAGCGGGTTCGGCGGCTCGGCGGCGATGATGGAAGGCTCGGTCAGACCGATAAAGCGGCTCTCTTTGTAGCGCTGCTGCGCGTGGCCGACGGCGGCGCCCTTCATTGGCGCTTCCATTACGCCAGGGCCGCAGCCGGTACAGATATTTAGCTCGCGCAGGCCCAGCTGTGAGCCTACATTGCGGCAGTATTGATATTCGACGGCGTTAATGGAATGGCCGCCCCAGCACACCACCGTGTTCGGCAGCTCGCCGACATGCAGCGCTCTGGCGTTACGCAAAATAGAGAAGACCAGGTTGGTGACGCGCACCGAGTCATCCACATCCTGCTGCTGGAAGCCGCTGTCGAACTGGCCGTTAACGAACAGAATATCGCGCAGTACGGCAAACAGGTTCGCCTGCAGCGAGCGGATAATGCGGCCGTCGACAAAAGCCTCTTCAGGAGGATTGATTAGCTCCAGCTTGACGCCGCGCTCGCGCCGCAGCACGTTAATATCGAAGTTTTCAAAACGGGACAGTAGTTCGTGACTGCTGTCGGTCTGGCTGCCGGAGTTCAGCACGGCAAGGGAACAGTTGCGAAAGAGTTGGTAAAGGTCGCTGCTGGCGGTACGCTTCAGCATATCGACTTCCAGCTGAGACAGCAGATCCATGGAGCCCAGTGGGCTGATATGTGTGATCAAGTTAACTCCTTTACACCCGTCCGGGCGTTGGTCGCTCTCCGTCAAAAGCGCGCCGGGTAAACGGCGGCGGTGACGGAGAAAAAGTGTTCCCGGGCACCCGATGCCCGCTTCAGATTAGCCTTCTTCCTGAACTGTTATCAACGTTATCGTGCGGTTATGCGCGACGGCGCGCAAACTTTACTGGCGCGCCAGCCGCGACAGGCCGGGTTTGAACGCGCCGTTGCTGCGCCACGGATTAATATCCAGGCCGCCGCGACGCGTGTAGCGTGCGTAGACGCTCAGACTTTCCGGCTGACAGAAGCGCAGGATATCGTTGAAAATGCGCTCTACGCACTGCTCGTGGAACTCATTGTGGTGGCGAAACGAAACCAGATAGCGCAGCAGCGCTTCCCGCTGGATACGAGGGCCGCGATAGCTGATCTGCACCGAGCCCCAGTCCGGCTGATTGGTGATCAGACAGTTGGACTTCAGCAGATGGCTGACCAGCTGCTCTTCCACGATTTCCGCCTGCGTAGCCTGCTGCAGATAATCAGTGCTGAACGTGTAGCTGTCGATTTCAATATCCTGTTCATCAATACAGGTGCCGCTGAAATGACCGATTGGCTGGCCCTCGATCTCCTGCACGCGGAACAGCGCTACGCTAACTTCACCCTGCGCGCAGGCGCTGAGATCGCGCTCCAGCGTGGCGCGAACTTCTCCCCAGTCGGCGAACCGGGTTTGATTGAAACTGTTAAGATAGAGCTTAAAGCTTTTCGATTCGATCAGATTGACGCTGCGGGCGTCCAGGCTGACTTCGCCAATCGCCACCTGCGGCAACCCTTTGGCGTTGAGCCAGGAGAGCTCATACAGCGTCCAGAGATCGGCGCCGTGGAAAGGCAGGCTGTCGGGATAAAGCCCCAGCGGCTCGCGGTTCATGCTTCTCGGCACGGCCTGCAGCAGAGAAGGCTGATACTGGTCATGATATTCTGTGGGTTTTCCCAGCGTCAGGCCGCTCAGCGCCTGATGTGTATCTGAAGACATTGCATTCCCTTATCGCCTGTTTTTACAGGCTAAGTGGTCAATCGTCCGTGACCGGCACCGGCCGGTCAACGTAACTGAAAATAGATAGCCTTAGTGTAACTCAGGCATCAGAGAGTGAAAAAAGAATGATTGATGAAACTGCCCGTGCCCTGGTCGATTTTACTCGCCGCTATTGCGATAGCTGGATCGAAGCGTGCGGTCATCCGCCCGCCAGCAGCGAACTTTACGGTATTCCTTCGCCCTGCGTGCAGCAAACCACTGGCGAAGAGGTTCGCTGGCTGCCGCAGCCTTTTACCCTGGCGAAAAACCTGGAAAACATTGAGCGCGCGCTGGATATACGGATACAGCCTGCCGTAGTCGCCTGGTACACCACGCAGTTTGCCGGCGATATGCACGTGCGGATCGACGGCCAGCCCTGTACCTTGCTGCAGGTATGGAGCGAGGAGGATTTTGAGCGAGTGCAGGAGAATTTGATCGGGCATCTGGTTATGCAGCGCCGCCTTAAACAGTCGCCTACGCTCTTTATTGCCACCACCCAATCTGAACTTGAGATCGTGTCGGTGTGCAATTTGACCGGAGAAGTGATTCTGGAGAAACTCGGCGCGAAAGGGCGTAAGGTGCTGGCTGCCACGCTGGAACAATTTCTTGTTTCTCATGTTATTGATACTGAAAGGTAAAAAGAGCGCTTCCGTGTGAGATATCTCTTACAGAGTCTGTAAGAGATCGCTTTTTAATCTTAGGAAAAGAGTCAGGTTATCTGAGCAAAAGTAAAATAAATCATAATGTTGTTATTCGCAGTTTTAAGTAAAACCTGCACAGGGTCAAAAAAACTCTTTTACCCTATTGTTTGCTGGCGCTGTTAAGGCAAACTTAAACCTGCCACAACGGAAGGTGACTTAAGGAATAAGTCAGGCGGCATCTGAAGAAACCTGGATAAGGGCTTCAGGCTGGCGCAGGATATCTCAGGATCGAGAAACAGGGACACCTCCAGGACGGAGAAAGCTACAGCCGGAGTGCGGTAGGCCAGGATGCTCAGGGACATCGCCATTGATGGTGAGTTTGTAGGGAAAACTTCAGGGAAAAGTTATCAGGGATGAGCAGGGAGCAACAAAAGTAGCGGGATAGCTGCGAACGAACCGGGAGCACTGTTTTTACAGTGCTCCCTTTTTTTCGTCCATACTTATCGGGTGGCTGGCGGTAATGCTATGCTTGCGGCCCTTTAAACCTGAACAGGAGAGCCCGGATGAGCAGGGAACTCGAAATTCGCGACCGTCTGCAGGCCATTGAGCAGGCGCTGCACGATGCGGGGCTTTGGCAGAGCTGCGCGCCAAACGCCGAAGCTTTTGAAAGCACCGAGCCTTTTTGCGTTGATACCATGATGCCGGTTCAGTGGCTGCAGTGGGTATTTTTACCCCGGATGCAGGCGCTGCTGGATGCCCAGGCCGTGCTGCCGGTGAAACTGACCATCGCGCCCTATTACGAGATGGCGCTGGAAGGCGCTATTCCCGGTCGCGCCCATCTGCTGCACGTTCTGAACCAGCTCGACCAGCTGTTCGAGCATGACGTCTGATGCTGGAGATTATCTATCAGGACGAATGGCTGGTCGCGGTTAACAAACCTTCCGGCTGGCTGGTGCACCGCAGCTGGCTGGACAGGCATGAGAGCGTTTTCGTGATGCAAACCGTGCGTGACCAGATTGGGCAGCACGTGTTCACCGTTCATCGGCTTGATCGTCCCACTTCGGGCGTGCTGCTGATGGGACTCTCCAGCGAGGTCGGACGGCTGCTCTCACAGCAGTTTGAACAGCATCAGCTGCAAAAAACCTATCACGCCGTGGTCAGAGGCTGGCTGGATGGCGAAGCGACGCTGGATTACGCCTTAAGCGAAGAGCTGGACAAGATCGCCGACAAGTTCAGCGAGGCGGACAAAGCGCCACAGCCTGCGGTAACCCACTGGCGCGCGCTGGCGAAAGCGGAGCTGCCGGTGCCGGTCAGCCGCTACGATACCTCGCGCTACACGTTGATGGAGCTGCAGCCGCAGACCGGCCGCAAGCACCAGCTCAGGCGTCATATGTCACATCTGCGGCATCCGATTATCGGCGACAGCGCGCATGGCGATCTGCGACAAAATCGCAGCGCGCTTCAGCATTTTGGTATCAATCGGCTGATGCTGCATGCCAGCGAACTCTGTTTGACGCATCCGGTAACGGGCGAGCCGTTGCGGCTGCGTGCGGGCCTGGATCGGGTCTGGCAGGAAACGATAACGCAATTTGGCTGGCAGGACGCGCTCGCCGGGGTTGAGTTTGCGGCTTCCAGCCTGCAGGATAGCGTCTCGGAATAAGCGGCAGGAGAAAAGCATGGCGCAGACAGGCATTTTTGTAGGAACGGTTTACGGTAACGCGCTGCTGGTAGCGGAAGAGGCGGAGCCTTTGCTTACGGCTGCCGGACATCAGGTGGAAATTTTCGAAGATCCGACGCTGGAGCAGTGGCAACGCTATGCCGACGGCGTGGCGCTGGTGATTACCTCAACCACAGCGCAGGGCGATCTTCCTGACAATATCGCGCCGCTGTTTTATGGCATCAAAGACAAGCTGGGCCATCAACCCGGTTTGCGCTACGGCATTATCGCGCTGGGCGACAGCAACTATGATGATTTCTGCGGCGCAGGCAAAAAGTTTGACGCGCTGCTGCAGGAGCACAAGGCAAAGCGAATCGGCGACGTATTAACGATCGACGCCAACGAAAACCCGGAGCCGGAAGAGGTTTCTTCGCCGTGGGTTGAGCACTGGCTGACGCTGCTGGATTAAGAGGAATGGGCCTTCGCCAGAAGGAGAAGGCCCGGAAATTCAGGTCACCGGCGCCGGATTAAACACCGCCAGCGCGTTGCGAATGCCCCAGCGATCGGACCACGTCTGCTTTCTGCCGCTGGCAATATCCAGAATCAGTTCAAACAGCCGCCAGCCTACCTGCTCAATTGTCTCTTCGCCGGTGGCGATGGTGCCCGCATTGATATCCATCAGATCGTGCCATCTGTCGGCCAGCGCATTGCGCGTCGCCATTTTGATCACCGGAATAGCCGCCAGGCCGTAAGGCGTGCCGCGTCCTGTGGTAAACACCTGCAGCGTGATACCCGATGCCATCTGCTGCGTGCCGCAGACAAAATCGCTGGCCGGCGTGGCGGCGTAAATCAGTCCGCGTTTGGTCGGACGCTGGCCCGGCGAAAGCACTTCGACGATGGCGCTGCGTCCCGATTTGGCGATAGAGCCCAATGCTTTCTCAACCACGTTGGCCAGCCCGCCTTTTTTATTGCCGGGCGAAGGATTGGCGCTACGATCGGTTTTACCCATATTAAGGTAGTCATCATACCAGGCCATCTCTTCCAGCAGCCGCTGGCCTACTTCTTTATTCACCACGCGCGGCGTCAGCAGATGAACCGCGTCGCGCACTTCCGTCACCTCTGAAAACATCACCGTCGCGCCGCAGCGCACCAGCAGGTCAGAAGCGAAACCGACGGCTGGATTGGCGGTCACGCCGGAAAAGGCGTCGCTGCCGCCGCACTGCATACCGACAATCAGCTCCGCCGCCGGCACCGTTTCACGTTGACGCTGGTTAAGTCGCTGCAGATGGCGCTCGGCGACCTGCAGAATATCCTGCACCATAGACTCGAAACCGACATGCTTCTCATCCTGCAACCTCACCACGTCCTCGTCGCCAAGCGAGATCGCCTGGACGTCGGGCGTGCCTTCCAGCAGACGTTCCGGCTGCAGCTTTTCGCAGCCCAGACTCACCACCATCACCTCGCCGCCGAAGTTAGCGTTCAGCGCCAGGTTATGAATGGTACGGATCGGCACCACTGCGGCAGGCGCGTTAATCGCCACGCCGCAGCCGTAAAGATGATTCAGCGCCACGACACCGTCGACATTGGGATATTTCGGCAGCAGCTCGCGCTCGATAATCTGCACCACGTAGTCGACCACGCCCGCCACGCAATGCACGCTGGTGGTAATGCCCAGCAGATTGCGCGTGCCGACGCTGCCGTCAGCGTTGCGGTAGCCTTCAAAGGTATAACCTTCGAGCGGCGGCAGCGCTGGCGGCACGTTGCTGGCCAACGGCAGGCTGGCCAGCTCCGGCGCTTCCGGCAGTACCACCAGCGACTCGTCAATCCAGCCGCCGCGCACGATATCCCGTACCGCATAGCCGATAACTTCGCCGTAGCGAACGATATCGCCGCCCTGGGCAATATCTTTTAAAGCGACTTTATGACCCTGTGGAACATGCTCTTTTAATTGCAACCCGCATGGAAAAGTTGTGCCAGCCGTTAATCCATTATTATTAACGACGATGGCGACATTATCATTCTCATGCACCTTTATATAAAGCGGTGGATCGTTTCTGGAAATGTTCATTGCTCGACAAGTCCTGAGATAAATGAATCGGCTTTTTATTTTAAAAAGGTGGGAGAAAAGCGTTTCAGGATGAAATTATTCTGCTGTGGGACAGTATAGGGAGGCCAGAACGGGAAAACATTATGCAGATGTCCGACATGCTGCCGTAACATCAGGTGGATTTTCTGGCAAATCGACAGGCGAGAGTGAGAAGGCTCACAAAGGAAAAGGGAATGTGACCGCCGCCGCATAACCGCCGCATTCCGTGAGCCACTGCGCAGCGGATTGAGCGAATGCCATAACATTACCGTTATCACCCCAATTTAATGGTGCATCCGCACGATGCTTTCCTGTTTTAGCCTCCCTATACTTTTTTACAAACGGGACGAGCGTTATGAACGTTGTGATTATTCTGCCACTTAATCGCTGTGTTTAACCTGACATCATTCTGATACCCAACGCGATGTGTATGCAGTCCAGAGTGAGTTTGCCTGACCGCTATATTTCAGGAGTGCATCATGAATTCAATCAGCAGTACCGCGAGCGCCGTGCAAAAAAGAACTAATGCTCGTTACTGGATAGTGGTGATGTTATTTATTGTCACCTCGTTCAACTATGGCGACCGCGCCACGATTGCCATCGCCGGTTCCGCCATGTCGAAAGAGATCGGGCTGGATCCTGTGGGTCTGGGCTATATCTTCTCCGCCTTCTCCTGGGCTTATGTGATTGGCCAAATCCCCGGCGGCTGGCTGCTGGACAGATTTGGTTCAAAACGCGTCTATTTCTGGAGCATCTTCCTCTGGTCGCTGTTTACGCTGCTGCAGGGCTTTGTCGATCTGCTCAGCGGCTTCAGCATCATCGTTACGCTGTTTATGCTCAGATTCCTGGTCGGCCTGGCGGAAGCGCCCTCTTTTCCGGGCAATAGCCGCATCGTCGCCGCCTGGTTCCCCGCTCAGGAGCGCGGTACCGCCGTCGCTATCTTTAACTCCGCGCAATATTTCGCCACGGTTATCTTCGCACCGATTATGGGCTGGCTGACTTCGGAGGTTGGCTGGGCGCACGTGTTCTGGTTTATGGGCGGTTTGGGCATCATCATCAGCTTTATCTGGCTAAAAGTTATCCACGATCCCAACGACCATCCCGGCGTCAACAAAGCTGAACTGGAGTATATGGAGCAGGGCGGCGCGCTGATCAATATGGATGCCAAAAAAGCCGAGAAGAAAGTCACCTGGGCAGAGAAAAGGCATCAAATCAAACAGCTGATCACTTCCAGAATGATGATCGGTATCTATCTGGGCCAGTACTGCATCAACGCGCTGACCTACTTCTTTATCACCTGGTTCCCGGTTTATCTGGTGCAGGCGCGCGGCATGTCCATTCTGAAAGCCGGGATGGTCGCTTCGATTCCCGCTATCTGCGGTTTTCTGGGCGGCGTGCTGGGCGGCATTATCTCCGACTGGCTGATGCGCAAAACCGGCTCGCTGAATATCGCTCGTAAGACGCCTATTGTGCTGGGAATGTTGCTTTCGATCACTATGGTGGTGTGCAACTACGTCGAAACTGAATGGGTAGTGGTGTTCTTTATGGCGCTGGCCTTCTTCGGTAAAGGCATCGGCGCGCTCGGCTGGGCGGTGATGGCGGATACCGCGCCGAAAGAGATCAGCGGCCTCAGCGGCGGCCTGTTCAATATGTTCGGCAATATCTCCGGGATTGTGACGCCAGTGGTCATCGGCTACATCATCGCCACTACCGGCTCTTATAACGGCGCGCTGATTTACGTCTGTATCCACGCTTTTGTGGCGGTAATGAGCTATCTGGTGCTGGTGCGCGACATCAAGCGTATCGAACTGAAATCTCTGTAAGGACGATCTATGACCACGCAAAGCAGCCCGTTAATTACCGATATGAAAGTCATTCCGGTCGCCGGGCATGACAGCATGTTGCTGAATATCGGTGGCGCGCATGGCGCTTACTTTACCCGCAACATCGTGGTGCTGACCGACAGCGCCGGCCACACCGGCGTGGGCGAAGCGCCCGGCGGCGAAACCATTCTGCAGACGCTGCTGGCGGCGGTGCCGCTGGTGAAAGGTCGTGAAGTGGCGCGCATGAACAGCCTGGTGCAGGAAGTGCACAAAGGTAATCAGACCGCCGATTTCGACACCTTTGGTAAAGGCGCCTGGACGTTTGAACTGCGGGTGAACGCGGTGGCGGCACTGGAGGCCGCGCTGCTGGATCTGCTGGGCCAGTGCCTCAACGTGCCGGTAGCGGAGCTGCTGGGGCCGGGCAAACAGCGTGATGAAGTCACGGTGCTGGGCTATCTCTTCTATATCGGCGATAGCGAGAAAACCGATCTGCCCTATCTCACCGGCGAGAACGCCACGCACGACTGGTACCGGCTGCGCCATCAAAAGGCGATGGACAGCGCGTCTGTGGTTCGGCTGGCGGAGGCCGCACAGGATAAATATGGTTTTAAAGATTTCAAGCTGAAGGGCGGCGTATTGCCTGGCGAGCAGGAAATCGAGGCGGTGAAGGCGATGAAAAAGCGCTTTCCCGAGGCGCGCATCACCGTCGATCCCAACGGCGCCTGGCTGCTGGATGAGGCTATCGCGCTCTGCAAGGATATGCAGGGCATTCTGACCTACGCCGAAGATCCCTGCGGCGCGGAGCAAGGTTACTCCGGGCGTGAAGTGATGGCGGAGTTCCGCCGCGCCACCGGATTGCCGGTAGCGACCAATATGATCGCCACCAACTGGCGCGAAATGAATCACGCGGTGATGCTGAACGCCGTCGATATCCCGCTGGCCGATCCGCATTTCTGGACGCTGAGCGGCGCGGTGCGCGTGGCCCAGCTTTGCGACGAGTGGGGACTGACCTGGGGCTGTCACTCCAATAACCACTTCGATATTTCGCTGGCGATGTTTACTCACGTTGGCGCCGCCGCGCCGGGCAAGCCGACGGCCATCGACACCCACTGGATCTGGCAGGAAGGCGATCAGCGCCTGACCAAACAGCCGCTGCAGATCCGCCAGGGCAAAATCGCCGTACCGGACGCGCCGGGGCTGGGCGTGGAGTTGGACTGGGCGCAAATCGAGAAAGCCCATGCGCTCTATAAAACGCTGCCTGGCGGCGCACGCAACGATGCCGCCGCTATGCAGTATCTGATCCCCGGCTGGACATTCGATCGCAAGCGCCCGGCTTTTGGACGCTGAACTCTACAGAAGGAATAAGTGATGAGTAACACGCCACTGATAACAGAAATGCAGGTTATCCCGGTCGCGGGCCATGACAGTATGCTGCTGAACCTTAGCGGCGCGCATGCGCCTTTCTTTACCCGCAATATCGTTATTATCAAAGACAACTCCGGGCATACGGGCGTAGGCGAAATTCCCGGCGGCGAAAAAATTCGTAAGACGCTGGAGGAAGCGGCGGCGCTGCTGATTGGCCACACCCTCGGCGAATATAAAAATTTGCTGAGCCATGTGCGCAATACCTTTGCCGATCGTGATGCGAGCGGCCGCGGCAATCAGACTTTCGATCTGCGCACCACTATTCACGTAGTGACCGGTATTGAAGCGGCGCTGTTGGATCTGCTGGGTCAGCATCTGGGCGTCAACGTCGCCTCGCTGCTGGGCGACGGGCAGCAGCGCGATCGGGTCGAAATGCTGGGCTACCTCTTTTACGTCGGCGACCGCCGTAAAACCACGCTGCCTTACCAGAGTCAGCCTGACGACAGCTGTGACTGGTATCGCCTGCGCCACGAAGAGGCGCTGACGCCGGAAGCGGTGGTGCGGCTGGCTGAGGCGGCTTACGAAAAATATGGCTTCAACGACTTTAAGCTCAAGGGCGGCGTACTGGCGGGCAGCGAAGAGGCCGAAGCGGTGACCGCGCTGGCGAAGCGTTTCCCTGAAGCCCGCATCACGCTCGATCCTAACGGCGCCTGGTCGCTGAATGAGGCGATAACGCTGGGCAAACAGTTAAAAGAGGTGCTGGCCTACGCGGAAGATCCGTGCGGCGCCGAACAGGGCTATTCCGGCCGCGAGGTAATGGCTGAATTCCGTCGTGCCACGGGCATGCCGACCGCCACCAATATGATCGCCACCGACTGGCGGCAGATGGGACACACGCTCTCCTTGCAGTCCGTCGATATTCCGCTGGCGGACCCGCACTTCTGGACAATGCAGGGTTCCGTGCGCGTGGCGCAGATGTGCCATGACTTCGGCCTGACGTGGGGTTCTCACTCCAATAACCACTTTGACGTCTCGCTGGCAATGTTCACTCACGTGGCCGCGGCGGCGCCGGGCAAAATCACCGCTATCGACACTCACTGGATCTGGCAGGAAGGCAATCAGCGCCTGACGCAGCAGCCGCTGCAGATCAAGGGCGGCATGGTGCAGGTGCCTGACAAGCCGGGCCTGGGCGTGGAGCTGGATATGGATCGCGTAATGAAAGCGCACGAGCTCTACCAAAAACACGGTCTGGGCGCGCGCGACGACGCGCAGGCCATGCAGTTCCTGGTGCCGGACTGGACTTTTGACAACAAACGCCCTTGCCTGGTGCGCTAACCCTATTTCTGGAGAAACCGATGAGCTATGTAAATACGCCGAACAGTTTTCGTCAGCGCCTGCTGGCGGGCGAAACCCTAATCGGCAGCTGGTGCGCGCTGGCTAACCCGCTGACCACGGAAGTGCTTGGGCTGGCAGGCTTCGACTGGCTGGTGCTGGATGGCGAACATGCGCCGAACGATATCACGACTTTTGTTCCGCAGCTGATGGCGCTGAAAGGCAGCGTCAGCGCGCCGGTCGTCAGGCCGCCGACCAACGAGCCGGTGATTATCAAGCGCCTGCTTGATATCGGGTTTTCCAACTTCCTGATCCCCTTTGTGGAAACGGAAGAGGAAGCGGTGCGCGCGGTAGCCTCCACGCGCTATCCGCCGATGGGCATTCGCGGCGTTTCGGTTTCTCACCGCAGCAACATGTACGGCACCGTGCCGCAGTACAACACCATTATCAACGATAACGTCACCGTGCTGGTGCAGATAGAAACCCAGCAGGGCGTGGACAACATCGACGCCATCGCGGCGGTGGAAGGCGTGGACGGCATTTTCGTCGGGCCGGGCGATCTCTCTGCCGCGCTGGGCTACCTGGGGCAGCCGGCGCATCCGGAAGTGCTGAAGGTCATCAAATATATTTTCGAACGCGCGAAGGCGGCCAACAAGCCGAGCGGCATTCTGGCGCCGGTGGAAGCCGATGCGCGCCGCTATCTGGAATGGGGCGCAGGTTTCGTCGCGGTAGGCAGCGATCTGGGCGTTTTCCGTGGCGCCACGCAGGCTCTGTGCGATCGCTTTAAAAAATAACCCACTGTTCAGGAGACAAAGATGAAAATCGGATTTATAGGTCTGGGTATCATGGGCAAGCCCATGAGCAAAAATTTAATCAAAGCGGGCTATTCGCTGGTGGTGCGCGATCATAACGCCGACAGCGTGGCCGAGCTGGTCAGCCAGGGCGCCACCTCCGCCGACTCGGCGAAAGCGGTGGCGGAGCAGAGCGACGTCATTATCACTATGCTGCCGAACTCGCCGCACGTAAAAGAAGTGCTGCTGGGCGAGGGCGGCGTTATCGAGGGCGCGAAAGCGGGCACCATCGTCATCGATATGAGCTCCATCGCGCCGCTGGCGAGCCGCGAAATCCATGAAGAGCTGGCGAAAAAAGGCATTGCGCTGCTGGATGCGCCGGTCAGCGGCGGCGAGCCTAAAGCTATCGATGGCACGCTATCCGTGATGGTCGGCGGCGACAAAGAGCTGTTCGATAAATGCTACGACATCATGAAAGCGATGGCGGGTTCCGTGGTGCACACCGGCGAAATCGGCGCGGGCAACGTTACCAAGCTGGCTAACCAGGTGATCGTGGCGCTGAATATCGCGGCCATGTCGGAAGCGCTGACGCTGGCCACCAAAGCGGGCGTTAATCCCGAGCTGGTTTATCAGGCGATCCGCGGCGGTCTGGCGGGCAGCACGGTACTGGATGCCAAAGCGCCAATGGTGATGAACCGCAACTTCAAACCGGGCTTCCGTATCGATCTGCATATTAAAGATTTGGCTAACGCGCTGGATACCTCGCACGGCGTGGGCGCGCAGCTGCCGCTGACCGCGGCGGTAATGGAGATGATGCAGGCGCTGAAGGCCGATGGCCTGGGCACCGCCGACCACAGCGCGCTGGCTTGCTATTATGAGAAGCTGGCGAAAGTGGAAATCAAATAGCTCCGTGTCCGGCTTAACGCGTTAAGCCGGACGCCCCTGGCGCAGGCCAATTCAACCGCGCACGGATTAAGGTATGAAAATAGTAATCGCACCGGACTCATATAAAGAAAGCCTGTCGGCTCAGCAGGTTGCCACGCAAATCGAGCAGGGATTCCGGGAGATTTTTCCTGAGGCTCACTATGTCAAACTTCCCGTCGCGGACGGCGGCGAAGGCACGGTCGAGGCGATGGTGGCGGCTACGGGCGGCAAAACCGTGCGTCTGAACGTCACCGGCCCGCTGGGTGAAGAAGTGGAGGCATTCTACGGGCTTTCCGGTGACGACAGCTGCGCCTATATCGAAATGGCGGCGGCCAGCGGACTGGAGCTGGTGCCGGCCGCGCGGCGCGATCCGCTGATCACCACCTCTTACGGCACCGGCGAACTGATCCGCAGCGCGCTGGATAAGGGCGTACAGCGCTTTATTATCGGTATCGGCGGCAGCGCGACCAATGACGGCGGCGCGGGTATGGTGCAGGCGCTGGGGGCGAAGCTGCTGGACAGCCAGGGGAATGAGATCGGATTTGGCGGCGGCAGCCTTAGCGCGCTGGCGAGCATAGATATCGATGGGCTCGATCCGCGCATCAAAGAGTGTCGCTTCGAGGTCGCCTGCGACGTAACCAATCCGCTGCTGGGCGAAGAGGGCGCTTCCGCCGTGTTTGGCCCGCAGAAGGGCGCCACGCCGGAGCTGGTAGAGCAGCTGGATAAGGCGCTGGCGCACTACGCGCAGATCATCCGACGGGATCTGGATATCGACGTGCTGTCGATTCCCGGCGGCGGCGCGGCGGGCGGAATGGGCGCCGCGCTGCACGCTTTCTGCGGCGCGGAATTGCGGCGCGGCATTGAAATCGTGACCGAGGCGCTGGGCCTGGACGAGCTGGTGAAAGACGCCGCGCTGGTGATTACCGGCGAAGGTCGCATCGACAGCCAGACCATTCACGGCAAGGTGCCGATTGGCGTGGCGAAAGTCGCCAAACGCTATAACAAGCCGGTGATCGGCATTGCCGGCAGCCTGACCAAAGACGTGGGAATCGTGCACCAGCACGGTCTGGACGCGGTCTTTAGCGTGATCTACAGCATCTGCACGCTGGAGGATGCGCTATCCGGCGCGGCGGAAAACGTCCGTATGGCCGCGCGCAATATTGCCGCCACGCTGGCGATGGGGCAGAAGCTGTAATCACTCGGCCAGCTTCGCCTGCGCCAGCCGCGCTACGTTCTGCATCTCGTCCAGCAGTTCGAAAAGCTCCGGCTCGACGTCAGCGATAGCCTGGCCGCCGCGCAGGCTTTGCTCCAGCTGCTGGCACAGCTGTTTCATGCGCGGTACGCCGCTATAGCTGGCGCTGCCGTGCAGTTTATGAATAATGTCGCGCAGCTCGCTGACCTTCTCTTCCGCCATATAGCTTTCCACCTGCTTTTGCACCTCGGGCAGAAAATCCACCAGCATTTGCAGCAGTTCGCGCGCCAGATCCGGCTTGTTCGCCGCCTGACGCAGCGCCAGATCCCAGTCCAGCGAAGCGGAAAGCGCGTCCGGCGCGGTGGCCGGCTTGCTGGCGCGCTGCGGAACATAGTGCGCCAGCAGGGTTTCCAGCCTGGCCTCATCAATCGGCTTGGCCAGATAGTCGTTCATCCCGGCTCTGATCAGCTCTCCTCTTTCGCCGTCCAGCGCGTGCGCCGTGACGGCGACGATAGGCGTTGAGGCGTGCGCCGGTAGCTCGCGAATCAGTTCGCTGGCGCGAATACCGTCGATTTCCGGCATCTGAATATCCATCAGGATCACATCCAGCCTCTGCGTCTTCGCCTGCTGAATCGCCGCCATAGCGCTGTCGCACAGCACCACGCGCTCTACCTGTTCTTCCAGCAGGGCGCCGATCAGCTTCAGGTTAGCCGGATTATCGTCGACGGCCATTACCGTCAGCGGCATCTTTTTGCGGCCTGACCGATCGTTACTCTCGCGGGTATGGTGATCGAGCAGCGCGGGCAACAGCCGCGACAGCGAAACCGGCTTCAGCAGACAGCTGCTGACGCCTCGCTCTTTTAGCTCCTCCGCCCAGGTCTGCAGCTGGCAGGGCAGCGCCATAATCACATTATCCGCCAGCTCCAGCGCCGGAATCGCTTGCCAGGGCAGCTGGCGAGACGGCTCCCGGCTGACCGGCAGCCCAAGCAGCAGCGTGTCGTAGCGCTGCTGCGGCAGGCCTTCCAGCGTCGCGCTGTAGCTGACGATCATCGGCGTGGTCGCCAGCAAATCCAGCGTTGCCTGAGCGGCGGCCGGATTAGCTTCTACATACGCCAGCGTTTTGCCCTGTAAGCAGGCCATCGCGCGCGGATCCTGCGCGGCGTTCGGGTTGAGCGCCAGATTGATATGGAACCAGAAGGTCGACCCCTGATTCAGCCTGCTGTGAAACGAGATTTCGCCGCCCATCTCGTTGACCAGCTTCTGGGTGATCACCAGGCCCAGGCCGGTGCCGCCGTGCCGTCGGGAGATGCTGGCGTCGGCCTGGCGGAAAGCCTGAAACAGCTGCGACTGCTGCTTTTCCGCGATGCCGATGCCGGTATCGTGGATCTGTACTTCAATATCGACCCGGTTGTTGCTCAGCGACCGTTTTTCGATACGAATGTCGATATTGCCTCTCTCGGTAAACTTAATGGCGTTGCCCAGCAGGTTGACGACGATCTGCTGCAGCCGCAGCGGATCGCCGATAGTGTTGTCCGGCACGTCGGGCTGAATGCTCAGCGTCAGCTCCAGCCCTTTTTCATGGGCGGAGGGCGCCAGCAGCACCACGACCTCGTCCAGCGTGGCGCGCAGCGGGAACGGGATGGTTTCCAGCACCAGCTTACCCGCTTCCAGTTTAGAGAAATCGAGTACGTCGTTGATGATGCTCAGCAGATTATTGGCCGAGCGCTCAATGGTATGCAGATAGTCGCGTTGGGTAATATTCAGCGGCGTCTTCAGCGTCTGGCGGGTAAAGCCGATTACACCGTTAAGCGGCGTGCGCAGCTCGTGCGACATATTGGCCAGAAACTCCGATTTGATCCTTGCCGCTTCCTGCGCGCGCTTTTTGGCCAGATCCAGCTCGACGTTCTGAATCTCCATCTGCTCCAGGGTTTCGCGCAGATCCGAAGTTGCCTGATCGATATTCTGCTGCATCTCTTCGTGATAGGCGGTTAGCGACATCGCCATCGAGTTGATGCCGTTCTTCAGCATATCGAGTTCGCCCAGCATATGGCCGGTGACGCGGCTGTCGAGCTGGCCGCGGCGAATGCGATCGACGGTGTTGACCATATCGCGGATCGGGCCGGTCACGTCGCGCATCAGCCGATAGGCGAACAGCATCGCCAGGCAGAGACAGGAGAGCAGCAGCAGCGTGGAGACAAACACCTCTTTATACTGCTGAAGGCGAACCGACTGCAGATCCAGCTCGATGGCGACATAGCCGAGCGGATTGCCGTTGGGCTTGGCCTCCTCATTCGGTGACTCATCCGGGTAGTAACTCTCCGACAGGATCGGCGTGCGCAGGATCACCGAATTGCCCAGGCGTTGATAGCTGAAGGTGGCGGGTAGCCTGGCGTCGGCGGGCATACGCAGCTTGTCGGCGCTGGCGCGGTAGTTGGAGGTGACGAAAAGCTGATTCTGCGCGTCGAAAACGGTAATGGCGCGCACGATATCGGAATGGCGCCGGTGCAGCAGGCTGACCAGCTGACGCACCGACTCTTTGCTGTGAAAGGTCAGGCCGTATTCGCTGGCCACCGCCAGCGGCTCGATAATGTTGACGCCCGCGTCCACCAGCTGGCGCTGCAGTTCGTTATAGCGATGCACGATAAAAAAGGTGCTCAGCAGCAGCCCGATCATCAGCGTGGGCGCCAGAATCAAGATCATCATTCGTGCCCGCAGGCTGTATTTGGTCATAATTATCCTGTGGCGCTGCCGGTCGAATTAATCCTGATGCTGGTGTAGGCTACGCGGGTTTAACCACTGTCGAGACAAAAGTAATGGCGCAATTCTACTCTGCAAAACGGCGCGTGACGACCCGCCAGATCATAACCGTGACGGTTACCGACCTTGACGGCGCAGGCCAGGGCGTAGCGCATCATCAGGGCAAAGCGCTCTTCGTCAGCGGCGCGCTGCCCGGCGAACAGGCGGAAGTGGAAATTGTCGAAGAGAAGCGCAACTGGGCGCGCGCGCGGGCAAAACGTATCCTCTCGCCCAGCCCGGAACGGGTTGCGCCAGCCTGTCCTTACTTTGGTTGCTGCGGCGGCTGCCAGCTACAGCACGCGTCGCCCGAACTGCAGCAGCGCAGCAAGGCCAAAGCTTTGTCGCGGCTGTTAAGCCAGCAAACCGGCGAACCGGCAGCGGTAGATGAGATTATCGCGGGCAGCTCTTACGGCTATCGCCGCCGCGCGCGTTTAGGACTCAACTATCAGCCGCGCAGCCAGACGCTGCAGATGGGCTTCCGCCAGGCGAACTCTAACGATCTGGTCGCCATTACGCATTGCCCCGTTTTGAAGCCCGAACTTGATGCGCTGCTTGCGCCACTGCACCAGTTGCTGAGCAGCCTGCAGGCCGTCAGGCGGCTGGGTCATGTCGAACTGGTGCTGGCGGACAACGGCCCGCTGCTGCTGCTGCGCCATCTCGATCCGCTCAGCGCGGCGGATCGGCAAAAACTGGAACAGTTTTCGCATAGCCAGCGGGTGGCGCTTTTTCTGGCGCCCGACAGCGAAACGCTGGAGCAGGTTAGCGGCGAGGCGCCGTGCTACCACATCGACGATCTGAAGCTCACTTTTAGCCCGCGCGACTTTATTCAGGTCAACGGCGAGCTGAACCAAAAGATGGTCGCACAGGCGATGGCATGGCTCGATTTACAGCCGACCGATCGGCTGTTGGATCTTTTCTGCGGCATGGGAAACTTCACGCTTCCTTCAGGAAAGCGGGCGAAAAATGTCACCGGTGTGGAAGGCGTTGCAGCATTAGCGGCAAAGGGTGCGTATAATGCGGCTCTGAATAATCTGAATAACATTGCGTTTTACCAGCATAATCTGGAAGAAGACGTGTCGGCTCAGGCCTGGGCGGCGGAAGGATTTAACAAGGTATTGCTGGATCCGGCACGCTCCGGCGCGGCAGAAGTGATTCCGCATATTGTTAAACTTGCGCCGGAACGTGTGGTCTATGTTTCCTGTAATCCGACTACACTTGCCCGGGACAGCCAGATTTTACTGGCCGCTGGCTATCGCTCAGAAAGGATTACCCTGCTTGATATGTTTCCGCATACCGGGCACGTCGAATCCATGGTGTTATTCAGCCGAATATAGCTTCCCGGAAGGAGGTTTGGAGAGGATATGGTTGCGGTAAGAAGTGCTCATCTGAATACGGCCGGCGAGTTTGCGCTCGACCAGTGGATCGCCAGTCTGGGGATTGCGAATCCACAGTCATGTGAACGACTGGCTGACACCTGGCGCTATTGCGAAGAAGCCACCCGCACGCATCCCGATGCCACGCTTCTGCTCTGGCGCGGCGTTGAAATGGTGGAGATCCTCTCCATGCTCAGCATGGACAGCGAAAGCCTGCGCGCCGCGCTGCTCTTTCCGCTGGCGGACGCCGGCGTGGTGTCGGAAGCGGTGCTGGAAGAAAAGCACGGCAAGGCTATCGTCTCGCTGGTACACGGCGTACGCGATATGGACGCTATCCGGCAGCTGAAAGCGACCCACAACGACTCAATGGCCTCCGAGCAGGTCGATAACGTCAGGCGTATGCTGCTGGCGATGGTTGAAGATTTCCGCTGCGTGGTGATCAAGCTGGCCGAACGCATCGCCCATCTTCGGGAAGTCAAAGATGCGCCGGAAGATGAGCGCGTGCTGGCCGCTAAAGAGTGCACCAATATCTACGCGCCGCTCGCCAACCGCTTAGGCATCGGCCAGCTGAAGTGGGAGCTGGAAGACTTCTGCTTCCGCTATCTGCATCCCGAAGAGTACAAGCGCATCGCCAAACTGCTGCACGAGCGCCGCATCGATCGCGAACAGTATATTGAAACCTTCGTGCAGTCGCTGCGCGACGAAATCGTCAGGCAGGGCGTGAAGGCGGAGGTTTACGGTCGACCAAAACACATCTACAGCATCTGGCGCAAGATGCAGAAAAAATCGCTGTCGTTCGACGAGCTGTTCGACGTGCGCGCCGTGCGTATCGTCGCCGAGCGCCTGCAGGACTGCTACGGTGCGTTAGGCATCGTGCATACGCTTTATCGCCATCTGCCCAGCGAGTTTGACGACTATGTCGCCAATCCCAAGCCCAACGGCTATCAGTCTATTCATACCGTGGTGCTGGGGCCGAAGGGCCAAACCGTGGAAATCCAGATCCGCACGCGTCAGATGCATGAGGACGCCGAGCTGGGTGTGGCCGCGCACTGGAAATATAAAGAGGGCGGCGGCGGCAGCGCGCGTGGCGCTTCAGGGCATGAAGAGCGCATCGCCTGGCTACGCAAGCTGATCGCGTGGCAGGAAGAGATGGCGGACTCTGGCGAAATGCTGGACGAGGTGCGCAGCCAGGTCTTTGACGATCGCGTCTACGTCTTTACGCCGAAAGGCGACGTAGTGGATCTGCCGGCCGGCTCCACGCCGCTGGACTTCGCCTACCATATTCACAGCGATATCGGCCACCGCTGCATCGGCGCAAAAATCGGCGGCCGCATCGTACCCTTTACCTATCAGCTGCAGATGGGCGATCAGATCGACATCATTACCCAAAAGCAGCCGAATCCGAGCCGCGACTGGCTTAACCCTAACCTGGGCTACGTCACCACTAGCCGCGGACGCTCGAAGATTCACGCCTGGTTCCGCAAGCAGGATCGCGACAAGAATATCGTCGCGGGCAGGCAGATCCTCGACAACGAGCTGGATCATTTGGATATCAGCCTGAAGGATGCGGAAAAGCTGCTGCTGCCGCGCTACAACTTCAACACGCTGGACGAGCTGCTGGCCGCTATTGGCGGCGGCGATATTCGTCTGAACCAGATGAGCAACTTCCTGCAGTCGAAGCTCAATAAGCCGAGCGCGGAAGAAGAAGATCGCGAGGCGCTGCGCCAGCTGACGCTGAAATCCTCCGTGCCGCGCAGCAAAGAGAGCGGACGCGTGGTGGTCGAAGGCGTCGGCAATCTGATGCACCATATCGCCCGCTGCTGCCAGCCGATCCCTGGCGACGATATCACCGGCTTTATCACCCAGGGCCGCGGCATCTCCATTCACCGCGCCGACTGCGACCAGCTGACCGAGCTGATGTCGCACGCGCCGGAGCGCATCGTCGACGCGGTCTGGGGCGAAAGCTACTCCAGCGGCTACTCGCTGGTGGTGCGCGTCACCGCCAACGATCGCAGCGGTTTGCTGCGCGATATCACCACTATCCTCGCTAACGAAAAGGTCAACGTGCTGGGCGTTTCCAGCCGGAGCGATACCAAAAAACAGCTCGCCACCATCGATATGGATATCGAAATTTATAATCAGCAGGTGTTGGGAAGGGTGTTGGCGCGGTTGAATCAGGTGCCCGATATCATCGACGCGCGAAGATTGCATTAATCGGCAAGGTGGCGCGGCCATTTTGCATCGCGGCAGTGCTTGCCCTGATTGCTTCCTGAAGTTTACCCTGTGGGCCAGCGCTGCGTCCGGCCCACAGCAATCTTGCGCCGCCATGCAGCATAGTCACCTTCTGTTTTCCTCAATTTCTAACAAATGGACATGGTTATGAACGCAATCGATCGCCTGCTGGGCATTATGAAAACCCTGCGGGACCCGCAAAAAGGCTGTCCGTGGGACCGCGAACAAACCTTTGCCAGCATCGCGCCTTATACGCTCGAAGAAACCTACGAGGTGCTGGACGCCATCAGCCGCGAAGATTTTGACGATCTGCAGGGCGAGCTGGGCGATCTGCTGTTCCAGGTAGTGTTTTATGCCCAAATGGCGCAGGAAGAAGGGCGCTTCGACTTCGAAACCGTCTGCCAGACCATCAGCGACAAGCTGGAGCGCCGCCATCCGCATATTTTCGGCGACGAGAAAGTCACGGACAGCAGCGAAGTGCTGGCGAACTGGGAAGCGATTAAAACCCGCGAGCGCGCCGACAAAGCGCAGCATTCGGCGCTGGACGATATTCCTCGCGCGCTGCCCGCGCTGATGCGCGCCCACAAAATCCAGAAGCGCTGCAGCAACGTCGGCTTTGACTGGCATACCCTCGGGCCGGTGCTGGACAAAGTCTACGAAGAAATCGACGAAGTCATGCATGAAGCGCAGCAGGCGGTGATCGACCAGCAGAAGCTGGAAGAGGAGATTGGCGACCTGCTGTTCGCCACCGTGAACCTGTCGCGTCATCTGGGCAGCAAGGCGGAAACGGCGCTGCAGAAAGCCAACGATAAATTTGAGCGGCGCTTCCGCCAGGTTGAGCAGATTATCGCCGCGCAGGGCTTGCAGATGCAGGACGCCACGCTGGAGCAGATGGAAGCGGCCTGGCTGCAGATCAAATCCCGCGAAAGCCTCTGAAAATTCCTGAAGGCGAATAACCGGCTGACTCGATTCAACAAAAATGTGATCGTTATCAACTTCCGCGGCGATGGAATCGGGTACTCTCGTGCCGGTCAATACGATGGCTGGCAGATAACCGGAAACGATTAATTGTGGCGCAGAGGGGATTCCGGTATACTGTTTTCCCGTCCTGGTTATTCCATCGTCTTTAAACCTACTTTCTCAGGTTCAGCATGACAACGAACTATATTTTTGTGACCGGCGGGGTCGTATCCTCTCTGGGTAAAGGCATTGCCGCAGCCTCCCTGGCCGCCATTCTTGAAGCACGTGGTCTTAATGTGACCATCATGAAGCTGGACCCGTATATCAACGTGGATCCGGGCACCATGAGTCCAACCCAGCACGGCGAAGTGTTCGTCACCGACGACGGCGCGGAAACCGATCTCGATCTGGGCCACTACGAGCGCTTCATCCGCACCAAAATGAGCCGCCGCAACAACTTCACCACTGGCCGTATCTACTCGGAAGTGCTGCGCAAAGAGCGTCGCGGCGACTATCTGGGCGCGACCATTCAGGTGATCCCGCACATCACCAACGCCATCAAAGAACGCATCATTGAAGGTGGCGAAGGCCACGATGTGGTGCTGGTGGAGATCGGCGGTACCGTCGGCGATATCGAATCGCTGCCGTTCCTCGAAGCTATTCGCCAGATGGCGGTTGATGTCGGTCGTGAACACACCATGTATATGCATCTGACGCTGGTGCCTTATATGGCGGCGGCGGGCGAGGTGAAAACCAAGCCGACGCAGCACTCCGTTAAAGAGCTGCTCTCTATTGGTATCCAGCCGGACGTGCTGATCTGCCGTTCCGACCGCGCTGTTCCCGCCAACGAACGCGCGAAAATCGCGCTGTTCTGTAACGTGCCGGAAAAAGCGGTTATCTCGCTGAAAGATGTCGACTCCATCTACAAAATTCCAGGCATGTTGAAATCGCAGGGCCTGGATGACTATATCTGCAAACGCTTTAACCTGAACGCGCCGGAAGCCAACCTGGCCGAATGGGAACAGGTGATCTACGAAGAAGCCAATCCGGGCGGCGAAGTCACTATCGGCATGGTCGGCAAATATGTCGAACTGCCGGACGCCTACAAATCCGTGATTGAAGCGCTGAAGCACGGCGGCCTGAAAAACCGCGTAACGGTCAACATCAAGCTGATCGACTCGCAGGATGTGGAAAGCCGCGGCGTGGAAATCTTAAAAGATCTGGATGCTATCCTGATCCCTGGCGGCTTCGGCTATCGCGGCGTGGAAGGCAAAATCATGACCGCGCGCTACGCCCGCGAAAACAACATTCCTTATCTGGGCATCTGCCTGGGTATGCAGGTTGCGCTGATGGAGTTCGCGCGTAACGTCGCCGGCATGGCGGACGCAAACTCCACGGAATTTGTGCCAGACTGTAAGTACCCTGTTGTGGCGCTGATCACCGAATGGCGCGACGAAGAGGGCAACGTTGAGGTTCGTTCAGAGAAGAGCGATCTGGGCGGCACCATGCGTCTGGGCAGCCAGCAGTGTCAGCTGACGCCGGAGAGTGTGGTACGCCAGCTGTACGGCAGCGACACTATCGTTGAGCGCCACCGCCATCGTTACGAAGTCAACAACATGCTGTTAAAGCAGATCGAAGCGGCTGGTTTACGCGTGGCCGGCCGTTCCGGCGATGACCAACTGGTCGAGATCATCGAGATCCCGAACCATCCGTGGTTTGTTGCGTGTCAGTTCCATCCGGAATTCACCTCGACACCGCGTGACGGTCATCCACTTTTCGCCGGCTTTGTTAAAGCAGCCAGCGAGCATCAGAAGCGTTTGGCGAAATAAGTAGTTTTCATAGCAGCGCGCGAACTATTCGCGCGTTGTTTGTCTGAGTTTAAGTTAACTTGTACTGAGGAAAAACTAATGTCCAAAATCGTTAAAGTCATCGGTCGCGAAATCATCGACTCTCGTGGCAACCCGACCGTTGAAGCAGAAGTGCATCTGGAAGGCGGTTTTGTCGGTATGGCGGCCGCACCATCAGGCGCTTCTACCGGTTCCCGTGAAGCGCTGGAACTGCGCGACGGCGACAAATCTCGTTTCCTGGGTAAAGGCGTGACCAAAGCTGTTGCAGCCGTAAATGGCCCAATCGCTGACGCGGTCACCGGCAAAGATGCCAAAGACCAGGCAAACATCGACAAGATCATGATCGATCTTGACGGCACCGAAAACAAATCCAAATTTGGCGCTAACGCCATCCTGGCCGTCTCTCTGGCCGCTGCCAAAGCCGCTGCCGCTGCGAAAGGCATGCCGCTGTATGAGCACATCGCCGAGCTGAACGGTACCCCAGGCAAATTCTCTATGCCTCTGCCGATGATGAACATCATCAACGGCGGCGAGCACGCCGACAACAACGTCGACATCCAGGAGTTCATGATCCAGCCAGTTGGCGCGAAAACCCTGAAAGAAGCGGTTCGTATGGGTTCTGAAGTGTTCCACAACCTGGCGAAAGTGCTGAAGTCTAAAGGCATGAACACCGCGGTAGGCGATGAAGGCGGCTATGCGCCAAACCTGGGTTCCAACGCCGAAGCGCTGGCCGTTATCGCTGAAGCGGTAAAAGCGGCAGGCTACGAGCTGGGCAAAGACATCACCCTGGCGATGGACTGCGCGGCCTCTGAATTCTACAAAGACGGCAAATACGTGCTGGCTGGCGAAGGCAACAAAGCCTTCACTTCCGAAGAGTTCACCCACTTCCTGGAAGATCTGACCAAACAGTACCCAATCGTCTCTATCGAAGATGGCCTGGACGAATCCGACTGGAACGGCTTCGCCTACCAGACCAAAGTGCTGGGCGACAAAATCCAGCTGGTGGGCGACGACCTGTTCGTGACCAACACCAAAATCCTGAAAGAAGGTATCGATAAAGGCATCGCTAACTCCATTCTGATCAAGTTCAACCAGATCGGTTCTCTGACCGAAACCCTGGCAGCTATCAAAATGGCGAAAGACGCGGGCTACACGGCGGTTATCTCTCACCGTTCCGGCGAAACCGAAGACGCTACCATCGCCGACCTGGCGGTAGGTACTGCAGCAGGCCAGATCAAAACCGGTTCTATGAGCCGTTCTGACCGCGTTGCCAAGTACAACCAGCTGATCCGTATCGAAGAAGCGCTGGGCAGCCGTGCGCCGTTCAACGGCCTGAAAGAAGTTAAAGGTCAGTAAGCCTCGCTTTTCCCGGCCGTTAACGGTTGGGAATGCCTGAAAAGCCTCGTCTGCGGACGAGGCTTTTTTATTGTCTGTTCGCCTGCCGTATTCAGCCCTTCAGCTCGACTTTCAGGTTTTTCGAACTGCTGCCCAGCGTGCTGGCATCATCGGAAGGGATAACATAGCCCTTATCGGCGGCAACATGCTGTCGGTAGTAGTCCACTACCGCCGGATCCTGTTGATTGGCGGTGGTGGATTTTTTCAGGCCGTAAACATTGCCGTCCGCATCTTTTGCTTTGATGCTGTCTGGCGCATTGGCGACCAAATCGTCTAAAGTGCCGGAAACCCTGCCGTCGCCTTTTGCCGGGCCAATGGTCATAGCGGCATTATTGCCTTCGATATAGCTGACGTCGTAATAAGTTTGTCCGCTGCCGCCGTCAAATTTCACCTCGCCCAAAGTGGCATTGGCGCCGTCGCCGGCCGTGCTGCGAAAATTCCCTGACCAGTTGGCGTCAAAGTTCTGCGTTTTGGTTTCGCCCGGTTCCAGGGTGAGATCGTCAGGTTTTGCGCTGCCATCGGCATTGGGCGTAAAAGCGATAGTCAGAGGCTTATCGCCCTTATTTTCAAACGTCAGGCTGTTTCTGGCTGGATCGAGAGCGCTGTTGCCGCTCACCGATTTGCTGCCGTCAGCTGCGGAAGCGGCAGCAACATCGGCGGTGTTGTTGCCGTCTGCCGTGGCAGATGCCGTTGCCATTTGTGCTGGCGCAGCGATGCTATTGCTGGTGGTCTTAGCGCTGTCAGGTGACGTGTGAGCTTTGCTTACCTGCTGCGCCAGCGAATCGATAGCGGACAGCGCCGTTTGCAACAGCCTGCCAATCTGCTGCATAAACTGATTGAACGAGGCGTTGCCCGCGCTGCTGGTATTCTCCTGCGCGCTTTTGGTTAGCTCCGGCAGATTGCTGGTCGCGGGCGAGCCAAAGCTGATGCTGTTTGCCTGGTTTGCCCGTGTCCCGGACTGTTGCGGCAGGAACGCGTCCGACGCCTCGTTGCTGACATTCAGCAATACGCGATTCAATAAACCGCCGACTGGCATATTCATGGAGTAACCTCAAAAAAAGAGTGACAGAGTTGAGTGGAACAACAGGATTGTCGGGTTCCCCAGCACGATGTGATTTGGTTAAAAAGCCGCTATCTGTCATACTCTGCGCCCCTATTTTTAAGCCAGTGAGTGCGTAATGCAGTACCCGATTAATGAAATGTTCCAGACGTTGCAGGGCGAAGGATTTTACACCGGCGTTCCGGCAATTTTTATCCGCCTGCAGGGATGCCCGGTGGGCTGCAGCTGGTGTGACACTAAGCACACCTGGGATAAGCTGGCCGATCGGGAAACCTCGCTGGGCGATATTCTGCTGAAAATGGTTGAAACCGATGCCTGGGGCGCGGCGGATGCGGATGCGCTGCTGAAGGTCATCGCACAGCATGGCTGGACGGCGCGTCACGTGGTGATCACCGGCGGCGAACCCTGCATTCACGATCTGACGCCGCTGACGCAGGCGCTGGAGCTGCAGGGCTTTAGCTGCCAGATCGAAACCAGCGGCACGCACCAGGTTCAGTGCAGCGAAAAAACCTGGGTAACCGTTTCTCCTAAGGTCAATATGCGCGGTGGTTATGATGTGCTGAACCAGGCGCTGGTGCGCGCCGACGAGGTGAAGCATCCGGTAGCGCGTCAGCGTGATGTGGATGCCCTGGACGAGCTGCTGGCGACGCTGAATGACGACAAGCCACGCATTATCGCGCTGCAGCCGATTAGCCAAAAAGATGACGCGACGAAGCTGTGTATCGAAACCTGTATCGCGCGCAACTGGCGCCTGTCGATGCAGACGCATAAGTACCTGAATATCGCCTGATTAGGGCTTTTTTGCCGTTGCCTGCATAAACGGCAGGCAACAAAAAGGCGGCTCTGCAGCCGCCTTTTCAATTAATCCCTGTCATTTTTTCCTGCGTCCCCAAAGCGGTGACGCGTGCTGCCAAAGAATCAGCCCTTATAGACGCAGCCCGCCGTACAGGTTTCTTTGATCATCACAGCGCTAAGCAGCGGCAGCTGCGGCTTCATCTGATCCCAAATCCATTTCGCCAGCACTTCGCTGGTAGGATTCTCCAGTCCCGGAATTTCGTTCAGATAGTAGTGATCCAGCCGATCGTAAAGCGGTTTGAACGCCGCCTTCAGCTCGGCAAAATCCATGATCCAGCCGGTATGCGCGTCCACTTCGCCGGTGATTTCGAGCCGCACCAGGAAAGAGTGCCCGTGCAGACGGCCGCATTTGTGGCCTTCCGGCACGTTAGGCAGATGGTGAGCCGCCTCGAATTGGAAATCTTTAAACAGCGTGGTAGCCATATGACAGTCCCGGTTATTTCTTAAAAAAACGGGCGGAGTCTACCCGAAAAAGCCTTTTTTCGCACCCGTTTCGCGGCTTTTCAGCACAGGTTGCCCTGCACGTAAAAAGATGTGCGTTTAACCCATTGATTGGTAAAAGGTTGATTAACCTGTTTCAGCACTATCCCTTAGTTGTAAAACCGTTTAGTCGTTTTGGTTATTTAATATTACCAACCCTTCTTTAAGGGTTATTATGCCAGTCGTTACCCTAACGCTATCTTGCTGTCTTTACGGCCCGGACCACCGATACTGGAACTCTCAAAGCAATGACGACTCAGGCATCTCCCGCTTCTCTGCTTCCGCTTAATCCGGAACAGCTTTCCCGCCTTCAGGCGGCCACCGGCGATTTCTCTGCCACGCAGCTGGCATGGCTTTCCGGCTACTTCTGGGGCATGGTCAATCAGGCGCCGGGCACCACGGTCGCCAGCGCGCCCGCGCCGGTCGATGTGCCGACCATTACGCTGCTTTCCGCTTCGCAGACCGGTAACGCGCGTCGCGTCGCCGAGCAGCTGCGCGACGATCTGCTGGCGGCGAAGCTGAACGTAAACCTGGTTAACGCGGGCGATTACAAATTCAAGCAGATTGCGCAGGAGAAGCTGCTGGTGGTCATCACCTCTACTCAGGGTGAAGGCGAGCCGCCGGAAGAGGCCGTGGCGCTGCACAAATTCCTGATGTCGAAGAAAGCGCCGAAGCTGGACAACACCGCCTTCGCCGTCTTTGGGCTGGGCGATACCTCTTATGAATTCTTCAGCCAGGCCGGTAAAGATTTCGACAGCAAGCTGGGCGAGCTGGGCGGCGAGCGCTTGCTGGATCGCGTGGACGCCGATGTGGAATACGCGGCGGAAGCGGAGCAGTGGCGTAAAAAGATTGTCGAGGTGCTTAAGGCGCGCGTGCCGACTGAATCGCCAGCCGCTGCCGTGGCAAACGCTACCGGCACGGTGAACGAAGTTTTCAGCAGCCCCTACACTAAAGAGGAGCCGCTGACCGCCAGCCTGGCCGTCAATCAGAAAATCACCGGCCGCAACTCCGACAAAGACGTGCGCCATATCGAAATCGATCTGGGCGATTCCGGCCTGCGCTATCAGCCAGGCGATGCGCTGGGCGTCTGGTATGAAAACGATCCTGAGCTGGTTAAAGAGCTGGTCGAGCTGCTGTGGCTGAAAGGCGACGAGCCGGTAGACGTTAACGGCGCGACGCTTTCGCTTAACGAAGCGTTGCAAAAGCATTTTGAGCTGACGGTCAACACCACGCAGATCGTCGAGCAGTACGGCAAACTCAGCCGTGACGAAAAGTTATTGTCTCTGGTCAGCGATAAGAGCCGTCTGCAGCACTATGCGCAGACGACGCCGATTGTGGATATGGTACGCCAGGCACCGATCGAGCTGCGTGCGGAGCAGCTGATCGAACTGCTGCGTCCGCTGACGCCGCGCCTCTATTCCATCGCTTCCTCCCAGGCGGAAAGCGAGAGCGAAGTGCATATCACCGTCGGCGCGGTGCGTTACGAAATCGATGGCCGTGCCCGCGCGGGCGGCGCTTCCAGCTTCCTGGCCGATCGGCTGGAAGAGGATGGCGAAATTCGCGTCTTTATTGAACATAACGACAATTTCCGTCTGCCGGCCAATCCGGAAACGCCGGTGATTATGATTGGGCCCGGCACCGGCATCGCGCCGTTCCGCGCCTTTATGCAGCAGCGCGACAACGACGGCGCGGAAGGCAAAAACTGGCTCTTCTTCGGCAATCCGCATTTTACCGAAGATTTTCTCTATCAGGTGGAGTGGCAGCGCTACGTCAAAGACGGCCTGCTGACCAATATCGATCTGGCCTGGTCGCGCGATCAGCAGCAGAAAGTCTACGTGCAGGACAAAATTCGCGCTAAGGGTGCGGAGGTCTGGCGCTGGATTCAGGAAGGCGCGCATATCTACGTTTGCGGCGACGCTAACCGCATGGCGAAAGATGTGGAGCAGGCGCTGCTGGAAGTGGTCGCGCAGTACGGCGGCATGGATATTGAGACCGCCGACGAGTTCCTGAGCGAGCTGCGCATCGAACGCCGCTATCAGCGAGACGTCTACTAGTCAGGCCGCTTCGCCCCGTCGGCGGCCCGCCGGCGGCACTAACGAATATAAATGAGACAGTCTTATGAGCAATGAAAAATATCCCGGCCCGCTGGTGGTTGAAGGCAAACTGACCGACGCCGAGCGCCTGAAAAAAGAGAGCAACTACCTGCGCGGCACGATTGCGGAAGATCTGGATAACGGCCTGACCGGCGGTTTTACCGGCGATAACTTCCTGCTGATCCGTTTCCACGGCATGTACCAGCAGGATGACCGCGATATTCGCGCCGAGCGCGCCGAGCAGAAGCTGGAGCCGCGTCATGCGATGATGCTGCGCTGCCGTCTGCCTGGCGGCATCATCACGCCGACGCAGTGGCTGGCGATCGACAAATTCGCTGCGGACAATACGCTCTACGGCAGCATTCGCCTGACCAACCGCCAGACTTTCCAGTTTCACGGCATTCTGAAAGGCAACGTCAAGCCTGCGCACCAGATGCTGCATGAAGTCGGTCTGGATGCGCTGGCGACCGCCAACGACGTTAACCGTAACGTGCTTTGTACCTCTAACCCGGTCGAGTCCGAGCTGCATCAGGAAGCTTACGAGTGGGCGAAAAAGCTCTCCGAGCATCTGCTGCCGCAAACCCGCGCCTACGCGGAAATCTGGCTGGACCAGGAAAAGGTCGCTACCACGGATAAAGAGCCGATCCTGGGCGAAACCTATCTGCCGCGTAAGTTCAAGACCACCGTAGTGGTGCCGCCGCATAATGATGTGGATCTGCACGCCAACGACCTGAACTTTGTCGCCATTGCCGAAAACGGCAGGCTGGTTGGCTTTAACCTGCTGGTCGGCGGCGGACTCTCTATCGAGCACGGCAACAAGGCGACCTATGCGCGCACCGCCAGCGAATTTGGCTATCTGCCGGTAGAAAAAATTCTCGATGTGGCGGAAGCGGTGGTCACCACGCAGCGCGACTGGGGCAACCGTACCGACCGTAAGAACGCCAAAACCAAATACACGCTGGAGCGTGTGGGCGTGGAAACCTTTAAGCAGGAAGTCGAGCGTCGCGCCGGTCTGACCTTTGAGCCGATTCGACCTTACGAATTCACCACGCGCGGCGATCGCTTTGGCTGGGTGAAAGGCATCGACAACAACTGGCATCTGACGCTGTTTATCGAAAATGGCCGTCTGCTGGATTATCCAGGCCGCCCGCTGAAAACCGGCATGGCCGAGATCGCCAAAGTGCACACCGGCGACTTCCGCCTGACCGCCAACCAGAACCTGATCGTAGCGGGCGTGCCGGAAGAGCAGAAGCCCGCGATCGAACGCATCGCGCGTGAGCACGGCCTGATGGAAAGCGTCACCGCGCAGCGCGAAAACTCAATGGCCTGCGTGGCGTTTCCGACCTGTCCGCTGGCGATGGCGGAAGCTGAGCGTTTCCTGCCGTCATTTGTGACGCATGTGGAAGAGCTGATGACGGCGCACGGCGTCGGCGACGAACATATCGTGCTGCGCGTTACCGGCTGCCCTAACGGCTGCGGCCGCGCGCTGCTGGCGGAAGTCGGTCTGGTCGGCAAGGCGCCGGGACGCTACAACCTGCACCTGGGCGGCAACCGCACGGGGACGCGCATCCCGCGTATGTACCGCGAAAATATCACCGAAGATGAAATTCTAACTATCCTTGATCATCTGTTGGGTCGCTGGTCAAAAGAACGTGAAGCGGACGAAGGCTTTGGCGATTTCACCATTCGCGCTGGCGTGGTGGAACCCGTTCTGGATCCGGCCCGCGATTTTTGGGCATAACGGAGGCGCGAAATGGCTCTACTCGATCTCTCGGCACTGAACGAACTGCCTAAAGTTGAGCGCGTAATGGCGCTGGCGGAAATCAACACCAGGCTGGAGAAACTCTCCGCCCAGGATCGCGTGATCTGGGCGCTGGAGAATCTGCCTGGCGAAGCGGTGCTCTCTTCCAGCTTCGGCATTCAGGCGGCGGTAAGCCTGCACCTGGTCACCCAGGCGAAGCCGGATATTCCGGTGATCCTGACCGACACCGGCTATCTGTTTCCGGAAACCTATCAGTTTATCGACGAGCTGACCGACAAGCTTGGCCTGAACCTGAAGGTGTTTCGCGCCGAGCAGAGCGCGGCCTGGCAGGAAGCGCGCTATGGCAAGCTGTGGGAGCAGGGCGTGGAAGGCATTGAACGCTACAACGACATCAACAAGGTCGAACCGATGAACCGCGCGCTGCAGACGCTGAACGCCCAGACCTGGTTCGCCGGGCTGCGCCGTGAACAGTCCGGCAGCCGCGCTAATCTGCCGGTGCTGGCCATCCAGCGCGGCGTGTTTAAAGTGCTGCCGATTATCGACTGGGATAACCGCCAGGTGCATCAGTATCTGAAAGAGCATGACCTGGGCTACCATCCGTTATGGGATCAGGGCTATCTCTCCGTCGGCGACACGCATACCACACGCAAATGGGAGCCGGGCATGGCGGAAGAAGAAACCCGCTTTTTCGGCCTCAAGCGCGAGTGCGGCCTGCACGAGTAATAAAAAACGCCCCGATTAAGGGGCGTTCCTGTGAACATTTTCGCATTCAGACAAGTAACTACATTCCCACCAGCGCGGAAAAGTCTGTCGCGCCGCGCGTGACGTTGACCTTAGTTACCTCGTAATCAGCCACCTTCTGAAACGCATCTTCCGCCAGAATCTCATCCAGCCGTGCCCGATCGATATCTTTTACCAGAATCACGCCGCCGGTACGCGGATCTTTACGGCCTGCGGCAATAAAAGTGCCGTCGTTAAAATAGTGATCCAGCCAGGCGAGATGGGCCGCCAGCGCCGCTTCTACTTCTTCTATTGGCTGGTTGTAGGTCAGACTGACAATATACATAAGATTCCTCAGGCTTCAGGTTGGGGATTAGCTAACTCGCGGATCAGCGGCAGCAGGATCCTGACGCTCTCTTGCGTACGGCGAGTAATACGGTTGGGTAGCCAGCGATCGATCCAGGCGAGGCTGTCGCAGCTCGCCTGCTGCTGACAGCTTCCCAGCGGAAAATGAACGTTGGTGGTGTGCAGCTGCCGTCCTCGGATATCCCAGTTGGCGGCGCGAACGCTCAGTAGCGGAATACCGGCCTTATCGAACGTCTCCACGGCGGGTTCTCTTTTTACCGCTTTGCCCAAAGTAGCGGCCGAAATATGCGCCGCACGGGCAATCGCCAGCGCGCGATCCCGCGTCTGTCGCGCCACAGGTTCAGGCGTGTTGGCGCCGCTGTTAAACCAGAGCCTGTTGCCCACAATCAGGTTGTTCAGCTTAATCACCAGCAGCGTATTCTTTTTCTCTTCCGGCTTCATGCGGGCGAGGTAATCCTCTTCGGCGTGCAGCGCGCCGCCGCTCAGCGCCACAAAGCGCAGGCTGTAGTGCAGCGGCACCGATTTTAGCTGTTCCGCCAGCTCCAGCATCACGCCGAGACCGGAAGCGTTTTCATCCGCGCCCTGCAAGGTCAGGCCGCCGCGGTTTTTTTGCCGATCCTCGTCGCTTAACGGCAAATAAGTGTCGGCCTCCGCCAGAACCACAATCTGCTGCGGCACCTCGCCTGCGCGCGCGGCGATAACGGAAGTGGTGGTAACGCTGTGGTCGCTAACGTGTCCATCCTGCGACCTGTATTGATAGCGGGCGGTAAAATCTCTTTTATTGCTTTCATAACCCCACTGCTGGAACTGCTGCTGCAGATAGTCGGCGTTCAGCATCTCGGCAGGGCTGCCAGCCATGCGGCCCGGAAAATACGCGGCGATATGCCGCAGCTGCTGCTCGGCGAACTGGCCCTCTTTGGCCGCCGCGTAAAGCGGAGAAAATGAGCCCAGCGCCAGTAGCGCGCTCAGGCAAAGTCGGGAAAACATGTGGCGTCCTTAATCGTCATCCTGTCTTGATACAGCGGAAATATTTGCGGCTCCAGTATGAAAGTGTGACCGGCTCCGCACAATTACAATCCTTCTGAAAGCCCCTGAAATTCCTCTGTTAAGCACATTTTGTGCGTAGCTTTGCCGCTACGTTATTCCATTCGGTAACTACTCATTCCAATTAGTAATTTCATAAGCCTTCGCCGTCGCCCTATAGTCGCCGTTAACTTTTTGTTATTTAGCAAGGCTGACGTGGATTATCTTCCCCTTTTTGCAGACATCCGGAACAAACCGGTGCTGGTAGTCGGCGGCGGCGATGTGGCCGCACGTAAAATCGAGCTGCTGCGCCGGGCAGGCGCGCGCGTACAGATTGCCGCGCGGGCGCTGTGCGAAGAGCTGACGGCGCTGAAAGAGAGCGGCGAAGTGGAGTGGATCGCCAGCGACTATCAAAGCGCGCAGCTTGACCAGGTTTATCTGGTGATCGCCGCCACCGACGACAGCGAACTCAACAGCCGCGTTTTTGACGATGCCAGCGAGCGCCGGCTGTTCGCAAACGTGGTCGATGACCAGCCTAAATGCTCCTTTATCTTTCCCTCGATTGTCGATCGCTCGCCGCTGGTGGTGGCTATCTCTTCCAGCGGCACGGCGCCGGTGCTGGCGCGACTGCTGCGCGAAAAGCTGGAAGCTTTGCTGCCGGGCAACCTGGGCCAGATGGCCGCGCTTGCCGGTAGCTGGCGCGATCGGGTTAAAGAGCGCTTGACCAAAATGTCGCAGCGCCGCCGCTTCTGGGAAACGGCGTTTAACGGCCTTTTTGCCAGTCAGGTCGCTGCCGGCAATCTGGTCGGCGCGGAGCAGACGCTGGCCGATCAGCTGGATAACCCGGAAGCCAGCCAGGGCGAAATTATCCTGGTCGGCGCCGGGCCTGGCGACGCCGGGCTGCTGACATTGCGTGGGCTGCAGGTAATGCAGCAGGCCGACGTGGTGCTTTATGACCATCTGGTCAGCGATGAGATCCTCGATCTGGTGCGTCGCGATGCCGACCGCATCTGCGTTGGCAAACGCGCCAGCGCGCACAGCGTGCCGCAGGAAGAGACCAACCGTATGCTGGTCGAGCTGGCGAAAAAGGGCAAGCGGGTAGTGCGCCTGAAAGGCGGCGATCCCTTTATCTTTGGACGCGGCGGCGAAGAGCTACAGGCTGCGGTAGAAGCGGGCATTCCTTTTCAGGTGGTGCCGGGCGTCACCGCAGCGGCAGGCGCGACCGCCTATGCCGGTATTCCGCTGACGCACCGCGACCACGCCCAGAGCGTGCTCTTTATCACCGGCCACTGCCGCGCCGACGGCGAAGGACTGGACTGGCCGTCGCTGGCTCGCGCCCGCCAGACGCTGGCTATCTATATGGGCACGGTAAAGGCGGCGGAAATCTCCGCGCAGCTTATCGCGCATGGCCGCGACGCGCAGACGCCGGTTGCGGTGATCGGTCGCGGTACGCGCCAGGATCAGCAGGTGCTGACCGGCACGCTACAGGAATTAGAACAACTTGCACAACGTGCGCCAACGCCAGCCCTGTTAGTGATTGGGGAAGTGGTTAACCTGCATCAGCAGCTGGCGTGGTTTCAACATTCAGCGCAGCGGGCGGTTAGCTCTTCCGCCGTTGTGAATTTGGCTTGAGGAAAAGTTATGGATCAAAAACGACTCACCCACCTGCGTCAACTGGAAGCGGAAAGTATCCATATCATCCGTGAAGTGGCGGCAGAGTTCGGCAATCCGGTGATGATGTACTCTATCGGCAAAGACTCATCGGTGATGCTGCACCTGGCGCGCAAGGCGTTCTATCCCGGCACGCTGCCTTTCCCGCTGCTGCATGTGGACACCGGCTGGAAATTCCGTGAGATGTATGAATTCCGCGACCGCACGATCAAAGAGATCGGCGCGGAGCTGCTGGTGCATAAAAACCCGGAAGGCGTGGCGATGGGCATCAACCCGTTCGTGCACGGCAGCGCCAAGCACACCGACATCATGAAAACCGAAGGGCTGAAGCAGGCGCTGAACAAATATGGCTTTGACGCCGCGTTCGGCGGCGCGCGTCGCGACGAGGAAAAATCCCGCGCGAAAGAGCGTATCTACTCGTTCCGCGACCGTTTTCATCGCTGGGACCCGAAAAACCAGCGTCCCGAGCTGTGGCACAACTACAACGGCCAGATCAACAAAGGCGAAAGCATTCGCGTCTTCCCGCTCTCTAACTGGACCGAGCTGGATATCTGGCAGTACATCTTCCTGGAAAATATCGAAATCGTGCCGCTTTACCTGGCCGCACCTCGTCCGGTGCTGGAGCGCGACGGCATGCTGATGATGATCGACGACGATCGCATCGACCTGCAGCCTGGCGAGGTGATCGAGCAGCGCATGGTGCGTTTCCGTACGCTTGGCTGCTGGCCGCTGACCGGCGCGGTGGAGTCCGAAGCGCAGACGCTGCCGGGCATCATCGAAGAGATGCTGGTGTCGACCACCAGCGAACGTCAGGGGCGCGTTATCGACCGCGATCAGTCCGGCTCGATGGAGCTGAAGAAACGCCAGGGTTATTTCTAAGGAGCCGAGATGAACAACGTCATTGCACAACAAATTGCCGACCAGGGCGGCGTGGAAGCCTGGCTGCACGCCCAGCAGCACAAAAGCCTGCTGCGCTTTCTGACCTGCGGCAGCGTCGACGACGGCAAAAGCACGCTGATCGGCCGCCTGCTGCACGATACCCGTCAGATTTATGAAGATCAGCTCTCTTCGCTGCACAGCGACAGCAAGCGCCACGGCACTCAGGGCGAGAAGCTCGACCTGGCGCTGCTGGTGGATGGTCTGCAGGCCGAACGCGAGCAGGGCATCACTATCGATGTGGCCTACCGCTACTTCTCTACCGAAAAGCGCAAATTTATCATCGCCGACACGCCGGGACACGAGCAGTACACCCGCAACATGGCGACCGGCGCTTCCACCTGCGACCTGGCGATCCTGCTGATCGATGCCCGTAAAGGCGTGCTGGATCAGACTCGCCGCCACAGCTTTATCTCTACGCTGCTGGGTATTAAGCATCTGGTAGTCGCCGTCAATAAAATGGATCTGGTGGAATACAGCGAAGAAAGGTTTGAGCAGATCAAACAGGATTATCTGGATTTCGCCGCGCAGCTGCCGGCCGATCTGGATATCCGCTTTGTGCCGTTGTCGGCGCTGGAAGGCGAAAACGTCGCCTCAGCGAGCCAGGCGATGAGCTGGTATACCGGCCCAACGCTGCTGGACGTGCTGGAAACCGTCGAGGTCAGGCGCGTGGTGGAGCAGCAGCCGATGCGCTTCCCGGTGCAGTATGTTAACCGCCCGAACCTGGATTTCCGCGGCTATGCCGGTACCCTGGCGTCCGGCGTGGTGGCGGTTGGTCAGCGCGTGAAAGTGCTGCCATCCGGCGTCGAATCCTCCGTAGCGCGCATCGTCACTTTTGACGGCGATCTGCAGGAAGCGCAGGCGGGCGAAGCGATCACGCTGGTGCTGAAAGATGAAATCGATATCAGCCGCGGCGATCTGCTGGTGGCCGTCGACGCCGATCTGAAGCCGGTACAGGCGGCCAGCGTGGATGTGGTGTGGATGGCCGAGCAGCCGCTGTCGCCGGGCCAAAGCTTTGACGTCAAAATTGCCGGTAAAAAAACGCGCGCGCGCGTGGAGAAGATTCACTATCAGGTCGAAATCAACAGCCTGGATCGCCGCGAGGTAGATAACCTGCCGCTGAACGGTATCGGCCTGGTCGATATCACTTTCGACGAGCCGATGGTGCTGGACAGCTATCAGCAAAACCCGGTAACCGGCGGCATGATCTTTATCGATCGGCTGAGCAACGTCACGGTCGGCGCAGGCATGATCCGCGAAGCGAAGGCCGATAGCGTGCAAACCGCCAGCGACTTTAGCGCCTTTGAGCTGGAATTCAACGCGCTGGTGCGTCGTCACTTCCCGCACTGGGGCGCGCGCGATATTTCAGGCGGTCAATAATGGCCGCTCACGATGAAAACGTCGTCTGGCACTCGCACGCGGTAACGCGTGCGGAACGCGAGCAGCTGCACGGTCATCAGGGCGCGATACTGTGGTTTACCGGGCTTTCCGGCTCCGGTAAATCCACCGTAGCGGGCGCGCTGGAGCAGGCGCTGCATCAGCTTGGCGCCAGCACCTATCTGCTGGACGGCGACAACGTGCGCCACGGGCTTTGTCGCGACCTGGGCTTCAGCGACGCCGATCGCAAAGAAAATATTCGTCGCGTTGGCGAAGTGGCGAAGCTGATGGTCGACGCAGGCTTAATCGTGCTGAGCGCCTTTATCTCGCCGCATCGGGAAGAGCGGCAGATGGTGCGCGATATGGTCGGGGAAGGGCGCTTTATTGAGATATTTGTCGATACGCCGCTGGCTATCTGCGAAGCGCGCGATCCCAAAGGACTCTACAAAAAAGCGCGGGCCGGCGAACTGCGTAATTTCACCGGTATCGACGCGGTTTACGAGGCGCCGGAACGACCAGAAATCCATCTGGATGGCGAACAATTGGTAACAAATTTACGCCTGCAAGTGTTAGATCTGCTGCGTGAGCGCGATATTATCAGGGCCTGAGATAGCCACGGCGAATCGCCTCAGAGCGGGCCGTATTACGCGTCAACAGGATACTTATGCATAACGTTACGCCCATGCTGGCCCGCAAAGACGATCGCCAGGAAGAACCGGCCTGGTCTTTTCCTGGTGGAGTGGCAGGCTTCGCCTGCTACTGGTTCGCGCTCGCGATCCCTTTTATGCTTTATGGCTCCAACACGCTGTTTTTCTTCCTCTATACCTGGCCCTTCTTCCTCGCGCTGCTGCCCGTTTCCGTGCTGGTCGGCATCGTCGCCAGCGTGCTGCTGCGCGGTCACCTGATCTGGACGCTGCTGCTGACCATCGTGGTGGTGATCGGTCTCTTCTGGCTGCTGTTTACCTGGCTGAGCGGCTGGTAAACGCGCTCGTTGCGGCAGGGTTTGCTTTTTCCCCGGCAAAATCTGATGTCTGAATGCGCCTGGTGGTAACAGAAGGTTGCCCGGCGGCGCTGTTTTACGCCGTTAAACGCTCACCGATTCGCCAAACGACCGCTATTTCGCGGCCGCAGTGGAGTCGGGAGAAAAGTTATGGGATGATTGAGCCGTTTTTCAGGGGGCGGGGATGGGAAAACTGACGCTGCTGTTACTTGTACTACTCGGCTGGCTGCAATATTCGCTCTGGCTGGGCAAGAACGGCCTACATGACTATACGCGCGTTAACGACGATGTTGCGGTGCAGCAGAGCAGTAACGCCAAATTAAAAGCGCGCAACGATCGGCTTTTTGCGGAAATCGACGACCTCAATGGGGGATCGGAAGCTATCGAAGAGCGCGCGCGCAATGAGCTGGGCATGATCAAGCCCGGCGAGACCTTCTATCGCCTTGTGCCGGATCGCAGCAAAAAAGCGCAGGCCAATCAACAACGATAAAACATGACTATGGCAGGTACCGAGGTGATTGCCGTCGTGCCCGCTGCCGGTGTCGGCAGCCGGATGCAGGCGGCCTGTCCCAAGCAATATCTTCATATCAATGGTCGCACGATCCTTGAACACGCGATTGACGGTCTGCTGGCGCACCCGCTGGTAAACCAGATTATCGTCGCCATCACGCCGGACGATCCCTGGTTCTTCACGCTGCCGATAGCGAAGGATCCTCGCGTGCGCTGGGTGGCGGGCGGTAAAGAGCGCGCCGATTCGGTGCTGGCGGGACTGGAAGCGGCGCCGGAAGCCCGCTGGGCGCTGGTGCACGACGCGGCGCGTCCCTGTCTGCATCCTGACGATCTCGCGCGCCTGCTGGCGATTACCGCCACCAGCCCGGTCGGCGGCATCCTGGCCGCGCCGGTACGCGACACCATGAAACGCGCGCAGCCTGCCAGTCCGGCTATCGCCCATACCGTGGAGCGCGAGGCGCTCTGGCACGCGCTGACGCCGCAGCTGTTTCCTCTTGAACTGCTACGCAGCTGCCTGCAGCGAGCGTTGCATGAGGGCGCTATCATTACCGACGAAGCCTCCGCGCTGGAGTATTGCGGCTACCATCCTGAGCTGATCGCGGGCCGCAGCGACAATATCAAGGTGACGCGACCGGAAGATCTGGCGCTGGCCGCGTTTTACCTGACTCAATTACACAATAAGGAGAGCGCATGATGCGTATCGGCCACGGTTTTGATGTACACGCGTTTGGCGGCGAAGGCCCGCTGATTATCGGCGGCGTACGGATCCCTTATGAGAAAGGGCTGCTGGCCCATTCCGACGGCGACGTGGCGCTACACGCGCTGACCGACGCGTTGCTGGGCGCGGCGGCGCTGGGCGATATCGGTAAGCTCTTCCCGGATACCGACGACGCTTACAAAGGCGCCGACAGCCGCGAACTGCTGCGCGAAGCCTGGCGCCAGATTGAGAAAAAAGGCTATCGCGTGGGCAACGTCGACGTCACTATCATTGCTCAGGCGCCGAAGATGCTGCCGCACGTGCCGCAGATGCGCATCAATATCGCCGAAGATCTGGACATCCACATGGACTGCGTCAACGTCAAAGCCACCACCACCGAAAAGCTGGGCTTTACGGGACGCGGCGAAGGCATCGCCTGTGAAGCCGTGGCGCTGCTGATTAAGGCTGACGCCTGATGCTCGCCTGGCTCTACGGCCAGCCTGCCGCCAGCGGCGTGGTCAAGGCGAACCCGGAAGACTTTGTAGTGATCGAAGATCTGGGCTATCGCCCGGATGGCGACGGCGAACAGGTGCTGGTGCGCATCCGTAAGAACGGCTGTAACACTCGCTTTGTGGCCGAAGCGCTGGCGAAGTTCGCTAAAATTCATCCGCGCGACGTCAGTTTTGCCGGCATGAAGGATCGTCATGCGGTAACGGAACAGTGGTTCTGTCTGCGCGTGCCGGGCAAAGAGACGCCGGATTTCGCCGCGTTTCAGCTGGAAGGCTGCGAGGTGCTGGAGAGCGCGCGTCATCGCCGCAAGCTGCGCACCGGCGCGCTGCAGGGCAACGCCTTTACGCTTATTCTGCGCCAGATTTCCGATCGCGAGAGCGTTGAGCAGCGTCTGCAGCAGATAGCGCAGGGCGGCTTCCCGAACTACTTCGGCGAGCAGCGTTTCGGCCATGCCAACAACAACCTGGTGATGGCGCGACGCTGGGCGGCGGATGAAATCCGCGTGCGCGAGCGTAACAAGCGCAGCTTCCTGCTTTCTGCAGCACGCAGCGCATTATTTAACCAGGTGGTCAGCGATCGCCTGGAAAAAGTAGGCTCGCTGACCCGCGTGATCCCCGGCGATGCGCTGCAGCTTACCGGACGCGGCAGCTGGTTTGTCGCTATGGAAGAAGAGCTAAGCACGCTGCAGGCGCGTACGGATAACAACGAGCTGCGCGTCACGGCGCCGCTGCCGGGCAGCGGCGAGCCGGGCACGCAGGGCGAAGCGCTTGCGTTCGAACAGCAGAGCCTGGCGAACGAGGCGACGCTGATCGAGCTGCTGGCACGCGAACGTGTCGAGGCGGCGCGGCGCGCCGCGCTGGTGGTGCCGCGCGATCTGCGCTGGAACTGGTGGGACGACGTCACGCTGGAGATTTCTTTCTGGCTGCCGGCGGGCAGCTTCGCCACCAGCCTGGTGCGCGAACTGCTTAATCAGCCGGACGGCGAGGCGGAGGTTGGCGAGTAGCCGGAAAAGCGGCCGTCGCCTGACCGCGTCCGGCGAGGCTATGATGCTCAATGGATTGATAAAAAGGGGTTTAATTTCAGATGCGAATATTGCTGAGTAACGACGACGGTATCCACGCGCCGGGTATCCAGACGCTGGCGGCCGCGCTGCGTGAGTTCGCAGAAGTTCAGGTTGTGGCGCCTGACCGCAACCGCAGCGGCGCCTCTAACTCGCTGACGCTGGAAACGCCGCTCCGCACTTTTAACTACCCCAATGGCGATATTGCGGTTCAGATGGGAACGCCTACCGACTGCGTCTATTTAGGCGTCAACGCGCTGATGCGGCCCGGCCCTGATATCGTCGTTTCCGGCATCAATGCCGGGCCAAACCTGGGCGACGACGTCATCTATTCCGGTACCGTTGCGGCGGCGATGGAAGGCCGACATCTGGGCCTGCCTGCGCTGGCCGTCTCACTGGACGGTCATGAGCACTACGCCACGGCCGCCGCTGTCACCTGCTCTCTGCTGCGCGCGCTTGAGCGCGAACCGTTGCGCACCGGCCGCATCCTGAACGTCAACGTGCCGGATCTGCCGCTGAGCGAAATCAAAGGCATCCGCATGACCCGCTGCGGCAGCCGCCATCCCAGCGACCAGGCGATCCCGCTGCAGGATCCGCGCGGCCATACGCTTTACTGGATTGGGCCGCCGGGTGAAAAACTCGACGCCGGGCCCGATACGGACTTTGCGGCCGTCGAGGAAGGCTTTGTGTCGGTAACCGCGCTCCACGTCGATCTCACCGCGCATGCCGCGCAGGAGGTCGTCGCTTCATGGTTAGCCAGTTCGGGAGTTGAAAACGAATGGTAAACCGCCGTATTGAAACGCTGCTCGCCCAGCTTCGCCAGCAGGGCATAACCGATGAAGCGCTGCTCAAGGCGATCGAAGCGGTGCCGCGCGAGCGTTTCGTCGACGAAGCTTTTGAGCATAAAGCCTGGGACAATACGGCACTGCCGATCGGTTCCGGCCAGACCATCTCTCAGCCCTATATCGTAGCGAAAATGACCTCGCTGCTGGCGCTAAAGCCCGAGTCGCGGGTGCTGGAAATCGGCACCGGATCCGGCTATCAAACCGCTATCCTGGCGCATCTTGTTCAGCATGTTTGTTCCGTCGAGCGCATTAAAGGCCTGCAGTGGCAGGCGAAGCGGCGGCTGAAACAGCTCGATCTGCACAATGTCTCTACCCGTCACGGCGATGGCTGGCAGGGTTGGCCTTCCCGCGGGCCTTTTGACGCCATTATCGTGACCGCCGCGCCGCCGGAAATCCCGGTCGATCTGATGAACCAGCTCGATGAAGGCGGCATCATGGTGCTGCCGGTAGGCGAAGAGCAGCAGCAGCTCAAGCGTATTACCCGCAAAGGCAGCGAGTTTCTGGTGGAAACCATTGAACCGGTGCGCTTTGTGCCGCTGGTGCAGGGCGATCTGGCCTGACCGCGAGGCAATTGTACGTATCTGTTAATGACCTCTATCTGTTAATGGCACGCGGCGGTCGATATTGTTACTATCCTATGATTCAGAATTTAATGCTGTTGGCGCAGCTTTAGCCGAGCGTAGTCGTACAGTTTTCATCGTTTTGTCGTAGCGGGGGATATCAATGAGCACGGGAAGCCCGGTAGTAAAATTACGCCGTATTGCGGCGGTTTCGCTGGTTGGATTTTGGTTAGCTGGCTGTTCCAGCGATAACACACAGGCGCCAATCAGTTCGGTCGGCGGTAACAGCAGCGCCAACAGCGGCGGCGGACTGATTACTCAGCCGCCGCCGATCGTCTCCGGTTCCGGCAACGTCGCGCCTGTGGCCAGCAGCGCACGAAATGAAAATGTTGTTATGCAAAATGGCAAGATCGTCTACAACCGCTCGTATGGGAATATTCCGAAAGGTAGCTACAGCGGCGAAACCTACACCGTAAAACGCGGCGACACGCTGTTCTATATCGCGTGGATTACCGGCAACGATTTCCGCGATCTGGCAGACCGAAATAACATCCCTGCGCCTTACAGCCTCAACGTTGGCCAGCAGTTGCAGGTTAGTAACGGCTCCGGTGGCACGCTTACCGGCGGCAATGCAATCACCGCTGCCGATGCGACCGCCGGCGGCGTACCGACTCAGCCGACCACTGCGCAAATGAAGAGCACAACGGTTGCACGTCAGCCAGTTATTACGTATTCTGAGGATTCAGGTAAACCAAGTGAAGGAAAAATGTTACCTTCAGCCGGTACAAATAATGTCGCAACGACGACAGCGCCGGTAACTGCTCCGACCGTCAGCAGCACAACGAACAGCTCTACTCCGGTAGGCAGCTGGCGTTGGCCGACCGACGGGAAGATCATCGATAACTTCTCTGCTTCCGAAGGCGGCAATAAAGGCATCGATATCGCGGGATCGCGTGGACAGCCCGTTGTTTCAACCGCCTCAGGGCGCGTTGTGTACGCCGGGAATGCGCTGCGCGGTTATGGCAACTTGATTATCATCAAACATAATGATGACTACCTGAGTGCATATGCCCATAACGATACTATGCTGGTCCGCGAGCAGCAGGAAGTAAAAGCGGGTCAGAAAATTGCGACCATGGGCAGTACCGGCACCAGTTCGGTTAGATTGCATTTTGAAATTCGTTACAAGGGGAAATCCGTAAACCCGTTGCGCTATTTGCCGCAGCGATAAACCGGCAGAACCCTGGTGTTCTGCCCTGGGATCACGGGTAGGAGCCGCTTATGAGCCAGAATACGCTGAAAGTTAACGAGTTACATGAAGACGCGGAATTCGACGAAAACGGAGCTGAGATTTTTGATGAGAAGGCTCTTGTCGGAAACGAACCTGCTGATAACGATATAGCTGAAGAAGAGCTGTTGTCACAAGGCGCCACGCAACGCGTATTGGATGCGACGCAGCTCTACCTGGGAGAGATTGGTTATTCTCCGCTCCTTACGGCTGAGGAAGAGGTGTTCTTCGCTCGTCGTGCTCTGCGTGGCGACGTTCCGTCTCGTCGCCGCATGATCGAAAGTAACTTGCGTCTGGTAGTGAAGATCGCTCGTCGTTACAGCAATCGTGGTCTGGCTTTGCTGGATTTGATTGAGGAAGGTAACCTGGGCCTGATCCGCGCGGTAGAGAAATTTGACCCTGAACGTGGGTTCCGTTTCTCTACTTACGCTACCTGGTGGATTCGTCAGACCATTGAACGGGCAATCATGAACCAAACCCGTACTATTCGTCTGCCAATCCATATTGTTAAAGAGCTGAACGTCTATCTGCGTACCGCACGCGAACTGGCCCACAAGCTGGATCACGAGCCAAGCGCGGAAGAAATCGCCGAACAGCTGGACAAACCTGTTGATGACGTCAGCCGTATGCTGCGCCTCAACGAACGCATCACCTCGGTTGACACGCCGTTAGGCGGAGACTCTGAGAAAGCGCTGCTGGATATCCTGGCCGACGAGAAAGATAACGGTCCGGAAGATACCACCCAGGACGATGACATGAAGCAGAGCATCGTCAAATGGCTGTTCGAACTGAACGCCAAACAGCGTGAAGTGCTGGCGCGTCGCTTTGGCCTGCTGGGCTATGAAGCGGCAACGCTGGAAGATGTGGGTCGTGAAATTGGTTTGACCCGTGAACGTGTTCGTCAGATTCAGGTTGAAGGTCTGCGTCGTCTGCGGGAAATCCTGCAGGCTCAGGGACTGAACATTGAAGCCCTGTTTCGCGAATAACATGCGCTGAGTGACTAAGAAAAGCGGTGGTGAAAACCACCGCTTTTTTATTGCCTGTCGATCAGACGATCTCTTTGGCCTTGTCCTTCGCGTCGGACTTCACATCCTGCATAGCGTAGGTATCCATTACCGCGCCTTTATAAGCGCTCATCAGCATCTGCACCGGACTGACCTTGCCGGTCAGCAGCCCTTGCGCGACGCCTTTCAGCGCGTCGAACGCGGTTTTCACGCCGCCCACGATGCCGCCCTTAATCACATCCCAGGGATTAGTGCTTTCCGCGCGACCCATACCGGTCAGGACATTGCTGAGGCCCGGAATAAAGGCCAACGCTTTGCCCAGCTTCAGGCAGATACCCTGAAAACCGCTTTTATTGGTGCCGTTCAGATTAACCATTTCGTCGTTGGTGGTGGTCAGCCTGCCGTCTTTGGGAAACGCTTTGTCCAGTCCCTGTTCCGCCACGTCTTTAACTATCGCCGCTTCGGTGCCGTGGCGCGCGTCGCCGCTTTTGGTAAGTCCTTCGATTTTACCGTTGGTCGAGATCTTGCCGCGATCGCCGCCTTCGCGGTTATCCAGCGCCTTCACGTTATTTAAAAAGTAGGACATATTTTTCGCCGCCAGCGCGCGGCTTTTTTCATCGGGATTGTTGGCCGTCCAGTCGCCAAACTGTTTTTTCAGCTCGCTCTGCTTGATATCTTTCTGATTGCCCAGGTTTTTCAACACCGGGTTGTCGTTGATAATCTGATCGGCAGAGCGATTATCGCCATCCATATTTTTAAACAGGGTGCCGCTGGAAGGCGGGACGCTGGTGTCCTTCTCGCTGGTCGGCATCGGTTGTGCGCTGCTGTTACCCGTGGCGTCGGCAGTGCCGGTCGTCGCGCCAGCGCCCGTGGTGGCCGTGGCGCCCAGCGAAGAGAGCAGCTCCTTCAGCTGCGACAGCGCGCTGCTAAGCTGGGTGTCGGTGCTGCTGTTGCCGGACGACTGCTGGCCTTCCTGGCTCTGCTTCAGCAATTTGGCGATACTGTCGAGCAGCATCTGCAGCTGCGACATCACGTTTTGCAAGTTGCCGGTTGTGCCGTTGCCGCCAGCGGCGTTGCTGCCAGAAGAGCGCTGCTGAGCCAGCTGTTCCTTGATTTTACTTAACTCTTCCTGACCCTGTTTCACCAGCGAATCGATCAGCGTTTTATAATCTGAACTCAGCGACGCGGTTGAGGCTTTCTGGCTGGTTTTACCCTCCGCGCCGCCATACTGCAGCAGGCTGGATTTTTCCGGCGCGGCAGCGAGATCGCTGCTTTGCGTTTTGCTAAAGCGCGCGGAAAATTGCCCCGCGTTAATCGCCTCGCTGTTTGGCCCTCCGGGACTCACTCTCATATTCATAACGCTCTCCACTGGATTAGATGAAATGACGCGGACAAAACGGCGCGGCGCGGGCGGCGCTTTATCACTGTCATTACGTGGGAGAGAAGAGGGCGATGGTTCCATTGAGCAAGCAAGGCTGTGACAGAAGGCGGGTGTCTGCGGCTATGCGGTGAGAGTGCGTTTTTAAGATTAAGGCAGATGCGTGACTGCATCTCTTGACTGCATTAAAGTTCGTGTTAGCATGACTTCATAAAGTGACTGCACAGGGCAAGGGAATGAAAGAGCAGATAGCATCACTCAGGAAGAGGCAAAAAGGGACGCTCGAACGGATATTTAAAATGCCTGTCCAGTCGGGCATTAAGTGGAGCGAGATTGAGTCGCTGATTAAAGCTCTGGGTGGTGAAGTTAAGGAAGGTCGCGGTTCGCGCTGCAAGTTTTTCCTGAACGGCAGTATTGCCAGTTTCCATCGCCCACATCCATCACCGGATACAGATAAAGGCGCTGTAGCCAGCCTGCGAGAATGGCTTGAAAGTACAGGAGTAAAACCATGACCAAAGCTCTGCCATCGAACACCATTAAAATTGCCGGGCAACCAGCAATTGTCACTTTCGTGCCGGAGTTAAACGCTTTTCGTGGTAAGTTTTTGGGCTTGACCGGCTATTGTGATTTTGTAGCAGACAGCGTACAGGGTTTAATAAATGAGGGGGAAACCTCGTTACGTGAATATCTTGATGACTGTCGTGCGGCGGGTATCGAACCTTATGCACAGCAAGAGAAGCTGAAAACTTTCACGCTGCGTTACCCTGAGTCCTTTGGCGAAAGTTTGAACCATGCCGCCGCTGAGAACGAAACGTCAGTAAATTCTTTTATTATCGAGACGTTAAAAGAACGAATGAAGCAGATATAGGCGACAGCCGTACCAGAGAAATTACAGTGATAATCTGATTTGTGACGTTAGCGGAGAGTGTCGTAAAGCACTCTCCGCTAGTTTTAAAACAGCATGGCCTTGAACACCGTTCTTATCTATTTCGCCAGAATCTGGCGAAATAGGGTATCAGGTCTGATAGCGCTAATTTATAGCGATCTTCCGGCATAGTGCAGGCCGTCAGCATAGGCAAGCGCATATCAAACAGCCTTAAACCAGCGACTTCAGACGATAGATCCACTCCAGCGCCTGGCGTGGCGACAGGGTATCGGGATCGAGCGCTTCCAGCGCTTCGACAGCCGGCGAGGTCTCCTCAACCAGCAGCGGCAGCTGCGGCCCTTCGGCACTGCCTGCGGCGGCGCTGACGGAGCTGGCCTCCAGCTCTTTCAGTTTCTGCCGCGCGCGCTTGATCACCTCTTTCGGCACGCCCGCCAGCGCGGCAACGGCCAACCCGTAGCTCTTGCTGGCCGCGCCATCCTGGACGCTGTGCATAAAGGCAATGGTGTCGCCATGCTCCACCGCGTCCAGATGCACGTTGGCCACGCCTTCCATTTTCTCCTCCAGCGTGGTCAGCTCGAAGTAGTGCGTGGCAAACAGCGTCATCGCCTTGATGCGGTTCGCCAGGCTCTCCGCACAGGCCCAGGCAAGAGAAAGTCCGTCGTAGGTTGAGGTGCCGCGTCCGATCTCATCCATCAGCACCAGGCTGTATTCCGTCGCGTTATGCAGAATATTGGCGGTTTCGGTCATCTCCACCATAAAGGTGGAGCGACCGGATGCGAGATCGTCCGCCGCGCCGACGCGGGTAAAGATGCGGTCGATCGGCCCGATAACCGCTTCTTCCGCCGGCACATAGCTGCCGATAAAGGCCATCAGCGCTATCAGCGCGGCCTGGCGCATATAGGTGCTTTTACCGCCCATGTTCGGCCCGGTGATCACCAGCATACGGCGCTGCGGCGACAGCGTCAGCGGGTTGGCGATAAACGGCTCTTTCAGCACCTGCTCGACCACCGGATGACGGCCGCCGACCAGCTTAATACCCGGCTTGTCGCTAAAGGTCGGACAGGTAAAGTTCAGCGTCCAGGCGCGCTCGGCCAGATTGCTCAGCACGTCCAGCTCCGCCAGCGCGGAGGCGCTGTTTTGCAGCGCTTCCAGATGCGGCAGCAGCAGATCGAACAGCTGATCGTAAAGCGCTTTCTCCAGCGCCAGCGCTTTGCCTTTCGAGGTCAGAACCTTGTCTTCATACTCTTTCAGCTCGGGGATAATATAGCGCTCGGCGTTTTTCAGCGTCTGGCGGCGTACGTAGTTGATCGGCACCAGATGGCTCTGCCCGCGGCTGACCTGAATATAGTAGCCGTGCACCGCGTTGAAGCCGACCTTGAGCGTATCCAGCCCCAGCTTTTCACGCTCGCGGATTTCCAGCTTGTCCAGATAGTCGGTGGCGCCATCCGCCAGCGCGCGCCACTCGTCCAGCTCTTCGTTATAGCCGGGCGCAATCACGCCGCCATCGCGTACCAATACCGGCGGCGCCTCGATAATGGCTCTCTCCAGCAGCTCGCGCAGCTCGTCGAACTGGCCCATCTGCTGGCGCAGCTTTTGCAGATGCGGCACCTCGCTGTCGACCAGCAGCGCGTCCAGATCGGGTAGCTGCTGGAAAGCGTGACGCATTCTCGCCAGATCTCGCGGGCGCGCCGTACGCAGCGCCAGCCTTGCAAGAATACGCTCCAGATCGCCAACCTGGCGCAGCAGCGGCGCTATCTCTGCGGTGAAATCCTGCAGCGCGCCGATGCTTTGCTGACGATCGACCAGCGTTTTGGTATCGCGGATCGGCATATGCAGCCAGCGCTTCAGCATACGACTGCCCATCGGCGTGACGGTTCTATCCAGCACCGAAGCCAGCGTGTTGTCGATGCCGCCCGCCAGGTTCTGGGTGATCTCCAGGTTGCGGCGCGTGGCGGCGTCCATAATGATGCCGTCCTGCTGGCGCTCCATGGTCAGCGAGCGGATATGCGGCAGCGAAGTGCGCTGGGTATCTTTGACGTATTGCAGCAGGCAGCCTGCCGCCCGTAGCGCAAACTGCGCCTGCTCGACGCCGAAACCGTTGAGATCGCGGGTGCCGAACTGCATGTTCAGCTGCTGGCGCGCGGTGTCCACCTCGAACTCCCACTGCGGACGACGGCGCAGGCCGCGACGGTTCTCAATCAGCGACATGGCGGCAAAATCTTCGGGATAGAGCAGCTCCGCCGGATTGGTGCGCTGCAGCTCTGCGGCCATTGTTTCCAGGTCGGTCGGCTCCGCCAGACGGAAGCGGCCAGAGCTGATATCCAGCGTGGCGTAGCCGAAACCGCGCTGTCCCTGCCAGATTGCCGCCAGCAGGTTATCCTGGCGCTCCTGCAGCAGCGCTTCGTCGCTGATGGTGCCGGGCGTGACGATGCGCACTACTTTGCGCTCGACCGGGCCTTTGCTCAGCGCCGGATCGCCGATCTGCTCGCAGATGGCCACTGACTCGCCCAGCTGCACCAGTTTGGCAAGATAGTTCTCCACCGCATGATGCGGCACGCCCGCCATAGGAATAGGTTCGCCAGCGGAAGCGCCGCGTTTGGTCAGCGAAATATCCAGCAGTTGCGAAGCGCGTTTCGCATCGTCGTAAAACAGCTCGTAGAAATCGCCCATGCGGTAGAAGAGCAGAATTTCCGGATGCTCGGCTTTCAGACGCAGATACTGCTGCATCATCGGGGTATGAGAAGAGAGATTGTCAGTGGTCATTATCGGGTCTTCTTTTCCAGTCCATTGAATATAAAGTCGGCGCGGCGCCGGTTTTACTTCAAAGCGGTGATTGAGCAGGCTCGCCGTGCCGTCAGCGCGAACGATGGCAAAAGTGCGGTGCCCTTTTATTGCGGACTATAGTAACGCAGCGCGATTGATGCTGTCACAGGTAAAAGCCAGAGAGGCGCCGCAAATCTTGTACTGAAAAGTAAAATAATTCAGGCCGGAGAGGAGAATGTTAACGGGCTTAGCCGCTCGTCAGAATAAGCGGTTGAAACAGAACCGAACCGCTGAACCAGGGCTTTGACAACAGCGAAGGGCGCTGGTGCTCAGCCGTGCCCGTTCTGTAGCGCCCAGACGGCCGCTTCCACCCGGGATTTCAGCTTCATTTTTTTCAGCAGATGTTTAACGTGAACCTTTACCGTGCTTTCAGTAATCGACAGCTTGCGGGCAATGGCTTTATTGGTCATTCCCAGGGTAATCAGCTTCAGAATATCGCGTTCGCGTCGCGTCAGCTGCTCCACGTCGCGCGCTTCTGTCGGGCGTGATTCACGCAGGCTGGCCACCAGCACGTTGGTCAGCTTTTCGCTTAGCACCATCTGGCCGGCGGCGGCCTGGTGTAGCGCCTTCAGCAGCGCTTCCGGCTCCATATCCTTCAGCAGATAACCATCCGCGCCGTGTTTTAACGCGTTTACTACGTCATCTTCATGATCGGAGACGCTGAACACCACGATACGCCCGGAAAGGTCGATAGTGCGTAGCTGCACCAGCGTATCCAGCCCGTTCATGCCTGGCATATTAAGATCTAAAAGGATCAGGTCAGGATCGTGCTGTTCCGCCAGCACAACGCCCTGCGCGCCGTCGCTGGCCTCGCCGATAACCTGCAGGCTCTCTTCCAGCTCGATCAGTTGCTTAACGCCGTTGCGCAGCAGCGGATGATCGTCGATCAGCAAAATAGTAGCGGCTTCTTCTTTCACGCTTGTTTTTCCAGAGTCAGGGTGGCGACAGCTCCTTAACGGATCGCCCACATTTTTGCCGATTAAGCACGCTAACCCTATACCACTTAGGGAGTAATACTTAATTTCCACAGACGGTTGTCAGCCGAAAATAAGACGGGAGTTTATTCATAACCAGATGAATAAACTAGTTATATTCTGTGTATTTCTTCTACTCACTCCGGCAGGACAGCGCATCTGGCATAGAGGCATACCTGCATCCGCGTTGATTTGCGTCAAGCCTGCGCCTGAAGCGGTTGCGCAGAATGCGCACCATTCAAACCGGAGAATACTATGACGCAAATTGCCCCTCTTCAACCCGGCAAAAACAGTGCCGTTATTCAGGACTGGCAGCCGGAAAACAGTTTGTTCTGGCAGCAGCGCGGAAAGCGCATAGCCAGTCGTAACCTGTGGATATCCGTTTTCTGCCTCCTGCTCGCATTTTGCGTCTGGATGCTGTTCAGTGCCGTAGCGGTAAACCTTAACAAAGTCGGCTTCTCTTTTACCACCGAGCAGCTGTTTTTGCTGACGGCGCTACCTTCCATTTCCGGCGCGCTGCTGCGCATTCCTTACTCCTTTGTGATCCCGATGTTCGGCGGACGCCGCTGGACTGCCTTCAGCACCGGGATTTTACTGGTTCCCTGCCTCTGGCTGGGCTTCGCCGTGCAGGATACCACGACCTCTTTTCATACCTTTATGCTGATCGCGCTGCTGTGCGGCTTTGCGGGCGCCAACTTCGCTTCCAGCATGGGCAACATCAGCTTCTTCTTTCCCAAAGCGCAGCAGGGCGGCGCGCTGGGCATCAATGGCGGCCTGGGCAACCTTGGCGTTAGCGTGATGCAGTTTGTCGCGCCGCTGACGCTCTCCTGCGCCATTTTTGGCGCTTTCGGCGGCGATGCGCAGCATACCAGCAGCGGAGAAGCTATCTGGCTGCAAAATGCCGCGTGGATTTGGGTGCCGTTTCTGAGCATCGCCACGCTGGCGGCCTGGTTCGGTATGAACGATCTGGCGGCGGCAAAATCCTCTCTGCGCGAGCAGCTACCGGTATTGAAGCGCGGCCATTTGTGGGTGATGGCGCTGCTCTACCTGGCGACCTTCGGCTCTTTTATCGGCTTCTCCGCCGGTTTCGCCATGCTCGCCAAAACGCAGTTCCCTGAAGTCAGCATTCTGCACTACGCCTTTTTCGGCCCGCTGATCGGCGCGCTGGCGCGTTCCGCAGGCGGCATTATCTCTGACAAGCTGGGCGGCGTACGCGTTACGCTGACTAACTTCGTGCTGATGGCGCTGTTCGCCGCGCTGCTGTTCTTAACGCTGCCAGGCGAGGGCCACGCCGGCTATTTCGGCGCGTTTTTCGCGGTGTTTATGGGGCTGTTTTTTACGGCGGGCCTGGGCAGCGGCTCCACATATCAAATGATCGCCGTGATTTTCCGCAAGCTCACCCTGGAGAAGGCGAGCGCGGAAGGCAAAGGCCCGGAAACCGCACAGCGGGAAGCGGTCACCGAAACGTCAGCCGCGCTGGGATTTATCTCCGCCATCGGCGCGCTGGGCGGCTTTTTTATCCCGCAGACTTTTGGTCTTTCGCTCTCTATGTTGGGCACGCCGACGGGCGCGATGAAAATCTTTCTCGCCTTCTACCTGCTCTGCGTAGGCGTTACCTGGCTGGTCTACGGCCGTAAAAACAAATTCTGATTAACGAGCGGAGGAACGATCCTCCGCCGCTTAAGCAATGTCGTCTCAGGAGTCTTCCAGATGAGCAAATTTCTCGACAGGTTTCGCTACTTTAAACAGCTGGCGGAGCCTTTTGCTGGTCAGCACGGCCAGACACTCAATACCAACCGCGACTGGGAAGAAGGCTACCGCAGCCGCTGGCAGCACGATAAAATCGTGCGTTCTACTCACGGCGTAAACTGCACCGGTTCCTGCAGCTGGAAAATCTACGTTAAAAACGGCCTGGTGACCTGGGAAACGCAGCAAACCGACTATCCGCGTACGCGTCCGGATTTGCCGAATCACGAGCCGCGCGGCTGTCCTCGCGGCGCCAGCTACTCCTGGTATCTCTACAGCGCTAACCGCCTGAAGTATCCGCTGATGCGCAAAAAGCTGCTGAAGCTGTGGCGCGAAGCCAAAGCGGAGCATCAGGATCCGGTAGCGGCCTGGGGATCGATCGTCAGCGATCCGGAAAAAGCCAAAAGCTACAAGATCGCACGCGGTCGTGGCGGCTTTGTGCGATCCAGCTGGCAGGAGGTCAATGAGCTGATCGCCGCCTCTAACGTCTATACGGCAAAAACTTTCGGCCCGGATCGCATTGTCGGTTTCTCGCCGATCCCGGCGATGTCGATGGTTTCCTATGCTGCCGGCGCACGCTACCTGTCGCTGATCGGCGGCGTTTGCCTGAGCTTCTACGACTGGTATTGCGATCTGCCGCCCGCTTCGCCGATGACCTGGGGCGAACAGACCGACGTGCCGGAGTCCGCCGACTGGTACAACTCCTCTTACATCATCGCCTGGGGCTCCAACGTGCCGCAGACGCGTACGCCGGACGCGCATTTCTTTACCGAAGTGCGCTACAAGGGCACCAAAACCGTGGCGATCACGCCCGACTATGCCGAAGTGGCCAAGCTGTGCGATCAGTGGCTGAACCCGAAACAGGGTACCGACAGCGCGCTGGCGCTGGCGCTGGGCCACGTGATGCTGAAAGAGTTCCATCTTGAGCGCGAGGTTCCCTATTTCCGCGACTACGTGCGCAGCTACACCGATATGCCAATGCTGGTGCTGCTGGAGCCGCGCGAAGGCGGCTATTTTGCCGCCGGACGCCAGCTGCGCGCCAGCGATCTGATCGATAACCTGGGCCAGGAAAACAACCCGCAGTGGAAAACCATCGCTATCGACCAGAACAGCGGCGAGCTGGTGGCGCCGCAGGGCTCTATCGGCTATCGCTGGGGCGAAAAGGGCAAATGGAACCTGGAGCAGCGCGAAGGCAGTTCGCAGCGGGAAGTAACGCTGCAGCTCAGCCTGTTGGGCAGTCACGATGAGGTTGTCGAGGTAGGCTTCCCCTATTTTGGCGGCCTGGAGAGCGAAAACTTCAGCAGCGTGGCGCTGGACGAGATCCTGCTGCACAAGCTGCCGGTTAAACGTCTGCAGCTGGCAAACGGTAGCGAGGCGCTGGTCGCCAGCGTTTATGACCTGACGCTGGCGAACTACGGGCTGGATCGCGGCCTGGATGACGACAACTGCGCGCGCGGCTATGACGAAATCAAAGCCTACAGCCCGGCCTGGGCCGAGAGGATTACCGGCGTCTCCCAGCAGAATATTATCCGTCTGGCGCGCGAGTTCGCAGAGAACGCGGAGAAAACGCGCGGCCGCTCAATGATTATCGTCGGCGCCGGCATGAACCACTGGTACCACATGGATATGAACTATCGCGGACTGATCAATATGCTGATCTTCTGCGGCTGCGTAGGGCAGAGCGGCGGCGGCTGGGCGCACTATGTCGGCCAGGAGAAGCTGCGGCCGCAGACCGGCTGGACGCCGCTGGCCTTCGCGCTGGACTGGAATCGTCCGCCGCGCCATATGAACAGCACCTCGTTCTTCTATAACCACTCCAGCCAGTGGCGCTATGAAACCGTGCAGACCAGCGAACTGCTCTCGCCGCTGGCCGACAAAGCGCGCTACGGCGGCAGCCTGATCGACTTCAACGTGCGTTCCGAGCGCATGGGCTGGCTGCCTTCCGCGCCGCAGCTTAACGTCAATCCGCTGACGCTCGCTGCGCAGGCCGAAGCCGCCGGGCTTTCACCGGTCGACTTTACGGTCAAAAGCCTTAAGGAAGGCGCGCTGCGCTTTGCCGCGGAACAGCCGGACAATCCGCAAAACTTCCCGCGCAATCTGTTTGTCTGGCGTTCCAACCTGCTTGGCTCCTCCGGCAAAGGCCATGAGTACATGCTGAAATACCTGCTGGGCACGGAAAACGGTATTCAGGGTAAAGATCTCGGCGTGCAGGGCGGCGTGAAGCCTGAAGAGGTGGAATGGCAGGATCGGGGCGGCGAAGGCAAGCTGGATCTGGTGGTGACGCTGGATTTCCGCATGTCCAGCACCTGTCTCTACTCCGATATCGTGCTGCCGACTGCGACCTGGTACGAGAAAGACGACATGAATACTTCGGATATGCATCCGTTTATTCATCCGCTTTCCGCCGCCGTCGATCCGGCCTGGGAGGCGAAAAGCGACTGGGAGATCTACAAAGGCATCGCCAAAAGCTTCTCGGCGCTCTGTCCGGGTCACCTGGGCGTAGAAACGGACGTGGTGACGCTGCCGATCCAGCACGACTCCGCCGCCGAGCTGGCGCAGCCGCTGGATGTCAAAGACTGGAAAAAAGGCGAATGCGAGCTGATCCCCGGTAAAACCGCGCCGCACATTATTGCGGTGCAGCGTGACTATCCGGCAACCTGGGAGCGCTTTACCTCGCTTGGCCCGTTGCTGGACAAGCTGGGCAACGGCGGCAAAGGCATCAGCTGGAACACGCAGAAAGAGGTCGATTTCCTGAAGGAGCTGAACTACGTCAAGGCGCAGGGGCCGGCGGCAGGGCGGCCAAATATCGACAGCGCCATCGACGCGGCGGAAGTGATCCTGTCGCTGGCGCCGGAAACCAACGGTCAGGTGGCGGTAAAAGCCTGGCAGGCGCTGAGCGAGATCACCGGACGCGATCACACGCATCTGGCTCTGAATAAAGAAGAGGAGAAAATCCGCTTCCGCGATATCCAGGCGCAGCCGCGCAAAATCATCTCCAGCCCAACCTGGTCAGGTCTGGAAGACGAGCACGTCTCCTACAACGCCTGCTACACCAACGTTCACGAGCTGATCCCGTGGCGCACGCTTAGCGGCCGTCAGCAGCTCTATCAGGATCACGAGTGGATGCGCGCCTTCGGCGAAAGCCTGCTGGTCTATCGTCCGCCGATCGATACCCGCGCGGCTAAACCGCTGCTGAACCAGAAGCCCAACGGCAATCCGGAGAAAGCGCTGAACTTCCTGACGCCGCACCAGAAATGGGGCGTCCACTCAACCTACAGCGACAACCTGCTGATGCTGACGCTGTCGCGCGGCGGGCCGATTGTCTGGATGAGCGAAGAGGACGCCCGCGAGCTGGGCATTGAGGACAACGACTGGATCGAAGCCTTTAACGCCAACGGTTCGCTGACCGCTCGCGCGGTGGTCAGCCAGCGTATTCCGGCTGGCATGACCATGATGTACCACGCGCAGGAGCGCATCGTGAATATTCCCGGTTCGGAAATTACGGGCCAGCGCGGCGGCATCCATAACTCGGTAACCCGCGCCTGCCCGAAACCGACCCATATGATCGGCGGCTACGCGCAGCTCTCCTACGGTTTTAACTATTACGGCACCGTCGGCTCCAACCGCGATGAATTCGTGGTGGTACGCAAAATGAACCGCGTCGACTGGCTGGACGGCGAGAACAACGATCAACGGCAGGGCGGCCAGGAGGTAAAATCATGAAAATTCGTTCACAGGTCGGCATGGTGCTGAATCTGGATAAATGCATCGGCTGTCATACCTGCTCCGTGACCTGTAAAAACGTCTGGACCAGCCGTGAAGGCATGGAGTACGCCTGGTTTAACAATGTCGAAAGCAAGCCTGGCGTCGGCTATCCCCATGCCTGGGAAGATCAGGAAAAGTGGAAAGGCGGCTGGATCCGTAAAATCAACGGCAAGCTGGAGCCACGCATGGGCAACCGTGTCGGCCTGCTGGCGAAAATCTTCGCCAACCCGGACGTGCCCGCGCTGGACGATTACTATGAGCCGTTCGATTACGACTATCAGCATCTGCACAACGCGCCCGCCGGCAAACATCAGCCGATAGCGCGGCCGCGCTCGCTGATCACCGGCCAGCGCATGAAGAAGATCGAAAACGGCCCGAACTGGGAAGAGATCCTCGGCGGCGAATTCTCTAAGCGCTCGCAGGATAAAAATTTCGATAACATTCAGAAAGAGATGTACGGCCAGTTCGAGCACACTTTTATGGCCTATCTGCCGCGCCTGTGCGAGCACTGCCTCAATCCGGCGTGCGTGGCGACCTGTCCGAGCGGCGCCATCTATAAGCGCGGCGAAGACGGCATCGTGCTGATCGACCAGGATAAGTGCCGCGGCTGGCGCATGTGCCTGACCGGCTGTCCCTATAAAAAAATCTACTTCAACTGGAAGAGCGGCAAGTCGGAGAAATGCATCTTCTGCTATCCGCGTATCGAAGCGGGCCAGCCGACGGTCTGTTCGGAAACCTGCGTGGGCCGTATTCGCTATCTCGGCGTGCTGCTGTACGACGCGGATCGCATTGCCGAAGCGGCCTCGGCGGAAAACGAGCAGGATCTTTACCAGAGCCAGATGGCGATCTTCCTCGATCCCAACGACCCGCAGGTGATCGAAGCCGCGCTGGCGGAAGGCATCCCGCAAAGCGTTATCGACGCCGCTCAGCGCTCGCCGGTTTATAAAATGGCGATGGAGTGGAAGCTGGCGCTGCCGCTGCATCCTGAATATCGCACGCTGCCGATGGTCTGGTACGTGCCGCCGCTGTCGCCGATTCAGAGCGCGGCGGACGCGGGCGCGCTGGCGCATAACGGCGTGCTGCCGGATGTCGAAAGCCTGCGTATTCCCGTGCAGTATCTGGCAAACCTGCTCACGGCTGGCGATACCGCGCCGGTGCTGCTGGCGCTGAAACGTATGCTGGCGATGCGCCACTATAAGCGCGCGGAAACCGTAGAGAACGAAATCGATACCCGCGCGCTGGAGCAGGTAGGCTTAAGCGAAGCGCAGGCGCAGGAGATGTATCGCTACCTGGCGATCGCCAACTACGAAGATCGCTTCGTGGTGCCTTCCAGCCATCGCGAGCTGGCGCGCGAGGCCTTCCCGGAAAGCAAAGGCTGCGGCTTCAGCTTCGGCGACGGCTGCCGCGGCAGCGACGGTAAATTCAACCTGTTTAACAGCCGCCGTATCGACGCCATCGACATCGGCAAAAAAACGCAGGAGGAGCAACCATGATCACGCTGCGCGTACTTGCCCGACTGCTGGATTATCCCGATGAGGCGCTCTTTACGCACCACGCCGAAATCAGCGAGGCGCTGGTGGAGGCCCGCGAGCTTGACGCTGCTCAGCGCGCGAGCCTGACCGGCTTTATCGCCGACTTTTGCGCGCGGCCTCTGCTGGATGTGCAGGCGGGCTACTGCGAGCTGTTCGACCGCGGCCGCGCCACCTCGCTGCTGCTGTTTGAGCACGTTCATGGCGAATCGCGCGATCGCGGCCAGGCGATGGTCGATCTGCTGGAGCAGTATCGTTCCGACGGTCTGGAGCTGAGCGCGAAAGAGCTGCCCGATTTTCTGCCGCTCTACCTGGAATACCTTGCCAGCCTGACGCCTGAGCGCGCACGGGCCGGTCTGGCCGACGTGGCGCCGATTCTGGCGCTACTCGCCGCCAGGCTACATCAGCGGCAAAGCCGCTATGGCGAACTGTTCGATCTGCTGCTGGCGCTTTCCGGCTCTGGCGTGGCGGCTGACGCGCTGGCGCCGCAAATCAGCAAAGAGGCGAGGGACGATACGCCGGCGGCGCTGGATGCGGTCTGGGAAGAAGAGCAGATCAAATTTCTCGGCGAGCAGGGCTGTGCTTCCGCGCAGCAGGCCGCGCACCAGCGCCGCTTTGCCGACGCCGTCGCGCCGCAGTATCTGGACGTGGCGGAAATGACAACATCCATGGGGCGTGCATCATGAATTTTCTCTCCACTCTTTTTTTCGATATCTATCCCTATATCGCGGGCAGCGTTTTTTTGATCGGCAGCTGGCTGCGCTATGACTACGGCCAATACAGCTGGCGCGCCGGTTCCAGCCAGATGCTGGATAAAAAGGGCATGCGCTTCGCCTCCAATTTGTTCCATATCGGCATTATCGGCATTTTTTTCGGCCACTTTGTCGGCCTGCTGACGCCGCACTGGATGTATGAGGCTTTTCTGCCGATCGCGACCAAGCAAAAGCTGGCGATGGTGGCGGGCGGCGTCTGCGGTCTGATGACCCTGGTGGGCGGCGGCCTGCTGCTGAAGCGTCGTCTGCTTAATCCGCGCGTCAGAGCCACCAGCAGCACGGGCGATATCCTGATCCTGACGCTGCTGGTAGCACAGGCCGCGCTGGGCGTGCTGACCATTCCTTTCTCCGCCCAGCATATGGACGGCAGCGAGATGATGAAGCTGGTGGCCTGGGCGCAGGCGATAGTGAGTTTCCACGGCGGCGCATCTGCGCATCTGGAAGGCGTCGCGCTGATTTACCGCGTCCATATGGTGCTGGGCATGACGCTGTTTCTGCTGTTTCCTTTCTGCCGCCTGGTACATATCTGGAGCGTGCCGCTGGAATATCTGACGCGTCGCTATCAGCTGGTGCGCAACCGGCGCTAGAGGCGACTTTTTGCAAAAATGGCGATAGCTTAATTGTTAATGCTTTGTTGAGATATCGCTCTGCGTATCCGCTGCGCTTCCTGGCTACACTGCCACTACTTACGAGCCGCTGTTGCGGCTCGTTGACTTTGCCCGGTGACAAAACCGGACATTTTAACAAGGCAGGAGCGCAAATGATCATTTCGGCATCAACAGATTATCGGGCGGCGGCGCGGCGCAGGCTGCCGCCTTTTCTTTATCACTATATCGATGGCGGCGCCTATAGCGAGCACACGCTTAAACGCAACACCGCCGATTTAGCCGATATCGCGCTGCGCCAGCGCGTGCTGAATAATATGTCCGAGCTGAGTCTGGAAACCACGCTGTTTGATGAAAAGCTGGCGATGCCGGTAATCCTTGCACCGGTCGGCTTGACCGGCATGTACGCGCGGCGCGGCGAAGTGCAGGCAGCGCGCGCGGCGGCGGCAAAAGGTATTCCTTTCACGCTCTCTACCGTTTCCGTCTGTCCTATCGAGGAAGTCGCACCCGCAATCTCGCGTCCGATGTGGTTTCAGCTTTACGTGTTGAAAGATCGCGGCTTTATGCGCAACGCGCTGGAACGCGCCAAAGCCGCAGGCGTGAAAACGCTGGTGTTTACCGTGGATATGCCGGTTCCCGGCGCGCGCTACCGCGACGCGCATTCCGGTATGAGCGGGCCGAACGCGGCCGCGCGCCGGATGTTGCAGGCTGTTCTTCATCCTCAGTGGGCCTGGGACGTCGGGCTTAACGGCAAGCCGCATGATTTGGGCAACGTCTCGGCTTATCGCGGTCATCCCACCACGCTGGAAGATTATATCGGCTGGCTGGGCGCTAACTTCGACCCGTCGATTTCGTGGAAAGATCTGGAGTGGATCCGCGAGTTCTGGCAGGGGCCGATGATTATCAAGGGTATTCTGGATCCGCAGGATGCGAAGGACGCCGTCAGCTTCGGCGCGGACGGTATCGTGGTGTCCAATCACGGCGGCCGCCAGCTGGATGGCGTGCTGTCGACGGCGCGCGCGCTGCCCGCGATTGCCGACGCGGTAAAAGGCGACATCAAAATTCTGGCGGATTCCGGCATTCGAACCGGGCTGGACGTGGTGCGCATGATCGCGCTGGGCGCCGACAGCGTGCTGCTGGGCAGAGCTTTTATCTATGCGCTGGCGGCGGCGGGTCAGGCTGGCGTGGAGAATCTGCTGTCGCTGATGGAAAAAGAGATGCGCGTGGCGATGACGCTGACCGGTGCAAAATCCGTGGCGGCTATCGGGCGGGATTCGCTGGTGGCACTGTAAGCGTTGTCGGCAGGCAAGGATGTGCTGCCGACAAGGGTATTAGTCGGCGTTGATGCCGCTGTAAGAGCGCCAGTGGTCAAAATAGATATGATCGGCCTGGAAATCGGCGGTCTCGGTATCGCCGGTCAGGCGCCACGCCAGCTGGAAGGCGAATTCAAAGCTTTTGCCCAGTCCTTTGCCGCTAATCAGATTGCCGTCTTCCACCACCTCTTCCGCGCTGTAAACGCCATCGGTAACGGCTTTATAAAGATCGCCCGAACAGGTATAGCGGCGGCCTTTCAGCAAATGATTACCGCCCAGCACGCGGGCGGCGGCAGAGCAGATCGGCGCAATCAGTTTGCCCGCTTCGTCGTGGCGACGAATAAATTCCGTGACCAGCGGATTGGCCGCCAGATTAACGGTACCTTCGGGGCCGCCGGGGATGACTACGGCGTCGAATTCCCAATCCAGACCTTCCAGCAGCACGTCGCCCACTACAGGTACGGCATGATAGCTTGGTACCTCGCGCACGCTGTGACAGGCAACCGTCGTCACCTTAACGTGCAGGCGGTTTAGTATATCGATAATGACAAAAGCTTCCGCTTCTTCAAATCCCGGCGCCAGCAGCACCGCAGCCTGTTTACTCATCGCTCCTCCTGAGGAATAAAATAAGGGTATCCATAAATTGAAATAGCGTTTTATTTTTAAGGTGTCAACGAGTTTACGTTGTCGCGCAACGGGACAAAAGAAAAACCCATGATTTACATTACAGCTATTTTCAGAATTGCGGCCCGTGTTCTAACATGAATACAACTTTCACGTTCCACTCTGGATATTCAATGCGTTACCTGGCCACAATCTTGCCCGTGCTGCTGCTTTCTGCCTGTAGCAGTAAAGCGCCCGCGCCGGAACCTCACGGCAACCCGTTTCGCGGAAACAACAGCTTTTTACTGGACCCCGAGCATAACGTAGCGCCGCTGGACGGCGATTTCGCCAACAGTCCAACTGCCGAAGCTTTTATCGATAAAATGGTGCGCGAGCACGGTTTTAACCGCCAACAGCTGCATAACATACTGGCGCAGACGAAGCGGCTGGATTGGGTGCTGCGGCTGATGGATCGGCAGGCGCCGTCCTATCAGGCGCCGTCCGGGCCTAATGGCGCCTGGATCCGCTACCGCAAAAAATTTATCGTGCCGGATAACGTGCAGAATGGCGTCCAGTTCTGGAACCAGTATCAGGACGCGCTGCAACGCGCCTGGCAGGTATACGGCGTGCCGCCGGAAATTATTGTCGGCATTATCGGCGTTGAAACCCGCTGGGGACGCGTGATGGGCAAAACCCGTATTATCGACGCGCTGGCAACGCTGGCGTTTGCCTATCCACGCCGTGCCGAATACTTTAACGGTGAGCTTGAAACCTTCCTGCTGATGGCGAAAGAAGAGAATGACGATCCGTTGGATCTCCGCGGCTCTTTTGCCGGCGCTATGGGCTATGGCCAGTTTATGCCTTCCGCTTTTAAGCAGTATGCCGTCGACTTCAACGGTGATGGGCATATCAACCTTTGGGATCCGGTAGACGCGATAGGCAGCGTGGCGCACTATTTCAGCGCGCATGGCTGGGTGAAAGGCGGTACGGTCGCCGTGCCCGCCACAGGCCAGGCGCCGCAGCTGGAAAACGGTTTTAAAACTCGCTATACCGCCGCTCAGCTCGCTGCCGCTGGCTTAACACCGCAGGTGCCGTTACAGGGCGACCAGGAAGTCAGCCTGCTGCGCTTTGATATGGGCACTTACTATCAGTACTGGTATGGCTTGCCTAACTTCTATGTGATCACTCGCTATAACCACAGCAACCACTATGCGATGGCCGTCTGGCAGTTAGGGGAAGCCGTGCGCGACGCCCGTCAGGGATTATAGTCCGCAACCGCGCGTCACATCGGCGCGCGTGCTTATAACCTACTGATTAACGCCAATTTTCCCCTTTCATTTTCAGGAAGGCGTCTCGCAAATCGCGCCTTTCTTCCCGCCTTTGCGGCTAAAAAGTGCTAATCTTCTTTTTCACTACTGAAGAGCAGGGAACAACGATGACGGATAATGAGTTGAGCCAGCTGAGCCTGGAAGTCGGCCAACATCTGCTGCGCCTGAAAGCCACGGTGACTACGGCAGAATCCTGTACGGGCGGCTGGATCGCCAAAGTGCTGACCGATATCGCCGGCAGTTCGCAATGGTTCGAGCGCGGCTTTGTTACCTACAGCAACGAGGCTAAACAGGCGATGGTCGGCGTGACTTCATCTTCACTGGAAAGCTTTGGCGCGGTCAGCGAGCAGGTGGTGAAAGAGATGGCGACAGGCGCGCTTAAACAGGCCCGCGCACAGTATGCCGTGGCCGTCAGCGGCATCGCCGGCCCGGATGGCGGAACGGCGGAAAAACCGGTGGGAACAGTCTGGTTCGGCTTTGCGGCTGACGGCGCTAACCCTCTGGCACAGCGCAAAATTTTCTCAGGCGACCGTGAAGCGGTACGCCGCCAGGCCACGGCATATGCGCTGTTGATGCTGCGTGACCATTTTCTTAAAAATTAAGCTTGATACTGTATGACTATACAGTATAATTGCACCCATATTGATTGTGACACGAAGCCGCGCAAGCGTGCTTTACCCCCGCGTGATTAGGAGTGGAAATGGCTATTGACGAAAACAAGCAAAAAGCACTGGCAGCAGCGCTGGGCCAGATTGAAAAGCAATTTGGTAAAGGCTCCATCATGCGCCTGGGTGAAGACCGCACTATGGATGTGGAAACCATCTCTACCGGTTCGCTTTCGCTGGATATCGCGCTTGGCGCGGGCGGTCTGCCAATGGGCCGCATCGTCGAAATTTACGGGCCGGAATCTTCCGGTAAAACTACGCTGACGCTGCAGGTTATCGCCGCCGCCCAGCGTAAAGGCAAAACCTGCGCCTTTATCGATGCTGAACACGCGCTGGACCCGGTCTACGCCAAGAAGCTGGGCGTGGATATCGACAACCTGCTCTGTTCTCAGCCGGACACCGGTGAGCAGGCGCTGGAAATCTGTGACGCGCTGGCGCGTTCCGGCGCAGTTGACGTGATCATCGTCGACTCCGTGGCGGCGCTGACGCCGAAAGCGGAAATCGAAGGCGAGATCGGTGACTCTCATATGGGCCTGGCGGCACGTATGATGAGCCAGGCGATGCGTAAGCTGGCAGGTAACCTGAAGCAGTCCAACACGCTGCTGATCTTTATCAACCAGATCCGTATGAAAATTGGTGTGATGTTCGGTAACCCGGAAACCACTACCGGCGGTAACGCGCTGAAGTTCTACGCCTCTGTACGTCTGGATATCCGCCGCATCGGCGCCATTAAAGAAGGCGACGAAGTGGTGGGCAGCGAAACCCGCGTGAAGGTTGTGAAAAACAAAATCGCGGCGCCGTTCAAGCAGGCGGAGTTCCAGATCATGTATGGCGAAGGCATCAACGTCTTCGGCGAGCTGGTCGATCTGGGCGTGAAGCACAAGCTGATTGAGAAAGCGGGCGCATGGTACAGCTATAACGGCGACAAAATCGGGCAGGGCAAGGCTAACGCCGGCAACTTCCTGAAAGAGAACCCGGCCATAGCGACAGAGATCGAAAACAAACTGCGCGCCACGCTGCTGAACAACCCGGACAGCACGCCAGACTTCGTAGCGGATAAAGACGACGCCGACGAAGCCAGCGAAACCAACGAAAACTTCTGATCGTCGCCCGTTTGGGCATCAGATCGGAAAATGCTGAAAAGGAGTGGCCCTGTGCCGCTCCTTTTTTCTTTCCGGGCTTCAGCTTTCTGAAGCGTGACGGTAGCCGAACGCTCAGGTTCTGCCGCTGGCTTTATTCACTCCGGCTGCCCGCAACGTGCGCGCCAGCTTTACTCGATTTTCTCTTTCATTAGCCAAACCGTTTTGTTTCTTTGGCGGTTCCTCGCTACCCTTATCCTGAACTCACTTTTCGTCTGACCGGAGCAAGATGTCTGAAGCCACCGAACGAAGCCAGTTTACTCGCCTGTTAGATCGGGCTATGCGCATTCTGGCCATGCGCGATCACAGCGAAGCGGAGTTTCGCCGCAAGCTCTCGCTGTCGGCGGAGCGGGCCGCGATGTATGCCAAAAATCAGGCGCAGGAGCCTGAACCGGTGACGCCAGAGCAAATCGATCGGGTTGTCGCCTGGTGTTATGAAAGCCACTATCTGGACGACGCTCGCTTCGCGGAGCGCTTTGTCGCCAGCCGCAGCCGTAAAGGCTATGGCCCGCAGCGCATTCGCATGGAGCTCGGGCAGAAAGGCGTGGCGAAGCCGCTAATCGATGAGACGCTGGCCGCAACGGATATCGACTGGCAAAAAATGGCGTTTGACGCAGCGGAGCGTAAATTCGGTCTGCCGTTACCGACTGAATGGAAGGAAAAAGCTAAAGTGCAGCGCTATTTAATGACTAAAGGCTTCTTTTCCGAAGATATCCGCGCGGTTTTCTCAAATTTTGATGATTGAACGCCAATGGGATTTTACTTCGTACCGAAGAAAATTTATCTTATTCACCACTTTTTGTTCGTGCGTTGCCAGGCCTCAGGGCAGAGGCAAACCCACGAAACGTTCGTTAGCGTGATTCCAGGACAATTATGAGCAAGAGCACTGCGGAGATTCGCCAGGCGTTTCTCGACTTTTTCCATAGCAAGGGACATCAGGTTGTAGCCAGTAGCTCCCTCGTGCCGACTAATGATCCGACGTTGCTGTTTACCAACGCCGGGATGAACCAGTTTAAAGACGTTTTCCTGGGGCAAGACAAGCGTAGCTATTCGCGCGCGACCACTTCCCAGCGCTGCGTGCGCGCAGGCGGCAAACATAATGACCTGGAAAACGTTGGCTATACCGCCCGTCACCACACCTTCTTTGAAATGCTGGGCAACTTCAGCTTTGGCGACTACTTCAAACGTGAAGCGATTGGTTTCGCCTGGGAGCTGCTGACCGGCGCCGAATGGTTCGCACTGCCAAAAGAGAAGCTGTGGGTCACCGTGTATGAAACCGATGACGAAGCTTTCAACATCTGGGCCGATGAAATCGGCGTGCCGCGCGAGCGCATTATCCGCATCGGCGACAATAAAGGCGGCGCTTACGCCTCTGACAACTTCTGGCAGATGGGCGACACCGGCCCGTGCGGCCCGTGCAGCGAAATCTTCTTCGACCACGGCGACCATATCTGGGGCGGCCCACCGGGAAGTCCGGAAGAGGATGGCGATCGCTTTATTGAGATCTGGAACATCGTCTTTATGCAGTTTAACCGTCAGCCTGACGGCACTATGCTGCCGCTGCCGAAGCCTTCCGTTGACACCGGCATGGGACTGGAGCGTATCTCCGCCGTGCTGCAGCACGTCAATTCCAACTACGAAATCGATCTGTTCCAGAAGCTGATTAAAGCCGTGGCGAGCGTTACCGGCGCTACCGATCTCGACAGCAAATCGCTGCGCGTCATCGCCGATCACATTCGCTCGTGCGCATTCCTGATTTGCGATGGCGTTGTGCCATCCAATGAAAACCGTGGCTACGTGTTGCGCCGTATTATTCGTCGCGCGATTCGTCACGGCAATATGCTGGGCGCTCAGGGCACCTTCTTCTGGAAACTGGTCGCGCCGCTGATTGAAGTGATGGGCGCCGCAGGTGAAGAACTGGCGAAGCAGCAGGCTCTGGTGGAGCAGGTGCTGAAAACCGAAGAAGAGCAGTTTGCAAAAACGCTGGAGCGCGGTCTGGCGCTGCTGGACGAGGAGCTGAGCAAGCTGCAGGGCGATACGCTGGACGGCGAAACCGTCTTCCGTCTGTATGATACCTTTGGCTTCCCGGTGGATTTAACCGCCGACGTCTGCCGTGAGCGTAACCTGAAGATTGACGAAGCTGGATTTGAAAAGGCGATGGAGCAGCAGCGTCAGCGCGCTCGCGAAGCCAGCGGCTTTGGCGCGGACTACAGCAATGTGATTCGCACTGACGAAGCTTCCACCTTCAAAGGCTACGACCGCCTGGAGCTCACCGCCGCCGTGAAGGCTATTTATGTCGATGGCCAGCCTGCCGACACTATTACAGCGGGTCAGGAAGGCGTGCTTGTGCTGGATGAAACGCCATTTTATGGCGAATCAGGCGGTCAGGTAGGCGATACCGGCGAGCTGCGTAACGATGCCGCGCACTTTACCGTTACCGATACGCAGAAATATGCACAGGCGATTGGGCACATCGGCAAACTGAACTCTGGTCAGCTGCGCGTTGGCGATCGTTTAGCCGCGCACGTAGATGAAGCGCGTCGCGCGCGTATTCGCCTGAACCACTCCGCAACCCATCTTTTACATGCGGCGCTGCGTCAGGTGCTGGGCCACCATGTGGCGCAGAAAGGCTCGCTGGTGAACGATAAATATCTTCGCTTTGACTTCTCCCACACCGAGGCGATGAAACCTCAGGAGATCCGCCGGGTTGAGGAAATCGTTAACGAACAGATCCGCCGTAACCTGCCGGTCGACACTAACGTGATGGCGCTGGAAGAGGCCAAAGCGCTGGGTGCGATGGCGCTGTTCGGCGAGAAATATGACGATCGCGTGCGCGTACTGACGATGGGCGATTTCTCTACCGAACTGTGTGGCGGTACGCACGCCAGCCGCACGGGCGATATTGGTCTGTTCCGCATCACCTCTGAAGCTGGTACGGCGGCGGGCATTCGCCGTATCGAAGCGGTAACGGGCGAAGGCGCGCTGAAGCAGGTTTATGCGCAAAGCGAACAGCTGCACGACATCGCGCAGCTGGTGAAAGCCAACAGCAGCAATCTGAACGAGAAAGTGCGCGGCCTGATGGATAACGTTCGCGCGCTGGAAAAAGAGCTGCAGCAGCTGAAAGATCAGCAGGCCGCGCAGGAAAGCGCTTCACTGAGCAGCAAAGCCATCGATGTTAAAGGCGTGAAGCTGCTGGTCAGCGAGTTAACCAACGTCGAGCCGAAAATGCTGCGCACTATGGTTGACGACTTAAAGAATCAGCTGAAGTCAGCGGTTATCGTGCTGGCTACCGTTGCAGAAGGAAAGGTGTCGCTGATTGCTGGCGTTACCAAAGATGTAACCGATCGCGTGAAAGCCGGCGAGCTGGTGGGCGAGTTAGCCCAGCAGGTTGGCGGTAAGGGCGGCGGCCGTCCGGATATGGCTCAGGCCGGCGGCACCGACGCTGAAGCACTACCAGGGGCTTTGGCCGGTGTTGAAAGCTGGGTGGCGGCAAAACTGTAACACTATAAAAAGGCATCCCGGAAGCGCGGTGGAGCAGGGCTCCACGGCGTTTTTCCGTCAGGTGCAATCGCAAAAAACACAAAGTCAGGTTGATGGTGTGTATTTCGGCTAAACTAAATATCAGCAGAATGTATTACTGTGATGATGCACTTGTTATGCATTTGTCATAATCTACATTTAGCGTTATATGATGGATAATGCCGGGCGACAGTTAACCCGACTCTTTTAATCTTTCAAGGAGCAAAGAATGCTTATTCTAACTCGTCGAGTTGGTGAAACCCTCATGATCGGTGATGAGGTGACTGTAACGGTGCTGGGAGTGAAAGGGAATCAGGTTCGCATCGGTGTGAATGCCCCTAAAGAAGTTTCGGTTCATCGCGAAGAGATTTATCAGCGTATCCAGGCCGAAAAAACTCAGCAAACGAGTTACTAACGGATCCAGCGCCTCGCTGTCCTGGCGAGGCGCTACCGGTTTCATCTTCTTTATCCGCCTTTTCTTGTGTTTCTTTCCCTGTTTCTCTTCGGGCCTGTCCACGTTTTGTTTGCGTGATAAGGCCGATTATTGTTGATAAATCACTCTTTTTGCTTTTCAAATACCCGTTTTGGCTGGGAAATGCGCAATCAAACGCGAGAGTGAAAAAATATGTTTGACTTATAAGGCCCAGAAAGTAATATGTGCGCCACGCAGTGCCGATGAGCAGAAACAAGTTCAGAAGCACAGCTCGATAAGAGCGCGTATGGTGAGGTGGCCGAGAGGCTGAAGGCGCTCCCCTGCTAAGGGAGTATGCGGTCAAAAGCTGCATCCGGGGTTCGAATCCCCGCCTCACCGCCATTTGCATCCGTAGCTCAGCTGGATAGAGTACTCGGCTACGAACCGAGCGGTCGGAGGTTCGAATCCTCCCGGATGCACCATATTGTGAACGCGTGGTCTTTGACGACGCTTTCTTAAGTAGTACCGATACAGCGTTAGCAGCCTGTATCAAGGTGAGTCGTTAGCACCCCTGCGTTATACCAGAATTTGATATGCATCCGTAGCTCAGCTGGATAGAGTACTCGGCTACGAACCGAGCGGTCGGAGGTTCGAATCCTCCCGGATGCACCA
>NZ_JAKUMN010000002.1:538845-550452 GCF_037026505.1 Erwinia sp. CGal63
TAGCTCAGCTGGATAGAGTACTCGGCTACGAACCGAGCGGTCGGAGGTTCGAATCCTCCCGGATGCACCATTTTCTGAAGATATTGCAGCAAGTTCCTGACTGGTAAGTTGTAAAAGGCTGACAGCCTGTACCAGGGAGGATAACATCGCTTTAGCGATGGCCCGAAGGGTGAGGCCACAGGCCGAATCATCCTCCCGGATGCACCATTTTCTGAAGATATTGCAGTAAATTCTGAACTGGCCTTGCGCAATCCTCAGAATTTCAGGCAGCACCCTTAGCTTTTCCCGATGCATCCGTAGCTCAGCTGGATAGAGTACTCGGCTACGAACCGAGCGGTCGGAGGTTCGAATCCTCCCGGATGCACCATTTTCTGAAGATATTGCAGCAAGTTCCTGACTGGTAAGTTGTAAAAGGCTGACAGCCTGTACCAGGGAGGATAACATCGCTTTAGCGATGGCCCGAAGGGTGAGGCCACAGGCCGAATCATCCTCCCCGATGCACCATCTTTTACAAAGATGACAGCAATTTCCGAACTGACATGTTGTAGAAGGCTTACAGCCTGTTCCAGGAAGAGTACCCTCGCTTTAGCCACGGCCCGAAAGATAAGGCGCAAGCCGAATCATCACCCTCGAATATATTCTGCACTCTTCTGTTATTGTTTCCCTGAAGTCCTCAATCGTTAAGCCTGTATCAGCCGCTATTGCTTCTCCAAAGCCCTCAATCGTTAATTACCTGTATCAGCCGTTTCTGGCCTCGTTTGCCTTATCTCTCTGTTCTTGCGCTGACAATTAAATAATTCCTTCTGCCATCCGTGGGCGTACCGTTGCATTTTTGTGCTTTTTTGCCTGCCGCCGCACCATTTTTTAACAAGGATATAATCTGATAATAAAAAACCCTATACGTTTCAAGGCATTTGCGGATCCATGCCAACAGCGACAATCAGGGTGCTTTGCGCTAAAGTAAACGTTCGTTGATTCAGGGACGGAGGCTTGCGTGTACGACAGTTATGACGGCTTGATATTTGATATGGACGGCACGATTCTGGATACAGAGCCTACGCATCGTAGGGCCTGGCGTACCGTTCTGGCGCGTTATGATATGCGTTTCGATGAGCATTCGCTGATTGGGCTGAACGGCTCGCCGACGTGGCGAATTGCACAAGCGATCCTGAACAATCATGGCAGCAGCCTCGATCCGCATCAGCTGGCCGCGGAAAAAACCGCCGCGTTGAAAGAGATTCTTTTCGACACTGTTCAGCCGCTGCCGCTGGTCGACGTAGTGAAAGCTTATCGTGGCAAACGGCCGATGGCCGTTGGAACCGGCAGCGAACACGCAATGGCCGAAGCACTGCTGCAGCATTTAGGACTGCGTGACTATTTTGATGCGGTTGTCGGCGCTGATGACGTCACGCGCCACAAGCCGGAACCGGAAACGTTTTTACGCTGCGCTGAACTTATCGGCGTTGCGCCCGAGCGCTGCGTGGTGTTTGAAGATGCCGACTTTGGCATTCAGGCAGCACAGGCGGCGGGCATGGCTTACGTCGACGTCAGGATACTGTGAGCGACTGGCTCTACGGCTCGATATTTGTCAGCAGTTTTCTGAGCGCCACGCTCCTGCCGGGCAACTCGGAAGTCCTGTTGATAACGCTGCTGATGTCGGGCAAGGTTTCCGCCATCGGCGTAACGGCGATGGCGGCGCTGGGCAATACGCTTGGCGGACTGACTAACGTTATTATCGGACGCTGTCTGCCGCTAAAACAGCAGGGGCGATGGCATAACACAGCAACGGCGTGGCTGCACCGATGGGGGCCTGCCGCGTTACTCCTTAGCTGGTTGCCGGTTATCGGCGACCTGCTTTGCGTTCTGGCGGGCTGGCTCCGCTTCGCCTGGCTTCCGGTTGCCCTTTGGCTCGCCGTGGGCAAGACGTTGCGCTATAGCGTGCTGGCTTTCGCAACATTACAGGGCATGGAATGGTGGCAGTGATGCGCCAAGCGTCGCTATCATGATTAATATTATGCTGAACAATAATAAATTTTTCCCCAAGCGGGAGGTCAATTTGATCCCGGACGTATCACAGGCGCTTTCCTGGCTGGAAGCTCACCCTGAGGCAATGAAAGGTATTGGTCGCGGCATTGAACGCGAAACGCTGCGTGTGAAACCTGATGGCCATTTGGCCACCAGCGGACACCCGAAATCGCTGGGTTCAGCCTTGACCCACAAATGGATTACCACCGATTTTGCCGAAACGCTGCTGGAATTTATTACGCCAGTCGATCAGGACATCGATCATCTGCTGGCATTTCTGCGCGATATCCATCGTCATGTCTCGCGCGATCTCGGCGCAGAGCGGATGTGGCCAATGAGTATGCCCTGCCTGATTGACGACAGCGATAAAATCGAACTGGCGCAGTACGGCAGCTCCAATATTGGACGAATGAAAACGCTCTACCGTCAGGGCCTGAAAAATCGCTACGGCGCGCTGATGCAGGTTATCTCCGGCGTGCACTACAACTTTTCTCTGCCGCTCTCTTTCTGGCAGGCCTGGGCTGGCGTAGAAGATGAACAGAGCGGTAAAGAGGCGATTTCAGAAGGCTATCTGCGCCTGATCCGTAACTACTATCGCTTTGGCTGGATCATTCCTTATCTGTTCGGCGCTTCGCCGGCGGTCTGCTCCTCTTTCCTGCAGGGTAAAGAAACCGCGCTGCCCTTTGAACGCACGGAGAACGGGCTGCTTTATCTGCCTTACGCCACTTCGCTGCGCCTGAGCGACCTGGGCTATACCAACAAATCGCAAAGCGGTTTGGGTATTACCTTCAATAATCTTCCTGACTATGTCAAAGCGCTGAAGGCGGCGATTAAAACGCCTTCGGAAGAGTATGCGCGCATGGGCGTGAAGGATGAGCGGGGCAACTGGCTGCAGCTCAATACCAACGTCTTGCAGATTGAAAACGAGCTTTATGCGCCGATCCGCCCTAAACGCGTCACGCGCTCTGGCGAGAATCCTTCCGATGCGCTGCTGCGCGGCGGCATTGAATACATTGAAGTGCGTTCGCTGGATATCAACCCGTTCTCGCCGGTCGGCGTCGATGAAAATCAGGTACGCTTCCTCGATCTGTTCCTGATCTGGTGTACGCTGGCCGACGCGCCGGAAATGAGCAGCGACGAGCTGCTTTGCACGCGCGCCAACTGGAACCGGGTAATACTGGAAGGGCGCAAGCCGGGTCTGATGTTGGGTATCGGTTGTGAAACAGCGCAGTTCCCACTGGCGGAAGTCGGCAAAACGCTGTTCAACGATTTACAGCGCGTGGCCGAAACGTTGGATCGCCAGCAGGGCGAAAACCACTATCAGGCCGTGTGCGATCGGCTGGCCGCCTCGTTTGAAGATCCTGATTTGACCTACTCGGCGCGCTTCCTGACGGCACTGAAAGAAAATGGTCTGGCGGGTACTGGCCTGGCGCTGGCGGAGCAGTATCACGCGCAGCTGGCGAACGAACAGCTGGAGATCCTGACGGAAAGCGGTTTTGAGCAGGAGGCTATCCGTTCAAACGTTAGCCAGCAGGAAATTGAAGAAAGTGATACGCTTAGCTTTGAAGAGTTTCTGCAAAGCCGAAGCTAGCGCAAAAGAAAAAGGCCACATCAATGTGGCCAAATTAACATCTCTGTTGTCAGGGATGATGATAACAAAATGCGCGTCTTTCATAGATTCAGACCACGGGACGACAGAGAAAGTTTCATCATTGCGAAAATAATTTTATCAGAGGTAACCATATGCCATTGCTGGACAGCTTTACCGTCGACCACACCATCATGGCGGCGCCTGCGGTTCGCGTAGCGAAAACCATGAAGACGCCGCACGGCGATACCATCACCGTTTTCGATCTGCGCTTCTGCCGGCCAAATAAAGAAGTGATGCCGGAGCGCGGTATCCACACGCTGGAGCACCTGTTTGCCGGCTTTATGCGTAACCATCTGAACGGCGATGGCGTGGAAATTATCGATATTTCGCCAATGGGCTGCCGTACCGGTTTCTATATGAGCCTGATTGGTACGCCGGACGAGCAGCGCGTGGCTAAAGCCTGGAAGGAGGCGATGCAGGACGTGCTGAAAGTCACCGACCAGCGCACGATCCCCGAGCTGAACGAATATCAGTGCGGCACTTATGAAATGCACTCTCTGGATGAAGCGCAGGATATCGCGCGACACATCATCGAGCACGACATCGGCGTGAACCATAACGACGAGCTGGCGCTGCCGAAAGAGAAGCTGCAGGAACTGCACATCTAGTCAGCCAACCGGGTTTCTTCTGTAGAAACCCGGTTTTGTTTTACTGGCGTAAAGCCGTCAGGAACCCACCGACTCCTGCAGCGATTTCTGCGGCGTAACGCGAACCTGCTTAATCATGTTTTCCTGCACGTCGAGGATATCTATCGCGTAGTGACCGATATGCACGGTCGTATCCGGTAGCGGAATATCTTCCAGCGCTTCCAGAATCATACCGTTAACCGTTCTCGCTTCTTCCTCCGGCAGCTGCCAGTTAAAGGCTTTGTTCAGCTCGCGCACGTTAGCGCTGCCTTCAATCAGCACGGAACCGTCGTTCTGCGGCATCACTTCTTCTGCCAGCGTCGGCGACATCGAGGTGGTGAAATCGCCCACTATCTCTTCAAGGATATCTTCGATAGTGATCAGGCCTTTGATATCGCCATACTCGTCCACGACCAGACCCACTTTCTTTTTATTGCGCTGGAATTTAACCAGCTGCACGTTAAGCGGCGTTCCTTCCGGCACGTAGTAAATCTCGTCTGCCGCGCGCAGCATCACCTCTTTGGTGAACTCTTTTTTCTCCGTCATCAGGCGGTACGCTTCCCGCACACGCAGCATACTGATGGTGTCGTCCAGTGAATCGCGATAGAGCACGATGCGGCCGTGCGGTGAATGGGTCAGCTGGCGGACAATCGACTTCCAGTCGTCGTTGATGTTGATACCGACAATCTCATTGCGCGGCACCATGATGTCGTCGACGTTAACCTTCTCTAAATCCAGCACGGAAAGCAGCATATCCTGATTACGGTGCGACATCAGGGAGCGCGATTCATAAACGATGGTGCGCAGCTCCTCTTTGCTGAGCGCGGAGTTGGCGGCGCTGTCGGTTTTCATGCCAACCATGCGCATCAGAATGCGGGTAATGGTGTTCAGCAGCCAGACCAGCGGCAGCATCACGATCTGCAAAGGGCCAAGCAGCCAGCTGCTGGGGAACGCGACTTTTTCAGGATAGAGCGCGGCCACGGTTTTCGGCAGCACTTCGGCAAACACCAGTACCACAAAGGTCAAAATACCGGTGGCGATCGCCACACCCTCGTCGCCGTGCAGGCGCATCCCCACGATGGTCGCCAGCGCGGAGGCCAGAATATTCACCAGGTTGTTGCCGATCAGCACCAGGCTGAGCAGGCGATCGGGCCGGCGCAGCAGTTTTTCTACACGACGGGCGGCGCGGTCGCCGTTTTTCGCCTGATGGCGCAGCTTGTAGCGGTTAAGCGTCATCATGCCGGTTTCGGAGCCGGCGAACCACGCCGACACCAGCACCATAACGACCAGAATAATAATCAGCGTGGTGGTTGAAACTTGTTCCAACGAGGGAGTTCCTTGTAGTGGAGGATCAGGAGGTCAAAACGTGCTGCAGCATACGGCTGCCAAAATAGGCCATGGTCAGCAGAAACGCGCCGCCGCAGTTGAACCAGGCCACGCGACGTCCGCGCCAGCCTTCATGATAGTGACCCCAGAGTAAAACGATATAGACAAACCAGGCGAGAATCGACAGCACGGCCTTATCGACGTTCTCGCGGCTGAAAAGATCGTGCATATAGAACAGGCCGGTGCAGAGCACCAGCGTCAGCAGTACTACGCCAACCTGCGTGATATGAAACATCTTGCGCTCTATGGTCATCAGCGGCGGGATATCCTTGCTGAAGGCCAATTTCTTGTTCTTCAGCAGCCAGTCTATCCACGCCAGCTGCAGCGCATAGAGCGCCGCAATCATCAGCGTAGCATAGGCGAACAGCGCCAGCCCGATATGCACCATCATGCCCGGCGTGGTTTCCAGGTGGGTAATAAAAGCGTTCGGCACGAAGGTAGCGAACGCCAGGTTGATCAGCGCGAAGCTGTAGACCACGGGTAGCAAGATCCAACCGCGGTTGCGCGAGGCCACGATGGTCATAATGGCGCAGATCAGCAGGCTGACCAGCGAGCCGATATTCAACAGGCTCAGGTTCTGGCCGCTCTCCACCGGAAAGATACGCTGTTCCAGCGCCACGCCATGACAGATCAGCGCCACCACGGCGGAGACGACGGCCATACGTCGCCACGCGCTCTGCTTGCGCAGCAGGCTGGGGATAATCAGGGCAAGGCTGAAAGAGTAGGCGAGCAGCGCCAGAATCGCAAAAACAGACATAGGTGGTACCGGCAAGGCTATGAAAAAAAGCAGTATAGCGCCAGCAGCCGCTGGCTCCAAACGATCTCAACTCGGATGGCTGAGATCGCAGCGGCTTCATGTTATAATCCGCGCCATTGTGTCGCCTGGCGACCTCTCATTACGTTGAGCGAGAGACGATGTTTGATAATTTAACCGACCGATTGTCGCAAACCCTGCGCAATATCAGTGGCCGTGGACGGCTGACAGAAGACAACATTAAGGACACCCTGCGCGAAGTGCGCATGGCGCTGCTTGAGGCGGACGTTGCGCTGCCGGTAGTGCGTGACTTTATCGGCCGCGTCAAAGAGCGCGCCGTGGGTCACGACGTCAACAAGAGCCTGACGCCGGGTCAGGAGTTCGTGAAGATCGTGCAGAATGAGCTGGTCGCCGCGATGGGCGCCGAAAACAACACGCTCAATCTGGCCGCTCAGCCGCCAGCCGTAGTGCTGATGGCGGGTCTGCAGGGCGCGGGTAAAACCACCAGCGTCGGCAAGCTGGGTAAATTCCTGCGCGAAAAGCACAAGAAAAAAGTGCTGGTGGTTTCCGCCGACGTTTATCGCCCGGCGGCGATCAAACAGCTGGAAACCCTGGCGGAGCAGGTCGGCGTCGATTTCTGCCCGTCCGATCTGAGCCAGAAGCCGGTCGACATCGTGAAAAACGCGCTGCAGCAGGCAAAGCTGAAGTTTTACGATGTGCTGCTGGTGGATACCGCTGGTCGTCTGCATGTCGACGAAGCGATGATGGACGAAATCAAGCAGGTTCACGCCGCGATTAATCCGGTAGAAACGCTGTTTGTGGTCGACGCCATGACCGGTCAGGATGCGGCGAACACGGCGAAGGCGTTTAACGAAGCGCTGCCGCTGACCGGCGTTGTCCTGACTAAAGTCGATGGCGATGCGCGTGGCGGTGCTGCGCTCTCTATCCGCCATATCACCGGCAAGCCGATTAAATTTATGGGCGTCGGCGAAAAAACCGAGGCGCTGGAGCCGTTCTATCCGGATCGTATCGCTTCCCGCATTCTGGGCATGGGCGACGTGCTGTCGCTGATCGAAGATATCGAAAGCAAAGTCGACCGCGCGCAGGCAGAGAAACTCGCCAGCAAGCTGAAAAAAGGCGACGGTTTCGATCTCAACGACTTCCTGGAGCAGCTTAAGCAGATGCGCAATATGGGCGGCATGGCGAGCCTGATGGGCAAACTGCCGGGCATGGGCCAGCTGCCGGACAACGTTAAGTCACAGATGGACGACAAGGTGCTGGTGCGCATGGAAGCGATGATCAACTCCATGACGCGCAAAGAGCGCGAGAAGCCAGAGATTATCAAAGGTTCCCGTAAGCGTCGTATCGCTACGGGTTCCGGTATGCAGGTGCAGGACGTCAACCGTCTGTTAAAACAGTTTGACGATATGCAGCGCATGATGAAAAAGATGAAGAAGGGCGGCATGGCGAAGATGATGCGCGGCATGAAAGGTATGATGCCGCCGGGCTTCCCGGGTCGTTAAGCGGGTCCGAAAAGCGCTCGGGCGAATTAGATTGCTTTTTGCGCCAAAATGAGTAAAATTTTCGGGCTTTTTATATTGCACCCGGGCCCCGTTCCCTCAATGGGGCCCGGTTGTTTTATTAACTTAAGAGGATGTTATGGTAACAATTCGTTTGGCACGTCACGGCGCTAAAAAGCGTCCGTTTTATCAGGTAGTTGTCACTGACAGCCGCAATGCACGTAACGGTCGCTTCATCGAGCGCGTTGGTTTCTTCAACCCGATCGCATCTGGTCAGGCTGAAGCGCTGCGTCTGGATCTGGACCGCATTGAGCACTGGGTTGGCCAGGGCGCTACTCTCTCTGATCGCGTTGGCGCGCTGATCAAAGAAGCTAAGAAAGCAGCTTAATCTGTCACGGTGGTCAACATGAGCAAGCAACACACCGCCCAGCCGCCCGCTAACCCGTTAATTCTGGGGAAGATGGGATCGGCCTACGGTATCCGTGGTTGGCTCAAAGTGTTTTCCTCCACCGAAGATGCTGAAAGCATTTTTGACTACCAACCCTGGTTTATCCAGCGGGCGGGTCAATGGCAGCTTATCGAGCTGGAAGGCTGGAAGCGCCACAATCAGGACATGATCATCAAGGTCAAAGGCGTTGACGATCGTGATGCGGCCACGCTACTCACCAATTGCGAAATTGTGGTAGACGCGACGCAGCTGCCTCCTCTGGAAAGCGGCGACTATTACTGGAAAGACCTGATGGGCTGCCAGGTAGTCACCACCGAAGGATATGAGCTGGGCAAAGTCATCGATATGATGGAAACCGGTTCAAACGACGTGCTCGTCGTGAAGGCAAACCTGAAGGATGCGTTTGGTGCGAAGGAGCGGCTGATTCCGTTCCTTGATGGACAGGTTATCAAGAATGTCGATCTCACTACCGGCACCATTAAAGTAGATTGGGATCCTGGTTTTTGAGCTCCGGACAAGACGGTAACACTCCGGCGCACTCGATGTGGATAGGCATAATCAGCCTGTTCCCGGAGATGTTTAGCGCGATTACCGAATACGGAGTAACTGGCCGGGCAGTAAAAAATGGCCTGCTCAGCATTCAGAGCTGGAGTCCTCGCGACTTCGCTCACGACCGGCACCGTACCGTGGACGATCGTCCTTACGGCGGCGGACCGGGAATGCTAATGATGGTTCAGCCCTTACGGGATGCCATCCACGCAGCAAAAGCGGCGGCAGGAGAAGGCGCTAAGGTGATTTATCTTTCACCTCAGGGTCGCAAACTCGATCAAAACGGGGTTTGCGAGCTGGCGACCAGCGAGAAGTTAATTCTGGTGTGTGGTCGCTATGAAGGGATTGATGAGCGCGTTATCCAGACTGAAATCGATGAAGAGTGGTCGATTGGGGATTACGTACTCAGCGGTGGGGAACTGCCGGCAATGACGCTGATTGATTCGGTCGCCCGGTTTATACCTGGCGTACTGGGCAAGCAGGCGTCAGCCGAGGAAGATTCGTTTTCCGACGGTTTGCTGGATTGTCCGCACTACACCCGACCTGAAGTGTTGGAAGGGATGGAGGTTCCGCCGGTTCTGCTGTCGGGCAACCATGCCGAAATTCGCCGCTGGCGTCTGAAACAGTCGCTGGGCCGTACCTGGCTAAGAAGACCTGAACTTCTGGAAAACCTGGCTCTGACTGAAGAGCAAGCAAAGTTGCTGAAGGAGTTCCAAAAGGACTTCAGACAGCAGCATAACGATGATGGGCAATCCGGGCTTTAGCCGCGGCGCCTGAATATCAGTTTACCCAGGATAAGAGATTTAATTATGAGCAACATTATCAAGCAAATCGAACAAGAGCAGATGAAACAGGACGTACCTTCATTCCGTCCGGGCGATTCCGTGGAAGTGAAAGTATGGGTTGTTGAAGGCTCCAAGAAGCGTCTGCAGGCATTCGAGGGCGTGGTTATCGCTATTCGTAACCGCGGTCTGCACTCTGCATTCACCGTTCGTAAAATTTCTAACGGCGAAGGTGTTGAGCGTGTCTTCCAGACTCACTCACCTGTAATCGACAGCATCGCTGTTAAACGCCGTGGTGCCGTACGTAAGGCCAAACTGTACTACCTGCGTGAGCGTACCGGTAAGTCTGCACGTATCAAAGAACGTCTGGGCGCTAAAGCAGCATCCTAAGTTAATACCAAATAAAGGGCCGGTCGTAAGACTGGCCCTTTTTTTATGCGCGCTACGCGGCATCTTCTTTTTAGAGCAGCCTGACACAGGGCAATCCAGCTCTAGCTGCGCTCGCGATAGCAGCTTTCTGACAATTTTATCTTTGCGCGGCTTCCTTTATTAATGCCGCCACCAGCGGCGAAATTTCATTACGCAGCGAAGCTCGCTCCGACTGAAACAGCGTAGCGACAAAAAATCTGTGCTCCGGCAACTCTATTCCTCGCACGTCGCCTTCACTATCCCACGCGCTGATACGCAGTGGATAATCGGCCAGTTCAGCAACGAAATCGGGGTTTACGCCAAAATTGCAATGATAGCCCTCATGCGTGCTGAGCCTGCCATAGGCCTTTGCCATCGCCGAATCGCCAGCGATAACAATATCGCCGGTTTGTTCCACCAGCGAGCAGCTCAACGGCGCGATAACCATTCGGCCTGTGCTGTCGGTTTCAGCATGAGCGGCATCGTGCCAGCCCATTACGTGGCGTGCATACTCAATCAGCGCATACTGAAAGCCGCCGCAGGAGCCGAGAAACGGCACGTTATTTTCGCGCGCGTAAGTGATAGCCATAAACGCGCCATCATCGTTTTTATAAGGGCTGCCGGGAACGACCCAGATGGCGTCGAAGCTTTGCAGAGTAGCGGGCGAGGTAAGGGTTTCGGTAGGCAGCCATTCGGCGGTGACGGGAAGGTTGAGCGAATCGGCCGCCAGCCGAACAGCGCCGGGAATAGCCTGGTGAGCGACGGCTTCAGGACGGTAATCACCTACAAGGGCAAGACGGAGAGCACGCATTTTTATTTCCGGATGAGAGAAAAGAGCATGCTATAAGTTGAGCGGCATCCTGACAATCAGGATACCGTGTTTTCGGAAAAGGGACTTAAAGAGAGCCAATTCCTTTTGGCTCCATTTTGATCAGGCAGCTCGCCACAGCGTGGCTGAATCCGATCCGCCTGGCGCCCACTCAGCAACCCAGGCGGTATGCGTTTGTAGGCAGATCCATCGTTTGTTTTGCCAGACAACTTCTTCTCCGGCGGCATAGGTTTCATTAAGCGCCCATTCACGTATGCCGGCTGACGCCAGGGTAGCTACCGACAGCATATTGCTCTTCGGCGACATTCTGCCCTCCACATCGTAGGCCACCGCAAAGTAGCTGTAGCGGGTATCGGCCTTCAGGCCGGTATCGCTGTAAGTCAGCTGCGACGCCGGCACGCTGGCGATCACGCTGGTAACGCCGCCGTTCTCGCTGCGGAAGATGCTGTAGGACTCCAGCGTACCGCTTGTTACGGCGGCATCCCAGGCGAGGCTGATGCTGCTGGCGGTGACGGCGGTGCTGCGCAGGTTGCCCGGCGCGGTAACCGGAAGCGCGCTGGTATTCACTGCAAGCGTATTGCTCTTCGGCGACATTCTGCCTTCGTTATCGTAGGCCACCGCGAAGTAGA
>NZ_JAKUMN010000002.1:550551-568874 GCF_037026505.1 Erwinia sp. CGal63
CTGTAGCGGGTTTCAGCCTTCAGGCCGGTATCGCGGTAGGTCAGCTGCGACGCAGGCACGCTGGCGATCACGCTGGTAACGCCGCCGTTCTCGCTGCGGAAGATACTGTAGGACTCCAACGTGCCGCGTGTTGCGGAGGCGTCCCAGGCCAGGCTGATGCTGCTGGCGGTCACGGCAGTGCTGCGCAGGTTGCCCGGCGCGGTTGGCGCGGTAACCGGAAGTGCCTCAGTGCTCAGCGTCAGCGTGTTGCTCTTCGGCGACATTCTGCCCTCAACATCGTAAGCCACCGCGAAGTAGCTGTAGCGGGTTTCAGCCTTCAGGCCGGTATCGCGGTAGGTCAGCTGCGACGCAGGCACGCTGGCGATCACGCTGGTGATGCCGCCGTTCTCGCTGCGGAAGAGGCTGTAAGACTCCAGCGAACCGTTGGTGACGGAAGCGTCCCAGACCAGGCTAATGCTGCTGGCGGTGACGGCGGTGCTGCGCAGGTTGCCCGGCGCGGTTGGCGCGGTAACCGGAAGTGCCTCAGTGCTCAGCGTCAGCGTATTGCTCTTCGGCGACATTCTGCCCTCCACATCGTAAGCCACCGCGAAGTAGCTGTAGCGGGTGTCGGCCTTCAGGCCGTTATCGCTGTAAGTCAGCTGCGACGCCGGCACGCTGGCGATCACGCTGGTAACGCCGCCGTTCTCGCTGCGGAAAATGCTGTAGGATTCCAGCGTGCCGCGTGTTACGGCGGCATCCCAGGCCAGGCTGATGCCGCTGGCGGTCACGGCGGTACAGCGCAGGTTGCCCGGCGCGGTCGATGGCTCGACCGGTGAAGGAAGTGCGGCATTATCGCTTTCGCCGTTTACGGTCCAGGTAAGCGATGTGCTGGCTGGCTCGATAGTACGACGGCAGACGGCCTTGCCATCACGCATAATAGTAACTGTCTGAGGCTGCTCAGATTGCGCGATATTGATATGAAATTTGTTCATTACATTGCTCCGAATACGGCTATTATCGAGTTTAAAGCGCTGTAAACCTTCTGCAGATTCAACCCATAGCTGGCAATCCGTATCGTTTAAATCATCTGAGTCATCGTTATAGATAAAACCATAAGCGCCATGCAGAGCCGGATAAATATAGTCTGGCAAAATACCCTGAGGATCGTAATAACCGACCAGAGTCGTAACCGGGACGCCGAACTGCTTCGGTTTAACCGGCTTACTGATATCAACCACCACCTGTTCTTCAAGCCATCTGCCACCATCGGAAATATATAGCTTTTTATGACCAGGCAGTATTTCTATGCTCAGGCCGTTGATGTAGATAATTGACTCTTCCAGTGCGTTATTTTCAACAGAGATAATACGCTGATTATTCTGGGCTGATGCAGGGGGAATCTCCATGATTGGTACCCAGTCGCCATCATTTAAAATGATTTGCGTTAAGGTAAATCGGGAGAGAAGATCCGTCAGAAAGATATGGCTTAAATGTTCATTGGATGCGATAGTCCGCGTGGTATGGGAATTGATTATCAGGCATTCCTGCCAGATATTCCCATTGGAATAAAAATTTTTACTAAAACCGCTGTTAACCTGAATTGAGGTGCCATTGATAAAAAGCGTACTGTTATACGTTGCCTGATGACGTAAGGTAAATATACAGTCTTTATTTTCCACAGAAGCCAAAGGCAGGTTTATATCTTTAGCCCAGTTGCCATCTGCCATTGTTACGTTGACTAACCCTGAAGTGCGGAATAAAGCAGTAAGCGTATTTGCGCTTAAATCACTGTTAGAAGCCGTGACGCCGCTAACCGTATCGATGCGGTGAAAATAAGGTTCCATCCGTTGCGTATTGTTATCCCACTTTCTGAAGCCAGTTGCAGAATCGGCGGAAAAGACGACTTTTTTCTCCATAAATTCCTGCGCCTGGCCGGCGGTATAAGGCGTATGGAGCGTAAAGCGGTTAATTGACGCCATTGGCTCGCCGCCAGCCATAGGATCAAAGCCAAAAGAGCGACCGTGGAAGGTTGCCTGGCATACGCCCTCATAGCAGGAGGGTTTATTGGTAATAGAGGGTTTAAAATTTGGCAGAAATTTCCGCCGATCCTTATCCCAGCCCCAGGTTGAATTGATGGAGTCGGCGGACTGATGAACAGAGCCATCGAAATCGCCCGGATAATGAACCAGATCGTAATTGTGGCCGACTTCATGACTAAACTCGTTGCCTAAGGAATTTTCCAGCGTCACCATACCTGCGCCGCCGGAGAGGCCATGGATCACCGTTCCGTTAGCATATTTGCCAACGCTGTTGTGCGCCGTGAGCTGGCCTGCCAGATAAGGCGTCCATTCGCCTGCGCCTTCCGAGCAGTTAATGCCGTAGTTTGCATGGTTTATGCCAAGAGAAATCAGCTCTTTACCTATTCTCTGGCGCATGGTGCCGCTGTGTACGCCACCCTGGCTGGGATCAAAATCCGTCAGTAATTGCCCATCAGGCAACATCACTTCAGTGAGGTGAAGAGACTGGTAGTTGCTGATAATCATGCGTGATATCGGCGCGGTCTGGAAATATTCCCGATGCGCCTCAGGATCCTGTGCAAACAGGAACTGGTTACGCGGAGCAGTCAGCATACCGATATCGATGGTATGGATTAAGAGTTCAGTCGGCGCACCGACACGAATATTCTCTAATTTCCCGCTCAGGTTGCCGCTGGCAAAATGCAGAGCAATGCCAGGCTTTATCCAGCTGGCAGGGAGTTCAACGCTCCAGGTGTTCAGGGCATAGACAAGGCCCTGATTTTCCAGTTCTCCATCGCGCACCCACTGTCCGGCCAGGTATTTGAAAAGCCAGGTTTCTCCCCGAGAAATAGTGGCGTTACGACCGCTATAGATAACCGTCGAGGTGTAGCCGGCATTTGAGCGGAAACGGATAACTTTATTTTCCAGCTCGGTGCCTTCCGGCAGATAGATATTGCGAGTCCATCGGCCATCGGCTGTCTGAATTTCCAACAGCGAGTTTTCCCGCAGTTGTTCTTTTAAAAATGAAGCATCAGGCTCGCTAAGCTGCGCCAGCTGGTCGCTGCTGTTAATGATGGTAGTGGAGCCGGGCAGCGGATTAAAATCAATATCATCCGGAACGTTATCAATCTGATAGGCGGTCGACGGCAATTGTTCCGGTCGGGCAAGTTGAAGTGAACCTAAAACCTCGTTTTCCCTGTTAACCACGGTAACCTGCAGCCGATCGACACTTTCCAGAGGCTTAACCAGTAATAGCGTTTTACGATTACCGATCAGGTGCGGTTGTCTGTCACCTTTTTTTACCGTTGCCGGAATGATTTGGCTTTGAGCGAATTTAATATTCGCCGCCAGAGAACCTTGTAAATCATTTGAGCTAACGTCAGTGTTGAACACCAACTTTTCATTATAGATCGCCAAAATTTTTAGGCTTTTTTTGGACGGTAACATAAGAAATCCCTGAGTTTTTATTTGACTGGAACTTTACAGGAGGCATGTAACCTGAATGTAAATGCAATGGCTCTTTTATACGGTTCTGTCCCGCGACATAACGGCTAAAAGAGGCTGGGGAGGATTTTTATGGCAAAGCGTAGCTGAGACAAACGTAATTATTTTACCCGCTTTTTGAAAATTAGTATCCGCCTGAATAGCAATGGAAATTCTGTTGAAAGTCTCTTCTGCTTATTACCGGCAATCCCCATTCTGCATTTAAACTAATCGGGGGATAATTTAACGATGCTGTCTGACGCGATGGTCATTGAGGCGCGCATCTCGCCGCGCGATGTCGCCTTTATCTATCCCGGCCAGAAAGCGCTGGTGAAAATCACCGCCTATGACTACTCCATCTATGGCGGCCTGCAGGGCGAAGTCACGATGATCTCTCCCGATACGCTGCAGGACGAGGTCAAAAGAGACGTTTACTACTATCGCGTTTATATCCGCAATAAAAACGGCAGCCTGGTAAACAAAAACGGCAAAACCTTTCCGATTGTGCCGGGAATGATTGCGACGATGGATATCAAAACCGGGCAAAAAAGCGTGCTGAATTGCCTGAAACCGCTAAATAAAGCCAAAGAAGCGCTGCGCGAGCGCTAATGGCGACTCAGGAACGGTAGAAGTGATAGACAGCGGTATCGACCGGGCCGCTGTCCAGCACAATCAGGCCATATTTAATGCCTTTGAACTCTGCGCCGCATTTCTCCGCCACGCCGCGGCTGGCGAGATTTTCCGCCACTGCCAGGATCTCGACCGTATCCCTTTCCGGGTTTCGCCAGGCCAGTTCCAGCAAATGCCGCACGGCCTGGCTGGCGATGCCCTGGCGCTGCTCGCTGCTGCGCACCCAATAGCCTAGCGAGCAAAAATTTTGTTGATCTGCAGAGTAGCGTAAGCCCGCGCCGCCCAGCAGTCGGCCATCTTCCGCGAACAGCCCAAGCTCGTTGGCTTCGCCTTTCTCGCGCAGCGTATGCGTGGCGGCAAACCAGCGGCGAGCTTCTTCTTCGCTAAACCCCTCATGCGCCCAAAGAAGCCACGGCCGCAGCGTATCCAGCGACGCGTTGACCGCCTGAGCGAAACACCCGGCATCCTCATTTTGATAAGGACGTAAGACAATCTGCATAACCGCTCCTTATAGCTCTCTGAATTTGAGGCTGATTTTTGCTGAACGCTCATTATTAATAACAGGCTTATTACGCGAAAAAAACGTTTTCATCCTGTCAATGCGCGAAGGGTGTCACGGCCTGCGCCAGAGGACAGAGCAGAGAGCGGCTGAAACCAGTGCTAAATCTGCAGCAACAAAAGTCTGTATTTGTTACTGGATTTTAGCGGCTTAAAGAGCTTGCAGTGTTCCGCAATCTCTTCCTTTTTGATTGAGCGGTGTAAAGATTATTGTACGAAAAGAGGCGACGCACACCTGAGGGTTACTTTATATATATTTGATTTTAAATAATTAATAATGGATACCACTTGTTGTTTAACCTTTGTGGTAATTTTACTGTACAGTGATGGATTGTTTTCTGTACCGTATCTGATACAGTGTTCAACATCTTAATTACGGGCTGACCAGGGGACCACCATGCAACAAGATGCGCTGAACAACGTTCATATTGCCGACGAACAAATCTTGATTACGCCGCAGGAGCTGAAAAACAAGTTCCCGCTTACTGACGCTCAGCAGGCGCAAATCGCCGCTTCCCGTCAGACTATCTCTGACATCATCAGTGGTAAGGATCATCGTTTGCTGGTGGTATGCGGCCCCTGTTCCATCCACGACACCGAGGCGGCGCTGGACTACGCGCGTCATCTGAAAGCGCTCTCTGACCAGCTCAAGGATCAGCTCTATATCGTCATGCGCGTCTACTTCGAAAAACCGCGCACCACCGTCGGCTGGAAAGGGCTGATTAACGACCCTTACATGGATAACTCTTTCGATATGGAAGCCGGCCTGCACATTGCGCGTCGCCTGCTGGTAGATCTGGTGGAAATGGGACTGCCGCTGGCGACGGAAGCGCTGGATCCAAACAGCCCACAATACCTGGGCGACCTTTTCAGCTGGTCAGCCATCGGCGCGCGCACCACGGAGTCGCAAACGCACCGCGAAATGGCTTCCGGCCTCTCGATGCCGGTTGGCTTTAAAAACGGCACCGACGGGAGCCTGGGAACGGCGATTAACGCCATGCGCGCCGCCGCTATGCCGCACCGTTTCGTCGGCATCAATCAGAGCGGTCAGGTTTGCCTGCTGCAAACCAGGGGCAATCCTGACGGCCATGTGATTTTACGCGGCGGCAAGCAGCCTAACTACGGCCCGGAAGATGTGGCGCAGTGCGAAAAAGAGATGCAGCAGGCGGGACTCCGTCCCTCGCTAATGATAGATTGCAGCCACGGTAATTCTAATAAAGACTTCCGCCGCCAGTCAGGCGTGGCTGAATCTGCCGTCGCGCAGATCAGGGACGGCAACCATTCCATCATCGGCCTGATGCTGGAAAGCCATCTGCATGAGGGCAACCAGTCTTCCGAACAGCCGAAAAGCGCCATGCGCTACGGCGTTTCCGTCACCGATGCCTGCATCAACTGGGAAACCACCGAAACGCTGCTGCAGAACATTCATCGGGAGCTGGGCGGCGTGCTGGCGGCGCGTCTGTCGTAAGAGAGGTAATTATGGTGGCTGAACTGACCGCGTTACGCGATCAAATTGATGAAGTTGATAAAGCGCTGCTCGATCTGCTGGCCAAAAGGCTGAGTCTGGTTGCGGAAGTGGGTGAGGTCAAAAGCCGCTACGGACTGCCAATCTACGTTCCGGAGCGCGAAGCCTCTATGCTGGCTTCGCGTCGCCGCGAAGCGGAACTGCTTGGCGTGCCGCCGGATCTGATTGAAGATGTGCTGCGTCGCGTGATGCGGGAATCCTACACCAGCGAAAACGATAAAGGTTTCAAAACCCTGCAGCCTGACCTCCGTCCGGTAGTGATCGTCGGCGGTAAAGGCAAAATGGGACGCCTGTTTGAAAAAATGCTGACGCTTTCCGGCTATCAGGTAAAAACGCTGGATAAAGAGGACTGGGCGCAGGCGGAAAGCACGCTGGCGGACGCCGGCATGGTGATTATCAGCGTGCCGATTCATCTGACTGAAAAAGTGATCGCGGAGCTGCCGCCGCTGCCTGAGGACTGTATCCTGGTCGATCTCGCCTCGGTGAAAAACGGCCCGCTGCAGGCGATGCTGGCCGCGCATAGCGGCCCGGTGCTGGGACTGCATCCGATGTTCGGCCCGGACAGCGGCAGCCTGGCGAAACAGGTAGTGGTCTGGTGCGATGGCCGCCAGCCTGAAGCCTATCAGTGGTTCCTGGAGCAAATTCAGGTCTGGGGCGCGCGGCTGCATCGCATTAGCGCGGTCGAGCACGATCAGAACATGGCCTTTATTCAGGCGCTGCGCCACTTCGCCACCTTTGCCTATGGTCTGCATCTGGCGGAAGAGAACGTGCAGCTTGAGCAGCTGCTGGCGCTCTCGTCGCCTATCTACCGACTGGAGCTGGCGATGGTCGGCAGGCTGTTCGCCCAGGATCCACAGCTTTACGCGGATATCATCATGTCCTCGGAAAACAACCTGGCGTTGATCAAACGCTACTATCAGCGCTTTGGCGAGGCAATCGAACTGTTGGAGAAGGGCGACAAACAGGCCTTTGTCGACAGCTTCCGCCGCGTGGAACAGTGGTTTGGCGACTATGCCCAGCGCTTTTTACTGGAAAGCCGTTCGCTGCTGCGTCAGGCCAACGACAGCCGTCCTTAAGGCGCGGGGCAGAGCTCTTCAGATCAAAAACCGGCCAGATTCAGGGCCGGTTTTTTTGTCCCTTTTTATTGCGCCACAAGCGGAAGAAACCCGCCTTGCTGCAAAATCGCCTGCGCCTGAGCGCTCAGTAAAAAATCTGCCAGCGCGCTGGCTTCGGCATGGCAAACGGCAAAAGCGTAACTGGCGCGAACCTGAAAAGGCGGCGGAATAGCGACAACGGCAATGCCGGGCCGCGCGGCGTAACTTTGATAGCCAATAAAAATATCCGTCCGAGCGCTGTTCAGCAGCCAGCTTGCCGCCGATTCCCCAGCTGGCACCGCCGGGCTGTCCGCTCCGCCGACCAGCTGGCGCGCTCGCTGCTTCAGGCCTGTTCCCATACCAGCGTAATGCTGTTCAATACGCTCGAAAAGCTGCCACGTATAGTCGCCGGACGGATCGCTTAATGGCGTCGAGGTAGCGACGCGCAGTGTCGGATCGGCAAGAAGTTCAAGCCAGTTTGGATTGCCTCTGAGCAGTGTATCCTTTACGCTCAGGCAGAGCTGATTGTGGGTAAAGACCGCGACTTCGCTGGCAATCTCTGCCGTCAGCAGCGACTGTGGGTGAGTCGTATTGGCCGACAAAAAGAGATCGCAGCGCTCGCCCTGTCGAATACGCTCGCAAAGCACTCCTGCCGGCCCAAATTCTATAGCGACGGGCCGATCCCAGGCTTTAGCCAGCGCTGGCCAGATTTTTCGCAGACTGCCGGCAGCCAGAATGGAAATCGTCATTCATTGCTGCCCGTATAGTGCGTGCGGTAAAACCGCTGATACCACTCATCCGCTTTTTTTTGCATATCGATATCACGGAATTTTTCCGGATAGAGCTTCTTCGCCATCCACAGTTCGCCCAGCGCTAACGCTTCCGGCATCGGATAGCCCCAGGCTTTGGCATACTCCGGCATCAGATAAACCCGATGATTTTTTACGGCGTCCACCGCTTGCCATGCGGGCTGTTGATTGATCTCATCGATCACCTGCGGATAGCGATCCTGGACAAAGATCACCTGAGGATCCCAGGCGAGGATCTGCTCCATAGAAACCTGCTTATAGCCCTTTACCGTAGCGGCAGCCACGTTCAGCGCGCCGGCATGAGCCATCATCAGGCCGGTATATTTGCCAGAACCGTAAGTGGTGAAATCGGGATTCGCCATATAAACCCGAATGCGTTGCGAAACGGGGATAGTCTTCAGCCGCTCAGCGGTGAGCTGGCGCTGGCTGAAGGTTGCTTTGATCAGTGCTTCGGCCTGCTGCGGGTGATTGACCACCTGACCTATCAGACGGATACCTTCTTTTAGTCCCTCGTTATAGGCCTGCTCTTCGTTAGCCAGCACGGGATTGAGGCGGCTCTGCTGCTTATCGTCGGCGCGTAGCGAGATAGCGATAACGGCGATGCCGAGGTTCTGAATCTGGTCAATCATCTCCTGCGGCGCATAGTTGGTGACGAAGACTACCTGCGGATGCAGCGCGACCAGCTTTTCCACATCCACATGAGTCAGATCGCCCAGCGTCGGCAGCGTGGTCAGCTCCGGCGCCAGCCGCTGATAACCGTCGCCAAGCTGCTGCTTCCAGTTGCTGAGGATACCGACCACTGTTTTTGTGGCATCCAGCTGCACCAGCAGATTCAGCGTCTGATGCTGCAGCACCACCACGCGATCGACGCGATCGGGAAGAGTGACCTGACGACCCAGCTGATCGGTCACCTGACGATCGGCAAAGGCGGAGAAGGGGAGCAGGCTGGCTGCCAGCAACAAAACGGAGCTTAAAAGAGTGCGCATACTGTTTCCTGATAATCGTTATATAGGAAATAATATAGCGTCAGCGCGAAACAGGAAATGATCCGGTCGAGGTAATAAAGAAGTAGTCAGCGCAAAGGGCAAACCAGACTGGAGCGATCTGGCTTCACGGTACATGGTTAGCAACTGCAGCCGCTCCGGGAAGCGGCTGCTGCAATACCTATCGCGGTTCGACCGGCAGAACGTTTTCGCTGGGATAGCAGCCCAGTACCTTCAACGAGCGCGTAATAGCGGTCAGCTCGCGCAGCGCCTGCTGCACCTCTTCCGAACGCAGGTTGCCCTGAAAATCGATATAGAACATCTCTTCCCACGGATTGCCGTTAATCGGACGCGACTCCAGCTTGCTCATTACCAGATTATGCTGACGCAGCACCAACAGCGCTTCCACCAGCGCACCTGCCTGCTGTCCGGTCGCCATTATCAGCGTGGTTTTGGCTGGTACCTGCAGCGTGACCTCAACAGGCTTGCGCGCCAGAACAACGAAACGGGTGATATTTTGCTGCTGATTGGCCAGATTGCGCTCCAGCACCTGCAGACCATAGAGTTCGCCACCAGCCTGGCTGCCCAGCGCTGCCGCTTTCGGCGAGTTCAGCGCGGCAACCTGCTCCATCGCGGCGGCGGTGCTTTCGGTGTATTCAATTTTCCAGTGTGGATAGCGATGGATAAATTCGCTGCACTGCTGGAAAGGCTGCGGATGGCTGTAGACGGTTTCGATCTGCTGTAAATCCGTGCTGCCCGCAACCAGTACGCAGTGATCGATAGGCAGCGTCATCTCGCCAACCAGCGACAGGCTGGTCTGCTGCAGCAGGTCGTAAACTTCGTTGATGGAACCTGAGCTGGTGTTTTCAATAGGCAATACCGCGTAATCAGCCTGTCCCGTCTCGACCTGATTAAAGATATCGCGGAAATTCAGGCAGCCGCACTCAATAAAGTTGTCAAAATGGCGGGCGGCATAGTTGCGCGAAGCTAGGTGAGAATAAGAGCCTTTCGGGCCGAGAAAAGCGATGCGGGCCGACTGCGCGCTGATCTGATTAAGCTGTTTTTGCAGCAGCGCCTGCTGTGTCAGAACGGAATCTTCAATAATCAGCTGAAAAACGCGGGTGATGTAGTGCGCGTCCAGCTGGTGCGCTTTGCCCAGCGTAACCAGATGTTCCAGCAGATCGCGCTCGCGGTCGATGTCGCGCACGGGACGATGCGTAGCCATCTTCGCTTTGGCGACCTCAATCGCCAGCGCCCGGCGACTGGCCAGCAGACTCAGCAGTTGTTCATCCAGCGCGCTGATCTTTTCGCGCAGGCCCAGCAGGGGATTTTCGGTGGTCATAGGGCTACCTGTCAGATGTTCATAAAAAAAAAGCCTCCCAACTGGGAGGCCTTGTTGTTCGTCTTCGCATTCTCTCTTACACGACGAATTGCCTCCCGATTAGCGGAAGGTAAAAAAGAAGGCGAAGAAAAACGGCAGCTGTTTCATCAGAGTATCCATGATTGTCAGAAGGTTAAAATAACCGCAGCAATTTATTGCTGTCAACAGAAAACGCGCTTTGACTGTAGGCATGCGGCCTGGCAGGTTGCTAAGAGAGGCGAAACGCGGGTAAGGCACTGTTGTCGGGTTTTTATACTTGCCCGGCGTCAGCTCGTCTGTCGCTTATAATAAACTATCAGGTTTTATATTTTTATAAATATATTAACAGTGTAAATTATAAGTATAAAATAATAGTTTTCATTGTTAATAATGGCTAGCTCATAATTTTTTAATTTCCTGGCGTCAGCAGCATCTGCTATTATCCTGCGCGCACAATGCAAAGTTTGCCGTCGATAAGCATTAATTTCAGGGAAAGAAAGCTTATAAAAGGGATATAGACGTGGAGAAAGATTCCATAAGGCGAATCCTGGTGATTCGTATCGACTTTTTGGGTGACATGGTCTGTACCACGCCTTTGCTGCAGGCGCTGAAAACGCGCTGGCCGCAGGCGGAAATTCATGTTCTTGCCAACAAATATAATGCGTCCGTACTGGATAATAATCCTGCGATCGCCAGAGTTCATCATTACGTATATTCAAAAAATTATGAAAAGAATATCAGGCCCGGTTTTCTCAATTACCTTAAAGACAGAGTTAAATTAATTTTAACTTTGCGCGGGATGAAATTTGATCTGCTTGTGATTCCCAATGGCGGGATGAATAAAAATGCCATCAATTTCGCCAGACAATTGAACGTTGCCGACTGTCGCTGGCATAACGCCGATACTGAATTCGACGATCGCGTTGAAGCCCATGTTGCGACTCGCCCTCTGCTTCATGAAGCGCTTTCCGGTTTTATGCTTGTTCCGGAGCTGGGCAAGCCGGATATCAGGCAGCTAAGGCCGTACGTTTTTCCCTGTGAAAAGCAGTCTGCATACTGGCAGCACTATCTGGGAGAAAAGCGTAAACCCAGACTGGGCTTGTTTGTTTCCAATAAAAGCGCAGAGCGACGCTGGCCGCTGCAAAAATGGCAGTTGCTAAGCGAGAGGTTTGCTGAGAACTGCGAAATTATCGTTGTTCTTTCGCCGCAGGAAACCCTCGCAGACGAATGGCAGAGAAATAACAGCGTTCGTTGCATAACCACGCAAACCGTAGCCGGGCTGATCGCGGCGATGACGCAGCTGGATATAGTGATTTCGGCTGACAGCGCGCCGGTTCATCTGGCCTCGGCGCTGCAAATTCCACTGGTGGCGCTGTTTGAATCCCGCCCGGAAAAATATCGGCGCTGGCATCCGCTGGGCGTTCAATCTGTTTTACTGCATCAAGGCCGCCAGGTCAGCGATATTGCGGTGGACGCAGTTTGTTCAGCCGTTACTAAGCTGCTGGAGGAAATTTCCGCAGCATCTGCCGCTGTACAGCTTCAGGAACAATGTTTGCCGCCATCTGTCGAAAGGAGCGTCGCCGTCTGATGAGCGTTATCGCCTTAAAATATTGTACAGAGTGCGGCGTTAAGCGGCGCTTCTTTCAACGGCTGTTTGCCTGGGACGATGAGCTTTGCGACGATTGTTATATCGAGTTGATGAATTCCGTACGTGAAAGGCGGGATGAAAGCAGAGAAAAAGGCTCGCGTTAAAAGGCGTCATACAAACAAAAACGCGCCTGAAAAGGCGCGTCGTCATCTTTTTAACTGTTCTGCTCGATGGCATCCGGTTCAATAGGGCTGAGGTCTTTGACACTGGCCTGGGCGCGTTTCGCTTCGCCCTTGTGCTGAACCTTGTTCAGCTGGCGCTCCAGCTTGCCGATCAGCTCATTGATAGCCGCATACATATCATCATGTTTGGCGCTGGCGACCAGCGGGCCATTCGGCGTGTTGATAGTGGCGTCAGCGACATACTCTTTCGGCTCTTTAGAAAGAACGATATGCGGGTTAATCAGATGAGTTTGCCATTTTTCCAGTTTGGCGAGACGTTCTTCGACATGTTGGCGGATAGCCGGAGTGATTTCCATTTGCTTGCTGGTAATGTTTAAAACCATAGTACTTACCTCTACTCATTTCCGTCGAATGTAGAGTAAGCATACCCTGGAAAAAGCGGGTTTGCGTGATTCGCATCACCTTATTTTGTCACTTTTTGTCAAGAAAGGCGGTTTTGTGAGACAGGCTGGCAATCGTGTTGAAGAGGCTTGTAGACCCGCGTTTTCGCAGGCATGATGGGTAAGTTAACTCCTGGCGAAACAGCGCAGCGGGGAAAAAAATGGCAGCGTAAGCGCCGCCATTTTCAGATTAGGCTTGATTGGTCGCGATGATTTTGGCCACTTTGTCCGCTTCGGCGGTCAACTGCAGCTTACGGTAGGCGTTCTCCATCAGCGGCAGCGCCTGGCGAGTCGCCTGCGTATCCGGATAATCCTTCATCATTTGCTCAACGCGGTTAACTACAGCGACATAAGCTTCACGCTTAGTGTAGAATTGCGCCACGGAAAGCTCATACTTCGCCAGACGGTCTTTCAGATAGATCAAACGCTTTCTCGCGTCCGTCGCATACTGGCTGTTCGGGTAACCGCGCAGCAGCTGTGAGAAGTCGTGGAAGGCGTCGCGCGCGTGTGAAGGATCGCGGTCGGAACGGTCTATGCCGAAAAAGCCCTGCAGCGCACTGTCATCCAGCGCCATATCCGTCAGGCCACGCATATAAATCACGTAATCGATATTCGGGTGGGTCGGATTCAGACGCATAAAGCGATCGATCGCGGCCTGAGCCAGCGGTAAATCGGCATTTTTATAGTAAGCGTAGATCAGGTCTAACTGAACTTGCTGGGAGTAAGGCCCGAACGGATAGCGGTTATCAAGCGCTTCCAGTTGCGTTATCGCTCCTTTAAAGTTACCGTCCTGCAGTTTTTGCTGGGCTGTGGCATAGATCTCGGAAGGCGGGCTATCGGGCACCGTATCCTTCGAGCCGGAACAACCCGCTAATGCCAGGCTCAACGTGGCTGCAGCCACCAGATATTTCATACGCGTCATGACGATTTGATTATCCTCAGAGTGTTATTCAGGAAGCTGTCCATGTAGCTCCCGATAGTGACCAGGTACAATAGCACATTATATTAAACGGCATCGCCGTGAAAACCCAACGTTAACGAAGAAGCTGTTTATGGCACAACAAGTAAAACTCAACGCAACGGTCTCCGAATCGCAACTCGGACAACGCTTAGATCAGGCTTTGGCCGAATTGTTCCCTGATTATTCAAGATCTCGTATAAAAGAGTGGATTCTCGACCGCCGCATCAGCGTCAACGGCGTAATTATCGACAAACCGCGTGAAAAACTGCTCGGCGGCGAACAAATCGCCATCGACGCGGAGATAGAAGAAGAGGCGCGCTGGGAAGCGCAAAACATTCCTCTTGATATCGTCTATGAGGATGACGACATCCTGGTGATCAACAAGCCACGCGATCTCGTGGTGCATCCGGGCGCGGGCAATCCTGACGGCACGGTGCTTAACGCGCTGCTCTACCACTATCCGGCCATCGCGGACGTGCCGCGCGCGGGCATCGTTCATCGCCTGGATAAAGACACCACAGGCCTGATGGTGGTCGCTAAAACGGTGCCGGCACAAACGCATCTTGTCGAATCTCTGCAGCTGCGCGAAATCACCCGCGAGTATGAAGCGGTTGCTATCGGCAGAATGACAGCGGGTGGCACGGTCAACGAGCCGATTAGCCGTCACTCCACTAAGCGGACGCATATGGCGGTTCACCCGATGGGGAAACCGGCCACCACGCACTATCGCATTATGGAGCACTTCCGCGCCCATACTCGTCTGCGCCTGCGTCTTGAAACGGGCCGTACGCACCAGATCCGCGTGCATATGTCTCATATCAGCCATCCGCTGGTGGGTGATCCGCTGTATGGCGGCCGACCGCGTCCGCCGAAGGGCGCCTCCGAGGCTTTTATCGGCACGCTGCGCAAGTTCGATCGTCAGGCGCTTCATGCGACTATGCTGCGTCTTTATCATCCCGTCACCGGTATTGAGATGGAGTGGCACGCGCCGCTGCCGCAGGATATGGTTGAGCTGATTGAGGCACTCAAAGCCGATACCGAAGAATTTAAAGATCAGCTGGACTGGTAATGAGCCTGATTAAGCCGGTATGGGAGATGCCCGCGAACGTGCGGGCCTGCAGCACGACGCGGACGGGCGGCGTCAGCGAGGCGCCGTGGCATTCGCTGAACCTGGGCGCGCACGTTGGTGATGATTCTGCAGCGGTCGCACAAAACCGGCAGACTCTCGCTACCCTGGCGGCGCTGCCCGCTATGCCGATCTGGCTGGAACAGGTGCACGGCGTCGAAGTGCTTCGTCTTACCCGCGAACAGCCTGCTTCGCTGCGGGCGGATGCCGTTTACACGCGCCAGCCCGGCGCGGTTTGCGCAGTGATGACCGCAGACTGCCTGCCGGTGCTTTTCTGCTCGCAGGATGGCAAAGAGATTGCTGCCGCCCACGCGGGCTGGCGCGGTCTCTGCGCCGGCGTGCTTGAGGCGACGCTGGCCGCTTTTGACTCGCCGCCGCAAGAGATCATGGCCTGGCTGGGGCCGGCGATCGGCCCACAGGCTTTCGAGGTCGGCGCAGAAGTCAGGGAAGCTTTTGTAACGCGGAATGCGGCCGATGCCGCTGCTTTTACTGCGGCAGGCGAGAAATATTATGCCGATATCTGGCAGCTTGCCCGTCAGCGATTGCAGCGTCAGGGAGTCCGCCAGATCTCAGGCGGAGGCCTTTGCACCTTTTCGCAGCCTGAGCAATTTTTCTCCTTCCGACGCGACGGCGTTACGGGACGAATGGCAAGTTTGATCTGGCTGAGCTAACCTGTCGCCATAAGACGATCCCGACTGTATTATTTTTCACCAAAATATTCCGGTCACTTAACTTGAAAATTTGAGGGAAGACCTCATTTAATCTCCAGTAGCAATTTGACCTGAATGGGGGAATTATGCGTCTGGATCGTCTTACTAATAAATTCCAGCTTGCTCTCGCAGACGCCCAGTCTTTAGCGCTTGGGCGCGACAACCAATTTATAGAACCGCTGCATCTGATGAGCGCCCTGCTCAAACAGGAAGGCGGTTCCGTTTCACCTTTACTGACGTCGGCTGGCGTGGATGTCTCCGCGCTGCGCAATGGCGTTGAGCAGGCTATCAGTCGACTGCCGCAGGTAGAGGGCGCCGATGGCGATGTTCAGCCTTCCGCCGACCTGGTGCGCGTGCTCAATCTGTGCGACAAACTGGCGCAGAAACGCGCCGACAACTTTATTTCATCTGAACTCTTTGTTCTTGCCGCGCTCGATTCGCGGGGATCGCTGGCTGATTTGCTGAAATCCGCCGGTGCGACCAGCGAAAAACTGCAGCGGGCAATCGACCACCTGCGTGGAGGCGAAACCGTGAACGATCAGGGCGCGGAAGATCAGCGTCAGGCGCTGAATAAGTACACCATCGATCTCACCGAGCGTGCAGAGAAAGGCAAACTGGATCCGGTTATCGGGCGTGACGAAGAGATCCGCCGCACCATCCAGGTTCTGCAGCGCCGTACTAAAAACAACCCGGTACTGATCGGCGAACCTGGCGTGGGTAAAACCGCGATCGTGGAAGGGCTGGCGCAGCGCATTATCAATGGCGAAGTGCCGGAAGGTCTGAAAGGCCGTCGGGTGCTGGCGCTGGATATGGGCGCGCTGGTGGCGGGCGCTAAATACCGCGGCGAATTTGAAGAGCGCCTGAAAGGCGTGCTGAACGACCTCTCCAAACAGGAAGGCAACGTCATTCTCTTTATCGACGAGCTGCACACTATGGTCGGCGCGGGCAAAGCGGACGGCGCGATGGATGCAGGCAATATGCTGAAACCTGCGCTGGCTCGCGGCGAGCTGCACTGCGTCGGCGCCACCACGCTGGATGAGTATCGACAATATATAGAGAAGGACGCGGCGCTGGAGCGTCGTTTCCAGAAGGTCTTCGTGGCGGAGCCAAGCGTGGAAGACACTATCGCGATTCTGCGTGGGCTGAAAGAACGCTATGAGCTGCATCACCATGTGCAGATTACCGATCCGGCTATCGTGGCTGCGGCTACGCTGTCGCATCGCTATATTGCAGACCGGCAGCTGCCGGATAAGGCTATCGACCTGATTGACGAAGCGGCTTCAAGCATTCGTATGCAGATCGACTCCAAACCGGAAGCGCTGGATCGCCTGGAGCGGCGCATCATTCAGCTCAAGCTGGAGCAGCAGGCGCTGAAAAAAGAGTCGGACGACGCCAGTATCAAGCGGCTGGAAATGCTGGAAGAAGAGCTGAGCCAGAAAGAGCGCGACTATTCAGAGCTGGAAGAAGAGTGGAAAGCGGAGAAAGCGTCGCTTTCTGGCACTCAGACTATTAAAGCGGAGCTGGAACAGGCCAAACTTTCGCTGGAGCAGGCGCGCCGTACTGGCGACCTGGCGCAGATGTCGGAGCTGCAGTACGGAAAAATTCCGGAGCTGGAAAAACAGCTGGCGGCCGCCACGCAGGCGGAAGGGAAAACCATGCGGCTGCTGCGTAACCGCGTTACTGATGTGGAAATTGCCGACGTGCTGGCCCGCTGGACCGGCATACCGGTGGATCGCATGATGGAAGGCGAGCGTGACAAACTGCTGCGTATGGAGCAGGAACTGCATCAGCGCGTGATAGGTCAGGATGAGGCCGTTGAAGCGGTATCGAACGCTATCCGCCGTAGCCGGGCAGGTCTGGCCGATCCGAACCGGCCTATTGGTTCTTTCCTGTTCCTCGGCCCGACAGGGGTAGGTAAAACCGAACTTTGTAAAGCGCTGGCTAACTTTATGTTCGACAGCGATGACGCAATGGTTCGCCTGGATATGTCGGAGTTTATGGAGAAACACGCGGTATCGCGGCTGGTAGGCGCGCCTCCAGGCTATGTCGGCTATGAAGAAGGGGGCTACCTGACCGAAGCGGTACGCCGCCGTCCTTACTCCGTCATCCTGCTGGATGAAGTGGAAAAAGCGCATCCTGACGTATTCAATATTTTACTGCAGGTGCTGGACGATGGTCGTCTGACGGACGGACAGGGCAGAACGGTCGACTTCCGTAATACGGTCGTCATCATGACCTCTAACCTGGGGTCCGACCTGATTCAGGAACGTTTTGGCGCGCTGAGCTACGCGGAAATGAAAGATGTGGTGATGAACGTGGTAGGGCAGCATTTCCGCCCGGAGTTTATCAACCGTATCGACGAGCTGGTGGTTTTCCATCCGCTGGGCGAAAAACATATCGCCTCTATCGCGAAGATTCAGCTGCAGCGTCTGTACGACCGCCTGGCCGATCGTGGTTATGCGCTGCATATCTCCGATGCCGCTCTGCAACTGCTGGGCGAAAACGGCTACGACCCGGTTTATGGCGCAAGGCCTTTAAAACGCGCCATTCAGCAGCAGATCGAAAACCCGCTGGCGCAACAGATACTTTCTGGTCAGCTGGTTCCGGGGAAAACCATAGAGATGGACGTACAGGACGGCGCTATCGTAGCCAGACAGTAACCAGGGTTACTTATAAAAATGGGCCTTCGGGCCCATTTTTGTCTGTTTAACGAACGTTAATAGCGCTTTTTAACCGTTTGAGCTGCTTTTTTGAACGGTCGGATCTTTTTTTGCAATTAGGGGTTGTCAGCCGTCGAGAACTCCCTATAATGCGCCTCCATCGACACGGAACAACGGCTTACAGGCCGCCGGGTTGAGAGGTTCAGGAAGCTGAACCG
>NZ_JAKUMN010000003.1:0-449411 GCF_037026505.1 Erwinia sp. CGal63
CAGAAGTGAAACGCCGTAGCGCCGATGGTAGTGTGGGGCCTCCCCATGCGAGAGTAGGGAACTGCCAGGCATCAAATAAGGAAAGGCCCCGTGCGCATGCGCGGGGCCTTTTTCCGTTGTGGTCGCGGGGTAAAACCTCCCCGTGCGAGCCCAGGGAACTGCCAGGCATCAAATTGCGATAACCCCGACCTTACGGTCGGGGTTTTTTGCGTTTTGGGGAGTGGAAAGCATATGTAACCCCAAAAACCGCTTTTAATAACTAAAGTTCTTAGCTAATCGGACGACCCGGTGCCTGTCCTGGATGTTCCAACCCAACGCAACCCAACCCGACCCAACCCAACCCAATCGAATCTCCTCGCCTGTGAAGTGCGATGATCGATCTTTTAACGGTGATGAAACATTTTCAACAAGGCGATGAGTGCTCGACTTTTCCTTCTAGAGTCGCTATCTTTGGCTGTCTGGATGTCTAAACGTATAAATGGTTAGTTGAGGAAGCAGGCAATGCCGATTAGGGTACCCGATGAATTACCAGCCGTGAATTTTCTGCGTAATGAAAATGTTTTTGTGATGACCTCATCGCGGGCCAGCACTCAGGAAATCCGCCCGTTGAAAGTGCTGGTTTTGAATCTGATGCCCAAAAAGATTGAAACGGAAAACCAGTTCTTACGGCTGCTTTCCAACTCGCCGCTACAGATTGATATACAGCTGCTGCGTATCGATAGCCGCGAGTCGCGCAATACGCCGATGGAGCACCTGAACAATTTCTACTGTAACTTTGAAGATATTCAGGATAAAAACTACGATGGTCTGATCGTCACCGGCGCGCCGCTGGGCCTGGTTGATTTCAACGATGTGGCTTACTGGCCGCAGATCCAGCGCGTACTGCATTGGGCAAAGGAACACGTGACGTCGACACTGTTTGTCTGCTGGGCGGTTCAGGCCGCGCTGAATATTCTGTATGGCATTCCTAAACAGACGCGTGAAAAGAAGCTGTCAGGCGTTTATGAACATAAGATCCTGCATCCGCATGCGCTACTGACACGCGGATTCGATGATACTTTTCTGGCACCGCATTCACGTTACGCGGATTTCCCGACGCATCTGCTGCGCGACTATACGGATCTGGAGATTTTTGCGGAATCGGAAGAGACGGGCGCTTATCTCTTCGCCAGCAAAGATAAACGTCTGGCTTTCGTTACCGGCCATCCTGAATACGATGCGCTGACGCTGTCCGGCGAGTATCATCGTGATTATGAGGCGGGTTTAAATCCGGAAGTCCCTTTTAACTACTTCCCACAGGATAATCCGGAGCTGCCGCCTCGTGCCAGCTGGCGCAGCCACGGCAACCTACTGTTTTCCAACTGGTTGAACTACTATGTCTATCAGATAACACCATTCGATCTGCGCCATATGAATCCAACGCTGGAATAAAGGCAAAAGGCCAATAGAAATATTGGCCTTTTAGTCAGAAGTAGATATGAAAAAAATAAATTTTTTTTCATGGTCAGCAGTAACTCTATCGCCGATACGGTTTTATAAGTAAAAAGAGCTTTATTTTTAATGATGTAGTATGGGAATTAATAGAAGCATTATAAAATCCTACCAGCTACATTGTCCTGAACCTGAAGAACATGAATTACTACCGCTACCACCGCCACCGCCGTTTCCGGATGAACAGCTAACGTAAGATTTTACACCTTCCACTGCTGCTCCCCTGACATAGCCTAATGCTGCGCCTGCTATTATACCCTCAGGGCCAGCGGGTAGCCCCATTAATCCTCCAGTTATACCACCTGCTATGCCGCCAGCCATACCTCCACGTACTGCATTTTTTGCAGCTTTTGATACGCATCCACCTTCATAGTTAGAGTTTGCATTTCCGCCAGCGACCGTTTTAGTTTCTTTGCGAGATAAAACTTTAATTTTCTATTCCTTGATGTAAAAATATTAAATTAATTTTCTATACAGGTACTCCATAAAAATAATAGTTAATGGCGTAATAAGGATTATTAGTTCTAAAGAAAACTCTCTGGAAATATCAAAAAATGATAAAAAATACCCTAATAAAGCACAGGATAATATGACGATAATTTCAAGGAAAAAATATATTTTCCTGTTTTTATGTTTTAACACTATTCCTTTTGGCTTCTGTGGAAAAATTTTCATCAGGCACCTCCTGAGGTTGCTAAATTAATCCCATTAAAATTTCTCAGAAGTGATATTAATCACAATATATAAAATATTACGCCCATGTCTTATATGGGGTTGACATCGAGCAGGGGCATCTGCTTTTACGTGCTGAAAAGTTATGCCAGTATGACTGACTGGCAGCGTGTCGCAGAGCAGGCAAGAGGCGAAAGTGAACAGAACAGAAGCGCTGCATCAGCAGCTGGCAAAACGCATTATGGTGCTGGATGGCGGTATGGGCACGATGATTCAGAGTTATCGCCTGAGCGAAGAGGATTTTCGCGGTGAACGCTTTGCCGACTGGCAGAGCGATCTCAAAGGCAATAACGATCTGCTGGTGCTAACGCGTCCTGATGTCATTGGCGAAATTCATCGCGCTTACCTTGCCGCAGGCGCGGATATTCTGGAAACCAACACCTTTAACGCCACCTCTATAGCGATGGCCGATTACCATATGGCATCGCTGTCGGCGGAAATCAACTTTGCGGCGGCCAGGCTGGCCCGCGAGTGCGCCGATGAATGGACGGCGCGTACGCCAGAAAAGCCGCGCTATGTGGCCGGAGTCCTGGGGCCGACTAACCGTACCTGTTCCATTTCGCCGGACGTCAACGATCCCGCTTTTCGTAACGTTACTTTTAATCAGCTGGTAGCAGCCTATCGTGAGTCCACGCGAGCCTTGATGGCTGGCGGCGCTGATATCATCATGATTGAAACCGTTTTCGACACGCTAAATGCGAAAGCCGCTATTTTCGCCGTGCAGAGCGAGTTCGAAGCGCAAGGCGCCACGCTGCCGCTGATGATCTCCGGCACCATTACCGATGCTTCCGGTCGCACGCTTTCCGGGCAGACCACAGAAGCTTTCTACAATTCGCTACGTCACGCGCAGCCTTTGTCGTTCGGTCTGAACTGCGCGCTGGGGCCGGACGAGCTGCGTCAGTATGTGGCTGAACTGTCGCGGATTGCCGAAAGCTATGTCACTGCTCATCCCAACGCGGGCTTGCCCAACGCCTTTGGTGAATACGAGCTCGACGCGCGGATAATGGCGGAGCAGATTGGCGAATGGGCGCAGGCGGGCTTTCTGAATATCGTCGGTGGCTGCTGCGGCACCACGCCGGAACATATCGCCGCAATGGCCGCAGCGGTAGAAGGCATCGCGCCTCGTCAGCGGCCAACGCTGCCTGCGGCCTGTCGCCTTGCCGGGCTTGAACCGCTGAATATCAGCCCGGAAACGCTATTTGTTAACGTGGGCGAACGCACCAACGTTACCGGCTCGGCTAAGTTCAAGCGGCTGATTAAGGAAGAAAAGTATAGTGAGGCGCTGGAAGTGGCGCTGCAACAGGTGCAGAGCGGCGCGCAGATCATCGACATCAATATGGATGAAGGAATGCTGGACGCTGAAGCGGCGATGGTGCGCTTCCTTAATCTGATTGCTGGCGAGCCGGATATCGCCCGCGTGCCAGTGATGATCGACTCCTCCAAATGGGAGGTGATTGAAAAAGGCCTGCAGTGTATTCAGGGCAAAGGCATCGTCAACTCTGTCTCGATGAAGGAGGGCATCGAAACCTTTATGCATCACGCGCGTCTTGTTCGGCGCTATGGCGCGGCGATGGTGGTGATGGCTTTCGACGAAGCGGGACAGGCGGACACGCGCGAACGCAAAATCGACATCTGCCGACGCGCTTATAAAATCCTGATCGAAGAGGTCGGTTTCCCGCCGGAAGATATCATCTTTGACCCGAATATTTTCGCCATCGCTACCGGCATCGAGGAGCACAACAACTATGCGATGGACTTTATCGGCGCCTGCGAAGACATCAAGCGCGAGCTGCCACATGCCATGATTTCGGGTGGCGTCTCCAACGTTTCCTTCTCGTTTCGCGGCAACGATCCTGTACGTGAAGCCATTCACGCCGTATTCCTTTATTACGCTATCCGTAACGGTATGGATATGGGGATCGTCAATGCGGGCCAGCTGGCAATCTATGACGATCTCGCGCCCGAACTGCGTGACGCGGTAGAGGACGTGGTGCTTAATCGCCGCGAAGACGGCACCGAACGGCTGCTGGCGCTGGCGGAAAAATATCGCGGCAGCAAGGCGGATGACGAAAACAGACCGCAGGCGGAATGGCGCAGCTGGGAAGTGGAAAAGCGGCTGGAATACTCGCTGGTCAAAGGCATCACCGAATTTATTGAGGAAGATACCGAAGCCGCCCGGCAAAACGCCAACCGACCGATTGAGGTGATTGAAGGGCCACTGATGGCGGGCATGAACGTGGTCGGCGACCTGTTTGGCGAAGGCAAAATGTTCCTGCCGCAGGTGGTGAAATCCGCGCGCGTGATGAAGCAGGCGGTAGCCTATCTGGAACCTTATATTGAGGCGAGTAAAGAGAAGGGCAGCAGCAACGGCAAAATCGTGCTGGCGACGGTAAAAGGCGACGTGCACGATATCGGCAAAAACATTGTCGGCGTCGTGCTGCAGTGCAACAACTACGAGATTATCGATCTCGGCGTAATGGTGCCTGGCGACAAAATATTGAAAACCGCCAGAGAGCAGAATGCCGATATTATCGGGCTTTCGGGACTGATTACGCCGTCGCTGGATGAAATGGTCAACGTGGCGAAAGAGATGGAACGGCAGGGCTTCACGCTGCCGCTGCTAATTGGCGGCGCGACCACTTCCAAAGCGCATACGGCGGTGAAAATCGAGCAGAACTACAGCGGCCCGACGGTCTATGTGCAAAACGCCTCACGCACGGTCGGCGTGGTGTCGGCGCTGCTTTCCGCCACGCAGCGCGATGACTTTGTCGTCCGCACGCGTAAAGAGTATGAAACGGTGCGTATCCAGCACGCGCGTAAAAAACCGCGCACGCCGCCGGTCTCGCTCGAGGTGGCAAGAGCTAATGCGCTGGCGCTGGATTGGGAAGCCTATACGCCGCCCGTACCGCACCGCCTGGGCATCAGCGAAGTAAGTGCTAACATTGCAACGCTGCGTCACTATATCGACTGGACGCCCTTCTTTATGACCTGGTCGCTGGCGGGAAAATATCCGCGCATTCTGCAGGATGAGGTAGTCGGAGAAGAGGCGAAGCGGCTTTTCGCCGATGCCAATGCGATGCTGGACGAGCTGAGCGCGAAGCAGGCGCTTACTCCGCGAGGCGTGGCAGGCATTTTCCCGGCCAACCGCGTCGGCGACGATATTCATATCTACCGTGACGAATCGCGTCGCGAAATCCTGCAAGTAAGTCATCACTTACGTCAGCAGACAGAGAAGGCGGAGTTCGCCAACTACTGCCTGGCTGATTTTATCGCTCCAGCCACCAGCCACAAAGCGGACTATCTGGGTGCTTTCGCCGTCACTGGCGGACTGGAAGAGGATTCGCTGGCGCAGGCTTTTGATATGGCCCATGACGACTACAACAAAATCATGGTGAAAGCGCTGGCGGATCGCCTCGCGGAAGCGTTCGCGGAGTACCTGCACGAGCGCGTACGCAAAGTTATCTGGGGTTTCTCGCCCACGGAAAATCTGAGCAATGAAGAGCTGATTCGCGAAAACTATCAGGGCATTCGTCCTGCGCCTGGCTATCCGGCCTGCCCGGAACATACCGAGAAAGCCACAATCTGGCGGCTACTGGAAGTAGAGAAACATACCGGCATGAAGCTGACCGACTCCTTCGCCATGTGGCCGGGCGCATCGGTTTCCGGCTGGTACTTCAGCCATCCGCAAAGCAAGTATTTCGCGGTAGCCCAGCTGCAGCGCGATCAAATTGAAGATTACGCGCGACGCAAAGGAATGACGGTGAGCGAGGTCGAGCGCTGGCTGGCCCCAAACCTGGGCTATGACGCGGAGTAGCGGGTACGCCGGGCAGGCGAAAAATCCTGCCCCTGTTCTTTTCCCGCCGCTTTCCATCGTCGACAGGGAGGCTGTGGCCCGCGTACGCGATTTCCCACCTTTTCCAATAATATCACGCTGATAAAAAAGCTTTTTCGGCAAAGCGACTAAACTTAACGCTAACGATTGATATTGCGAAGCCGTGAGGTTGATATCGGTGCTGACCCTGCTTAATCTTCTTTCCGCCGTGGCGCTGCTGGTATGGGGAACCCATATTGTTCGGACCGGCATTATGCGAGTTTATGGCGCGGATTTGCGTCGCGTGCTCAGCCGCAGCATGACGAAAAAACCGATGGCCTTTGTGGCGGGTATTGGCGTCACCGCGCTGGTGCAAAGCAGTAACGCCACCACGCTGTTGGTCACTTCGTTTGTAGCACAAGGGCTGGTGTCGCTGACGCCGGCGCTGGTGATTATTCTGGGCGCCGATGTCGGCACCGCGCTGATGGCGCGTATCCTGACCTTCGACCTTTCCTGGCTGTCGCCGCTGTTTATCTTTTTCGGCGTGGTCTTCTTCCTGGGACGTAAGCAGACGCGCGCTGGTCAGCTTGGTCGCGCCAGCATCGGGCTGGGCCTTATCCTGCTGGCGCTGCAGCTGATTGTGGCGGCAGCAACGCCAATCACTCAGGCGGCAGGCGTCAAAGTGATCTTCTCTTCCCTGACCGGCGATGTGATGCTGGATGCGCTGATCGGCGCGGTCTTCGCCATTATCAGCTACTCCAGCCTGGCGGCGGTGCTGATTACCGCCACGCTTACCGCAACCGGCGTTATCTCCTTTAAGGTCGCGCTCTGTCTGGTGATTGGCGCCAACCTGGGTAGCGGCCTGCTGGCGATGCTCAATAACAGCGGCTCTAACGCGGCCGGCAAACAGGTGGCGTTAGGCAGTCTGCTGTTTAAATTTATCGGCTCGCTGATCGTATTACCTTTTATCGATCTGTTGGCGGAGTGGTTGCAAAAGCTGCCGGTTAACGACGAAGAGCTGGTGATCTTCTTCCATGTTTTCTACAACCTGACCCGTTGCCTGATCATGGTGCCTTTTACTGACCTGATGGCAAGCTTATGCCGGCGTCTCATTCGGGAAGAGCCGGAAACCGATCTGCGGCTGAAGCCGAAACATCTGGACGGCAGCGCGCTGGATACGCCCGCACTGGCGCTGGCGAATGCCTCAAGAGAGACGCTGCGGATAGGCGATGTGCTGGAGCAAATGCTGACCAGCTTCAGCAAGGTGGTGCACGGTGAACTGCGCGAAGAGCGTGAAGTTCGGCGGCTGGACGATGATGTGGACGTGCTCTATACCGCCATCAAGCTCTATCTGGCGCAGATGCCGAAAGAGGATTTGCCGGAAGAAGACTCGCGCCGCTGGGCGGAGATCATTGAAATGGCGCTGAACCTGGAAATGGCGGGCGATGTGCTGGAACGCATGAGCGGCGACGTGGCGGATAAGTCGCTGACCGCACGACGAGCGTTTTCCGCGGAAGGCGTGGCAGAGCTGGATACGCTGCTTGAGCAAATCACCACCAACCTGCGTCTGAGCCTCTCGGTCTTTTTATCTCGGGACATCACCAGCGCCAAACGGCTACGGCGCGCCAAGCATCGTTTTCGCATTATGAATCGCCGCTATTCCCACAAACATGTCGACCGGCTGCATCAACAAAACGTGCTGAGTATAGAAACCAGCTCGCTGCATCTGGGCCTGCTGGGCGATATGAACCGGCTTAACTCGCTGTTCTGCGCGATAGCCTACAGCGTGCTGGAACAGCCTGACGACGATCGGGATGAAGAGTAACGCCTCCGCAGTGAGCGGAGGCGATAAGGCTATTTTTTGATGGGTTTGCCGGACCAGTAGCCTGCCAGCAGCGAACCTGAAAGATTATGCCAGACGGAAAACAGCGCGCCCGGCAGCGCGGCCAGCGGCGAGAAGTAAAGCTTGCCCAGCGTCGCCGCCAGCCCGGAGTTTTGCATCCCGACTTCCAGCGCCAGCGTGCGGCAGGTGGACTCATCGAAGCCAAAGGCCTTGCCGCCCCAGTAGCCGCCCAGCAGGCCAATAGCGTTGTGCAGTATCACCGCCACTATGGTGACCAAACCGACCGAGCCGATAAAGCCCTGGCTGCCGGCTACCACGGCGCTGATAATCAACAGAATGCAGACCATAGAAAAAGCGGGCAGATAAGGCTCTACGCGCCGCACCACGCCATGCATCGTATGGTGGACAATCAGGCCGATGCTAATCGGCACCACGACGATTTTCACAATGCTCAGCAGCATCCCGACAACATCCACCTGAATATGCGTATCCACATAGAGTTTGGTAAGCAGCGGCGTGGCAAAGACGCCCACCAGCGCGGAAACGGAAGAGATGGTTACTGACAGCGCCACATCACCTTTAGCCAGATAAATCATCACGTTGGAGGCCGTACCGCTGGCGACGCTGCCGACTAAAATCATGCCAGCCGCTAAGTCCGGCGGCATCTTAAAGAGTTTCGCCAGCGCCCAGGCAGCAAGCGGCATCACCAGATAGTGCAGAAAGGTGCCGGCAATCACCGGCGCGGGACGGGTCAGCACGCGCTTAAAATCATTAATATTCAGCGTGACGCCCATACCGAACATAATCAGCATCAGCAGATAAGTCACCCAGGGGCCAATCCCCAGAAAAGTGGTTGGCGTGTAATAAGCGGCGAGGGAAAGCAAAACTGCCCATAATGGGAACAGTCGGGTAACGGTGGCGAGCATAGCCGGACTTCCTTTTGTTGTGTTTTGATGAGCCGTTTTCCCGGAACGGGGGAAAAGCGGGCTTCGAATCATAGCATTAGCGAGCGGGAAAAGAAGCGCGGCAAAAGAGAGGAAAACGGCGGGCTGGTGGTAGCCCGCCGGGCAGCGTTACGCTTTTTCCTCCAGCAGAACACGGTAGATCAGACCGCCGACGAGGGCGCCGACGATCGGCATCGCCCAGAACATCCACAGCTGATCCAGCGCCCAGCCGCCCTGGAAGATAGCCACGGCGGTGCTGCGTGCCGGATTGACTGAGGTATTGGTAACCGGAATGCTGATCAGATGAATCAGGGTCAGCGCCAGGCCAATAGCGATGGGCGCGAACCCTTTCGGCGCGCGTTTATCCGTCGCGCCATGAATCACGATCAGGAAAACGGCGGTCAGCACGACTTCCGTCATCATGCCGGAGAACAGCGAGAAGCCGCCAGGCGAATGCTCGCCATAGCCGTTGGCGGCGAAACCGCTGGCTGCCGCGTCGAAGGACGCTTTGCCGCTGGCGATCAGATAGAGCACGCCAGCCGCCAGTACGCTGCCCACAACCTGCGCCACCAGATAGGCGAAGATTTGCGAAGCGGGGAAGCGACCGCCTGCCCACAGACCCAGCGTCACCGCCGGATTAAAATGGCCGCCCGAGATATGACCCACGGCATAGGCCATGGTCAATACGGTCAAACCGAATGCCAGCGATACGCCGACAAAACCTATGCCCAGCTCGGGGAAAGCCGCAGCCAACACCGCGCTGCCGCAACCGCCGAGAACCAATACAAAGGTTCCCAGCGCTTCAGCTACTAACCTACGCATGACTTGCTCCATTATTTGATTTAACGCCACGATTATCCCTGGCTTATCCAACCGGAAAATCAACGGAGCGGAGAATACGGGGTTAAGGCGGGGTTTGGCTGGTTTATCCGCAGATGTTTTGCGTTAGATCAATTGATTGGGCAAGGTAAGGTAAAGGCGCGCAAGGAAAAAGCCGGAAAAGTAAAAAACCGGGCAACGGCCCGGTTTGAGAGAATCGGCAACGCGCAGTCTGCGCTACTCGAACAGATTTTTATGCAGCGCCTGTACTACCTGTTCGGCGTCGTTGCCCGGCACCAGGAAGCAGAGGTTGTAGCTGCTCGCGCCATAACAGATCAGGCGCAGGTTGAACGGCTCCAGCACGCCGAACACTTCTTTGCCGACGCCACAGGCTTTGGAGAGCTGGTTGCCGATTAACGCCACCAGCGCCAGATTCTCTTCGACTTCCACGCGACACAGGGAAGAGAGCTCGGTCAGCAGCGCCTGGGTCAGCAGGCCATCGATGCTGGAGGTGGAACCAGTGGTATCCAGCGTCAGCGCGACGCTGACTTCCGAGGTGGTAATCAGATCGACCGAGATATTGTGGCGAGCCAGAATGGTAAAGACTTCTACCAGGAAACCGCGCGCGTGCAGCATATTCAGGCTGTGCAGCGTCAGCAGCGTCTGTTTACGGCGCAGAGCCAGCGCGCGGAACAGCGGCGGGTTTTGCGTTTCGTTGCAGACGCGCGTGCCGCCGGCAGACGGATCCTTGCTGGAGCCGACGAAAACCGGAATATCGCTGCGCACGGCAGGCAGCAGCGTGGCCGGATGCAGCACTTTGGCGCCAAAGGTCGCCATCTCCGCCGCTTCGCCAAAGGTAATCTCATCGATACGTTTAGCCGTCGGCACCACGCGCGGATCGGTGGTGTAGATGCCCGGCACGTCTGTCCAGATGTCGATACGGCTCGCGTGCAGCGCTTCGCCCAGCAGTGCGGCAGTGTAGTCGCTGCCGCCGCGTCCCAGCGTGGTGGTGCGGCCTTTGGCCTCGCTGCCGATAAAGCCCTGGGTCACGATCAGCGCTTCGCTCAGGCGCGGCGCCAGCTGCGCCTGAGTCAGCTCCGCCAGCAGCGCCACGTCCGGTTCCGCCCGACCGAAGCGGTCGTTGGTGCGCATAACCTTACGCACGTCGAACCACTCGGCGGCGACTTCGCGCTGGCGCAGGATCTCCACAAACAGCAGGCTGGACATCAGCTCGCCGTGGCTGACCAGTTCGTCGGTCAGCGCGGTGGAGGTCGCCAGCGCGGCGGCTTCGGAAAGCATGGTGATGTTTTCCAGCACGCGATCGATCTCGTCGCGAATCACTTCTGAATGCGGCAGCTGGTCAACAATGGCGTACTGAATGCGGCGGATTTCATCCAGCTGGTAAGCACGCTGCTCCTGCTCCTGGCCTTCCGCCAGCGAAACCAGCAGATTGGTGACGCCCGCAGAGGCGGAGAGCACCACCACGCGCACATTCGGATCGGCCAGCACCACGTCGGCGCTGCGGTTCATGGCGGCGTAATCGGCAACGCTGGTGCCGCCGAACTTCGCCACGATCAATGATTGGGACATGTCTTGACATACCTCGTGTCAGGTTAAAATCTATCAGCCTTGGCACAAGGGAAGAGCAGAAACGGGGCAGACGTAGAAAAGGGGATTACTACGAGTCACCCAGAAGCGCTCCACCTTGCAAATCGCCCGCCTTACGGACGCTTGTGGTGACAACCCAGAGGATTCAGCCCCTGTAGCCGATACGCGCCATACCGCATGGTTTGTACCTCGGCGTCGCTCCCCCTGATGTGTTATCTCTGGATTCGGTTCCTCCAACACACTGCCTGGGCGACGCGCCTCTTCTGGCCTGCGCATCAGATGCGCAGCTAGCCGCCCAGATTTACCGGGTTATTGCCTCGCTGTCAATCCCCGGTATTTGACGATTCTTCATTTTGCACCAGCGCGATAACCGTACACGGCAGCGCGGGCGGCTGGCCGTCATACATTTTCAGCTTGCCCTGCGCGTCCTGGACAAAAAGCGGCAGCGCTTCCTGGTTCTTTTCCTGATAATCCTGCCAGCCAAAATTCTCGCTCAGGCTGGTCGCCTTAATCACGCCGCCTTTCGCCAGCAGGCTGCTGAGCCTGGCGTAGGTATGCTCCTGGCTGAACAGCACTTCATGGCGACGGAAGCGCGGGCTTTCGCTGTCGCGACGACCTTTCAGCGCCGCGCCCGAACGGATGGCCGCCACCTTGTTGTTACCGAAAATATGGCTGAAATGGTAAACGGCCAGCGCATTTTGATGACGATTAGGCGAAAGGGCAAGTACCTGAGCGGTTTCGCTGAGATCGAGAAAGTTTTCGGCGTGATCTGACCAGGCGTTGCCGTAATAGGCGGGAATGCCTTCCATACGGGCCAGCCGGTAATATTCCCAGCTGCTGTCGGTGACCTGTACCGGCAGATCCAGCTTTTGCAGTGCGGCGGCCAGAGCGCGGGCGACGCTATTGGCGCCGATAATCAAAACGCCGCGCGGCTCGCGCTGCTGCACGCGCAGCACTCGGGCCAACAGCGAGCTGGTCAAACTCTGCAGCACCACGGTGCCGATAATCACGGCAAAAACCACCGTGACCAGCTTGCTGGCGCCTTCATAGCCGGTTTTTTCCAGCGTCAGCGCGAACAGCGAGCTGACCGCCGCCGCGACGATACCGCGCGGCGAAATCCAGCTCAGCAGCAGCCTGTCGCGCCAGGAGAGCTTCGATCCCCAGGTTGAGAGCGCGATACAGAGCGGTCGGGCGATAAACTGCACTACCAGCAGCAGCCCGACCAGCGGCCAGCCCATCGCCAGCAGCGCGCCGAGGTCAAGCCTGGCGGCCAGAATGATAAACAGCGCGGAGATCAGCAGCGCCGACAGCTCTTCTTTAAAGGCGATAATTTCGCTTAAATCCACATCGCGCATATTGGCCAGCCAGATGCCCATGACGGTCACGGTCAGCAGCCCTGATTCGTCGGCAATGGCGTTCGACGCGCCGAAAGCGGTGAGCGTAACGGCCAGCACCGCGAAGTTTTGCAGATAGCCGGGTAGCCAGACGCGTTTCAGCGCGATGCCCATCAGCCAGCCGAACAGCGCGCCGCCGATACTGCCGACCACCACGGTCAGGCCGAATGTCCAGAAAAGATGCGTCAGCGACTCCGCTTTTTGCTGTAGCACAATAAACTCGAACACCAGCAGCGTGAAAATAGCGCCGACCGGATCGATGACAATGCCTTCCCAGCGCAGGATCTGATTTATCGCTTTGTTAGGGCGCACCACGCGCATCAGCGGCGCGATCACCGTCGGGCCAGTGACCACCGTTACCGCGCCGACCAGCGCCGCCAGTTCGGGCGGGAAATCAAGCAGCAGCCAGCAGGCGACGCTGATAATAAGAAAGGTGGCCAGCATGCCGACAGTGACCAGATTGCGTACCACTTTGCCCAGGCCGCGGATCTCGTCAAAGCGCAGCGTCAGCGCACCCTCGAACAGAATAATCGCTACCGACAGGGAAACCAGCGGAAACAGCAGGGAACCGAACAGCGCGTCCGGCTGCAAAACGTGGCCGATCGGCCCCAGGATAATGCCGAAAACAAGCAGCGGCAAAATGGCCGGCAGACGCAGCAACCAGGCCAGCCACTGGGCCACCAGCGAGCTTAATCCAATGATAACCAACAAAAGTGGCGCAGAAAGCTCCATAAAATTTTTCCTTTAAAGGGCAAGAATAGTCATACTGAAACGCATCGGGTATCGCCCCGCCGCCTGAATTATAAATAGCCCCGGACAAAAAAGAGGAAAACTTCTCTTCTGATAGCCGTCACCTGTTGCAGGGAAAGGCGTGCGAAAAACGCGTAACAGGTAACATGGCGTCCGGTCTGATTTACGGTTCTTAAATAAAAAGAGTGTGTTGCTATGAAAAATATCAATCCGACACAAACCGCTGCCTGGCAAGCGCTGCAGCAGCATTTTGCAGAGATGAAAGACGTAGAAATCGCCGATCTGTTCGCGAAAGAGAGCGACCGGTTCAGCAAATTCTCCGCCACCTTCGACGATCAAATGCTGGTGGACTTCTCTAAAAACCGCATCACTAGTGAAACGCTCGATAAGCTGCAGGCTCTGGCGAAAGAAACCGAGCTGCAGGACGCCATCAAATCCATGTTCTCCGGGGAAAAAATCAACCGTACGGAAGATCGCGCCGTGCTGCATGTTGCCCTGCGCAACCGCAGCAATACGCCGATTCTGGTGGACGGCAAGGATGTGATGCCGGAAGTCAACGCGGTGCTGGAGAAGATGAAATCCTTCTCTGAACGCATTATCAGCGGCGAGTGGAAAGGCTATACCGGCAAGGCGATTACCGACGTGGTCAATATCGGCATCGGCGGCTCCGATCTGGGGCCGTTTATGGTCACCGAAGCGCTGCGCCCTTATAAAAACCACCTGAATATGCATTTCGTTTCCAACGTCGACGGCACCCATATCGCCGAGACGGTAAAGGATCTCAGCCCGGAAACCACGCTGTTCCTGGTCGCTTCTAAAACCTTTACCACTCAGGAAACCATGACCAACGCCCATAGCGCGCGCGACTGGTTCCTGAAGACGGCTGGCGACGAGCAGCACGTAGCGAAACACTTCGCCGCGCTCTCCACTAACGCCAAAGCCGTAGGCGAGTTCGGTATCGACACCGCCAATATGTTCGAGTTCTGGGACTGGGTCGGCGGCCGCTACTCGCTCTGGTCGGCGATTGGCCTCTCTATCGTGCTCTCCATTGGTTACGACAACTTCGAGCAGCTGCTGAGCGGCGCGCACGCGATGGACCAGCACTTCGCCAATACGCCTGCAGAGCAGAACCTGCCGGTGATCCTGGCGCTGATCGGCATCTGGTATAACAATTTCTTCGGCGCCGAAACCGAAGCTATTCTGCCTTACGACCAGTACATGCACCGTTTTGCCGCCTATTTCCAGCAGGGCAATATGGAGTCGAACGGCAAATATGTCGATCGCAACGGCAACCCGGTAAGTTATGAAACCGGCCCGATTATCTGGGGCGAGCCGGGCACCAACGGCCAGCACGCTTTTTACCAGCTGATCCATCAGGGCACCAAGCTGGTGCCGTGCGACTTTATCGCGCCGGCCGTCAGCCATAACCAGCTCGGCGATCATCACGCCAAGCTGCTTTCCAACTTCTTTGCGCAGACCGAAGCGCTGGCCTTCGGCAAATCCCGCGAGACGGTGGAAAAAGAGTTTGCCGACGCGGGCAAAGACGCGAAATCTGTCGAACATATCGTGCCGTTCAAAGTGTTTGAAGGCAATCGCCCGACCAACTCTATCCTGCTGCGTGAAATCAACCCGTTCAGCCTGGGCGCGCTGATTGCGCTGTATGAGCACAAGATCTTCACCCAGGGCGCGATCCTCAACATCTTCACCTTCGACCAGTGGGGCGTGGAGCTGGGCAAACAGCTGGCTAACCGTATCCTGCCTGAGCTTTCCGGCAGCGAGCAGGTAGCAAGTCACGACAGTTCGACCAATGGCCTGATCAATCGTTATAAAAACTGGCGCGGCTGAGCGACAAGCTCTGTTCGTCCGTAGCGAAAACTATAGCAGTGCAAAGGTCGGCCAACGCGCCGGCCTTTTTTTTCGTCCGGTCTTATTCAGGGCCATATTTATCTTGTGCTGGCTCTGTTTGACAGCGCTTCGGTCGTGGTCATTCCCTGTTAAACGGGCTGAAAAGCCAGTAAAAAGGGCATTTTCACCATCCAGTTATTGTTGAGAGGTAATGAATCAGGCTAAGGAAATTCTTAAATTTCATGCCGATAGTCTGATTTTCTTCAGGAATGGTCTGAAAAATTTTTGCTGGTTGCTGTCGACAGAAGCGCCTGTTCCCGTTTTAACTGGTTGAAAAATAGTATATTTAAATCGTATATCGCCTTTTGCTGTTTTTCTCGCCTCTATTTCCCGCTTTAATCACAATCGGTAGTGAATGGTGCCAACTTACCGGGTTATGGCAGCGATAAATAGCGATATTGCGAGTTTATTACGCAGCTGTTGCCTTATTTTACCGAAAATGTTCTTGTTTCCCACAGCGAAGCGGCGGCGAAGGGCCGTTTTTACCCGCCTGAATTCCGGTAATTTATTGCCTTATAATGAGCCGGCCTGAACCTTTTCAGGTGAGTTATCCATTCATTTTATGAAGGATGTTGTATGAAAAAAGTCTTATGTGCTGCTGCAGCCGTCGCTTATTTAGCAACGGCTTCCGTCGCGTTCGCCGCGCCTGAAGAGGCCGGTGCCGCAGCGGGCGCCTCAGCGGGAACGCTTTCCGCCGGGACGACTACGGCTGTGGGTGTGGGCGCGCTTGGCGCGTTGGTTGGCGTAGCGCTGGCAGCAAGCAGCGGCGGCAACGGTTCCAATACCGGAACCACTACCACCACCACAACCAGCACCACTCGTTAAGCGCAGTAAATTAATCATAACCACACGCTTGTGTGGTTATTTTTTGACATTGTCAGACTTTATTCAGGGACTTACACAGTGCGCTACCTATCACTGCTGCTTTTATGCCTGCTTGCCCAGGGCTGCACACAAACACAAAAAGGTCTGGGAGAGACGGTAAAACTGGCTCTGCTCGGGCCGGATGACGTCGACGTCACCACAGAGCAGGTGGAAAGCCTGCCTTATGCCAGCATGTATCTGCGCGTTAACGGCGGCCAGCGCATTTTCGTCGTGCTGGGCTTTGACGAAAACGGCCAGCAAAAATGGATTACCCGCGATCGCACCATGGTCGTCACACAGCATGGCCGCGTAGTGAAAACGCTGGGCCTGACGGACAATCTGCGCGAGGTGAGCAACCTGGAGCAGGATCCGCTGGCCGATCCGCTGCATCTGACCGATGGCGCCAGCTGGGCGCGCCAGCTGAGCTGGTCAGAGGCGGGCCGCTTCCACGCCGCTACGGCAACATCGCGTTTTACCCGTCTGCAGGATGAGGTGCTCGATCTGGCCGGACGCCGCGTCGCCTGTCGCGTCTGGCAGGAAGAGGTGAACGCGGCTGGCAAAAGCTGGCGCAATATCTTTTGGATCGACACCACTACCGGCCAGCTCCGTCAGTCACGGCAGACGCTGGACGGCAACGACTTCTCTGTTGAAACCACCATCCTGAAGCCGGCGAAATCATGAAAAAAATAACCTGTTTCCTCGCAGGCCTTACCGCCTGCGTGTCGCTGAACGTGCGCGCCGACAGCGACGTCACCGTTTTCTCAGCCGATCGAAGCGAAACGGCAGTGGTCAGCCATGCGCAGAATCTGGCGCAGCTGGTAGCGAGTCCCGCGCTGGCAAACACCTGGTGGCCAGGCACCGTTATCAGCGAAAAACTGGCAACGGCGGCGGCAGTACAGCAACAGCAGCAGCTGCTGGCGCGGCTGAAAGGCTGGAGCACGGAGCTGCGAGCCGACGATGACGGCGAGAAAGCGGCGGTGGTCGACAACCTGTATCAGCAAATTGCCGCGATTAAAGTTACGGGCCGACAGATTGTTAATCTCGACCCGGACTGGGTGCGTCTGCGTCCCGAAGAGAACCGTCGTCTGGAGGGCGAATACAGCGTCTATACGCTGCGAAAACCTGACAGCCTGACGGTGGCTGGCCTGATAAGCGGCAGCGGCAAAACGCCCTGGACACCGGGTCGGAGCGTAACGGATTACCTGGCCGCTCACGAGCGCCTCGCAGGCGGCGAACGCAACTTCGTAACGCTTATCGCGCCTTCCGGCAAAACAGAGCAGGTTCCGGTCGCTTACTGGAACCGCCGCGACGTTGAACCTGAAGCAGGCAGCACGCTTTACGTTGGTTTTTCCAACTGGTCGCTGCCTGACGGCCCGGATATTAACCAGCAAATTATTTCTGTTTTGACGCACCGGATCCCTGACTGATGAAAACAAATTATCTTCTCAGCCTGCTGGCGATTTCCGTAGCCTGCGCTTGCCAGGCTCAGGCGGCGGATCCCATCGGGCCATCGCAGTCTGACTTTGGCGGCGTAGGCTTGATGCAGGTGCCGACGGCGCGTATGGCGAAGGATGGCGAATTCAGCCTCAACTATCGCTATAACGATCAGTACCATTTCTACTCCTCCTCGGTGCAGCTTTTCCCGTGGCTGGAAGCCACCATCCGCTATACCGATGTGAAAACCCGCCGCTACAGCGCCGTAGAAAGCTTCAGCGGCAGTCAGTCCTACAAGGACAAAGCTTTCGATCTTAAAGCACGACTGTGGCAGGAAGGCTACTGGCTGCCGGAAGTCTCCGTCGGCGCGCGCGACCTGGGCGGTACAGGCCTGTTCGACAGCGAATATCTGGTTGCCAGCAAAGCCTGGGGCCCTTTTGATTTCACGCTCGGGCTGGGTTTTGGCTATCTCGGCAACAGCGGCACGGTAAAGAACCCGTTCTGCCAGGCGGACAGCAGCTACTGCTACCGTTCAAACACTAACGGCACCGCCGGTTCGGTCAGCGATAAAGATCTGTTTAAAGGGCCGGCCGCTATTTTTGGCGGCGTTGAATACCAGACGCCGTGGCAGCCGCTGCGCCTGAAGGTCGAATATGAAGGCAACGACTATCAGGATGATTTCGCTGGCCGTCTGGAGCAGAAGAGCAAGGTCAACGTCGGCGCGATTTACCGCATCACCGACTGGGCCGACGTCAACGTCAGCTACGAGCGCGGCAACACGCTGATGGCGGGCTTTACGCTGCGCACCAACTTCAACGATCTGCACACCGCTTCGATCGATGTGCCCAAACCGGCTTATAACCCGCAGCCGCAGGGCGAATTCCTGGAGCAGACCGTTGTCGCCAACCAGCTTACCGACCTGAAATACAATGCCGGCCTGGCCGGGCCGAAAATTCAGGTGAAGGGCGACACGCTCTATGTCACCGGTCAGCAGACCAAGTATCGTGATACGCAGGAAGGCGTCGATCGCGCCAACCTGATTATGATGAATGCGCTGCCGCAGCATATCGACAAGCTGAACGTGACCGAAACGCGCAACAATATGCCGCAGGTCACTACAGAAACCAGTACGGAAAGCCTGCGCCAGCAGCTGGAAGGCTATCCGCTGGGCAAAGAGAAGATGCTGGATCAGAAACGGGTCAACCCGGTGGAGCCAGGCCATACCGAGCAGGGCTACTATATCGACGCCGATCGCTTTAACTACAGCCTGTCGCCGGTGCTGAACCAGTCCGTCGGCGGCCCGGAAAGCTTCTACCTGTATCAGGTCGGCGTGATGGCCAGCGCCAGCTACTGGCTGACGGATCATCTGCTGGTGGATGGCAGCGTATTTGGCAACCTGGCGAACAACTACGACAAGTTCAGCTATAACGGCGCGCCAGCCGACTCTTCGCTGCCACGCGTGCGTACGCATATTCGCGACTACGTTGAAAACAACGTTTACGTGAATAACCTGCAGGCCAACTACATGCACTATCTGGGCAACGGCTTCTACGGTCAGGTTTATGGCGGCTACCTGGAAACCATGTACGGCGGCGTAGGCGGCGAGCTGCTCTATCGCCCGCTCGATTCTGACTGGGCGTTTGGCGTTGACGCCAACTACGTCAAGCAGCGCGACTGGGATAATATGATGCAGTTCACCGACTATAACGCGAAAGTCGGTAATCTCACGGCCTACTGGCGTCCGGCTTTCTTTGACCACCAGGTGCTGGTGAAGGCGAGCGTCGGGCAATATCTGGCGGAAGATAAGGGCGCGACGCTGGACGTTTCCCGCCAGTTCGACAGCGGTGTGATAGTCGGCGCTTATGCCACTAAAACCAACGTTTCGGCGGAAGAGTATGGCGAAGGCGATTTCACCAAAGGCTTCTATATCTCTATCCCTATGGATCTGTTCACCGCTACGCCGACGCGTGGCCGTGCGCAGGTCAACTGGACGCCGCTGACGCGCGACGGCGGTCAGATGCTGGGCCGCAAATATCAGCTCTACGATATGACGACCGATCGGGATAAAAACTTCCGCTAAACCGTTAAGCGACAGAAGAAAGGGGCGAACAGGATTCGCCCCTTTTTACATCCGTGGAAACTTGTGAAGTAGCTCACACTAACGCATATTGTGGCGGTCAGGATGAGCTGACAAAAACCTACAGAGGATAGTTATGATTAACGCCACGCGTATTGCCTGGTTACTGCAGATGGTGCTGAATGTGGGGCTGATTACGCTGGCCTGCATTCTGGCCGTGTTTTTAGGGAAAGAAACCTTTCATCTGGCCAACGTGCTGCTGAATACCGGCGAGCAAACCTCGTCGTATCTGCTGATTGAAGGCATCGTTATCTATTTTCTTTATTTTGAATTTATCGCGCTGATCGTGAAGTACTTTCAGTCCGGCTACCACTTTCCGCTGCGCTACTTCGTCTATATCGGCATCACCGCTATTATTCGGCTGATCATCGTCGATCATAAAAATCCGTTCGATACGCTGGCTTACGCTGTGGCGATCCTGATTTTGGTGGTCACGCTGTGGCTGGCTAACAGCAATCGGCTGAAGCGTGAATAGGCCGGTCGACACAATAGCCTCTGTCGGGCAGCCAATGTGGGAAATTCCCGGCGGTTGTGCCGCATACGGAAACAAAAAAACCGCCGTTATGGCGGTTTTTTTGTGCTGGCCAGGTTAAGCGGCCTTGCCAGCAGGTTTGCTGCTGATTTAACGCAAGCACACCCATGTATTTGTATAGTGTCTCGTCTTTTTCTCTATGTCAAGTGGCGATGGTGTTGCTTTTGTGTACAATGCCTGCGGGCCTTTTCGCCGCCTTAAGCAAGCGGGCACCGGATCAGGAAAAGGATTTCCAACGGCCGTAACGCATGCACACCCATGTGCTTGCATTCGCAGTTTTATCTCCGGTGGTGGCGCTGTGAAGCGGTCTTTATCAGGGCCGCGCAATGAAACGGTACTTTTGTATTGTGCTCATTGTCTCTGGTGCGCTGTGGTCATGCGGAAGCGGAAACTGGACCGTGTCCGGCAACTCGCTAACGGTGATCATCAACGCAGCAGGCAAGTAAGCCAGGAGGCCGCCCCCAGGGGCGGTTTTCCGCTTGATTCTTTCTTTTGTCGCGGACCGCAGAAACAAAAAAACCGCCGTTATGGCGGTTTTTTTGTGCTGGCCAGGTTAAGCGGCCTTGCCAGCAGGTTTGCTGCTGATTTAACGCAAGCACTCCCAAGTGCTCATAGAATGTCCTCTTGGCAACTCCCTGTCAAGTAGACGCTCTGTTGGTTTAGTGTACAATTTGGCCGGGCCTTTTCGCCGCCTTAAGCAAGCGGGCACCGGACCGGGAAAAGGATTTCCGACAGGCCGTAAACGCAAGCGCTCCCAAGTGCTTGCATTCGCAGTTTTATCTCCGGTGGTGGCGCTGTGAAGCGGTCTTTATCAGGGCCGCACAATGAAACGGTACTTTTGTATTGTGCTCATTGTCTCTGGTGCGCTGTGGTCATGCGGAAGCGGAAACTGGACCGTGTCCGGCAACTCGCTAACGGTGATCATCAACGCAGCAGGCAAGTAAGCCAGGAGGCCGCCCCCAGGGGCGGTTTTCCGCATTATCTCGCGGTTAAAATTCTGTTTAACGCCTTTCGCCTTAGGCTACACTAGGGCACCTGATTGACTGCCCGGAGAAGCGCAATGATCAACCCCGCGCTAACGCAGCTGCGCGCCATCGAATGGCTGCCGCTTTCGTCACCGCAGCTGACCGCACCGCTGCTTGACTGGCTAATGGAAGAAGATTCCATGACTCGCCGTTTTGAACGCCACTGCCGGGAAGTGACCGTAGAGATCCTGCGCGAAGGTTTCATTGATGCGCAGGAAGCAGGTGCGGATGCGCTGCTGCTGCCAGCCGAACCGCGTTACTGGCTGCGCGAAATTTTACTGTGCGGCGATGGCGAAGCCTGGCTGGCAGCGCGTACGCTGCTGCCGGAATCCACGCTGAACGGGCCGGAACAGCAGCTGCAACAGCTTGGCACCCGACCGCTGGGCCGCTACCTTTTCGCCTCCTCGACGCTTAGCCGCGATTTTATCGAACCGGGACGCAGCCAAAACCTGTGGGGACGCCGCTCGCTGCTGCGTCTTTCCGACAAGCCGCTGCTGCTGACCGAACTGTTTTTACCGCCTGCGCCGCTTTACGCGGATATTCAGGCTGAAAGGAAGAAGTAGTATGGAGAAATCTTTGCCGGTCAGTAAGTTTCAGGCCTATAGCCGCCTGATGCGTATCGATAAACCTATCGGCTCGCTGCTGCTGCTGTGGCCCACTTTTTGGGCGTTGTGGCTGGCCGGGCTGCGTGTGCCGCCGGTTAACGTGCTGGTGGTCTTTACGCTGGGCGTTTTCTTTATGCGCGCGGCAGGCTGTGTGGTTAACGACTTTGCCGACCGTAAAATTGACGGCCACGTCAAGCGTACCCGTACGCGTCCGCTACCGAGCGGCGCGGTGACGTCCACAGAAGCCAAATTCCTGTTTGGCGGCCTGGTGCTGGTATCGTTCTGTCTGGTGCTGACCATGAACCTGATGACCATTCTGCTGTCGTTCGGCGGGTTGGCGCTGGCCTGGGTTTATCCGTTTATGAAGCGCTATACGCATCTGCCGCAGGTCGTGTTGGGCGCAGCCTTCGGCTGGGCGATTCCAATGGGCTGGGCTGCGGTCAGCGAGACGGTGCCGCTAACTTGCTGGCTGCTGTTTTTCGCCAATATCTGTTGGACGGTGGCCTACGATACGCAATATGCGATGGTGGACAGGGATGACGACCTGAAAATTGGCGTGAAATCGACAGCGATCCTGTTTGGTCGTTTTGACAAACTGATTATCGGATTATTGCAGCTCGCCACGCTGGCGCTGCTGGCGACTATCGGCCAGAGGGTACAGTTGGGGATGCCTTTCTATGGCTCGCTGGCGGCCGCTGGCGCGCTGTTTATTTATCAGCAAAAGCTGATTAGCGGCCGCGACAGAGACGCCTGCTTTAAGGCATTTTTGAACAATAATTACGTAGGGCTGATTCTTTTTGTCGGCATTGCGCTGAGCTGTTCACCTTTCACAGAGTGGTTTTAATTACTCCTTTCTCAATTCTGCCTGAAGCGAGCTTCAGGCAGTTCACAATATCTTTCGTTTTGTTAACTATCTCTGCCTATATTTTTTTATTTTTAATGACAAAAAAATTTAATCCCCTCTGCGCGGGTAAAATAAAAATAAATGAACAGTAAACCAGAAAAGCGTTAATGGCCGGAAAATCGCTTACACTTGTTTGTTTTTGGTTTATTTTTTGTTGTGGCTAATTTTATTATGACCGTCTTCCCCCTGAGTCAATTTATATCAAGTGATTGATAATAAAATTCTTTTCATTTTATTCCTGAAGAAGTTGTATCAGCAATGATCCATTTTGGCGATCAATAGGCTTAAAATCATAGCCACCACCTATCAAATAACCTCTATCGATCAAAAAAAACTATTTATCTTCACGCTGATGCTGGATTAATAATGTTTAGGAAGATTCCTATTCAGTATTTTAATTCGAATCAGGGTTCTTATTTTCAGCAACGCGGTCGCTTGCCTTTTGGAAATAATTTTAGAGTTACTTTTTAAATAATTATTAATGGAGATATTATGAATAAATTAAAGGTTTCCCTGTTATCCCTGGCGATGGCCGGGTCGATGGCTTCTTTTTCTTCTCTTGCCACCGAAAGCGCTACGGTAAATGTTAAAGGAAGTATTACGCCTGCCGCCTGTGCTATCAACGTAACCGGCGCCGCGGATTATGGCACTGTGACAGCAGCAAGCGTGACAGGTAAAGAGCCCGTGGCCGGCGGCTACCAGCTGGGCCAAAAAACAGTAGCTTTTAATATCAGCTGCAGCAGAGAAACGGCGGTGGCCTTCCGTCCCCAGGCTGACGCAGCGGGCGAAGCAGGCGTTGGCGTAGTTGATAATAATGGGACAACGATTACCAACGTGGCCGCGTTAGGCTCTTTGGGTAGAACAGCTACTCTGGTAAATATTGGTAACTATTATATAGATTATAATATGCCATTCGTTGATAATGTTGCTGGCTTTATTATCGGTAGCCAGGATGGCACAACCTGGACACTTACTAATTCAGCATTTAACCAGGATGGCAGTACGCTTTATGCTTTCCGCCACATAATGTCGGGCGCAAACACTCCTGAGCCGGTAACCAATGTCTCTGGTAATATCATTGTATCAGCCGCGATCAATCCGACAGCCATTAGCGAATTGGATGATGTATTGAGTTTTGATACTAATACCACGCTGACGCTGGAATACGTCTGATGTCATGTTGCCCTGGCGTTACGCCAGGGTAGTTTATTTAAAATTAAAATAACGTTCTTCTCTATAGAATCTTGCCTGCAAATTATAAATAAAAGGTGATTTATTGTGGGAGCTCTCTTTTCCTGTCCTGGCTATTTTTTTATTGAAACCAACATTACGCGGTCGTTCTCTAAAATAAAAACGTGGCTGCGATTAATTCCTCTGCTTTCTTTCTTTTTCTCTGCGGCTGCTTTTGCCTCTGGCGTTCAGCCGGAGACCTCGGTCATTATTATTAACGAGGCGCAAAAAGGCGGCAGCATTAATATCAAAAATACAGAGAACGTGCCCTTACTTTTATATACGCGCGTAGTAGATCTGCCTGACGATCCGACCCCGGGACTTATCGTTACCCAACCGGTGGCGCGGCTGGAGCCGGGCCAGTCCCAGCGTGTGCGTTTTGTGCTGAATACGGATGGGCCGCTCCAGCGTGAACATATCAAACGCGTCTGGTTTGAAGGTATTGCTGAGCAAACCAGCGGCGGCAATGTGGGCGTAACGATCCGTCACGATCTGCCAGCGATCATTGTACCGAAAGGAGTGAAAGCGAAGCGCGAATTGTGGAACGACCTGAGCTGGTCGGTGAGCGGCGACAGGCTGCTAATCAGTAACACCGGCAAGCAGGTTGTCCGGCTGGCGCAGCAAATCAGTCTACAGCCCGCCGATGTGATGCTCTCATTAAGTAAGAACTATATCCTGCCTGGCGAAACTCTCACCGTTAGCGCGCCTGACGGCGTTCGTCTTAGCGATGCACGGGAAATTGGGTTTTCACCGGTGACCCGCTACGGATTCAGCGTGGGCTTACAAAAAGCCGACCTTAACGGAAAATCAGTGGTGCAATGATGGCGCTACGCTACGGTTCAAGACCTATGGCCCTTCTTCTGGGCGCCCTGAGCCTGCTTAACCCGGCCATTTCCCAGGCATCTGATGGCAGAATTGCGCATTTCAACAGTAATCGCCTGAAGGCATTGGGCATCGATCCGGCGGTTGCCGCCTATTTTTCCGAAGCGGGGCGTTTTTCGCCGGGGTTTACCGAAGTTGAGCTATATATTAACGGCGATAGCCTCGGTGCGCGAAAGCTGACTTTTGGGCCGCGTGGCGAACTCTGCGCAGATGAGGCTTTCTATGCTTCGGCAGGTATTCAACGCCCGGCTTCGCTACAGCAGAAAGATGAGGGAAGCGATCTCTGTCCGTCATTACAGAAGCAGTGGCCTACGGCTTCGGTAACCCTGCTGCCTTCAGAGCAGGAGGTACGCATTGTGGTGCCGCAAAAAGCCCTGGCGCGCGAAAATAACCTGACAGGTTATCAACGCGGCGGCACCGCCGCTTTAATGAATTACTCCGCTTATCACTCGCAATTCAGCTTTAGCGGCAACCGCTCCGATTTCAGCTATCTCAACCTGGAAACCGGCTTTAACAGCAATGACTGGATGGTGCGCGGCATGCACAATCTGGTGCAGAGCAGCGATGGCGGTACGCGCTTTAACACGCCTTTTGTTTACGCGCAGAAAACGCTGGTTGACAGAAAACAGCTATTGCAGGCAGGGCAAATCAACTTCAGTAACCCTTTACTGAGCGGCGCGGCGATTGACGGCATACAGCTGATACCGCAAACGGCGTTGAACGGCGCCGCGGACGATGTGCAGGTCAGCGGTATTGCCCGCGCCGAACAGTCGCGCGTGGAAATTCGACAGAACGGGATATTGATTTACTCCACCCTGGTGCCGGTCGGGCCCTTTACGCTGACGAAGATTCCGGTACTCAATTACAGTAATGATTTGCAACTCAGCGTGATAGCGCCGGATGGACAACAGGAGAATTCCGTTGTTAGCGCCGCCTCGTTTCGTCGCCTGGTAGCGAAAGCGCCGGAAAGCTGGTCGCTGGCATTAGGCAGGATGCGGGCGCTGAACGTGGACGATGGCTACGAACGTCCGTGGGTAGCCAGTTTTTCCGATGGCTGGAATCTGTCGCGTCAGCTGTTGCTGGAGGCGGGAACCCTGGTCGGCTCCAGCTATCAGGGCGGCGGAGCCGGCGTCACCTTCAATCCGCTACCGGAAGTTGCTCTGGGTCTTGGCAGCGCGTTTAGCCAGGATCGCACACACGATAAAAAGGGGGCCAGGAGCAATGTCAGCATGATGTGGCAAACTTCGCCGAGTATGTCTGTCGGCGGAGATATCACGCTGTATTCGCCGGGCTATCGCGAACTGATTGACTCGACGAACGCGATGCCTGCTTTCTATAACCGCACCAGCGCCAGTCTGAGGGTCGGCTGGAGAGAACCTGTGTTAGGTAATTTTTCTTTTGCGGCCAGCCAGAGCCGACTGGGCGATGACAGCATGGATGTACGGCAGCTGACGGCGGCCTGGAACCGGCAGTTCGGCGTGGTGAACGCCTCGCTGAACTGGCAGCGGCAAAGCCACAGCACGCGCCAGTGTGATAACGGGCAGCGCTGTCGCAATAGCGATCGCGAAAGCCTGTTTGCCAGCCTGAATTTTCCTTTAGGTACTCAGCGAGTGAACACCTACTACCGGGATACGCAAAATTCCGCTGTCGCCGGTCTGCAAACGGGTAACACCCTGACGGAAAACAGCAGCTGGTCGTTGACGGCGGAACGTCAGCTCAGGCAGCAGCGCTTTAACAGCCTGGCAGGCAATCTGAACGGCAATCTTCACTACACCACCGCTTCCCTTTATGGCCAGGTGGCAGAGAACCACGTGCATAACTACTCAGGGACGCTTTCCGGCGGCGTAGTGGCGCATAAGGAAGGCATCGTCTTCTCTCCTGAGAAGGTTAACGAAACTTTCGGGGTGATTTCCGTAGAGCCTGCGGTCAGCGGCGTTGAGTTCATCACGCCGCAGGGTAAAACCTGGACGGACTGGCGAGGCAAAGCCGTTATCCCCAGCCTTCCGGCCTATGCCACTGGTCGTATCGAGCTGAACACCGAACGGCTGCCGGAAAACACCGATGTCAGCAACGGGCTACGACAAATCCTGGCCGGACACGGAGCGGTGACCGACGCGCGCTTTACTCTGCAACGGACGCGCAACGGCCTGCTGACGGTTGCGCTGGCAGAGGGTTCGCTGTTGCCAAAAGGCAGCGTCATCGTGACCAGCGAGGAAGAGTACGTCACGACCGCCGTAGACGCGGGCACGGTCTTCATTACTAACCTCGATGATAAGCGTCCTCTGATCGCGCGCTGGCAGGATCGGCAGTGTCGCCTGCGCTACAGCGTGCCGGAAAAAGCTCCGCAAGGCGTCGGATACGAAAAAATCAGCGCCGTTTGTGACTAACACAAGGAAATTGAGCCAATGAATACATCCAGTCGGTTACGCAGTCGAACGCTGATGGCGGTGACGCTTTGGCTGACCGCTTTGCCTGGCCTGGCGCAAAATTGCCAGGTCGTGGTTTCTCGCCCCAATATCGAGTTGGGTAATCAATATGTCTCGACGGTGAGTAAAACCCTGTTTACCCGACAGGAGCTGACAGCGCAGATTGAGTGCGAGGCGGGCGGGCCGATCGGCGTACGGATTGAGGGAACAGCAGATAGCAAAGGAAGCGCTTTTCACTTTGGCAACGGCGGCAGAATGACGCTAACGCTGCTTTCCGCGCGTTATAACGGCGTAGAAACCGCCCTGCGGCTAACCCAACCTTATGAAAAGCTGCTTGCGCCCGGCGAGTCGATCAAACTGACGCCGGGCAGTGAACTGCTGCTGCCGATGCAAACCGCCAGCGAAAGCAGGCGTAACCTGACGCTACAGCTGCGTCTCGACTTCCCGTTTACCGGCAAAGAGATACCTGTTCGCGACTTAACAGAGTTAGAAGGACAGATAAGGCTGGCGGTGGAAAGCTGAATAACAGCCAGTAAAAAGGGCCGGGTTTTCACACCGGCCCTTTTTTTATCTAGCTCGCCGTCAGCGCGCTCTCGATGGTCATTCGAACTTCCTGGCTAATCAGATCGGCCAGCATCTGATAGACCTTATGGGTCTGCTCATAATGCGCGTCGCCGGTATCGCTGATATAGCCTTCGTCGCGCAGCGTCAGCACCAGCGTCGAAAACACCGCTTTATCGAAGAACTCTGGCGCGTTGATGCCGTGCAGCACCGAAAGACGTTGGGCCATGGTGCGGCTCTCTTTCTCCAGCGTGCCGCGGTTGATGGCAGGATTGGCGCTGAGAATTGAGAAAGTGATGGCGTAGCGCTGCAGCGTCTCGCGCACGCCAGCCGCCAGCAGCTGTAGCGTATGGAAACGGGCAGGGCTGAGGCGCAGCGTCTGCGTCTGTTCGTCGGCGATCAGCAGATTCTGGCGCGCCATCTCGCTGACCAGCGAATCCAGCAGGCCCGGCAAATCGTCTTTTTCCCAGTGCAGGAACAGCTCGCTTTTCAGCATCGGGTAGATCACGCTGACCTGGCGCAGCAGCTCGGCGCGCGTCAGTTCCTGATGCTGCATCAGGATCACCGCAATCACCGACGGCATCACCAGCATATGATGGACGTTGTTGCGGTAGTAGGTCATCAACACCGCCTGCTCGCGCGGCAGCACGATAATCTCGCCGATATTGTCCTGCTCAATCTCGAACTTATTCATGCTTAACGCGTGATCCAGCATCGCTTCCGGCGTCATCTCCGGCACGGTGGCGTCCGGCGAATAGGGCACGTTGCGCAGCAGCTGGGTATAGCATTCCAGCTGTTCCACCAGCTGCTCGCGGGTCAGCGAACGCTGGCGCGAGGCCAGCAGCGCCGTCACGCACAGGTTCATGGCGTTGGCCGCGCCGGCGTTGTTGATGCGAACCATAACGCGCTGGGCGATATCGTTAACCGCGGGCGTCAGCCAGGCCGGACGCTGGGACTCAATCGGATCGATAGAGTCGCGCCATTCCGGCACGTTCTTGTTCAGATAGTTAACCAGCGGCAGCGGTTCGCCAAAGTTCACGTAGCCCTGGCCCAGATTACGCAGCTTGCGCAGCCCGCGCACCATCTGCATAAAGCCTTCTTTCTCTTTGGTGGCGCCGCGCAGCTCCTTCGCATAGGTGCCAACCTCCATCACGTGCTCGTAGCCGATATAGATAGGCACCAGCGTGATAGGACGGTTGCCGCCGCGCAGCATCGCCTGGATCGTCATCGACAGCGTGCCGGTTTTCGGATCGAGCAGGCGTCCGGTACGGGAACGACCACCTTCCACAAAATATTCCACGGAATAGCCACGGGTGAACAGCTCGCCCAGATATTCGCGGAACACGGTGGAATAAAGCTTATTGCCCTTAAAGGTACGGCGAATAAAGAAGGCGCCGAGACGACGGAAAATCGGGCCGGCCGGCCAGAAGTTGAGGTTGATGCCGGCGGCGATATGCGGCGGCACCAGGCCCTGATGATAGAGCACGTAAGAGAGCAGCAGATAGTCCATATGGCTGCGATGGCACGGCACATAGACGATTTCATGACCGTCCTGCGCCAGCTGGCGCACGCGCTCGCCGCCGTTGACGTTGATGCCCTGATAAAGCTTGCTCCACGTCCAGCCCATAATCCTGTCGGTCAGACGGATAGCCTCGTAGGAGAAGTCCGCCGCGACCTCTTCCATCAGTTCGATAGCGTTCTGCTGCGCTTTCTCATGGGAGATCTTTTTGCTGCGCGCTTCGTCCTCTACCGCTTTTGCAATCGCTTTCGACTGCAGCAGCTTGTTGAACAGATCCTGACGCACGGGCAGGCGCGGGCCAACCGCCGCGAGGCGCTGGCGGGCAAAATGCATTCTCGCCACGCGCGCCAGTTTCTGGGCGATGGTTTTATCGGTGCCGTGCTCGGTGGCCATACGGCGCAGCGAAACCATCGGCGAGAAGCGTACAAAGCTGTCGCGTCCCAGCCACAGTACGGCGATAAACTTCTGAATACCGTTCAGCACGCGCAGATGCGGCTGGCTCTCGCCCTGAACCTCGCGGCCAGGCGCACGACCAAACATTACCGACACCGGCACCATCTGCACGTCCAGCAGCGGATTGCTGCGATGGAGATCCAGATAGTCATGGAACGTTTTAACGGATTCCAGATTCGGCGCGTAATAGGGGAAGACGCGCGGGCCGTCGTGAATAAAGACGTAGCGCGGCAGCAGCGTGCCGTCGATCTCCAGCGGCTCCAGGGGATCGGGAAGATCCTCTTTGCGGCACTGCTCGCGCAGCGCCAGCAGATCGGCCTTTGAATCATACGGCAGTACATACATAATGGGGCGCGACGTATCCAGCCCCAGTTCAGCGACCGGCTCAGCGGGGATCGCCTTACTTTTTACCAGCATTTTTACTGGTAAATTCAATAAGTTGTAATATAAATTACGCCAACCTGACATAGACAACATAAAGCCTCTTGTTAGCAAAGCGCGGCAAGCATACCAGAATCCGTAAACGAGATCTGTGGTGTTGCATAATGTGCGCTACCCTGACATTGACGTTAAACAGAACAAAGGGTTCCCTGATTATGGCAAATAACGCCTCAGGTTTAACACGGATCATTAAAGCAGCAGGGTATTCATGGAAAGGGCTGCGGGCGGCCTGGCAGTTTGAAGCCGCTTTCCGTCAGGAAGTCGTTGCCGCCGTGGTGGCGATAGCAATCGCCTGCTGGCTGGACGTCGCTCCGCTGGCAAGAGTGCTGCTGATAGGCTCCGTAGCCTTGGTGATTATCGTGGAAGTACTGAACAGCGCGATTGAAGCCGTGGTCGACAGGCTGGGCAACGAGTTCCACGAGCTTTCCGGTCGCGCGAAAGATATGGGCTCGGCGGCGGTGCTGCTGGCGATTTTACTGGCGGTCTTCGTCTGGCTGAGCGTGCTGCTTACCCGCTAACCGCCGCGCTGAAATGGCAATAAGTGACGTTTTTTATCCGACTTGAGGTTTTCAACGGCGAAATACCTGTATATACTCACAGTCGACTGTATAAACAACCAGGGGGCGGGATGAAAGCATTAACGGCAAGGCAGCAGCAGGTCTACGACCTGATACGCCAGCATATCAACCAGACCGGCATGCCGCCGACGCGGGCAGAGATCGCCACGCAGCTCGGCTTCCGTTCCCCGAATGCGGCTGAAGAACACCTGAAGGCGCTGGCGCGCAAAGGCGTTATCGAGATCGTCTCCGGCGCATCGCGCGGTATCCGCCTGATGATGGAAGACGAAGACGGGCTGCCGCTGATTGGCCGCGTAGCGGCGGGCGAGCCGCTGCTGGCGGAACAGCATATTGAAGGCCACTACCAGGTCGATCCGGATCTTTTTAAACCGGGCGCCGACTTCCTGCTGCGCGTCAGCGGTATGTCGATGAAAGACATCGGCATTATGGATGGCGATCTGCTGGCCGTACACAAGACCCAGGACGTGCGTAACGGCCAGGTCGTGGTGGCGCGCATCGATGACGAAGTCACGGTAAAACGCCTGAAAAAGCAGGGCAACATTGTGCATCTGCTGCCGGAAAACAGTGAATTCAAGCCGATCGTGGTCGATCTGCGCCAGCAGACCTTCTCTATCGAAGGCCTGGCCGTTGGCGTCATCCGCAACGGTAGCTGGCTGTAAAAGCACGCTTCTGCCTCTGCGCCGTCGTTAAGGCGGCGCATTCGTTACTTCCTCTCTTTATATCGCGCAATGCAGTCTGATAATCGTTCGATGCATAGCCTGCGAACGATGGCTTTTTAATCACCGCTTTTTCCGGTTATCTCCGCTTTCCCTTTTGTTGCGCTTTTGTTTTTTCTCGTTACGCATTGATTATCCTTATTTTTTCTACTTCTCTGCCGTGCCGCTTCGCTTTTTTTGCAAAATCAGGCCGTCTCGCCGTGCAAACCCGCTATCTTCTACTACAATTATCTGTACGTTACGCACTTAGGCAGCGTTTTATGTTGCTGTCAGTAGTTTTGCAGTAACGATAAGCTGTTATCACCTAAGGTTAAGGAGAAACAAGATGAATAAAGACGAAGCCGGCGGTAACTGGAAACAGTTGAAGGGTAAAGTAAAAGAGAAGTGGGGCAAGCTGACCGATGACGACATGACTGTCGTAGAAGGTAAACGCGATCAGCTGGTCGGTAAAATTCAGGAGCGTTACGGTTACACCAAAGACCAGGCTGAGAAAGAGCTGGGCGACTGGGAAACCACTAACAAGCATCGCTTCTGATAAAATAACGTGCACAGGGGCAGCAAGCCCGTAAGACGTTACAGCAAGGGCAGCGCTTTCGGCGCTGCCCTTGTTCTTTTATAGCGGCGGCGCCGCTTAAGTTTCTCTGAAGCTTATGCTTTTTAACGACCGCGCTTTTTACTGCCGAGCGTATGATCGTGCTGGCACTCATCCTGATGCTGGCAGGCTTCCACTTCCACACAGCTGCCGCACAGGCCATGCGCTTCAATCACGCTATTGGTCAGCGCGAAACCGGTAGCTTGCGCCAGCGACTGCAAAATAGCTTCGACGCCTTCCGCATGTTGTTCCGCCACCGCGCCGCAGCGATCGCAAATCAGCATGGCCGAGGTATGCGAAGGCTCTTCAAAGTGATGACAGACAACGTAGCTGTTGGTCGATTCGACGCGATGTACGAAACCCTGCTCCAGCAGAAAGTCCAGCGCCCGATAGACGGTAGGCGGCTTGGCCTGCGGTTCGCTGGCGCGCAGCAGATCCAACAGGTCGTAGGCGCTAATCGCGCCGTGATGCTGGCTCATCAACCGCAGCACTTCCAGACGCTGAGGCGTCAGCCTGACGTTGCGCTGCTGGCAGATGGTTTCCGCCTGCGACAAGATGTTTTCAGGACTGTTAATATTCATAGTTCTCCCCAGGCTGGCTTAGCGCGTTATATTATCACAATGCTGATAAAAACACCGCGCTTCCGCCTTTCCCGCTTGCTGCCTGCTGGTCTGCGACAGACCGCCCACTCTCTCTTTTCCGCGCCGCTGAAATTTCAGGCAGATACGCTGGCGGTAAACTTATCGTTCGAGCGTCAAATCTGTACCATTTTTAACTTAATAAAGTGATAAACGGCGTTGTGTTTTGAAATGTTTTAACTACATTTACATAAATATTTGTAAACATTTCCCGCATCACGCAGCAAAAACCCGTTGATTTTTAAGCCGGATAGCAGATTAAAAGCCGTGCAATGAGCAGAAAAACCCCGGTAATTTGACTTAGTTCAGGCTAATGACTTACCGCGGTTCGGCCCATTATACGGTTAATTGTACTGGTCGCGCTTCAGGCGCAGTCTTCTTATTGTTGAAGGGTTAGAGGTAAATGGTCAAAAAATTCAAGCTGAACAGATTCGCCCGACCGGCTGTTTTTCCCGTACTGCTGCTGGCTCCGTTAAGCGCGCTTGCCGCAGGCAGCTATTATGATGCCCGTAACGATGCGATGGGCGGAACAGGCGTGGCCTCTTCAACTTACGGGACGGCGGTGCTGGCTAACCCGGCGCTGATGACCAAAGCCCAGCCGGAGGATAATGTCAGCATTATTCTTCCCGCCGTCGGCGCGCAGCTGAGCGATAAAAACAAGCTGATCGACAAGGTGGACGATCTGACCGACAGCGTTGATCGCTATCAGGATATCGCTCGTCAGGATCCTTTAAGTTTGCTGACTGACTACCCGCGCGTCCAGGCGGCGGCAGGCGATTTGGCTAATCAACTGCGCGGCATCAAGGGCAGTAAGTCCTGGGCTACGGCTGGTGCGGCGGTTGCGGTCACCGTCCCGAACGAAGTGCTGCCTTTTGCATTCGTGGCGAAAGCTTACGGTACGGCACACGTAACGGCGGATGTCACCCAGGGCGATATCGATTATCTGCAGGGCATCGCCGACGGCACCAGGCTGCCGCTGCCCGGCGATCAGGATAATCTGACCTCTGCGGCGCTGGGGCGCGGTGCGATTGTTTACGATTACGGCGTGGCCGTGGCGCACGAATTCAATGTTGCCGGTCATCCGGTTTCTTTCGGCATCACGCCGAAGATCCAGAAGACTTACCTCTATAACTACAGCGCCTCTGTCTATAACTACGACAAGTCGGACTTCACCAAAGGCCGCTACAAGAACTCCAATACCGGGTTCAACATGGATGCCGGCGTGGCGACCGATGTCGGCGACCACTGGACGCTAGGCGTCAGCGCGCAGAACCTGATTGCGCGCGATATCGATACCCGCGAGGTGAACGGCTATAAGGACACTTACCAGATCCGGCCGGTAGTGACGCCAGGCGTTTCTTATCATACCGAGCGGCTGACGGCGGCGCTGGACGTTGACGCCACGCCGACCAAACGCTTTAAAACGGTGGAAGACAGCCAGTATGCAGGCGCAGGCGTGGAATATCGCGTGTTAAGCTGGCTGCAGCTGCGTGCGGGCTATCGCGCCGATATGAAATCCAACGACACCAACGTGGCGACCGCTGGCTTTGGCCTGTCGCCGTTTAACAAGGTGCATCTGGATCTGGCCGGGATGCGCGGCAACGACAACACCTGGGGCGCCGTCGCCCAGCTGAACTTTACCTTCTGATTGCTTTTCGGGCGCAGCGCTGCTGCGCCCGCATCGTCCGCTTAGCGATTGCCGCCCGGCATGGTATCATTGCGCACATTATCGTCATTTGTTAATCAGAGCCCGCGCGTTTTATGACCCAGAATTTACCTGCCCACCGTTTTTCCGTCGCCCCAATGCTGGACTGGACCGATCGCCACTGTCGCTACTTTCATCGTCAGCTGACCGGCCAGGCGCTGCTTTACACCGAAATGGTCACGACCGGCGCCATTATTCACGGCAAAGGCGACTATCTTGCCTGGAACCAGGCAGAGCAGCCGGTAGCGCTGCAGCTTGGCGGCAGCGATCCGCTGGCGCTGGCGCAATGTGCCGAGCTGGCGCAGGCGCGCGGCTATAACGAAATTAACCTGAATGTCGGCTGCCCGTCGGATCGCGTACAGAACGGGCGTTTCGGCGCCTGCCTGATGGGCGAAGCGGCGCTGGTGGCGGATGCCGTTAGGGCGATGCGCGATCGCGTATCGATCCCCGTTACGGTGAAAACCCGTATCGGCATCGACGAGCAGGACAGCTACGAGTTCCTGTGCGATTTTATCCGTCAGGTGTCGGAACAGGGCGGCTGCGAGATGTTTATTATCCACGCGCGTAAAGCCTGGCTTTCCGGCCTCAGCCCGAAAGAGAACCGCGAGATCCCGCCGCTGGACTATGAACGCGTGTATCAACTGAAGCGCGATTTCCCGCATCTGACGATGTCGATTAACGGCGGTATCAAATCACTGGCGGAAGCCAAAGCGCACTTGCAGCATGTGGATGGCGTAATGGTGGGTCGTGAAGCCTATCAGAATCCGGGAATGCTGGCGGAAGTCGATCGCGAGCTGTTCGGCAGCGATCGACCCGCGATCGATCCGGTAGCGGTAGTGCGCTCAATGTATCCTTATATCGAGCGTGAACTGGCGCAGGGCACCTATCTGGGCCATATCACCCGCCATATGCTTGGCCTGTTCCAGGGTATTCCGGGCGCCCGCCAGTGGCGTCGCTATCTGAGCGAAAATGCCCACAAGGCCGGCGCCAACGTGGAAACTGTGGAAGCAGCACTGGCGCTGGTAGCGGATAAGGTGCCGACAGCAGTTTAATCTGCCGACTCTCTCTTTCCTGACGCCGTTATAGCTATAAATAGTCATGAAAGGATAAAAGCCTGGTCAAATTCACACCAGGTAACAGGGATATTGACCACGGCGCAATTGACGTGGTTTTATATTTTTCAATACTTTCATTAGGTTATGTTAATAGCAGTGTTGGCACGCAACTTGCATAAATGCTGAGGATCTTTAATGGGGAGAGACTGATGGAAATCTTCTTTGTTCTTGGCTTTTTTGTGATGCTGCTGATGACCGGCGTTTCGCTGCTGGGGATTATTCTGGCGCTTATCGTCGCCAGCGTGGTGATGATGTTCGCGGGCTTGTTGATGGTGGCGCTCAAAATGCTGCCGTGGCTGGCGCTGGCGGTCGCCGCGGTATGGATTTATCGCGCATACCGCAAACCGACGACGAAAACAGAACGTTGGATATCTCGCTAAAATCAGGGCGTTGGCGACAAGTTTGCACAGAGTAATGCGGAGTCGATCACAACCTGACAGATCGCATAGACGATTTTGCAATTAAACATATTTTTTGCTTATGAATTCTGTCAGGATGATTTTCACTGAATTAGCGAAATTCATCGCCGCTGACCCTACAAACAGCGCGAACTATAAAAAAGAAAAAGGGGCTTCCTACGGGAAGCCCCACTTATTTGTAGCATCCGCCGTTACGGAATCAGCAAGCAGGAGCCCTGAGTCGCGCGGCTTTCCAGCGTTTTATGCGCCTGCTGCGCATCCGCCAGCGCGAACTTCTGTTGTTCCGGCACGTCCACTTTGATAGCGCCGCTGGCGATCAGTGAGAAGAGTTCGTTGCTGGCATGGGTCAGCGCGTCGGCGTTGGTGATATAGCCGTTCAGCGAGGGACGCGTCACGTACAGCGAGCCTTTCTGATTGAGGATCGCCAGATTGACGCCGTTGACCGGGCCGGACGAGTTGCCGAAGCTCACCATCAGGCCGCGCCGCTGCAGGCAGTCCAGCGAAGCTTCCCAGGTATCTTTGCCCACCGAATCATAGACCACGCGCACTTTCTTACCGTTGGTCAATTCCAGCACGCGCTTCGCCACGTCTTCCTCGCGATAATTGATGGTTTGCCAGGCGCCGGCTTCTTTAGCCCTGATCGCTTTCTCCGCCGAGCCAACGGTGCCGATCAGATGCGCGCCCAGCGCTTTCGCCCACTGACAGGCGATCAAGCCTACGCCGCCTGCGGCGGCCTGAAACAGGAAAGTCTCGTCCGGCTGTACCACATAGGTCTGACGCAGCAGATAGTGGACGGTCAACCCTTTCAGAAACGAGGCCGCCGCCTGCTCAAACGAAATGCTGTCAGGCAGCAGCGCCAGCTTGTCGGCCTGCACGGCATGATATTCGCTGTAGGCGCCCAGCGAAGACTGGGCATAAACTACACGATCGCCAGCTTTGAACGTGGTCACGCCTTCGCCCACGCTTCTGACAATGCCGGCCGCTTCCGTTCCTAAGCCGCTGGGCAAAGCGGCCGGATAAAGCCCGCTGCGCACGTAGGTATCGATATAGTTGATGCCGATGGCTTTATTCTCAACCACCACTTCACCTGCTGCCGGTTCCGGGATGTCCGCCTCGATAACCTGAATCACTTCCGGGCCGCCGTGCTGGCTGATTTGTATACGTTTTGCCATGCTCGCTCCTGTAGAATCCGCGTCATTGAAGGAGGACGAAAGGTCGCCAAACGGGTATACTGGCGCGTCCCCACACAAGGTATTACATCACTATGGCAGGAAATAAACCCACCAACAAATCCAATGAAAACCGTGAGCCGCGCGATCGGCAAATGGAAGGGCTGAAGCTGCCGCCCCATTCGCTGGAAGCGGAGCAGTCCGTGTTGGGCGGCCTGATGCTGGATAACGAGCGTTGGGACAACGTCTCCGAGCGCGTAGTGGCGCAGGACTTCTTCAGCCGTCCGCATCGCATGATTTTCAGCGAAATGCAGCGGCTGCTGGAGATGGGCAAGCCTATCGATTTGATCACGCTTTCTGAATCGCTGGAAACCAAAGGCGAGCTGAGCATGGTTGGCGGCTTCGCCTATCTGGCGGAGCTGTCGAAAAACACGCCAAGCGCGGCGAACATCGGCGCCTATGCCGATATCGTGCGCGAACGTGCGGTAGTTCGCGAGATGATCGCGGTGGCGAACGAGATCGCCGACGCGGGTTACGATCCGCAGGGCCGCACCAGCGAAGATCTGCTCGATCTGGCGGAATCCCGCGTCTTTCAGATTGCGGAAAATCGTGCCAACAAAGATGAAGGGCCGAAAAGCGTCGATCAGATCCTTGAAGCGACGATCTCCAGGATCGAATCGCTCTATCAAACGCCGCACGACGGCGTAACCGGCGTGGATACCGGCTATCAGGATCTGAACAAGAAAACGGCCGGGCTGCAGCGTTCGGATCTGATCATCGTGGCGGCGCGTCCGTCGATGGGTAAAACCACGTTTGCGATGAACCTCTGCGAAAACGCGGCGATGCTGCAGGATAAACCGGTTTTAATTTTCAGCCTTGAGATGCCCGGCGAGCAGCTGATGATGCGTATGCTGGCGTCGCTTTCGCGCGTCGATCAGACCCGCATTCGTACCGGCCAGCTTGATGACGAAGACTGGGCGCGAATTTCCAGCACCATGGGTATTCTGCTGGAAAAGAAAAACATGTTTATCGATGACTCTTCCGGCCTGACGCCAACGGAAGTGCGCTCGCGAGCGCGCCGTATTTTCCGCGAGCACGGCGGCCTGAGCCTGATAATGATCGACTACCTGCAGCTGATGCGCGTGCCGTCGCTTTCCGATAACCGTACGCTGGAGATCGCCGAAATCTCCCGCTCGCTGAAGGCGCTGGCGAAAGAGCTGCAGGTGCCGGTGGTGGCGCTGTCGCAGCTGAACCGCTCGCTGGAGCAGCGCGCCGATAAACGCCCGGTGAACTCGGATCTGCGCGAGTCCGGCTCTATCGAGCAGGACGCCGACCTGATTATGTTTATCTATCGCGACGAGGTTTATCACGAAAACAGCGATCTGAAAGGCATTGCGGAAATTATCCTGGGCAAGCAGCGTAACGGCCCGATCGGTACGGTGCGTCTGACCTTTAACGGCCAGTGGTCGCGCTTTGACAACTACGCCGGCCCGCAGTACGACGACGAATAACCCGCTGACCCTGAAAATTGACCAACCAATAAATGGAGATTCGCACCGTGTTCCAAAACGTTGACGCCTATGCTGGCGACCCGATTCTTTCCCTGATGGAAACCTACAAGCAGGATACGCGCCCGCACAAGGTGAACCTGAGCATCGGCCTCTATTACGACGGCCAGGGCGTGATTCCACAGCTGAAGGCGGTTGCGGCGGCGGAAGCGCGGCTGAACGCGCAGGCGCACGAGGCTTCTCTCTATCTGCCGATGGAAGGTCTGGCGGCCTATCGCAGCGCGGTGACGCCGCTGCTGTTTGGTCAGGAGCATTCGGTCTTGCAGGCCGGGCGCGTCGCGACTATCCAGACCGTTGGCGGCTCCGGCGCGCTGAAGGTTGGTGCGGATTTCCTGAAGGCTTATTTTCCGGGTTCTCAGGTTTGGGTCAGCAATCCTACCTGGGAGAACCATATCGCTATCTTCTCCGGCGCGGGTTTCACGGTGAACACCTATCCGTGGTATGACGACGAAACCAACGGCGTAAAATTTGAAGAGCTGATCGCTACGCTGAAGACGCTGCCGCCACAGAGCATCGTGCTGCTGCATCCTTGCTGCCATAACCCAACCGGCGCGGATCTGACCAACGAGCAGTGGGATAACGTCACCGCCGTGCTGAAAGAGCGCGATCTGATCCCGTTCCTGGATATCGCCTATCAGGGCTTTGGCGCGGGTATGGAAGAGGACGCCTACGCTATTCGCGCTATCGCCGCAGCCGGGCTGCCGGCGCTGGTCAGCAACTCCTTCTCGAAAATCTTCTCGCTGTACGGCGAGCGTGTCGGCGGCCTTTCCGTGGTCTGCGATGATGCGGAACAAGCTTCCCGCGTGCTGGGCCAGCTAAAAGCCACCGTGCGCCGTAATTACTCCAGCCCGCCAAACTTCGGCGCTCAGGTCGTCTCCTGCGTGCTGAACGACGCGGAGCTGAAAGCGCAGTGGCTGGCGGAAGTCGAAGGCATGCGCGTGCGTATCAGCACTATGCGCCAGACGCTGGTAGATGCGCTGACGGCGGCGGTACCGGGCAAAAACTTTGACTATCTGCTGAAGCAGCGCGGCATGTTCAGCTATACCGGCCTGAGCGCGGCCCAGGTCGATCGCCTGCGCGAAGAGTTCGGCATCTATCTGATCGCCAGCGGCCGCATGTGCGTGGCGGGCCTGAACAACGACAACGTAAAGCAGGTCGCCGACGCTTTCGCCGCGGTAATGTAATCTTTTCCGGCCGCGGACATCGCGGCCGGCTTGTTTCTTCCCGCCAGCAAATTTTAACGCCTCAATAACAACCTGCAGCCATAAGATTTTTATATACTGGACGCTCACAAGGAGAACGTTTATGTCCAGTAGTCGTACTCAGGCCCTGTCCGCCGCCTCGTTTTCTGAGGAGATCTGGCGAGGCACGCTGGCCACACTGCCCATTCTTATCGGCATTCTGCCCTTTGGACTTTTGCTTGGCGCTCAGGCGGCGCAAAAGGGCTTTTCCGTGTTTAACCTGACGTTGATGACCGGCCTGAACTTCGCCGGCGGTTCCGAGTTCGCCGCCATAGCGCTGTGGAGCTCGCCGCCGCATCTGCTGACTATTTTGATGGTCACGCTGCTGGTTAACAGTCGTCATCTGCTGATGGGCGCCGCGTTTGCGCCTTCCCTGGCGCATCTGCCGCCGCGTAAAGCGCTGTTGGCGCTGTTCGTGATGTGCGATGAAAGCTGGGCGATGGGCGTCGCGGATGTCGCCAGGCGCAAAGCGGCCGGGCTTTATCCCTCGTTCAGCACCGGTTTTTATGTTGGCGTGGCGGCGTCGCTCTGGTTCACCTGGGTTATCGCCACCAGTCTGGGCGTGGTCGTCGGGCCTGTGCTGGGCGATATTACGCGCTGGGGCTTTGATATGGCGTTTCCGGCGGTGTTTCTGGTGTTGTTGAAGGGCATGTGGAAAGGCCTGCGCTCCGGTTTGCCGTGGCTGGTGAGCCTGATTTGCGCGGGAACGACTTACCACTACTTTCCCGGCGCCGCCTATGTGCCGGTCGGCGCGGCGAGCGGCATCATCGCCATTCTTCTGCTGAACAGGAGAGTCTCGTGAGCCTGACCATTCTCACCATCGTTTTGATGGCCGCCACCACTTACCTGACGCGCATCGCAGGCTATCTGATCCTGCGCGACAGAATGCTCAGCGCACGCACCCGAGCCATTCTGGAAGCCGCGCCCGGCTGCGTGCTGATTACCGTTATCGCGCCGCATTTTGTCACCACCGAGCCGGCCAACCTGCTGGCGCTGGCCATTTCGCTGCTGGCGGCGATGCGCTTTTCCCTGCTGCCGGTGGTGATCATCAGCGTGGTTGCGACGGCGCTGTTACGCTATCTGCTTTAAAGCGGTTACACACTTTTTGCCGTTGCGGGTTTACCTTTTGGCATCCTGCTGCACACTTAACGGGACGCATTCAGCAAAGGAGCAAGACTATGTGGTATCAGCAAACTATTACCCTGAGCCCCAAATCCCGCGGTTTTCATCTGATAACGGAGGAGATAACGGGCGAAATGCGGCGGCTTGGCGATGTGCAGACAGGCCTGCTGCATCTGCTGCTACAGCACACGTCCGCGTCGCTGACGCTGAATGAAAACTGCGATCCTACGGTCAGAAGCGATATGGAAAACCATTTCCTGCGTCAGGTGCCGGAAAAGGCGAACTACGAGCACGACTACGAAGGCGCGGACGATATGCCTGCGCATATTAAATCCTCTTCGCTGGGCGTATCGCTGACGCTGCCGGTACACCGCGGCAAGCTGCTTCTGGGCACGTGGCAGGGCATCTGGCTGGGCGAGCATCGCAATCACGGCGGCAGCCGCCGCATTATCGCCACGTTACAGGGGGAATAATATGAACGTATCGGATCTTTTGTCCTACTGCATGGATAAATCCGGCGCTGAACAGGTTGTGCATAGCGACTGGAAGGCAACGCAGATCAAAGTGGACGACGTGATGTTCGCTATGGTGCACGAGGTTGATGGTCATCCCGCCGTGGCGCTGAAGACTTCGCCCGCGCTGGCGGAGCTGTTGCGGGAACAGCACGCTGATGTGGTGCCCAGCGCGCATCTGAATAAAACGCACTGGAGCACCGTGCTGCTGGATGGTTCGCTGAAAGATTCCCAGATCTACTATCTGATCGACGCTTCGCTACAGCAGGCGCTGGCGGCAAAAACCGCTTAGCGCCATCCAGACGTAAACAGGCCCGCAGGCTAAGCGCTGTCGGGCCTCAGGACGCGCAATCAGCCGCGCAGCGTGGCGATATCAATCACAAAGCGGTACTTCACATCGCTTTTCAGCATGCGCTCGTAGGCTTCGTTGATCTCATCCATCTTAATCATCTCGATATCCGAGATGATGTTGTGCTTACCGCAGAAATCCAGCATCTCCTGCGTCTCTTTGATGCCGCCAATCAGCGAGCCGGCAATGCTGCGGCGTTTGAAAATCAGGTTAAAGACCTGCGGTGACGGATGATCGTGCTCCGGCGCGCCGACCAGCGTCATATTGCCGTCGCGCTTCAGCAGGGTGATAAACGGGTTGAGGTCGTGCGGCGCAGCGACGGTATTGAGGATAAAGTCGAAGCTGTTGGCGTGCTGCGCCATCTGCTCAGGATCTTTAGAGATCACCACTTCATCCGCGCCCAGACGCTTGCCGTCTTCCACTTTAGAAGGGGAAGTGGTAAACAGCACGACGTGCGCGCCCATCGCATGTGCGATTTTCACGCCCATATGGCCCAGGCCGCCCAGCCCGACGATACCCACTTTCTTGCCCGGGCCGGCGCCCCAATGGTTCAGCGGTGAATAGGTGGTGATACCGGCGCACAGCAGCGGCGCGGCACCCGCGGGATCCAGATTTTCCGGCACGCGCAGCACGAAGTCTTCGTTAACGATAATCTGCGTGGAGTAACCGCCGTAGGTGATATCGCCGGTTTCGCGGTCTTCGCCGTTGTAAGTGCCGGTGAAGCCGTTTTCGCAATACTGCTCCAGATCTTCTTTACAGCTGTCGCAGGTGCGGCAGGAGTCGACCAGACAGCCGACCCCGACTAAATCGCCCACTTTATACTTGTGCGTGTGGCCACCCATAGCGGTGACGCGGCCGACGATTTCATGGCCTGGTACGACGGGAAAAATAGTGTTTTTCCACTCGTTGCGGGCCTGATGTAAATCGGAATGACAAACGCCGCAGTAAAGGATTTCAATCTGTACATCGTGCTCACGCAGTTCGCGCGGCTGAAATTCAAAAGGCGCGAGCTTAGCGTCGGCGCTTTTAGCGGCATAAGCATGTGTAATATTCATGGACTCTCCTGATAGTGGAATGGCGTATGCCTGAAGGCCCATTAAGGATAGTGGCGTTATCGGCACAGAAGTATGCCGGAACCTGTTTAAATCTTGCCTGATCCTGCAAATTTTGCGTTGAAATGACTAAAAACCAGCAGAAATAAGACAATTTTATTGCAGAAGCCGAAGAAAACGGCGAGAAAACGCAGAGGTGAAGAAGGCGCGGCCAGCCAGCCGTCCGCGCCTGAAGAGAAGATTATTTTTTCGCTAACAGCGGCTTAAGGAAGCGCGCGGTATGCGACTCCTTACACTCCGCCACCGTCTCCGGCGTACCGGAAACCAGGATTTGACCGCCGCCGCTGCCGCCTTCCGGCCCCAGGTCGACAATCCAGTCCGCGGTTTTAATCACGTCAAGGTTGTGCTCAATCACCACAATGGTGTTGCCCTGGTCGCGTAGCTGGTGCAGCACGGCAAGCAGCTGCTGGATATCCGCGAAGTGCAGACCTGTGGTCGGCTCGTCAAGGATATAGAGCGTCTGGCCGGTGCCGCGCTTCGACAGCTCGCGAGCCAGCTTGACGCGCTGCGCCTCGCCGCCGGAAAGCGTGGTGGCCGACTGGCCCAGGCGAATATAGGAAAGGCCCACGTCCATCAGCGTCTGCAGTTTGCGCGCCAGCGCAGGCACCGCGTCAAAGAACTCGCGCGCCTCTTCGATGGTCATCTCCAGCACCTGGTGAATGCTTTTGCCCTTGTACTTAATCTCCAGCGTCTCGCGGTTATAGCGCTTGCCCTTACACTGGTCGCACGGCACGTAAATATCCGGCAGAAAGTGCATTTCTACTTTGATTACGCCGTCGCCCTGGCAGGCTTCGCAGCGCCCACCGCGCACGTTGAAGCTGAAGCGGCCCGGCGTATAGCCGCGCGTACGCGCCTCCGGCACGCCCGCGAACAGCTCACGCACCGGCGTAAAGATGCCGGTGTAGGTCGCCGGGTTGGAGCGCGGTGTGCGACCGATCGGGCTCTGGTCGATATCGATAACCTTGTCGAAATGCTCCATGCCGGTGACTTCGCGATAGGGCGCAGGCTCGGCGATGGTGGCGCCGTTCAGCTGGCGCTGGGCTATCGGGAACAGCGTATCGTTGATCAGCGTGGATTTGCCGGAGCCGGAAACGCCGGTAATGCAGCTAAACAGGCCAACCGGCAGCGTCAGCGTCACATCTTTCAGGTTGTTACCCTTCGCACCGCTCAGCCTTAACACTTTGTTCGCATCCGCCTTCACGCGCTCTTCCGGCACCAGGATGCCGCGTTCGCCGCTCAGGTATTGCCCGGTCAGCGACTCTTTCACCGCCATGATATCGTCGACCGTGCCTTCGGCTACGACCTGGCCGCCGTGAACGCCAGCGCCCGGGCCGATATCGATCACGTGGTCAGCGGCGCGAATAGCGTCTTCATCGTGCTCGACCACAATAACGGTGTTGCCCAGATCGCGCAGGTGCACCAGCGTCTCCAGCAGACGCTCGTTATCGCGCTGATGCAGACCGATAGAAGGCTCATCCAGCACGTACATCACGCCTACCAGGCCCGCACCAATCTGGCTTGCCAGACGAATACGCTGCGCCTCGCCGCCTGACAGCGTTTCGGCGGAACGGGACATCGACAGATAGTTCAGGCCGACGTTGACCAGGAACTTCAGACGGTCGCCAATCTCCTTCAGCACTTTCTCGGCGATTTTGGCGCGCTGTCCGCTCAGCTTCATGTTCTGGAAGAATTCCATCGCATGGCCGATGCTCATATCGGAGATAGTCGGCAGCGTGGTGTTCTCGACATAGACGTGGCGCGCTTCGCGACGCAGGCGCGTGCCGTCACAGGTTGCGCAGGCGCGGTTGCTGATAAATTTCGCCAGATCCTCGCGCACCGCGTTGGATTCCGTCTCTTTATAGCGGCGCTCCATGTTATGCAGCACGCCTTCAAACGGATGACGGCGCACGGAAGTGTCGCCGCGATCGTTGATGTACTTGAACTCAATGCTCTCTTTGCCGGAGCCGTACAGAATGATTTTGCGAGCTTTATCGCTCAGCGAGTCAAACGGCGCTTCGACATCGAAATCCAGGTGCTCGGCCAGCGAGCGCAGCATCTGGAAGTAGTAGAAGTTGCGGCGATCCCAGCCGCGGATCGCGCCGCCGGCCAGCGACAGCTCCGGGTTCTGCACCACGCGGTCGGGATCGAAATATTGCTGCACGCCCAGGCCGTCGCAGGTTGGGCAGGCGCCCGCCGGGTTATTGAACGAGAACAGACGTGGTTCCAGTTCCGTCATGCTGTAGCCGCAGATCGGGCAGGCGAAGTTGGCGGAGAAGATCATCTCTTCCGCCTGGGCGTCGTCCATATCGGCGATAACGGCGGTGCCGCCGGAAAGCTCCAGCGCGGTTTCAAACGATTCCGCCAGGCGCTGTTTCAGATCTTCACGCACCTTAAAGCGATCCACCACCACTTCGATGGTGTGTTTTTTCTGCAGCTCCAGCTTTGGCGGATCGGAAAGATCGCAAACCTCGCCGTCGATGCGCGCGCGGATATAGCCCTGGGAAGCCAGGTTTTCCAGCGTTTTGGTATGCTCGCCCTTGCGCTCTTTGACGATAGGCGCCAGCAGCATCAGGCGGCGGCCTTCCGGCTCCGACAGCACGTTGTCCACCATCTGGCTGACCGTCTGCGCCGCCAGCGTGACGTCATGGTCAGGGCAGCGCGGCTCGCCCACGCGGGCAAACAGCAGGCGCAGGTAGTCGTGGATTTCCGTAATGGTGCCGACGGTGGAGCGCGGGTTATGCGAGGTCGATTTCTGTTCGATCGAAATGGCCGGCGAAAGTCCTTCGATATGATCGACGTCCGGTTTTTCCATCAGCGACAGAAACTGACGCGCATAGGCGGAAAGCGACTCCACGTAGCGGCGTTGTCCCTCGGCGTAGAGCGTATCGAACGCCAGCGACGATTTCCCCGACCCCGACAGGCCGGTGACGACGATCAGTTTGTCGCGAGGGATGATCAGGTTGATATTCTTCAGGTTATGGGTGCGCGCACCCCGTACTTCTATCTTATCCATTCACACTTCCCGGATTAACACGGACTCCACCATGCCTGCCCGGCACGGCCAGAATTAAGCCTGTTAGTATGGCACAAAAAAACCTGAATGGATATACAGTGTTTGCGTGTATAATAGACAGCAGACGGCTGACATCGCCGGACAGCGGGGCGGCGTTCGGCAATCCCGCTTCACTCGCCAGAGGAAATCTGTACGCGGAAAAAACCTTTTCGAGCCGGCTCGTAAACGCGGCGACCCGAGGTATAAACTGCGTCCCCGGCGTGTTAGAATTTGATCCTTAAGTTAAGAACATTTATCGGAGAGACGAACATGGCCAGCAGAGGCGTAAATAAAGTAATCCTGGTGGGAAATCTGGGTCAGGATCCGGAAGTCCGCTATATGCCGAACGGCGGCGCCGTTGCCAACATCACGCTGGCCACGTCCGAAAGCTGGCGTGACAAGCAGACCGGCGAAACCAAAGAGAAAACCGAATGGCACCGCGTTGTGCTGTTCGGCAAGCTGGCGGAAGTGGCGGGCGAATACCTGCGTAAAGGCTCTCAGGTTTATATCGAAGGCTCGCTGCAGACGCGCAAATGGACCGACCAGGCGGGCGTAGAGAAATACACCACCGAGGTCGTGGTCAACGTTGGCGGCACCATGCAGATGCTGGGCGGACGCCAGGGCGGCGGCGCGCCCGGCGGTCAGAGCCAGGGCAACAACAACGGCTGGGGCCAGCCGCAGCAGCCTCAGGGCGGCAACCAGTTCAGCGGCGGTCAGCAGCAGTCTCAGTCTCGTCCACAGCCGCAGCAGAGCAGCGCGCCGGCAGGCAACGAGCCGCCAATGGATTTCGACGACGATATCCCGTTCTGATTTGCCCGGCCAGCGGCCTGGCGCGAAGCAGCGAGTATCGCTAAAAACCCCGTGTAAACGGGGTTTTTTTATGGGTATCAGACAGGCGATTACCCCAGCGTGCTGGTAGAAAATCGCTGGCTTTTCACGTTTTCCGCCGCGCGCTTGCCCGCCAGGAAGGCATGATCCGAATTGTAGTACTCCCATTCGCTGTAACGGCCCGACAGGTGAATATCCTGCGTCAGCAGCCACTGGCGAATTAGCGCGACGTTGGCCTGGCGCTGATGATCATAAACCACGTAGGCGTAAGGCATATCGACCTCGCTGGCGGAAAGAATCGGATCATCGGCGCGGATCATGCCGACCCGAATGCAATCTTCCACGCAGCGGGCGATCAGCGCGTCGCCTTCCAGCGGCAAAGGCTGGGAGGCGCAGTAGCTAATCTCGCAGGTCAGGCCGAAGCCGTTCTCGGGGTTATTGTGCGGGCTGGCGTTGCCCTGCAGGAAGATACGGTGAAAAATCGTGTCGCCAGGATAGTAAATCCAGTGCTTCTCGCTAAGGTCGGCGCGGCCGATACCCAGGTTGACGCAACGCACCGACACATGGCGCAGCTGCCTGGCGGCAGTCTGTACGTTTTGTGGCGCTTCGTCGCCCATCAGCGCAATCAGCTCCGGCAGCGGCATAGTGTTAATTAGCTGCTCGTAACGATAGCTGCGGCCGTCTGCGAGCTGCGCGATGTGGGTTTGCGGCAAAATTTTCACGATGGCGGTATTGGTCTCCAGCCTGCATTTCAGATGCGGCAGAAAACCGGCCATCAGCGCCTGAAAACCGCCGCGCAGCGGATAGCCGAAGCGCGCGTTAGGCCCAACCGGCTTCGCCAGCGGTTCCAGCGCGCCGTCGATAATCTGCGCTAAATCCGGCAGCGGCACGCGACCGCCGAGCCATGAAGTTTCCATCTCGGTCAGCGGCACCTTCCAAAGTTTGTTGTTGTAGGGCAGCGCAAAATGGCGCGCGATGCCTTTTCCCCAGGTATGCAGGATAAACTGCTCGAAATTCTCCGGCTGGCTGGCGGTCAGCTCGCACGCCTCATCCGGTACCGAGCCGTCTGCGCAGCAGTCACGATGGCTCAGGCGGGTTTCCGTCCGGCGCAGATCTTTAGCGGCGGCGGCGTTCAGCGGCACCGTTTGCGCCTCGGGTTCGCCGTAGCGCGCTTCGATAGCGCCGAGAATACACTCTTTAATCACTGCCGCCGGAAGGCCATGCAGCGCGGACTGAAAAGGATAACGGGTATGCACGCCATCGCTGTAAACCCAGGCTTCCCGCTCCTGCCAGTGCAGGTTGTCCCCCAGTAGCATCTCGTACAGCTGCAGCACATAAGGGTCCTGAGAAAACATGATATGACCGGCGTAGTCAAAGGTGAAACCCGCCTGCTCGACGGAGCGGCACCAGCCGCCCGGCGTCGCGTTTTTCTCCAGCAGCACCGCGCCTTCGCCATAGTGATAGCCAGCGCTCAGTCCGGTCGGGCCCGCGCCGACAATCAGGCAGGAAACCGGCTCCGCTTCTTCCGGCTGAAGGCTGAACCAGGGGACATCCTGCGCCAGTGCCGACAAACCGGCGCCGTCGGCAGTTTCCCCGATGCGAGCGTCGATAGCCTGGTCGAGCAGCTCAGCCATGCGATCCGCCGTGCGGTCCCAGGAGGTTTCCGCCACTTTTGCCTGCATAGCGGCGGCCAGCGTTCGACGAGCGTCCGGCGTCAGCTTCAGCATTTTTTCACAGGCGTGGATAAAGGCGGCATGACCGGTGGCGATCTCGACCAGCCCAGCATAGTGTCGCTGCACGTCGGCGATAGCCGTACTGACAATCGGCAGGCGAGCCGCCATATATTCCAGCACCTTGGTCGGACTGATATAGCGAGTAGAGGCGTTCAGCGCGAAAGGCATCAGGCAGACGTCCCAGCCCGCCAGAAACTGCGGCAGCGCCTGATAGGGCTGCTGGCCGAACCAGTGAATATTGTCGCGCTGCGGCAGCGTCGCTGGATCGATTTTCACTACCGGCCCTACCATGACTATTTGCCATTCAGGATGGCTGTCGGCCAGTGCCGCAATCAGCGGCAAATCCATGCGTTCGTCGATAACGCCATAGTAGCCAAGGCGCAGCGGCGGCAGATTTGCCTGTAAAGGATGGCCGTTGCTGCGGTCCAGCGCCTGCTCGAAGTGTACTGCGTCAACGCTGCTGGGAAAGCAATAGACGTGCGGATGCTTGCTTTTCTTCGCCTCATAGAGGCTGGTGCCGCCGGTAAAGACCAGATCGGCCCGGCTCATCAGCGCGGATTCGCGCTGCTGCAGCTGGCGCGGCGCCAGATCGAACGCCGACAGCTCGTCCATGCAGTCGTAGATAATGGCGCGCGGCTTCAGGCCGGTAAGTAGAGGCAGCGCCATTGGCGTGTAGAACCAGACCAGCGGCTGGTCGCTATCGTCAATCAGGGTGGCGAGCAGCTGTTGCAGCGGCGCGATCTGGCTATCGTGAAAGCCGGGCGCGTGGACGTCGGTGTGCGGCTGGATCACCGTCACGTTAGGTGCCGGGCTGCTGGTGTGAATCTCTTCCGGCCCTGCCTGATAGATCGGTTCCTCGACGAAAAGAATGCGATAGTGCTGCGCGAGACGTGTCAGCAAATGCTGCGGACGCTGAAAGACAAAACCCCAACGCAGATGGCTGAATACGATCAGGACTGGCATTTTCATATTATTCTCCCGGGCTTCCCTGGCCGACACGATAAAGGAATGAAAACGGCGCATTGTTCGCTGCGCCAGGAGCAGAGCATGGTCATAAGGGTGCTGTAGCTGACGAGCGTTGGGATCGGGGCAGTGTCGGTCAAGATCCCATAATCCGCTGCGGGTCCAGAAGGTCAGATCCTCCCAGAGCGGCCGGTCGATAATGGGGTAAAGGCAGACGCCGGTGATCTCCACGTCCGCCAGCCGCGCCTGGGCCACCTGGGCGGCGATCTCCGCGATCCAGGCGCCGCGTCCGCTGCCGACATGGCTGGTTTCCGCCAGCAACAGCGGCCGCTGATAGCGCTGATGCAGCGTCGTCAGCAGCTCGTGCAGCGGCTTGCGGCGCGGATCGCCAAGATGCCAGTAAAGCCGACGACCGGAAAATGCTTCCCATTGATTGTCGTGGTAATAGTTGACGCCGATCAGATCCAGATAGTGGGGAGCGCCGCCCAGCGCAGGCTCGCAGCGGCCTGCAATCATGTCCCACGCCTGATGTTGCGATTCGGTCATCCCCTGGGCGACCTCATGACAAACCGCGCTATCCTCATCGGCGATAACATAGATCAGCGGATCGCAGTGCAGGAAACGCGCGCGCGGATCGGCTTGCCGGATGGCGTCGCAGGCTGCCAGCGTGGCGCGCACCAGCTGCCGCTTGGCGGCAAGCGCCCGGTCGGTTTCCGGGCCATCGGCGCAGGCGAACAGGCCCACCGAAATGCCCCAGCTAAGAAAAGAGATCTCATTCATCGGCGCGTAGATCGGCGCCTCGGATTCCGCATAAAAAGGCGCGAGAAAAGCCGCTAGCGAGCCGCAAAAAGCCGCGAAGCTGCTGACAAATTCGCTGGAAAAAAGAGTAAGAAACGCCGGCCAGCCGTAGTGGCAAACAGTCCAGGAGATTTGAATATCATGCTCGCGCGCGGCCTGCATACGCAGCGCCACCGAGGTAAAGTCATAGCCTTGCGCCGTTTCCGCCAGCCGCCAGCCCACGCTCTCACGTACGGTCGAGATATGAAAACGCTTCAGCCGCGCATAATCCTGGCGCGCCTGCTGCAGGTGGTCGGTAATAGCGTTCATCGACAGGCGCACGCCCTGAGGATTAACGTGATCGGCTCCTTCGTAACCGGCCTGCCAAAAACTGCGAAATAGCGCCATTTAAAAATTCCCTTGCCGTTTTGAAGAGAAAATTTTTCCGCCAGCATCGGTCTGCAGACGGCTGGATAAAAATGCTGCTATGCAGGCTAACCGCGATTGGCCTGAAAAGGTTTTCCGCGCCGTAAGATCGGCGATATCCGCCGGAAGTCGGCGAAAACGGATGGCTGTGAAGGTCGTGAGAAGCAAGAGAAACGGCGGTCGGACGTTCGTCGCGTCGGCGGCGGGTGCGCAGCCAGACGGCGAAACTTTGTACTGAGTATAGCCAGCATCAGAAAAGCAAACGTGATTTCCGTCCGTTTCGGGAAAATAGTCGCCTTAAAAGCGCGCTAAACTTTAGCCGGACGAAGAGGCGGGCAGAAAACCGCGCCGCTTTTGACAAAGCGAATAACGGGAGCGCGACATGACGAAACATCAGCAGGCTGGAACCTTAAGAGGCGCATCGCCGTTTATTCCGGACTGCGTGCTGAAAGACGTGGCCTTGCCAAACGGCATCCGACTACGCGTCGCTATCATGGGGCAGGGCAAGCCGCTGGTGCTGCTGCACGGCCATCCGCAAAACCATCTGGTCTGGCGAAAGATCGCGCCCGAACTGAGCCGGCACTTCACGGTGATCATGCCGGATCTGCGCGGCTACGGCGACAGCGATAAGCCCGATGGCGATACCGGGCTGTACGCCAAAAAAGCGATGGCGCAAGATATCGCGCAGCTGATGAGCGAGCTGGGCTACCAGCGATTTGCCTTTGTTGGCCACGATCGCGGCGGACGAGTCGGACACCGGCTGGCGCTTGATTATCCTGAGAGGCTGGAACGCTGCGTGTTTATCGATATCGCGCCGACCGCCACCATGTACGCACAAACCAATAAAGAGTTCGCCACGCGCTATTTCTGGTGGTTCTTTCTGATCCAACCCGCGCCGCTGCCGGAGAAGATGATCGGCAGCGATCCCGCTTTCTTCCTGGAAAAACATATCGCGGGCCAGCTGAAAACGCCCGGCGCCACGGAGCCGGAAATTTTTGCCGACTATCTGCGCTGTTATCAAAATCCGGCAATGATCCATGCGGCCTGCGAAGATTATCGCGCGTCAGCGACCATCGATCTGGCGGACGACGCCGCGGACAGTGATAAACGCATTGGCTGTCCGCTGCTGCTGCTGTGGGGCGAAAAAGGCACGGTCGGCCAGCTTTATGACGTAGTCGCCACGTGGCGGGAAAAAGCCGATAACGTTAGCGGCGAGGCGTTGCCGTGCGGTCATTCGCCGCAGGAAGAGGTGCCGGAAAAGACGCTGGCGACGCTGCTGCCGTTTTTAACCGCAGCGGGCTGAAGCGCTCAGCTTAAACGAATGCCTGCGTCGATCATAAACTGCGCGCCGGTACAGCCTCGCGCATCGTCAGAAGCGACGAACAGCGCCATCGCGGCGACGTCACGGCCCAGTAAGGTGATTTTCAAAGGCTGCGTCGCCAGAATCTCCGCCTGCGCTTCTGGCGTGCGCCACAGTGCCAGCTGCCTCGGCGTGGCGATAGCGCCGGGCAGCAGGCAGTTCACGCGGATACCGTACTCGCCCAGCTCGCGGGTCAGCGTCTGATTCAATCCTACGATGGCGGCTTTCGCGGTGGTATAGCCGACCATGCCTGGTCTTCCTCTCATAAATGCGGTGGAACTGGTCAGAATAATATTGCCCGATTGCTGCTGGCGCATGATTTCCGCCGCCGCCTGGCTGGCGAAGAACTGATGATCCAGATTGACCGCCAGCCGATCGCGCCAGTATTCCGGCTTAACGGCAAAAAGATCGTGGCGATCGTCGTTGGCGGCATTGTTAATCAGCACATCCAGCGCGCCTTCCTGCATGGCGATATGGTGGATCAGCGTTCGCAGCGTCTCGCCGTCACGTAAATCGCAATAGTGGTAAGTCGCGTTAAGCTGGCGCGCCAGCGCTTCGCCGCCGCGATCGATATCCAAAAAGTGGACGCGGCTGCGCTGCTGTGTGAAAGCGGCAACCAGATCCGCGCCGATGCCGCTGGCGCCGCCGGTAATCACTACGGTTTTATCCTCCAGGCTGGCGTAGCGGGTATAAGCGTCATCGATCATTAAGCGTTTCTCCTGTGGAAAAAACGAGGATATAAAAATAAGCGCAGCGGCAGGCGCCCAATTATTGCTGCTGTTTGGCGCAACTTAATAAAATCGTAGCTTATTTAGCTGCCACAGCGTTTAAACAGCGCGGCAAAATCAGGTCAGCGGAAAAAATATAAAAAATAAACATTGCTTAACTGACTCAGGCATGACTTAATAGCGTCATCGGTTTGGAATACAGACCTTATGAAAGCAGTTTTAGTAAAGCAGTCCTCAGCGCAAGCGTTATCCAACGATATCCTTCCTCCTGATCTTCTTCTAAGCGCCCAATAAGTTATGCTCTGGAAACAGGCCTTCACGCCCATTTAAGCGGCTAAAAATTAAGGAAATATCAATGTCTGGTAAAATGACTGGTTTAGTAAAATGGTTCAACGCGGATAAAGGTTTCGGCTTTATCGCTCCGCAGGACGGCAGCAAAGACGTATTTGTACATTTCTCTGCTATCCAGGGTAATGATTACAAAACGCTGGACGAAGGTCAGAAGGTTGAATTCACCATTGAAAATGGTGCGAAAGGCCCTTCAGCTGCTAACGTTGTTGCGCTGTAATATTACTTTCATTATTCCGCTATAATATGTCTGAGCTTACGATAGCGATGAAGGCAACAGCCTGAGCAGTTAAGCACGAAACAGATTACAGCGATAAAACCCGCCTTCGAGCGGGTTTTTTTATGCCTGAAAAGTAGCCCTTTTTAACGGTCGGATAAGGCTGTAATCCCTTCAGCTTCGCCAGCCCAGCCGCGCCACAATCGCCCGACGGTAGGCGGTGTCAATCTGCTGCGGAACCCGGCTGATATAATCTCTGGCATGTTCGCGCGTGTCGCCTTCCAGGCCGTCGAGCCACGCCAGCGCAGCCTGCAAAGAGGGCACGCGGTTTTCGATATGGTCGCAGCGCGGCGGCAGGCCCGTCCAGATTACCGCATCGATATTTCGCGCCTGTGCCCACTCAGCCAGCATGCCAACGGGCTGCTCGGTGACAATCAGCGAGCCGATGCCGTCGATACGCTTTTCCGGAATCGCCTCGCGCTCTTTTAACAGCGCACAGGCCGTTGCCAGATCGTCGACGGCAAGCCACGCCCAGAGCACGGGGACAGGCTCGGCGTTGAGAGAAACGGCGGTCGCCAGCTCGCCGCCGTCGCTGATACGGGTAAACTCTATCGGCACTAACGGGCCATCCTGATGCCATTTTCCCTCAACCGGCAGCGCGCCCGGCTTCCAGATAAGCGATCCCCAACCCAGGCAGGCAATTCTCATTTTTTTATCCTTAAGCAGTCGCATCCGATAACTATGGCCTGGTCTGTGGACGCCTGCCAGAACGATAAAATCGCCAATGGCCGAAACGCGGTGAGCGAAGCGGCGTCAACCCGCCTGGATCATCAGCGTGTCGGCGCTGAACGAGCCGTCCGGCTGAACGGCGAAATGCTCTTTCACGCTGTCCGAAGCTTTTTCCTGCAGCAGTCGGATCGCCTGAGCCAGCGTCTGCGGCGTTTGCATTCGTTCGATCCAGCTACGGAACTCCAGATCCAGACGATCGACAACCAGCCGATCCACAAACAGGCCGCTTTGATTGATCATCGACAGCCATTCGCCCTGTGAGTAGTCCCGTACATGCGAAGGATCGCGCAGCATCTCTACCGTTTGCAGCCAGACATCCAGCACGGGCTGACCAGGTGAAACCATATCCATCAGGATAAATTTACCGCCCGGCTTCAGGACGCGTTTGATTTCGCGCAGCGCCAGCCCGACATCGTGCCAGTGATGCGCCGAATAGCGGCTGATCGCCACGTCAAAGCTGGCATCCGCGAAAGGCAGCGCCTCCGCCGGGCCGTGAGCGGTAGTGAGATTGGTTAATCCGCGTTCGCTGGCGGCCTGGCGCACCACGGCCAGCATTTTTTCCGATAAATCGTAAGCGGTCACCTGCGCGACTTTATCCGCCGCAGCAAAGCTGGCGTGGCCTGCGCCGCAGCCAATGTCCAACAGTCTGGCGTGCGCATCGCCGTTCAGCCATTCGCGCAGCCTCTGCAGATCCGCGCCCTGCGCATGAACGTTGCTGCTCAGGTAGGCCTGCGCGCGATCGCCGAACTGACTTTCTACCAATACTTCATGACTGTTTTTCATGGTAAGACGCCTTTTTCTATGGAGTGTTTGCGGACTATACGACCGAGCTTAAACAGGTACAATATGGGCAGTTATACTGGTATCAGGAGTGCCTCCCATGCAGCAGACACCGCTTTCCGGCCCAAAGGCGCTGGGCAATTTTTTACGCAGCCAGCGGGAAAACACCTCGCCGGAAAAGCTCGGCCTGCCGGTTGCCGCCAGAAGAAGAACCAAAGGATTGCGGCGTGAAGAAGTGGCGCTGCTCAGCGGTATCAGCACTACCTGGTACACGTGGATAGAGCAGGGCAGAGAGATTGTGGTATCGGCGCAAACGCTGGCGAATATCGCCGCCACGCTGCAAATGAAGCCCATTGAGCGTGACTATCTGTTCCGGCTGGCGCAGCAGAGCGACCCGCAGGAGGAAGCGGTGCCGGGCGTAGAGGAAGCGGTACTGGCGGCGGTGCACCAGGTCAGCGATCCCTGTTATCTGCTCGATCTGACCTGGACAATGCTGGCATGGAACAAGCCTGCGGCGATGCTGTTTCAGGGCTGGCTGGAAACGGATGCGCGACCGAATATGATGGCCTTTATGTTCACGCATCCGCTGGCGCAAAGCCTGGTAATGGACTGGGAAGGGCGAGCGAAAAGAATAGTGGCGGAGCTGCGTGCGGACAGCATGCACTATCCGCACGATCGCGAGCTGAACGCTTTTATCAGCCGAATGCAGGAGAACGAGCGTTTTCGGGCCTTCTGGTCGCTGCAGCAGGTGATCGTCAGGGAAGGCGGCGAGCGCGTCTTTCTGCATAAGCAACAGGGTGAACTGCGCTATCGCCATCTTAGCTGGCAGCTTAGCAGCAACCGCTCGCTGAAGATGATTATGCTCATCCCGGACGAAAGGCGTCCACTCGTCTGACTGCCCGGCGGCCGCGGCAAACTGGTCGATCGTATAAGACAGGGTTTGCCGTCAGCGGACGTCATCATAAAGCAGCTAACAGCCTGTCCGTCGCTCAGAGCTATCCTGGCGATACCTGCCGGAGAAGTTACAAGCTTTTATCGCTTTTCTGCGCGGCCGGGGCGGCGCGTAAAAATCAGGCGTGTTTAATCTGCGGCTCGCAGACTATCGGGAAGTTCAGCGAATTGGCGATAAAGCATTGCTCGTGCGCTTTATGATGCAGCGCTTTCGCCAGCTCAATGTCATCGCCTGCGCGCAGCGTAATCTGCGGCCTAAGAAGGATTTGCGTAAAGCGACCCTGCCTGGCTTCCATCATCGTGCCTTCCGCTTTATCAAGATAGCTTTCCACGCTGATGCCCGCTTCGGCGCACAGGTGCAGATACCAGAGTTTATGGCAGGCGGAAGCAGAGGCCAGCAGCATCTCTTCCGGATTCCAGCGGCTGGCGTTGCCCAGGAAAGCGGGATCGGAAGAACCGGCGATCGCCGTCTTGGCTTCCGCCAGCACGTTGAACTCACGATCGTAAGCTTTGTAACTCTCCGTGCCTTGCCCTTTATTGCCCGTCCACTCCACGGTGACGTGGTAGCGATGCTCGCGATCTGCCATAGCGATTTTCCTGTTAGCGCTGTTTAAGAAGCGGAAGATTAACGAGTTTTTTTCATTTTACCCAGTAGAGGCATAAAAAAATGCTCCCGGCTTTTTGCAGAGAGCATCGATAAAACGCGAGCTGGCGCGGCTCCGGCCAGAAAGAGGAGGGCGAAAAATCAGATTAAGCCTTCCGCCTTCAGCGCGGCCTGTACGGCAGGACGCTGCGCAAGATTGGTCATATAGCGTTGGATAGCAGGCCATTTACCCAAATCAAAATCCACAAACCTGCTCCAGTTGAGCACTGTGATCAGATAGGCGTCGGCGATAGTAAAATGTTTGCCGTTCAGCGTGGTTTTTTCGCCCAGCGCTTCGGCCAGCCACTCCAGACGGCGCGTAAGCTGTGCGACAACGGCCTCTCTCCATTCGCCTTTTACCGCCGGATTGAATAGCGTTCCCAGCGTTTTATGCAGCTCGGTAGAGATAAAGCTCATCCATTCCAGTACCTCATAGCGCGCTTCGCCTTCCGCCGGAAGCAGGTTGCTTTCCGGTTTTAAATCGGCCAGATATTGCGAAATCACTACGCCTTCGGTGAGGATTTTTCCGTTATCCAGCGCCAGCGCAGGCACATAGCCTTTGCTGTTGATGGTGAAAAAATCTTTGCCGCCGCTGGTGGTTTTGGTTTGCAGATCCACCGATTCCAGCTCGTGCGGCAGGCCAGCTTCATGCAGGATAATATGCTGCGTCAGCGAGCAGGCGCCGGGACAATAATAGAGTTTCATATTCTTCCTTAAACGTGGGTAATGGTCTGATGACGTTACCCGTTCCGCTCAAGCAGAACAAGTACTTACCTCATTGTTAGTGGGCAAACCAGCCCGATCCATCCTGTTGGTAAAAGCCGCTTCGGCATCCTCTGGCGGCATCCTCAGCGCAAATAATACGCCCGTCTTTTTAATTTCCCTCCGTCACTAATTTGTAAGTTAATCGTAACGATCCATATTTTTATCTTAAAAGTGTAACCAGAAATAAACATTCCGCTCCTATATTGGCCTTCCAAAAAGAGGGGAGTCTGATGCGTAGCTGGAATGAACCTGTCAAAAATAAAGCCCATATTGAATTGATCCCGATGATTGACGTGATGATGTTTCTGCTGGTGTTTTTTGTGCTGATCAGCCTGAACGTCATTCCCTCGCAGGGCCTGAAAACCCAGCTGCCGGGCGCGGCCAGCGCGCAGCAGCTAAAACCGCAGCAGCACGCCATCGTTACCCTGGGCGATAACAATCGCCTGGAGCTGGATGGTGAACCGGTGACGCCGGAGACGCTGGTCAGCCAGCTGCGGTCACGCGGCGAGCAGAAAACCTCGATTGTGCTGAACAGCGATAAAAATGTGCCGGTCGAGCGGCTGATTGCGGTGATGGACAGCCTGCGCCAGGGCGGCTTTACCGCTATCTCTATCGCGACACGGAAGCTGTGATATGTATGCCGTTTACCGTTTCCGTCATGTTTTCAGCTGGCTGCCTGTGATGATGGCAGCGGGCTGGATGCTGATGAATCAGCATACCGCGCTTTCCATCAAGCCTCGCTATGACGACTCCACGATGGAGCTGGCGCTGGTGGAGCCGCCGCAGCCCGTAGCCGAAACGCCGCAGCCGGAACCAGAACCGGAAACGCAGCCGCAGCCGGAGCCAGAACCGCAGCCGGAAGTGACGGCGCCTTCGCCTGAACCCGTTGCGCCGCCGCCGAAGCCCAAACCGGCGCCAAAACCAAAAACCAAACCGACACCGGAACCAAAGCGCGTTAATAAAGCCGCTAAACCGGCCGAAACGTCTCAGCCCGTACGTCGTCCAACCGCTGCCGTACCGGTTGCCGCCGCGCCAAAACCCGCCGCGCCGCGCGTCAACAATGCCGCTATCGAAAACGGCTGGGTAGCAGGATTACGCAGCGATCTGGAGGCGCAAAAACGCTATCCGACCGGGCGCCAGGCCTCACTGGAGCGGCCGGAAGGCAGCGTAGAGATCTGGCTGGAGGTCGATCGCAGCGGACGCGTGCTGGCTTCCGGCATCAGCAGCAAAGCCCGCAGCATGCTGCTGAATCGCGCGGCAACGAACAGTCTGCAAAGCATTCGCCAGGTGAAGCCGTTCCCGACCGACGCCTTCGCCGGACAAAACAGCCGGCGCTTTACCGCCACGCTGAATTATCGGGCGCCGTAATCGCCCAACATTCATACACGGGAAAAGAATAATGAAATTTATACGTTCGGGGGTTTGCCTTGCGGTGCTGTCTGCCTTGTCAATTACCGCGCAGGCGGCGGAGAGCACCGACGTCGGCGCGATTAACGTGCAGGGCGAATCATTAGGCGGCGGCATGATGGTGCAGGAGGAGTCGGCGAAAGCACGATCCACCATTACCAAAGAGGCGATGCAGAAACAGGCGGATATGGCCGGTAACGCGCTGGATCGGCTGAAATACACGCCCGGTCTGAACGTCAACAGCAACGACGCCAGCGGCCTGAGCGGCGTCGACTACACCATGCGCGGCATGAACTCCGATCAGATCGGCCTGTCGCTTGACGGCATCCCGATTAACGACTCCGGCAACTACGCGGTCTATCCCAATCTGGTGGGCGACGAAGAAAATATCGAGCAGGTTTTCGTCACCCAGGGATCGTCAGAAGCGGACGGCCCGCATATCGGCTCCAGCGGCGGCAATATCGGTTTGGTGACCAAAAGGCCACAGAAGGATTTTGGTGGCTTCGTCAAGCAAACGCTGGGCAGCAACGACCTGAGCAAAACCTTTGCCCGCCTGGAAACCGGCGAGTACCACGGCTTCAGCAACTGGCTCTCTTACTCGCACACCGAGTCGAAAAAGTGGCGCGGCGAAGGACGGCTCTATTCCAATAAGTTCGAGATGAACTCGCTATTCGAAGCGGAAAACGGCAACAGCAGCAACCTGATAATGAAATATAACCGTCAGGAAAACGCCAACTACAACACGTTGAGCAAAGCGCAGTTCGACCAGGGCGGCCGCTACGGCAACGACTATCCGGACACGCCGCAGTACAACAGCCGTGGCCAGCTTTCACGTTATTACAAGCTGAACCGCAACCCGTTTGAGAACTTTACCCTCAGCTTTTCGCAGAAACTGCAGCTGCGGGATAACCTGTCGCTGACCCTGCAGCCCTACTACTACTGGGGCAACGGCGGCAGCTTTACCGGCCAGAGCGCCAGTACGCTGGGGCCGACCTCTGACCAGGCGGGACAGTACGATCTCAGCAATCTGACCAGCAACACTTACTATCGTCCGTCGTGGACGCAAACCTGGCGTCCGGGCATCACCACCAAACTGAAGTGGGATATTAACGAGCAGCACAGCCTGGATTTAGGCTACTGGTACGAGCGCGCGCGCCAGCTGCAAACCCAGCCGTATATCGCTATCCAAAGCGACGGCAATCCGGCAAATCTGTGGGGCGAGCCGGGCGGTTCCGATCAGGCGAAAGACGCCAACGGCAACACCGTTCAGGGCCGCAACCAGTACACCATCACGCCAGCGCAGAAGGTGTGGGTGCAGGATAGCTGGTTCGTTACGCCGGACTGGACGCTGGTTGGCGGCCTGGCTTGGCAGCACGTCGAACGTCGCGGCGAGAACAAAGGCAGCCTGAGCAACGAGCCGGAACATCGCAGGGCGACCTACCATAAATTTCTGCCGAACTTCAGCGCCAGTTACCGGCTTAATCAGGAAAATCAGCTGTTCTATAACCTGACGCGCAATATGCGCACGCCGCAGAACTACGTGCTGTATAACGTCGGCGACTCGATCAACACCAAACCGGAGCTGAGCTGGAACCACGAGCTGGGCTGGCGCTTCCAGCGCGAAGATATGCTGCTGAGCACTACGCTGTTCTATATGCGCTATACCGATCGCCAGCTCTCCACCACCAACGCAGACGGCGATTACGAAATGATGAACGTCGGCAAGGTAGAAAACCGTGGCGTGGAGGTCGAATGGAGCGGCAAGCTGCCGCACAACTTCAACTACTACACCTCTTACACCTGGACCGATTCGGAACAGCAGGACGACGTGACGCAGCAGAATGTTCAGCTGCCGACCAGCGGCAAACAGCTGCCGAACACGCCGAAAAATCTGCTGAATATGACCCTGGGCTACGACGACGGCCGTTACTACGGCAGCGTCAGCGGTAAGTACGTCGGCGCGTTCTACGGCGATATGACCAACGACGAAAAGGTTGGCGGCAGAACGGTCTATGACCTGGCAGCGGGCGTTTATCTGCCGGTTGATAAAAAGATCGTTAAAAGCGCGGCGCTGCGCTTCGGCATCCTGAACCTGTTCGATAAAGAGTACCTCACCTCGGCCCGCACAACGGTATTCAACGCGGAGTCGCGTAACGGCCTCAATGCCAGCACGCCTTACTACAACGTTGGCGTGGAGCGTACCTATACCGTTTCGCTGGAAGCCACCTTTTAACCGGAAGAGCTAAAACATGAATGCAACCCTGATGCACGATGTCATCTTTTATGTGATGTATTTCTCGCTGGCGGCGGCGCTGGTGATTATTATTGAACGGGCCATCTGGTTCGCCTGGACCCAGCGGCAGGCGAAACAGCTGGCGAGCGTGCTGACAGCGGAAACCCGCACTCTGCCGGATAGCGTGAGCCGGCGCAGCAGCGTCCCTTTACGCGCGGTAGAGCCGGTGCTGGCGCGCAAAACGCACGCTTCTGCCGAAGCGCTCAGCGACGAGGTGGACGCGCAGTATCTGTTAAGCAAAGCGGCGATGACGCGCGGCCTGTGGCTGCTGGAAACCGTCGTTACCGCCGCGCCGTTACTGGGCCTGCTGGGTACGGTTATGGGCATTATCGACACCTTTAAAGCGCTGGCGGCGGCAGGCGTTTCGGACGCCAGCCAGGTTTCCGCCGGCATGGGTACCGCGCTGTACGCTACCGGGCTGGGCATCGCGATCGCGCTGGTTTGCCTGGTCAGCAATAACTTTTTGCAGAACCGAATGGAGCGCGTTAATGAGTTGCTTAAGGTGCTGCTGCTGCGGGCGGCCACGCCTGTCCAGCACGCCGCCGCCGATAATCAAGCGGAGTGGGAAAATGGCGTCCAGCGCTATGCCTGAAGTCGGCAAAATCTTCCGTAGGATCAAAAAACTGCTCTGCTGCGGGCTGCTGTTTTGCAGTCCGTTCGCTCAGGCGAAAGCGGCCGCCGGATTTGAGCTGGTATATGACGCGCCGGCAGAAACCACGCTGGCCGTGTCCGATCTTCGTCGCGGCAGCGAGGTCTGGCAGGCGATGTTCGCCAGCGCTCGCCAGCAGATCGATATCGCGCAGTTTTATGTGGCGAACGAACCGGGATCGCGACTGGATAAGGCGATCCAGGCGCTGCGGCAGGCGGGCGAACGCGGCGTGAAAATCCGTTTTCTGCTGGATAAAAATGGCGTGAAGCTGAGTACCGCGGAGACGATAGCGCAGCTGAAAGCCATACCGGGACTGACGCTGCGGATAATCCCTTTCAGCAAGCTGGCCGGCGGCATTATTCATGCGAAATATATGCTGGTAGACGGCAGGCAGAGCTTTGTCGGCAGTCAGAATTTCGACTGGCGGGCGCTGGAGCATATTCAGGAAACGGGCCTGCTGATTAGCGACGCGCCGGTGGTAGCGCAGATCGCCGCGATTTTTAACCACGACTGGCAGGCGCAGCCGCTGCTGGAAGCGGGCGAGCAGGTGCCGGAAACCGGCACGGATGCGCAGCCCGCTAATCTTCGCGCAGGGAACTATCTGGTCGCCAGTCCGCGCGCCTGGAATCCGTCAGGTATCGCCGATTCACAGGCGGTGCTGCCACAGCTGCTGGCCTCTGCCAGAGAGCGGATCCGCGTGCAGGTAATGGAGTATGCGCCGCTCTCTTTCGGCACGAAGAAAAGCCGTCCTTTTTATCCCACCATCGATAACGCGCTGCGCGCGGCGGCGGCTCGCGGCGTGCGGGTTGAACTGATGGTCGCCAGCTGGAACACGAAGCAGCCTGAAATCGCCTGGCTGAAGAGCCTGGCGCTGGTGCCGAACGTGACGATCAAAATTGTCACTATTCCGCAGGCGAGCAGCGGCTTTATTCCCTATGCCCGCGTGGTTCACAGCAAGATCATGACCATCGACGGCGAGCTGGCCTGGGTCGGCACCAGCAACTGGAGCGGCGGTTATTTTGATAATTCGCGCAATCTGGAGCTGGTGCTCAACGATAGCGCGATGGCGGCACGTCTGGACGTGCTGTACCAGAAGCTGTGGCAAAGCCGCTACGCTGAACCTCTGCGGATGGATTACGACTATCCCGCGCCAGATCCTGGCGGACTGAAGCGGGTGACTGAAGATCAGAAGGCCAGGGTAAAAGGGTAAGCGGACAGCGCTTAAAGCCGGGAAGTTGAAATCCGCTGTTTCGGCTGGCGGCAAGCCTGTCTGTTGATATGAATCAATCTCTGGCCATTGCTCATTAACCAGGCCTATGGCAATAGTGTTTGGCGGCGTCGCTCGACGCCTCCGCAAGGATACTATTTCAGGAGAAGCTTATGCCCCGTTCCGTCGTCGCTGCGCTGCAGCTTGGTTCCTCTCCGGCTGGTAAAGCCGATACGCTGACACAGATCCTCGGCTTTGCCGAAGAGATCAGCCATAAAAACATGTCGCTGGTGGTGATGCCGGAAGCGCTGCTGGGCGGCTATCCCAAAGGCAGCAATTTTGGCACCTGGCTGGGATTTCGCCTGCCGGAAGGGCGTGAAGAGTTCGCCGCCTACTTTAACGAGGCGATTGATGTGCCCGGCCCGGAAACGGAAGCGCTGGCCGATCTTGCCAGCCGCACCGGCGCGGATATCGTTATCGGCGTGATTGAGCGCGACGGCAGCACGCTCTACTGCAGCTCGCTGTTTTTCTCGGCGGAGCAGGGCCTGGTGGCGAAACACCGCAAGCTGATGCCGACCGGCACCGAAAGGTTGATTTGGGGGCAGGGCGACGGTTCCACGCTGCCGGTTGTAGCGCTGAAAGCGGGAAAAGCGGGCAGCGCGATCTGTTGGGAAAATCATATGCCGCTGCTGCGCGCCGCTATGTATGCCAAAGGCGTGGAAATCTGGTGCGCGCCGACGGTGGACGAGCGCGATGTCTGGCAGGCTTCAATGCGCCACATCGCCCACGAGGGACGCTGTTTCGTGATTACCGCCTGTCAGGTGCAGCCGTCGCCCGCCGGGCTGGGTATCAGGGTGCCAGGCTGGGAAGCGGACAGGGCGCTGATTCGGGGAAACAGCATGATCGTCGGGCCGCTGGGTGAAGTGCTGGCCGGGCCTTTTAAAGACGCTACAGGTCTGCTGACCGCTGAAATCGACACGGATGAGCTGATCCGCGCCCGCTACGATTTTGATGTTTCCGGCCACTATTCGCGGCCCGATGTTTTCGCGCTGCAGGTAGACGAAAGGCCAAAGAAGACGGTGACGTTTTTGTCCTGAGCGATACCTCGCCCGACACTGGTTATCACCGCTGCGGAAGACCGGATGCGCACTTTGCAGGCGTCGCAAACGCTGCGCGGCCACATCCTTGATGCCGTGCTGGAGGTTATTGCGGATGCCGGCTTTGCAGCCAGCCGCGCTGGCTCGACCGGCTGCAAAAGCGTGCGGTATAAACATTTACCAAAAATAATCCAGAAAGTGATTCCTTCAGAAAAATGAAAAGGTAAATTAATCGGCAGCGTGGAGCCGCCACGCAAAAGAGTAACGGGCAGAGACCGCATTAATGAAGAAATGGATACTGGCGCTGAGCATAGCGCTACTGACGTCGCAGGCTGGCGCGGCGGAGCAGGATCCGCAAGGGGTGAGCCAGGAATTTTATAGCTGGTATCTGAGTGCCTTAAGCAAAGATGAGAGCCCGATCGACGAGCACGATCCTGTGTTGAATCACTACGTCACGCCGCAGCTGCTGCAGAAGATCAATGTCCTGATCAAAAGCCCTGATGGCATGGATGACGATTATTTCCTGCAGGATCAGGACTACAGCGACAGCTGGGTGGATCGCGTTAGCGTCAGTCGGTTTACCGTCAATGGCGAAAACGCGTCGGGAGAGATCGTATTAGGCAAGGATCCTGACGATCGTCAGCTGCTGCTGGTAACGATGCGCAAAGATCGCGACGGCTGGAAGATCGATGACGTGGAAAAGGAAAATCGCTAAGGCGAACCGCTCAGCGTGCGGCTCGCCTGCAGGAAAAACTTAGCGGCTGTGCGCGGCGAACTGCTGCGCCAGCTGATCCAGCAGCTCATAACGTTTGCGGTACTCCGAGCGTTTCTTACTGGCAATCTCCTCCAGCGGCTTGCGCGCGAAAGTCAGCGGCACGCTATAGAGCTTTGACGACAGCGGCACGGCGTTCAGCGTTTGCCAGAATTCGTCGTAGCTGGCGTGGAATAAACTCTTCTTTTTCAGGCGATAGCGCCAGCTGCGGAAGATATGACCGCTGTCGCTAACGGCCTCAATCCGGGCGATACCCGTAGCCTGACAAAACAGCGTCAGCGTCTCCATCAGCAGACGTTTAGGGAACAGGCCATAACAGGCTTTGGTTGCCGTGCGGATCAGCTCGTGCGGCGTATCGCGATGCGCGCCCTGAATGCCGCCGATTACCGCCACTTTTTCCCCATTTTGTTCAGTAACGGCAAAAGTCACTATCGCCAGCTTGATATCGTCCTGGCTGAAAAACAGATTTACTTCGCCTTCTCTTTCACAGCGGCCGGTACAGGCCATCGTAATCGTGAAGTTTTCGCCGCCTTTACCGGTAAAACGCAGCAGCTCCGCGCCCTGCTGGCTGAGCAGCGCCTGGCGAAAAAGCGGATAAGGCAAGTTTTTGGCGAAGCGGTAGTGGGCGATAATTGCCTCGGCCCGCGCCGCTACCGGCATACCGCCATACAGATAGGGACGGTGGATTTTGCTCGGCAGCGTGTGCTGAATGGTCAGGATCTCGCGCATCACCGGCTCGCGAATAATCGCGTCCGCCATTTTTATTGTCTGACGTGGACAGACAAGCGAGCGGAACAGGTATTTGACGCGATATTCACGGTCATACCACAGCTTTCCGGGTTTCAGCTTGCCCGTAACCAGTGACAGATAAAGCGCCAGGCTACTTTCCTGGCCAGGCGTAAGGGTGAGATCGGACATCTTCGGCGTTCCAGTGAAAAAAAGTCAGTTGAACACCGCTAACTTCAACGCCGGGTAAATGGTGATTTGTAAGTTAAATGTATTGTAATTTGGTTGAATGAATGTTTAGTTTATTTGTTACTTAAAGCAAATTTATTGTGTTAATTGAGTGAGTTAAGGCCGACATCATTAAACCGGTTAGCATTTTGTTTGGATTATGAAGTGACATCTACGACGTAGAGGTTCTACTCTGAACGTTCAGATTCTTCCGGAGGTTCCGCTTGCAGGGTGTACCCGCGCAGTTCAGCGATGAAACAGACCGCGCCCGCTTTCGCCAGCTCGATGGCCTGACGGGCGTGGAGCTTTATCACGCGCATATTTCCCGCTACGCCTTTGAGCCGCACACGCATGAGGCTTTCGGCATCGGTACAATTGACGCGGGCGCGGAGCGTTTTCGCTATCGCGGCGCGCTGCATACGGCACCGGCACAGTCGCTGGTATTAATGAATCCGGACGAGCTGCATACCGGCGAATCCGCCAGCGAAGAGGGCTGGCGATATCGCATGATCTACCTCAGTCCTGACAGGCTGGCCGCGCTGACCGGCGAGCGCGGCTGGTGGTTCACCGACGCGGTGCGTTACGATCCGCAACGGGCGCTACGGCTCTCTGCGCTGCTGGCTATGCTCTGGCAGCCGCAGGAGCCGCTGGCGAGAGACAGCCTGTTGCTGGCGGCGGTCGATCTGCTGCGGCCCTGCGCCCGCATTGCCGACCGGGTTCTGCCTGAACCGGCTCACCGCTTCGATCGGATCAAAGAGTATTTACGCGACAATCTCGCCGCCAGTGTGACCCTGGACGAGCTGGCGGCGCTGGCGTCGCTCAGCCCTTACCATTTTCAGCGGCAGTTTAAGGCGCAATACCACGTTACGCCGCATCAGATGCTGATGGCTTTTCGCCTGTTCCGCGCAAAAGAGCTGCTGGCGCTGGGCGTGCCGGCCGCCGACGTGGCGCTCTCCGTCGGGCTAACCGATCAGGCGCACCTGACGCGTAGCTTCGCTAACCGCTACGGCACCACGCCAGTCCGCTACCAGAAGCAGGTCAGACGCTAAGCGCAATTTGCTACAATCTTTTCGCGCGTTAGCTGGTCAGAATAGCGGTTTTCGATCTGAATAACGGAATCGCTATATGGTAGCTGGCGTATTGTTTGCCCTGAGCGCAGGGTTGATGTGGGGACTTATCTTTATCGGGCCGCTGCTGATACCAGATTATCCGGGCGCGCTCCAGTCCGTAGGCCGCTATGTGGCTTTCGGCCTGATCTCACTGCCGCTGGCGTGGCAGGATCGCCATCGGCTGCGTCAGCTGTCGCGTAGCGACTGGGTAGAAGCGCTGAAGCTGGCGCTGGTCGGCAACCTTCTTTATTACACATTTTTAGCCAGCGCTATCCAGCGTACCGGGGCGCCGGTATCCAGCATGATCATCGGCACGCTGCCGGTCGTTATCTCGGTCAGCGCGAATCTGTTTTACGGTCATCATGAAGGGCGGTTGCCGTGGCGCAAGCTGGCGCCTGTGCTGCTGCTGATTGCGTTGGGACTGGGCTGCGTCAATATTGCGGAGTGGCATGGCGGCGCGCTGCATGACGATTTGCCGCGCTACCTCGGCGGTATCGGGCTGGCGGTGATGGCGATGATCTGCTGGACATGGTATCCGTTACGCAATGCGCGCTGGCTGCGCAGGCATCCGCAAAACAGCGCGACAACCTGGGCAACCGCGCAGGGTATCGCCACGCTGCCGCTGGCGCTGGCGGGTTACCTGTTGGTTAGCCTGCAGCTGCATATAACCCGTCCCGACTTTGCGCTGCCGTTTGGCCCGCAGCCAGGCCTGTTTATCGGGCTGATGAGCGTGATAGGCCTGTTTTGCTCCTGGCTGGGAGCACTCTGCTGGAATGAAGCCAGCCAGCGCCTGCCGACCGTGCTGGTTGGCCCGCTCATCGTCTTCGAAACCCTGGCGGCGCTGGCCTACACCTTTCTGTTAAGGCAAAGCTGGCCGTCGGCGCTTGTTGTTGGTGGGATAGCGGCGCTTATTACGGGCGTGGTGCTGGCGACGCGCATCAAGCCGGAGCCGGTAGAGAAAGCCGTTTGTCCTTAAAAAGATCTTTGCTAAGCAGATTATTTTTCTTTCGGCATTGATTAAAGCCAGGGAAAGAGCACTTTTTGTGCTCTTTTTTTGTTGTGGCTGGTCGTAATTCCCCATTAACTTTACGCGTTTCTGTGATTGCTATCACGTTTGGTTCGCTTTTCGGACGCAAAAAAAAGCCTGTGGCAATGCCTGGCGCCATGACACATTCGCCAATTGTTCCGCTATAAGAATAATCGCTAATCTGATTTGCTTAATTTCCGGCACAGTCAATTCTTGCTATACATTAATGTCAGCTCATTTTTTGAGACGGTTTTTTCAGTGGCAAACCATTCTTAACTCAAATTGACCGCAACTCAACGAGGAGAAACCGTTTTGTCCCGCGACTGAATACATTAATAAACCTCAGGAAAAGGTTAGCGCTGGTCACTTTTTGAAAGGGTAAAGGTTAGTAATCTTAAGCGTTTTTGTATAATCAATGGCATTGAAAAGCACCTGACGAAGCAGTGAGCGCTTGTGCGGTGGGGGTTTTGCCAACTTTCCGTTATGTTAAGCCATGCGAAACAATGAGAAGCGTAAACCATTCTTAAACAGATAAAGGTAACCATAACTAAAGTAGATGCGCGTCTCAGGACAGAAACTGTAAGCGGGATTTATGTCAGAATTGGCGCATTTATCTTTGATGGCAAAGATAAATGCGCTCATAACTAATTGAAAGTATGATTCTTTTTCTGGTGGCTGGCAATTTTAGCAGCCTGCTCAGCGGGGGCTATCAGAATAAACTCATCACTGAAACAGGTTTCCATAAAAAGGTGCGGTCGTTTTTAATTAAGGATCAGAATATTTTATTTTGGCCCTGAGCGATAAAAAAATTGCGTACTGCGTCGCAATTATTGGTTTTCGCAGTTGTAAGGATAATGATAAACGCTGCGGCTAATATCGAGTAAGCGACAGCTACGGCGCGTACCGATATCAAATGTATCCTGCAGGAAATTAACCGCCTGACGCTTGTCATTGGTAGTAAAGAAGTTTTTCAATACGCTCTGCAGCATCTCCTTGTCGGCGGAGAGCATCTGCAGTTCACGTTCCATGCTGTGTACGCGTTCTTCTAACTCTTTGATTTTACGACCTTCCTCTGAGAAAAGACCGGCGTATTTCTTTTTCCAGCTATAGAAGGTGGCCTCGGAAATCCCCAGTTCTTCACAAATCTCCTTAACCTTTACGCCGCATTCAGATGCTTTAATGGCACTGGTGATTTGCTCTTCGGTATATCGTGACTTTCTCATGGATGCTATTACCTTTCTTAACTATAAAGTGATGAGAATGGCTGCACTAAAGAATGGATCTGTTTTATCCATTAATCAGGGCAACGACGTTAAGTGCGCGATTTGAATTGCAGGCTTTAAGTTAAGGGATTATGAATAAATATCATCATGGGATTTCTCCTATTTTATTTGCAAACACCCTGGTTAGCTTTCGATAAACGGCTTTTTGTTATAAATTCGATTCACGCCATCAGCAAGGCCAGTAAGTAATTCAGAATGATCCAGCATGCGGAAGAAAAATTCTGTGCCAGGATATTCCTCAGCGATGTGCATGCTGACGTAAACGGCTTGCCAGTTATCAAGTCCAGGGAAAATCAGACGATTGGTTAAAAAAACGATCTGATAAAAATAAATCTTTTAAATAAGAGCGGCTTCTCTTTGCCGTAAAATAATATCCCGGACGCTTAATTCGCCAGGTATCGACCAGGCTTTACTTTCTCTGTTGTAGACAAGGATGTATTGACTTTCGTTATAAGTTATTAGTTCTACGAAGGAAGCTTCAATGAAACACAGTGTCATCTCTAACGCTGCCTGGATGATGTCAGAGAAGGTAGTCTCGGTATTTGGTGTAATTTTTGTTACGTCCTATGTTGCGAAATCTTTTGGGCCTTCTGTTTTTGGGCAAATCGCGTTTTCGGCGTCCATTTTTTCCATCGTACAGACCGTCGCCATTTTTGGTACGGAAACCATCCTGTTTAAAAGCATCAGCAAAAGCGCCGCGAAAGGGCTGCGGCTGATGGCCGTGGCGAAGCAGCTGCGTATCGTGCTGCTGCTGCTGCTCTCTCTGCCGGTGCTGGCCTGGGTCTGGCTGGAGATGCGGGAGAATTTTTTGGTTTTCGCCGTCGCTTCGTTTTTGTCGGCTATTTTTGTCACCCAGGATATTTTCAGCGTTTATAACAATGCGCGGCTACAGTCGCGGATGAACACCATTGCGAACGCAACGGGAATGATTATCAGTTTCGCTATCAGCTTTGGTATCGCCTGGTTCAAGCTTAATCCACTGCTGCTTTCATTCTCAATCGTCGCGGTGACGCTGGTGCCTTACCTGATTAAGCGCATCCTGTTTCTGCAGGAAAACAGCCTGAGCGCGCCGTCAAAGCGTAAGCACCGCAGCTATCTGCGCTATCTGTTCCACGCAGGGCTGCCGCTGGCTATCTCCAGCGTGTTTATCTCTGTTCAGGTCAAGCTGGCGCAGTTTTTCCTGGTCGGTGTGGGATCGGCGCACGATTTGGGCCTTTTTACCGCCGCTAATACTATTTCCGCCTCATGGATATTTATTCCGGTGGCGATTATTACGTCCAGCTTCTCTGAAATTTTCAGGGAGCGTTCGGAGGTAGCCTTGAGATTGGCCGCCAGGCTCAATGGCTACGTGATGGCTGTTTCACTGTTGATGCTGCTGGTCGTCGCGCTGTTCGGCGAAAAGATCGTCAGCCTGCTCTACGGTCATGACTATCAGCAATCGGGCAACCTGGTTACGTTGCTCTCCCTGGCGACCTGCTTCTCCGCGATGGGCACCGTAGCCTATCGCTATATGGTGAAAGAGGGCGGCTTTAATTATCTGCTGGTGAAAATTATCTTACTGGTAGCGATCAGCGTAGTAACCAACTGGTTTTTCATTCGTACCTGGGGATTGACGGGCGCCGCATGGAGCGTGCTGGCCACCGAGCTGCTCTCCCTGACGCTGATGAATTATTTCTTCAAGAATGGGGTCATTCTGAAGATGCAGCTTTCCTCACTCAACTACAAAACCTATAGGTGAGTAAGAAAATGGTAAACGCGAAAAGAGAAATCAAGAAGGCCGCGCTGAACTGCATCCGAATTATGCCGTGGTCTTGCCAGGACAGATTATATTATTTTCATCGGTTTAAACGGTTGCCGCATATTCGTCATCCCTATTCCTTTAATGAAAAAGTATTGTTTCGTAAGTTTATTAAAGGGGATTACGACTGTTACGCGGCGTTATCAGACAAAATTCTGGTGCGGGATTATATTGCCCACAAGATTGGTGAGGAATATTTAATTCCCTTGCTGCACACCACGGATAATCCTGAAACCCTGTTTGAGCTGGAAACCCTGAAGGATACCGTGATTAAGCCGAACCACGGCTCCGGTATGGTCAAGGTTTTTGTGGAAGAGCCTGACTTTGTAGAGAAATATCAGCTGATCCAGCGCTGTGAAGAGTGGCTGACAAAGGATTATTCGCACGAGTCGCGCGAAATCCACTATCGCTATATCAAGCCGCAAATCATGGTTGAGCAGCGCGTAGGCGACGGTAAGTCGACCGCGATCGACTACAAATTTCATATGTTTAACAAGCAGGACGGCAACTTCGAATATGTGCTGCAGGTCGTCTTCAACCGCAGCGACAACCAGCCGCTATCAATGCTGTTTTACGTCAACAACCTGGACAGCTGTTTCTATCGCCGTTTCGATACCGGCCTGGATATCCGCGGCAACCGGGCCGCGCTGGAAAAAGCGCTGGCGCTGAGTAAAAAACTGGCCAGCGATTTCGACTATGTGCGGGTCGACTGGTATATCAGCCAGAACGACGTTTACTTCGGTGAACTGACCTTTACGCCAGGCGCAGGCCTGATGCCGGTACTCAAGCATGGCCTGGATGAGATGATGGGCAAAATGTGGCTGCAGGACGGTAAAGCAGCCGATTTATCCCTTCATCAGGAAAGTGCGCCGTCCGCGGCATGGAAAAAGCTTTAACGACATTGGGGACGATCGCGAAGCCGAATCGTCATGTTCAATAAAGATGGAGTCGTCGCACCGTTAACAAGAGTCCGGTAAGCGGAAGCAGGTTTACCGGAACCTGAACGGGCCTTTTCGTCAGTCAGTTTTTCTCTACTTCTGGCGCCAGAGACATGAGTCTGGCGCCGTTTGCAGGAAGCAGAGGCCGCGATATCTGTCGCGGCGGAATAAAGCAGCTGGCGGATTTTTTATGCCTGACGGGAAAAATGAGACGCACGTGTCACAATTCCGCAGGGAAAGTGAAGGGCGCCGCGCCTGAACACAGTTTTCCTCACACAACTATAAAGCCTGCAAATGAGGTCGAAAATGTTAAAACTCAAAGCAGAATTAAGAAAAGGTTTCCTTTTCCTTTTCAAAAAGATGCCCTGGTCTTACCAGGACAGAATTTATTATCTGCATAAATTTAAAAAGTTGCCGAACATACACCAGCCAAAACTGTTTAATGAGAAGGTGCTGTATCGCAAATTCGTGACCGGCGACTACATGCGCTACGGCCTGCTCTCCGATAAGCTGCTGGTGCGAGACTATATTTCGCAAACGATTGGCGACGAGTACCTGATCCCGCTGCTGCACGAAACGGCCGATCCCATTACCCTGCTGGGGCTCAGCTCGCTGAAAAATACCGTGGTCAAGCCTAATCACGGCTCGGGCATGGTGGAAATCCTGCTGGAGGAGCCAGACTGTCTGCAGAAGCAGCTGTTGATTAAGCGTTGCGAAGAGTGGTTGAGCCGGGATTTCTCCCATGAAGCCCGCGAAATTCACTATCGCTATATTAAGCCGCGCATTCTGGTTGAACAGTATGTGGGCGACGGCAAGTTCGCTGCCGTTGACTACAAATTCCATATGTTCAACAAAAAAGACGGCACATTCGAGTACGTTCTGCAGATTATTTATAACCGCTGCGGTAACTCGCCGCTGTCGATGAACTTTTACGTCAACACGCTGAAATCCTGCTTCTATAAGATCCGCGATACGGGACTGGATATCAGCGGCGATCTGGAAACGCTGGAGAAAGCGCTGGCGCTGAGCAAGAAGCTGGCCAGCGACTTCGACTATGTGCGTGTCGACTGGTATATCAGCGAAGGACAGATCTACTTTGGCGAGCTGACCTTTACGCCTGGCGCAGGCATGGTCACCGGTCTGGATCAGGGACTGGACAGGATCATGGGCGATATGTGGCTGCAGGAGCGCAAGCCGAAAACGCTGAAGACTATCGGCGGCGAAGCGGCGACGCTGGCCGGAACGCTGAAGAAAGTGTAGTGATAAAAGCCGCATTGATGAAATGCGGCTTTCTCATTTTACGGCAGAGGGTAGTCCGCTGGCGTGTGGCTCATGACGTCAACAAAGACTGTTTTAGTGATGTGCCAGAAATTAAGCAGGTTATCCATGCTTAGCGTGATCCCTAACAGGCCCGTTACGAACCAGCACGACATGCCTATTCCCACGCCGGTAAAAATGAAAGCCATGCCGTTACGGCTGGACTGACGACACTTTACGTTAAAGGTGCTGGCGAGAAACATCATGACTGCACTAACCAGTTCCCATCTCATCAGCACCAGGCTAGCGGTTAAGGTACCCATATTTCTGAAACTCCGCGTAAAATCAGGCCTGGCGAAAGAAAAAAGCGTCATCTGTCCGGACGAAAAGGCCAGGATTGCTTTTCGTCAATCAGAACGTAGGGGGTAAGTGTGATGACGGTCACATTATAGCACCGCATTAAACGGGATTTGAACAGTTTTAAGGCCAGTTACGAACGTTTTTTGATCGCCGACAATAATTGCAGTTAAGGCTATTGTTTATCCGCCAGCAGTTTCCTGCTGCACTTTAATATGGCCCTGCCGTAGCCTGATGAAATAATAAATAAAAGAAATAGCGGGTGGTTTTTGAGACATTTAATGATAACGCTTTACATCAATAATCTCTTTTCTTCTTTTCCCGAGACATTTCCCTCTTTTATCTGCGCGAAATACTTTCTCTCTCTTTGCGCAATTACTGGCAATAACTGAAACCTTTGGGATGAATCCGACCTGCTATAAGTTGTACCAAATGAAGATGAGTTGTAGGATTTTTGAAAATAAATTTTTGCTGTTTTATTTGCTTTCACGCCTGAGCCGGTAAAACGCGCCTGGCGACTACGGCGGAAATTTTCAGGTCAGACAGCAGGAGCCAGCATGGTTGTCAGCGGCTGTTCAGGGTCGAAAGCCGTTTCCGCCCGTTACGAACTTTTCCCCGCTCGCTTAGCTTCGCTCTTTACTTTATATCGCGGCAGGGGCCCGATGCTGACGGTTCTTGTTCATCCGTGGACGAGCGCGGAAGCAAAGTCCTGTTGCCAATGCAGAAGCGCTGCATGAGCGGAGATCCGTTCGGCCGGCGTGGGAGGAATCATGGTTCATGACCATCCCGCGGGAAACCACTCCGCGCAATCGGCGGCAAAACCGCTGCCGACGCTACGTAAGTCGCTACGGCGCATTCATCTGATTATCATCCTTACCTCAATGATGTTCAGCGGCATGTCGATTTCGCTGCTCTCCGTACTGGCGCTACGCAACTATGCCGAAAACAACTCCGAGTTGTTAGCGACCACCATCAGCTATAGCGCTCGCAATGCGGTGGCGGCAGGCGACAGCGAGGCGGCGCTCGCCATCCTGCAGGATATCGGCGGCAAAACGCAGTTTGGCCAGGCGCGTATTCTCGATGCCAACCATCGCCTGTTGGCGAGCTGGTCAGCGAACAGCGGACAGGCCAGCCATCCTTTTCGCGAGCTGGTATCGCGCTGGTTATTTCCAAAACCCGTGCAAATACCGGTGCGCTACGCCGATAAAGAGGTTGGACTTATCTGGCTGACCGGCGATGGCTGTCGGGTGATGCACTATCTTCGACAGGCGATGACGTGGCTGGGCTGCAGTATGCTGCTCTCTGCGCTGCTGGCTTTTTATCTGTCGCGCAGAATGCACGCGGGCATCGTTCGCGCGCTGCAGAATATTGCCCACGTGGCGCACGAGGTACGTAAACGACGGGCTTTTTCGCTTCGCGTGCCTTCCTCTTCGATTGCCGAGCTGAACAAACTCAGCGGCGATTTCAACAGCCTGCTGGATGAGCTTGCCGACTGGCAGCGTCATCTGCAAAGCGAAAACGCCACGCTGGCGCATCAGGTACGGCATGACGCGCTGACCGGTTTGCCTAACCGTTCGGCTTTCGAGCAGGAGCTGCATAAGCAGCTGAACAATCCGCTGACCGCCAGCCGGGTCGCGGTGCTGTTTATCGACGGCGATCGTTTTAAAGCGGTTAACGATAGCTATGGTCATGCGGCTGGCGACAGGGTGTTGATTGTGACCGCGCAGCGGCTACGTGGACGTCTGCGCAAAGGCGATTTGGTCGCCCGGCTGGGCGGCGACGAATTTGCGGTGCTGCTGTTGGGCATCGACAGCGGCGAGCAGGCGGGGCGAGTGGCGCAGAATGTGATTGAAGCTATGCGCGATCCCATTCGGCTGGATGACGACACGCAGATTACTCAGTCGCTCAGCGTGGGCATCGCGCTGGCAAAAAACCATCACACCGCCGAGGCCGCTATCGCCCAGGCCGACGCGGCGATGTATCACACCAAAGCGCTGGGCGGCGGCTGGTATTTTTCACCGACGATCTGCAGCCAACGGCAGGCGGCGGCGCTGCAGTGTGAAAGCGTTTAGCTTTCCGTAACCGCGGACGGGAACTCGGAGCAGTCAAAATAGAGAGGGCGCTTTTGCGGACGGCGCATAGTGTTGCGCCAGGCTGTCGGCGTCTGCGCGAACTGGCGGCGAAATACACGGGAAAATGTCTGCTGCGAGTCGTAACCATACTGCATGGCGATATCGAAAACGGGCCGCTGCGTCTGGCAAAGTTCTTTCGCGGCCAGCGTCAGACGACGTTCGCGAATATAGTTGCCGAGCGTCTGTTTGGTGACGGCGCGGAACATGCGCTGCAGGTGCCATTTCGAATAGCCTGACCGGGCGGCGACCTCATCAATGGAGAGCGCCTTGTCCAGATTGCTGTCAATCCAGTCGGTAAGCGTGTGAATAATATCGTCATGCATACTGTTCTTCTCCTCAGCTCGCTGGCGGCAGATCGTCATGGCGAATCATCATGCTTCGCCTTCTCAGGGGCTGGAGTATAATTCCTCAAGTTAACTTGAGGTAAAGCGTAAAATGAAAAAAAATTCCGTTCATCACAAGCGCGAGCTGACGCCCGGCGACGTCGCGGCCCGTTGCGGCGTTGCCGTCTCCACGCTGCATTTTTACGAAAGCAAAGGCCTGATCGTCAGCTTCCGCAACGGCGGCAATCAGCGCCGCTATCATCGCGACGTGCTGCGGCGGGTAGCGGTGATCAAAATCGCTCAGCGCATCGGCATTCCGCTGGCAACTATCGGCGAGCATCTGGTGCAGTTTCCGCCAGGCAAGCGGCTGTCGCCTAAAGAGTGGGCGCAGCTGACCCGCAAGTGGCGCGAAGAACTCGACAGCCGTATCGAAACGCTGACCCGGCTACGCGACGACCTGGATGGCTGCATTGGCTGCGGCTGTCTCTCAATGGAAGATTGCCCGCTGCGCAATCCGGACGACCGGCTGAGCGAGCGCGGCACGGGCGCTATCCTGCTGGAGCCTGAACACAGATAAGCCTGTCTATACTGATAGCACTTCGTTTACGCACAAGGAAAGGTCATGATCACCGTTCACCATCTGAACAACTCCCGTTCACAGCGCGTTCTCTGGCTGCTGGAAGAGCTGGAAACCCCTTATCAAATCAAGCTCTACCAGCGTGAGAAAACGATGCTGGCGCCCGAGTCGCTGAAAAAAGTGCATCCGCTCGGCAAATCACCGGTTATCACCGACGGAAATCGCGTTATTGCTGAATCCGGCGCGATCCTTGAATACCTTGCCGAGCATTACGACGCAGAAAACCGCCTGAAACTTAATACCGAAGATGAGCGCATTGAGTCTCGCTACTGGCTGCACTACGCGGAAGGATCGCTGATGCCGCTGCTGGTGATGAAGCTGATCTTCAGTCGGATGGGCGAGGCGCCGGTGCCGTGGCTATTGCGGCCGGTTGGTCGTGCGTTTGGTCAGGGCGTGCAGAAAGCGTATCTGAACAAGCAGCTTGCCACCCATCGGGAATTTATTGAAAAGCATCTCGCGACCAATGAATGGTTTGCCGGCTCGCGCTTCAGCATTGCCGACGTGCAGATGAGTTTTCCGCTGCAGGCGCTCAGCGCGCGCGGCGGCGCCGGCGATTCGCCCGCCATTCAGGCCTGGCTGACGAAAGTGCGGAGTCGGGCCGCCTGGCAGCGGGCGCTGCAAAAAGGCGGCGCGGTTGATCTTGAATGAATTTTCGTGCAAAGACGGCTCGCGTTTCACCACGACGGCGATCATAAGAAAGCGCTATTACGAGCCAGGCAGCCGGCCAGCTAAAGTCAGAGCGGGCGGGCGAAGGGATGAAAGAAACGAAAATGTGCGAACTTACCGGCATCAGTAGTTGAAAACGCGGCCTTAAAGGCAGGATAATCGTTTGCCTTTTAAAAGGGCGGCCGGGTTAAACGTTTGCTTTTTTCCGATCGCCGCTCCGCGCCGCGGGGTTTTGTCGATCTGCAATAGCGGTATCAGGGATGTAGACGTTGTGCGAGCCAGCCGTCACGCATTGATAATTCATAAGAAAGTTCAGGGGATTTCCATTATGTCGACTCATCATCAGACCGGCGGATCGTTAGACGCCTGGTTTAAAATCTCCGCGCGCGGCAGTAGCGTGCGCCAGGAGGTTTTAGCCGGGCTAACCACTTTCCTCGCGATGGTCTATTCGGTGATTGTTGTGCCATCTATGCTCGGTAAAGCAGGTTTTCCGCCCGCGGCCGTTTTTGTCTCCACCTGTCTGGTGGCCGGCTTCGGCTCGCTGATTATGGGGTTGTGGGCGAATCTGCCGATGGCCATCGGCTGCGCTATCTCGCTGACCGCCTTTACCGCGTTCAGCCTGGTGCTGGGCCAGCATATCAGCGTACCGGTCGCGCTGGGCGCCGTGTTCCTGATGGGCGTGCTCTTTACGCTAATCTCCGCCACCGGCATCCGTGCCTGGATCCTGCGTAATCTGCCGATGGGCGTGGCGCACGGTACGGGCGTCGGTATCGGCCTGTTTCTGCTGCTGATCGCCGCCAACGGCGTGGGACTGGTAGTGAAAAACCCGGTACCGGGCGCGCTGCCGGTAGAGCTGGGCGATTTCGCCTCTTTTCCCGTGCTGATGTCGCTGGCGGGCCTGGCGGTCATCTTTGGTCTGGAGAAGCTGCGCGTACCGGGCGGCATCCTGTTGACCATCATCGCTATTTCCGTGCTGGGCCTGATTTTCGATCCGGCGGTGAAATATCAGGGCCTGTTCGCGATGCCTTCGCTGTCAGATGCGCAGGGCAACTCGCTGGTGTTCAGCCTGGATATCCTGGGCGCGCTGAAGCCTGCGGTACTGCCGAGCGTGCTGGCGCTGGTGATGACTGCCGTCTTTGACGCGACCGGCACCATTCGCGCGGTGGCGGGACAGGCGAACCTGCTGGATAAAGATCATCAGATTATCAACGGCGGCAAAGCGCTGACCACCGACTCAGTCAGCAGCATCTTCTCTGGCCTGATCGGCGCGTCACCGGCGGCAGTTTATATCGAATCTGCTGCGGGTACGGCGGCAGGCGGCAAAACCGGTCTGACCGCTATCGTGGTGGGCGTGCTGTTTCTGCTGATCCTGTTCCTTTCGCCGCTGGCCTATTTAGTGCCGGGTTACGCTACTGCGCCAGCGCTGATGTATGTGGGTCTGCTGATGCTGAGCAACGTCTCTAAAATCGACTTCAGCGATTTTGTCGACGCCATGTCCGGGCTGCTGGCCGCCGTGTTTATCGTGCTGACCTGCAATATCGTCACCGGTATTATGCTGGGCTTTGGCTCGCTGGTGATCGGTCGTCTCTTCGCGGGCGAATGGCGCAAGCTTAACGTTGGCACCGTGGTTATCGCCGTGGCGCTGATCGCTTTCTACGCGGGCGGCTGGGCCATCTGATTTCCCTCAGGAGGTCGGTTTTTCCGGCCTCCGTTCCGAATTTCCGCCTTTTTCCGCGCAATAGCACACATCAGCTTTTTCAAGCCATTTCATTTTGCTTTACTATCACTCAGGGCATTCTTTGTCCCGAGCCTGATTTATTGTCGCTATCTGGAAGCTATGTAAGGACAACATGGAAATCTTTTTCACTATTTTAATCCTCACGCTGATGGTGTCGCTCTCCGGCGTCGCCGCGCGTATTATTCCTTTCCAAATCCCGTTGCCGCTGGTGCAAATCGTAATGGGCGCGCTGCTGGCCTGGCCCACGTTTGGCCTGCACGTCGACTTCGATCCCGAGCTGTTCCTGGTCCTGTTTATTCCGCCGCTGCTGTTTGCCGATGGCTGGAAGACGCCGACCAGCGAGTTTCTGCATCACGGGCGCGAAATTATCGGCCTGGCGCTGGTGCTGGTGCTGATTACCGTGGTCGGTATCGGCTATCTCATCTACTGGCTGGTGCCGGGCATTCCGCTACTGCCGGCTTTCGCGCTGGCGGCCGTGCTGTCGCCAACGGATGCGGTCGCGCTTTCCGGCATCGTGGGAGAAGGACGCATTCCGAAGAAAATCATGTCGATTCTGCAGGGCGAGGCGCTGATGAACGACGCTTCGGGCCTGGTGTCGCTGAAGTTCGCCGTCGCGGTAGCGATGGGCACGATGGTCTTCACCGTCTCCGGCGCCTCGCTGGAGTTCGTGAAAGTGGCGGTCGGCGGTCTGGTGGCGGGTATCGCTATCTGCTGGCTGTATGGTAAATCGCTGCGCCTGCTTAGCCGCTGGAGCGGTGACGATCCGGCGACGCAAACGGTACTGCTGCTGCTGCTGCCGTTCGCCTCTTATCTGATCGCCGAGCACATTGGTTTTTCCGGCATCCTGGCCGCCGTGGCCGCGGGGATGACGATCACCCGCTCCGGCATTATCCGTCAGGCGCCGCTGGCGATGCGCCTGCGCGCCAACAGCGTCTGGCAGATGCTGGAGTTTGTCTTTAACGGCATGGTGTTCCTGATGCTGGGCCTGCAGCTGCCGGATATTCTGCAGCTCTCCGTCACCCAGGCGGAGGCGGATCCTAACGTCGATTTCTGGATGCTGGCGCTCTCTGTGGTGATGATTTACGCCGCGCTGATGGTGGTACGTTTCGCCTGGCTGTGGACGATGCGCCTGATTAGCCAGCGTCTGCTGAAGAAGAGGCCGATGGAGTTCACCAGCTACAGCCTGCGCGAGCTGCTGATTGCCTCTTTCGCTGGCGTACGCGGCGCGATAACCCTGGCGGGCGTGCTCTCCATCCCGCTGTTTTTAAATAACGGCGATGTTTTTCCGGCACGTTATGAGCTGGTTTTTCTGGCGACGGGCGTGATCTTGTTCTCGCTGCTGGTAGGCGTAATCGTACTGCCGCTGCTGCTGCGCGGCGTTGCCGGTCGGGATAAAACGGCGCACCGCCACGAAATGCAGATGGCGCGCGCGGCGATGGCGGAAACCGCTATCGACAGCCTGCATAAAATGGAAGAGCGTCTGGCGGCCGACACTGAAGAGAATATCGACGCCGACCTGGTGAAAGAGATCGCCTCGCGGGTCATCGGCAATATGCGCCGCCGCGTGGACGGCAAAGAGGATCTGGAACGCGCCTTGTATGCCGAAAATCTGGAGCGCCGCTTCCGTCTGACCGCGCTGCGCGCCGAACGCGGCGAACTGTATCATCTGCGCGCTACGCAGAAAATCAGTAACGAAACCATGCAGAAGATGCTGCACGACCTCGATCTGCTGGAAGCGCTGCTGATAGAGAAAGAAGAGTAATGCGCAGACCGCGGGCCGCAAGGCTCGCGGTTTAACCTTCTGGCCATCCTGAAAATCTCTACTCCACTTTAAAGCTATTTTCTTCCAGCACCAGCGGGCCGTTGGGCTTCTGGTAGTAAGACGCGCCTTCCAGGGTGTAGCCTATGGTTCCTGTCATACTTTTGCCAACAAGCATCAACAGATTCTCTTTTCGAATACATCTTTCCGCCGCTTTTATCTCGTCAAAACAGAGCAAATGGTTGGTATCATCGCTGGGAAAAAAAGTGGTCTCATCCGGTTTTTCAATTTCGTATCCCTTGCCGAAATCCCAGATATAAACCATCCTGGTGCCTGAGTCCTCATACTCTTCCGGCAGACCATACTTTTCCTTTATCATCGCCTGGTTTTTTTGCCACCAGCGGATTTTTCCTTTATCGGTAAGAGGAAAATGCCTGACCAGGATATTACTTTCATGCACCGCCACAATCTCTGCAGGCTGAAACATAAGTAAGACAACGTACAGCCAACTGACCACGACAAAAGCAGGAAAAATTTTTTTTACCTTCTTCATCTTTTGCTTCCCGTCAGCGTAATGGTCGCTTCCATATTGGTAAGGAAAGGTTTAAAGGCATACTTTTCCCAGCGTTGTAGCACAAACCAGATGCGGAAAATATTGAGGTAACGAAAACGGGGATCCCTGATATCGTGGTCATCAAGACCGAAGTGATCCTGTGCTTTGTAATGCAGAATGGCTTTGTAATGGCCTTTTTCAACTTCTAAAGATTTTAGGGTAATCTTCGTCGCGTAGACACCATGTACTGACATGCCCAGACCATTGACAGAATCCTTCCAACGGGTAAAACGGGGTAAAACGCTTTTGTTTACCGCTTTAATCAGCTCATATTTATTTTTTTCAGCATAGAAGCAGTCAGTAGATTTAATGGTGTTTTCGATTTTTTTTTAGCGAGAGAGAGGAATTACCTCCTGATATCCATTCACTTTCAATCAGCCGCCTATATGCCCCATTCAGTTCACTGCTGGCAAAGGGTTTGCCCTCGCCATACTGAAAATGATCGACCAGCGCCGTAAACAGCCCGCGATGGCCGAGGAAAGAGAAGGGCAGCGAGTCGCGGCGAAACTCGTCAAACAGCTTTTTGGCTACCGCCTGATGGGACATTTTATGGCGTATCACGGCATAATTGCTGATGGGGAGATCGGTTCTCTCCGCGCGCCACGGATCGTACATGCCGGAGACTTTCTCCAGCCGAAGGTTTTTCCTGAGCTGAAGCTCACTCAGATCTCCACAGCGCATATCGTCGGCGCTGTAATCTTCCATGCGGTTCTGCGTCTGAAAAAGCGTGAAAGGCAGGCGCAATGCCTGCGGATGTTGTGTCATGCAAGACTCCTTTTGCGGACTGGCGAGCGTCAGTGCTCTGTGTCGCTACGATAGCAGCTTGTTTTTTGTTCGTCTTTAAACGTTTAGCTAAGCGTGGCCGCTATACCGACAGCGTTGGCGTCTGGCCAGGCCAGAACTGGCGGCAACAGGCGATCCAGGCCTGGGCGCTGCGCGACAGATAGCTGCCTTCCCGCCAAATCAGGCTGCGGGCCGAAAGGCTCGCGGTTTACCGGCCACTCTGAAAATCTCTACTCCACTTTAAAGCTATTTTCTTCCAGCACCAGCGGGCCGTTGGGTTTTTGATAGTAAACGCGACCCTTTGTTCGATAGCGGGTTATACCGGTTGACGATCTGCCAATAAACATCAACAGATTCTCTTTTCGAATACATCTTTCCGCCGCGTTTATCTCATCAAAACAGAGCAAATGGTTGGTATCATCGCTGGGAAAAAAAGTGGTCTCATCCGGTTTTTCAATTTCGTATCCCTTGCCGAAATCCCAGATATAAACCATCCTGGTGCCTGAGTCCTCATACTCCTCCGGCAGACCATACTTTTCCTTTATCATCGCCTGGTTTTTTTGCCACCAGCGGATTTTCCCTTTATCGGTAAGAGGAAAATGCCTGACCAGGATATTACTTTCATGCACCGCCACAATCTCTGCAGGCTGGAGCATAAGTAAAACAACGTACAGCCAACTGACCATGACAAGAGCGGGAAACATTTTACTCATGTATGGCTTCCCGTCAGCGTAATGGTCGCTTCCATATTAGTAAGGAAAGGTTGACAGGCATACTTTTCCCAGCGTTGTAACACAAACCAGATGCGGAAAATATTGAGATGATGAAAACGGGGATCCCTGATATCGCGGTCATCAAGACCAAAATGATCCTGCCCTTTATAATGCAAAACGGCTCTGTAATTACCTCTGTCGACTTCCAGCGATTTTAGCGTAACTTTCGTTGCGTAAATATCGTGTACTGACATGCCCAGACCATTGACAGAATCCTTCCAACGATTAAAACGGGGCAAGAAGCTGTTCCTTACAGCATCACGAAGAACGCTCTTTTTTTGTTCAGGATAAAAGCCAGCATTTTTGGATAAAATATCAGTCAGCGTTTCATTGATTTTGTAAAGGGAACCCTCTTCGTTTTTCTCTTCTATTAGCCGCCGATAAGCCCCATTCAGTTCACTGCTGGCAAAGGGTTTGCCCTCGCCATACTGAAAATGATCGACCAGCGCCGTAAACAGCCCGCGATGGCCGAGGAAAGAGAAGGGCAGCGAGTCGCGGCGAAACTCGTCAAACAGCTTTTTGGCTACCGCCTGATGGGACATTTTATGGCGTATCACGGCATAGTTGCTGATGGGGAGATCGGTTCTCTCCGCGCGCCACGGATCGTACATGCCGGAGACTTTCTCCAGCCGAAGGTTTTTCCTGAGCTGAAGCTCACTCAGATCTCCACAGCGCATATCGTCGGCGCTGTAATCTTCCATGCGGTTCTGCGTCTGAAAAAGCGTGAAAGGCAGGCGCAATGCCTGCGGATGTTGTGTCATGCAAGACTCCTTTTGCGGACTGGCGAGCGTCAGTGCTCTATGTCGCTACGATAGCAGCTTGTTTTTTGTTCGTCTTTAAACGTTTAGCTGAGCGTGGCCGCTATACCGATAGCGTTGGCGTCTGGCCAGGCCAGAACTGGCGGCAACAGGCGATCCAGGCCTGGGCGCTGCGCGACAGATAGCTGCCTTCCCGCCAAATCAGGCCCAGCTGCCAGACCAGCTCCGACTCCAGCGGCAGCCACAGCAGATGGCTCTTATCCAGCCGCTGGCAGATCGGTTCTGGCAGGATCGCCACGCCCATTCCTGCCTGTACCATCGCCGCGAGAAAATCCCACTGGCCGCTGCGTACCGCAATCTGCGGCGTAAAGCCGCTGGCCTGGAAGGCGCGCATCAGCTGGCGGTTCAGCGAAAACTCTTCGTTATAAATAAGGATGGGATGTCCGGCCAGCTCGGCAAGAGGAACATGAGTACGACGCAGCCATTCACGCGTTTTCGGCACCAGCACGCAGAGCGGATGGCTCATCAACGGCAGCGCGTTCAGCGGCAGATCCTCGGCTACCGGCAGCGCGGTCATAGCGATATCCAGCGTGCCGGAAAGCACCGCCTGCTGTACGGTCAGGCCGCCGAACTCGGAAATTTTCAGCTCGACGCCGGGATAGCGCTGGCGAAAAGCGGAGATTGAACCGGCGATCTGCATACCGACCATTGGCGGAATACCAAGCCGCAGCTCGCCGGTTTTCAGATCGTTGATATCACTGATTTCAGCTTCCAGCTGCTTGAACTCCTGCAGGATCGTCAGGCCGCGTTGATAGACCGCCTGGCCAGTATCGGTCAGATGCAGCTTGCGTCCTTCGCGGATCAGCAGCGTACAGCCCAGCTCCTCTTCCAGCTGGCGCAGCATCTTACTGATGGTCGGCTGGGTCACGTACAGCTGCTCCGCCGCGCGGGTAAAGCTTTGCTGGCGCACCACTTCTACAAAATAACGCAGGGCTCGGACGTCCATAAACATTCCTGTAAGGCATAGTTAAGATAACATTAAGTCATTTTTTTCACCCTTTGACACGGCTTTATACTCTCTGAACGCGTTATTCGGAGAGAAACCATGATGATCCCGGCGATCCGTCCGCCAACAACCTGGCCGCAGCGTATACAGGTGCCGCTACAGGTTGCGTTTTATATCCTTTTCTTTATGGCCGCCCAGCAGCTGGTCGACTGGCTGCATCTGCCGCTGCCCGCCAATATTGTCGGGATGCTGCTGCTGCTCGCACTGATTATGCTGCGGGTACTGCCGCTAAACTGGGTTAAAGCCGGCTCGCGCTGGCTGTTGGCGGAAATGCTGCTGTTCTTTATTCCAGCGGTGGTAGCGGTGGTCAACTATTCGCAGCTGCTGCGGGTCGACGGCTGGCGCATTTTGTTGGTCATTATGATCAGCACGTTATTAGTGCTCTCCGCCACAGCGATAGTGGTAGATCGCGTCTACCGTCTTGAGCTATGGCTGGAGCAGAGGAAGAAGGAGCGGCGCGGTGAGTAACTTATCTGTCAGCCTGTTTTGTCTGCTGGCGACTCTGCTGGTTTATTTCCTGAACAAGCGTCTTTATCGACGCTGGCACAGGCTGCTGCTGATGCCGCTGGTAATGACACCGATGGTGCTGGTCGCGCTGCTGCTGCTGACCCATATCTCCTGGAATAATTACATTGGTGAAAACCGCTGGCTGCTATGGCTGCTGGGGCCGGCAACGCTGGCATTCGCCGTGCCCGTTTATGAAAATATGGCGATAGTACGTCGTCACTGGCTTTCGCTCAGCGCAGGCGTGTTTACCGCAACCCTGGTTGCGGTGTGCAGTTCGGTATGGCTGGCAAGATTGTTGACGCTGCCGGAAGCGATTCAGCGTAGCCTGGCGGTTCGTTCCATCACCACGCCTTTCGCGCTGGCTGCGGCGAAACAGCTGGGTGGCCAGCCCGATCTGGTGGCGCTGTTTGTGGTTATCACCGGCGTGTTCGGCATGGCCGTCGGCGATCTGCTGTTTATCCGTCTGGCGGTTAGGCAAGGACTGGCGAAAGGGGCGGGTTTCGGTGCGGCTTCGCATGGCGCCGGCACGGCTCGCGCCTATGAGATAGGGCAGGAAGAAGGCGTGGTAGCCAGTCTGGTGATGATGCTGTCGGGCGTGGTAACGGTGATTATCGCACCGCTGATCGGCCGTATTATGTGGACTATAACTTAGCGGACATATTCTGTTACCGCGAGACAGTAACCTTAACTAAACGAACCGCAGAATTCATCGCATTCTCATTTAATTCCAGCGGATGTTGGTTTACTCTTCGCTGCCGTCGGGAAAACGGCAGAAATTCATCAGGAGAATCAAATGAAAGCAGTGGCAATTACCGCAGGCGCTCTGGCGCTGCTGGCGCTGGCCGGTTCGGCGCAGGCAATTGAAGGCGGCATCGATGTGGGTCGCGACTATACCAATCTGCACGCGGGTCTGGGCACGACTACGCCAGGTTTCGCGCTTTCCGGCAACTGGCTGCGCAGCGATCACGATGGCAGCATGGGCAGTCTGGGTCTGGGTTACAACGTAGGTCTGGGCGATGTGCTTATTTCGCCAGGCGTTAAAGCGATCTCTACCAACCCGAGCGACAATAAAGATGGTTATGCCATTGCGGTCGGCGTCGGTGCCAGCGCGCCGATCACTAACATGTTCAACGTTTTCGGCCAGTACTACTACTCGCCGGACGCTTTCTCCAGCCATATCGATAACTACCAGGAAGCCTCCGCTGGCGTAAGCTTCCAGCCGATCTCGCTGGTTGACGTGCGTGTAGGCTATCAGTACCTGGCGATGAACGGCAAAAATGGCCGCAAAGATAACGTCATTGCCGACGGCCCCTACGTAGGTGCTTCTCTGCACTTCTAAGCTTCTTTGTCATAGCGAATCCGGTAGCCAGGCCAGCCGGATTCGTTCTTCTCTGTAATAATCGTCATGAAAGCTGATGATTTTTAATAAGGTTACCGCGATTACTGATCTGTTTTTGGTTTTTTTGTGGAAAGATTTCAGCGCTGTTAAAATAATGCGTTACCTTTCTGATTTAAAAGAGTTGTTAAAATATAATTCCTTTTGTTTGCTGATTTGATGGGTTGATCCTGTCATTAAACATTTGCTCTGCATTATAATTAAAAAGCGCGGTGTTTATTAATTATTTACTTCAAATGAATTTATTTTAAAATAAATAGTTAAGAAAAATATCAAATATAAAAAACTGTATAATGCCTGTTTTGTGGCTTGTCGCACTGAAAATCTTTTGCATTTCTTTCATTTATGCTTATTTTTCAATTTTTTTTAGATTCTCCGCCTTTTTGTCCTAAATTCTCTTCCCCTTTTTTGCCTGTTCTGTAAGAATTCTCTTATCAGGAGCTGGTTAACTTCAAAGAATTATTTCTTAATTTACAAGCAACCTGATAGACGCTTCTTAATCTATATTGCTCAGGGTTTTTAATGACTCTTTTGCGAGTGAGGAGTTTGTCTTTTTATCATTCTTAACTTTTTTCCTCCAATGGGATTAATCTATTTTTTGAGTTAAAGGAATATTTAAATGGAAATGAATAAGACTTTTGTAGCAGCAATGATGGCTTTGAGCATGGCATCTGTGGCTCATGCCGATCAGGGACACGGTAAAGTAACTTTTACCGGATCGATCATTGAGGCGCCTTGCTCAATTAATCCGGATTCTACTGAGCAGGTTATTCCTCTGGGTCAGGTTTCTACTAAGGCTTTGGCGGATGGCGGCACTTCTTTGCCTCGTCCTTTCCAGATCAACCTGGAAAACTGTTCACTGGGTACCGCTTCCACTGTCACCACCACCTTCAGCGGCGCTGAAGGCGCTAACGGCATGCTGGGTATGACAGGAACGGCACAGGGCGCCGGCATCGTTATTACCGATGGTAACGGCAGCATTGTTAAGCTGGGCACAGCCAGCCAAGGCCAGAAGTTGCAGGACGGACAGAATACGCTGAGCTTCTCTGCCTATCTGAAAGGCGATGATACGAAAGATGCCGAAGGCAAAGCAACTGCTGTTGTAGTGCCTGGTGAATTCCAGAGTATCGTTGACTTTACGCTGGCTTATCAGTAATAGCGCTAATTAATAAGTACGCTCCCTGCTTTTAAGCAGGGAGTTTTTATATAATAAGTTAATGTGATAAGCCGTTTAATAAATTTTATTTAGAATTAACCTGGCGTGGACGAGGCGGCTGTTATCCGAGTGATAATAAATTAATTTGAATTTGTATAGATTGTTGATGATATCTTTATGCTTAAGCAGGTCATGTTAAAGATAAGTGTCCGGATTATTATTAACTAATCATGGCATACACAATTTTACTATTATAAAGCGCCGTGATTATGAGCATTGCTCTAATACATAAAGCCGATCTTTCTTCCCGTCGACGTTCTCTGTTTTATCCACGGTGCAAAACGAAAATTTCTAACATGACTAATGCTTTCAGGCCGGCTTTTATAGCGCTTTATCAGATGGAAGGAACCTGATGACGAAGATTGATTCTTTAAAACGGTATCCTGTACAGTTATGGAATATTGTATTTGGGGTTGCATTGTTGTGCTGCTATGTGAAGGACGTGTATGCCGAAGAAATAGAATTTAACACCAGCATAGTGGACATACAGGATAAAGAAAATATCGATTTCAGTCGGTTTTCACGAGCCGGCTATATTATGCCAGGTAAGTACACGCTGACGTTGCGCGTGAATGACAGTGAAATGTCCGAGCTGCCGATTGACTGGTTTACCGCCGACGACGATGAGAATGAGAGCAAGCCTTGCCTGACCGCAAAGCTGGTGGAGGTTATCGGTCTTAAGCCTGCGCTTAAGCCAGACCTGACGTGGTGGCATCAGGGAGAGTGCCTGAATCTCGACAGCCTTCCCGGCGCAACCGCGCGTGGCGATTTAGGCGCGAACGCGCTTTACCTGAACGTGCCGCAAATCTATATGGAATATCGCGCGCCTAACTGGGACCCGCCTTCGCTATGGGATGAAGGCGTATCGGGCGTGCTTTTCGACTATTACGCCAGCGCTCAATCCCGTCGTGAAAACGATAGCGGCACGGTTAACACCGTCACCGGCAACGGCGTGGTGGGCGTTAACACCGGCCCCTGGCGCCTGCGCGCCAACTGGCAGGGAAACTATAACAACGGCACCGATCGCAGACGATTAGACTTGGAATGGACTCGTTTTTACGCCTGGCGCGCCTTGCCGAAAATCAACGCCAAATTAGGGCTGGGTGAGAACTCTCTCTATTCGGATATCTTTGATAGCTTTTCCTACACCGGCGTCAATCTGGCGACGGACGACAGCATGTTACCGCCTAATCTACGCGGCTACGCGCCGGAGATAAGCGGCGTAGCGAGAACCAACGCTAAAGTTATCGTCAGCCAGCAGGGAAGAGTGATTCAGGAAACTCGCGTAGCCGCAGGGCCGTTTCGTATTCAGGATCTGAGCGAAATGATCAGCGGCGAGCTGGATGTTCGGATAGAAGAGCAGGATGGCTCGGTGCAAACCTTCAGGGTTAATACCGCCAGCGTGCCTTATCTGACGCGTCCTGGCCAACTGCGTTACAAGCTGGTCGCTGGCCGACCTTCCGACTTCCGCCACAGTCTGGAAGGCCCCGCTTTTACCACCGGCGAATTTTCCTGGGGAGTCAGCAACGGCTGGTCGCTGTATGGCGGCGCGATCGGGAGCGAGAATTACAACTCGCTGGCGATGGGGATTGGCCGGGATTTAATGGCTTTTGGCGCGCTTTCATTCGATGCCACGCAGGCATGGGCGCGTCGCTTGCCTTTTGAGGATAGCGGCTCGCAAAGCGGCGCCTCCTGGCGTTTAAGCTATGCCAAACGCTTTGATGAAACCGATAGCGAAATAAACTTCGCTGGCTACCGCTATTCGGAGCAGGGCTATATGAGCATGGGCGACTATCTGAATGCGCGTAAATATGGCGAGAATTACGGCAACGGCAAGGAGATGTACACCGCCACCTTTAACCAGCGGCTGCGCGACTGGCGGATGAGCGTTTATCTGAACTACTCCCATCAGAGCTATTGGGATCGACCTGATAACGATCGCTTTACGTTAACGGCGGCGAAATATTTTAACTTCCTCGGCCTGCGCAATATCAGCCTGTCGGCGACCGCGTACCGCAATAAATACAGCAACAGCCGTGACGACGGCTTCTATCTGTCGTTCTCTTTGCCCTGGGGCAACAGCGGCACGCTCAGCTATAACGGGGCTTTCAACCATAACGATAGCACCCATCAGGCCGGCTATTTCAACAGTCTGGACGACAGGAACAACTATCAGGTAAGCGGCGGTATGTCCCGCAATGGCGCCACGGGCAGCGGCAACTACAACTATCTGGGCGATATCGCGCAGCTCCATTTCAATGCCGCGTATCAAAGCAATCGCTACTCCACGATGAGCGTTTCGGCGCAGGGCGGCGCGACGGCGACGGCGCAAGGCGCGGCGCTCCATCGTATCAGCATGATGGGCGGCACCAGAATGATGATCGATACCGCTGGCGTAAGCGGCGTGCCGATAAAAACCTGGGGCGCCAACACCCGAACCAACCGCTTCGGCCTGGCGGTGGTCGGTGATGTCAGCAGCTATTACCGCAACCGCGTCAGCATCGATATCAACGGGCTGCCGGACAATGCGGAAGCGACGGGATCGGTCATGCAGCGCACCTTAACCGAGGGCGCCATCGGTTACGGCAAGTTTGATGTGATATCGGGCGCCAAAGCTATGGCCATGCTGCGGCTGGAAACGGGCGACACACCGCCGTTTGGCGCGGTAGTGGAAAACAGCCAGCGTCAGCATGTCGGCGTGGTAGGCGATGACGGCAGCGTTTATCTGAGCGGGATGCAGCCGGGCGAAAAAATGCGCGTGTTCTGGAATGGCAAAGCGCAGTGCGAACTGGAACTCCCCAAAAAGCTGCCGGCGGATTTTATGCAAAACCTGTTTTTACCCTGCCGCGCGCTGGCAATTATCTCCTCTTCACAGAGTGAAGAGGCTATCAAAAACCAATGAATGACAAAGGTGAAAAATGAAGTCATCCCACAAGCTGCTTCCGTATGCGGCGGTTCTGTTAAGCGTTTTATCGAGTGTGCCAGGCTACGCCGCTGTTGCGCTGGATCGTACCCGCGCCGTGTTTAACGGCGATCAGAAATCGATCAGCATGACGGTGACTAACGAGAGCAAAGAGCTGCCTTATCTGGCGCAGGGCTGGCTTGAAAACGAGGAAGGAAAAAAAATCCGCGATCCGCTTGTGGTGCTGCCGCCGGTTCAGCGTATCGAACCCAAAACCAAAAGCCAGGTAAAGATTCAGGCGCTGCCATCGGTCGCCGGCTTACCGCAGGATCGGGAAACGCTCTATTACTTCAACCTGCGGGAAATTCCACCGCGCAGCAATACGCCTAACTCGCTGCAGCTCGCGCTGCAGACGCGCATCAAACTGTTTTATCGTCCGCAGGCGATAATTCTGGAAAGAAACGCCGTGCCGTTCCAGGAACAGCTGACGCTGACGCGCGTCGGCGAACATTATCGGGTGAACAATCCTACGCCTTACTACATCACACTGGTTGATGGCCGCAGCTCGGTAAATGGCCCGTCGGTTGAAGGATTTACGCCGCTGATGGTGGCGCCGAAAAGCGAAGGAGTGCTGGAGGTTTCCGCCAAAGCGCTGGGCAGCAATCCGGTTCTTACCTACGTCAATGACTTCGGCGGTCGTCCGAAACTGCAATTTACCTGTCGCGGAGCCGACTGTAAGGCGTCGCCTGTAAAAACCAACGCCCGTGGCAGCTGAGTGGAAAATTGTAGCCAACTAACCGGGCCGGGAACGGGGGGATAAATATGTTATCCATTTTAAAAAAGCCGCTGCTCTGCGTATTGGCCTGGCTGCCGCTATATCCGGTTCACGCCGCGAATCAGCCCGACGTTTATAAGTTCACCATGACGGCGAATGTCGTACAGGCGGCCTCCTGCAAGCTGAACGACGGCAGAGAAGTGAAAGTCTCCTTCGGCGACCTGGTCGAGGTCGGGAAAATCAACGGTTACAACTATAAAACGCCCGTTGAGTGGAATTTTCACTGCGATAGCGTGGGGAAAAATGAGATGACCCTGCAAATCGAAGGCGTCGAAGCGGACTTCGGTCAGGGATTACTTTATGTCAGGCCTGGCCTGGCTATTGAAATTCGCCAGGGCGACACCTTATTGCCTCTCAATACGCCGCTGGCGTTCGACGGCAGCAATCCGCCGGTTTTAACGGCGGTGCCGGTAAAAAATAAAGCGGCCGTCTTGACGTTAGGAGCTTTTGAAGCCACGGCGACGATCAAGGTGAACTACGAATGATTAATTTCGCAAAACTCTGTGGATGGGCAGGTCTGTTTATCGCGCTTTCTACGCCTTCGCTGTTTGCGGCAGAGCGGGAGCTGTCGGTCAAGGCCAAATTTAGCGGCACGCTGATCGAAAACCTGACGCCGTGCACTATTCATCCCGGCGATGAAATTCTGACTTTTCCCCTGGCGCAGGTCAGCTTCAGCGCGCTGAAGGTGGTTCCGGAAGGGCCGCGTCAGCCGTTTGCCATTCGGCTGGAGGATTGCGAGCTCGATCCGGAAAGCGCTGGCCTGATTGAAGTTTCCCTTTCCGGGCAAAGCGACGGCAACGGCATGCTGGAGATGGATGAGGGCAGTACGGCGGCAGGCGTGGTTATCGGTTTCGAAACCCTGCGCGGTCAGCCAGTACCGCTGAACGCCTCGTCAGCGCCATTAAAACTGCCGCTTAACGCCAGCGAGGTGGTTATCCACCTGCAGGCCTATTTAAAAGCCGTGGACAGCGATTCCCTGCAGCCGGGCGAGTTCACCGCCACGCTGAACTACATCATTAACTACCTGTGATGGCGCGGCTTGCTTGCGCACTGTTCGCCGGGCGCCACAAGTTATAAGGACGCATAATGTTAAAATTGCTGCTCGCTTTTTGCCTTACCTGCTTTTCCATACCTACTTTCGCCTGGTATTACAACTCCGTTCCGGGAATTACCACAGGGCTGACGGTCAGAGACGGCATGATATCGGTACAGGCCGGCACGGATATCTGGCTCTGCTCCACGCGCGGCAGCGACCGTACCCTGGTGTTTCATATCTATGGGCTTGAAACGCGCGATATCGAGGTCGGTGCGACCTTTATCGGTATGAGCGACTCCGCAACCGGCATCCCCACGGTGCAGCAGTGCCAGGACGCCACTGATGAAACCGCATCGCATATCAAAGTCGCACAATATCGTTTAACGCAATCGATCAGCGTGCCGGTGCAGGAAGGGGATTTCAACGTTTGCTGGTCCGGCTGGGATGGAACAGGTAAGGATGCGCGCTGCACCAGCGGGCTGCCGATGACGCCAGCCGACGACTGTAGTTCGGAAATGATCAATTACAGCAATGATGCCGGCACCCTGATCGCCGGAGAGGCCGTCGATCGTAATGTCAAAGTGGGCGATCTGACGATACGCTGTAAAACCGTAGATAACACCACGCTGGAGATCACTCAGCAGGCCTCGGCGGACAATGTGCTGCAACAGAAGATCGTCGATGAAAACGGCACGCTGTTTGAAGGGCTGCGCCTGTTCAGAAACGGCCTGACTACGTCGCTCTATATGCACTCTACCGGCACGCCCAAAACCGCGCAGCGTATTGAGGACAGCGTGGTGATCACGCTTAATTACTTCTGATTCGGCAGGCGCTGCCCGTGCAGCGCCTGCGTTTTCGCTAATGGCTTTTACCGCTCTCAATACCAATGCCCGTCTGCGAACGGACAAACTGCGCCTGAAAACGCTGGCGCTCCTGCTCGCCTGCCGCGGAATGATCGGTGATCGAGAAAAGCCAGGTGCCGACAAAGGCGATCAGCATAGAGAAGAGCGCCGGATATTCGTAGGGAAAAACGGGCTGCGCGTGGCCCAACACCTGCACCCAAACCGTCGGCCCCAGAATCATCAGCACTACCGCAGTGACCAATCCCAGCCAGCCGCCCGCCATCGCGCCCCGCGTGGTCAGCTTCGACCAGTACATCGACAGCAGGATAATCGGGAAATTACAGCTCGCTGCAATCGAGAAGGCCAGCCCGACCATAAAAGCGATATTCTGCTTTTCGAACAGAATGCCCAGCGCGATAGCGACCACGCCCAATACCAGCACGGTGATTTTCGATACGCGCAGCTCCTGCTTCTCCGTCGCCTGGCCTTTTTTCACCACGCTGGCGTAGAGATCGTGCGATACCGCCGACGCGCCAGCCAGCGTCAGACCGGCGACCACCGCCAGGATAGTGGCGAAGGCCACGGCGGAAATAAAGCCCAGGAAGAGGCTACCGCCGACCGCGTCGGCCAGATGCACTGCCGCCATATTATTGCCGCCAATCAGCAGCCCGGTCGCGTCTTTGAACGCGGGATTGGCGCCGACCAGTAATATCGCGCCGAAGCCGATAATGAAGGTCAGAAAATAGAAATAACCCATAAAACCGGTGGCGTAGAACACGCTTTTCCGCGCTTCGCGGGCATCGCTGACGGTGAAGAAGCGCATCAGGATATGCGGCAGACCGGCCGTGCCGAACATCAGCCCCAGCCCAAGCGACAGCGCGGAGATCGGATCGTGAACCAGGCCGCCGGGCCGCATAATCGCCACGCCTTTCGGATGCACCGCCATCGCCTGGGTAAAGAGATTATTAAAGCTGAAGCCGACGGTTTTCATCACCATAATCGCCATAAAACTGGCACCGAACAGCAGCAGCACCGCCTTGATAATCTGCACCCAGGTCGTGGCTAACATGCCGCCAAACAGCACATAGAGCACCATCAGGATACCGACCAGCACCACGGCGACGTGATAGTCCAGCCCGAACAGCAGCTGGATCAGCTTGCCCGCGCCGACCATCTGCGCAATCAGGTAGAGCGCGACTACCACCAGCGAACCGCAGGCCGAAAGGGTGCGGATCGGCAGCTGCCGCAGGCGGTAAGAGGCGACATCGGCGAAGGTGTAACGGCCCAGGTTGCGCAGCCGCTCGGCGATCAGAAACAGGATAATCGGCCAGCCGACCAGGAAGCCCAGCGAGTAGATCAGACCGTCATAGCCGGAAGTGTAGACCAGCGCGGAGATGCCCAAAAACGAAGCCGCGGACATAAAGTCGCCCGCCATCGCCAGGCCGTTCTGGAAACCGGTGATGTTGCCGCCAGCGGTATAGTAGTCGCTGCGCGAGCGGGTGCGTTTGGAAGCCCAGTAAGTGATGCCGAGCGTGGCCGCCACAAACACCAGGAACATCACGATAGCTTCAATATTCGTGGGCTGCTTTTCAACCGCGCCGCTAATAGCGTCGGCCGCGTGAGAAGAGAAAGGCAGCAGCAGAGCGAAATAAAGGAAAAGTTTCATCCTTTCACCTCTTCCAGCAGCGCTTTAGTTAAGCGATCGAATTCGCCGTTAGCTCGCCAGACATAAATACCGGTTAGCAGGAAAGAGATCACGATCAGCCCAATACCGATTGGAATGCCGCGCGTGACGTTGGTATTGGCGTCCAGCGGCGTGCCTAACCAGCCCGGCGCAAAGGCGATTAATAAAATAAAGCCGACGTAGAGAATAAGCATTATTACCGAGAGCAGCGTGGCGAAAGCCTGGCGTTTTCTGACCAACTCTTTAAAGCGCGCGCTTTTTTCAATCCGCTGATATCTGTCGTTCATCGCAGGGTCTCCAGAGATAAGGGTAAAAGCTGTCGATCCGGCTTTGCCATCCTGTTTAGCGACCGCGCCGGTAATGCCTCGTTATCGAAAAATGAAGATCTGATAAATAAAGGGCAGCGTTATTCCCGATACGCTGCCCGACGACGCTTTATTTCTTTTCCTGCAAGTCAGGGCATGGCAATTCCCTGTTTCTCCTCCAGCAGTTTTTCCACTACGCCCGGATCGGCCAGCGTTGAGGTATCGCCTAAATTAGCGGTATCGCCGGCGGCGATTTTACGCAGAATACGGCGCATGATTTTCCCGGAACGGGTTTTCGGCAGCGAATCCGTCCAGTGCAGCACGTCCGGCGTGGCGATAGGGCCGATCTCTTTGCGAACCCAGCCGCGCACTTCGTTATACAGCTCAGGCGTTGGCTCCTCGCCGCTGTTCAGCGTGATGTAGGCATAAATAGCCTGGCCTTTAATGGCGTGTGGAATGCCGACCACCGCCGCTTCGGCGATTTTAGGATGCGACACCAGCGCGGATTCAATCTCCGCCGTCCCCAGGCGATGGCCGGAAACGTTCAGCACGTCGTCCACCCGGCCGGTGATCCAGTAATAGCCGTCTTCGTCGCGTCGCGCGCCGTCGCCGCTGAAATACATGTTTTTAAAGGTGGAAAAGTAAGTTTGCTCGAAGCGTTCATGATCGCCAAACAGCGTCCGCGCCTGGCCGGGCCAGGAATCGACAATCACCAGGTTGCCTTCGCAGGCGCCTTCCAGCGCGTTGCCTTCGTTATCCACCAGCGCGGGCTGAACGCCAAAGAAAGGTTTGGTCGCCGAGCCGGCCTTCAGCTCTGTCGCGCCAGGCAGCGGCGCGATCATAAAGCCGCCCGTTTCCGTCTGCCACCAGGTATCGACGATCGGACAGCGGCTGTCGCCGATTTTCTGGTAATACCACTCCCAGGCTTCCGGATTGATAGGCTCGCCTACCGATCCCAGAATACGCAGCGTGGAGCGATCGGTGCCCGCAATCGCCTTGTCGCCTTCCGCCATCAGCGCACGGATAGCGGTCGGCGCGGTATAGAGCAGCGTCACTTTATGCTTATCCACGACCTCAGCCATACGGCTCGGCTTCGGCCAGTTAGGCACGCCTTCAAACATCAGCGTGGTCGCGCCCAGCGCCAGCGGGCCGTACAGCAGATAGCTGTGGCCGGTGATCCAGCCAACGTCGGCGGTACACCAGTAGATATCGTCGGCGTGGTAATCGAATACATACTTAAAGGTGGTGGCCGCGTAAACCAGATAGCCGCCGGTAGTGTGCAGCACGCCTTTCGGTTTGCCGGTAGAGCCAGAGGTATAAAGGATAAACAGCGGATCTTCCGCGCCCATCTCTTCCGGCTGATGATGCGCGCTGGCTTTGTTCATCAGCTCGTGCCACCAGATATCGCGGCTCTGCCAGCCGATATCCGCGCCGGTACGGCGGAAGACGATCACGTTGCCAACCGTGGTAACGCCAGGATTGGCCAGCGCCTCGTCGACGTTTTTCTTTAATGGGATGGTGCGGCCGGCGCGGATGCCTTCATCGGCGGTAACCACCAGTTTCGCTGCGGAGTCGATAATGCGTCCGGCAACGGCTTCCGGCGAAAAACCGCCGAAAATAACCGAGTGCACTGCGCCAATGCGCGCGCAGGCCAGCATCGCCACGGCGGCTTCCGGCACCATCGGCATATAGATCGCTACCACGTCGCCTTTGTTGATCCCTAACTCTTTCAGAGAGTTAGCGAAACGGCAAACCTCCCGGTGGAGTTCTCGGAAAGTCAGGGTTTTGCTTTCGCTGGCGTCATCGCCTTCCCAGATAATCGCCGGATGTTCGCCGCGATTGTGCAGATGGCGATCCAGACAGTTGGCCGCCAGATTTAGCGTGCCGTCTTCATACCAGCGAATATTGACGTCGCCTGGCGCAAAAGAGGTGTTCTTCACGCGGCTGTAGGGCTTTATCCAGTCGAGAATTTTGCCCTGTTCGCCCCAGAACGCCTCGGGATCCTGTACGGATTGCTGATACATCGACTGATACTGCGGGGCAGTAATCAGCGTATTTTCCGCAATGTTGGCGGGAACGGGATGTCGGTGTTGTTGGCTCATGGCTACTCTCCTTGAAGATGTTAATAATATGTCAATCAAAGGTTGGATGGAGCGAGCCGCCGGGCTTTGTTTGCTTTTTGCGTCGTGGATCACGTCATAACGCCAGGTCATGAAATAGATTAAAAAGTTGCCAAATTATGGCGGAACTTTCCGCGCTTGCTGCCCACTCATTCGCCGCATAACGCAAATCAGCTGTACGAATTGCGCACAATTAAACCAGGCCGCTGTGCCGTGCCTTTGCGCAACACTGCATAGCTATGCGCAATTTGTTAAAAATATTGCCAATTATAACAAAGGGTTAGTAATATGCGGGGATTCCAGAGCTTTATCCTGTCTGGCGGCGATTGTTTAGCCATATATCACTTAGGGTTGCATTTATACCCGTGAAAATGGTACTGATTACGCGCCTGCAAATCAGGTATCAACCATCCATTATCCGCGCATTCGCCGACATCGGCCTGCTTCCCATGAGAGTGATCGCTCCGCATTACAGACGCGGAGAGCGGGTTTTGTTAAGGAAAAAATTATTATGAAAGCTGCAAAATTCAGCCTTGCCTGGCAAATATTGACGGCGTTGGTACTGGGGATCGTCGTCGGCGCGATACTGCATAATCAACCGTCCGAACGTGAATGGTTAATCGCTAACATTCTCAGTCCGGCTGGCGATATCTTTATTCATCTGATTAAGATGATTGTCGTTCCTATCGTGATCTCCACGCTGATTGTCGGTATCGCCGGCGTCGGCGACGCGAAAAAACTGGGACGGATTGGCGTTAAAACCATCCTCTATTTTGAAGTGATAACCACCATTGCCATTGTGGTAGGGATTACCCTGGCGAATCTGTTTCAACCTGGCTACGGCATTGATATGTCGACGCTGGCAACGGTGGACATCTCTAAGTATGAAGCTACAACGCAGCAGGTGCAGGGCGGCGCGCACAGCCTGGTCACCACTATCCTGTCGCTGATCCCGCAGAATATCTTTGCGGCGATCGCCAAAGGCGAAATGCTGCCGATCATCTTCTTCTCGGTGCTGTTTGGTCTGGGGCTGTCATCGCTGCCTGCGGAACATCGCGATCCGCTGGTGAAGGTGTTCCGCTCCACGTCGGAAACCATGTTTAAAGTCACCAACATGATTATGCGCTATGCGCCAGTCGGCGTATTTGCCCTGATCTCGGTGACCATCGCCAACTTCGGCTTCGCGTCGCTGTGGCCGCTGGCCAAGCTGGTGATTCTGGTTTACGTCGCTATCCTGTTCTTCGCTTTCGTGGTGCTGGGTACCGTGGCGCGCATCTGCAAGCTGCGCATCACTACGCTGATGCGCATTCTGAAAGACGAGCTGATCCTTTCCTACTCGACTTCCAGCTCAGAGACGGTGCTGCCGAAGATTATGGAGAAAATGGAGGCCTACGGCGCGCCTAAGTCGATCACCAGCTTTGTGGTGCCGACCGGCTACTCGTTTAACCTGGATGGCTCCACGCTGTATCAGAGCATTGCGGCGATCTTTATCGCGCAGCTCTACGGCATCGACCTCTCTATTGGTCAGGAGATTGTGCTGGTGCTGACGCTGATGGTGACCTCGAAAGGCATCGCCGGCGTGCCTGGCGTCTCCTTTGTGGTGCTGCTGGCGACGCTGGGCAGCGTGGGCATTCCACTGGAAGGCCTGGCCTTTATCGCGGGCGTCGACCGCATCATGGACATGGCGCGCACCGCGCTGAACGTGGTGGGTAACGCGCTGGCGGTACTGGTGATCGCCAAGTGGGAAAACCAGTTCGACGCCGAGCAGGCGGTGGCCTACGAGGCGCGTCTGGCGTCCGCTTCCTGACACCACTCGATGTAAACAATAAAATGGCCTGCGGGCCATTTTTTTTGCTCTATTGGTTGAATAATCAAAGGTGATATTATTTTTATTGCAATGAATTAATTAAATTCGGCGCTAATAAATATTTCGGCGATAAGTCACTTTTCCGTTAACCCTTTCCTTTTGACACAGCACGCGCTTTCGGCGGACTTCTCATCTGTTCGAGTTTAGGCTAAGCCTGAAAAATAATTTTATTTATTTAACGATCAAGATAATAAGCGGCAATTAAAGAGCCACGCATTATTATAACCTGGTACGGCACTATTCTTATTTTCCCTCTGTAAGCCCTTTTAGCCATAACTTTATATGGATCTTTCCCGCCGGCGGTGATGTGATTGCTATTAACAATTTTTAATTTTTTGTCACGCCGTGAGCCTGCTATTTGCAAAAGGTATCTCTTCCGGCGAGGCGTTTTTATTTTTTCTTCAGCTCTGGAGGAAATATCCTTGTTTAAATTACATCCCCTTTTTCTGAGCCTTATCGCGGCGCAGGGCGCTTTTATTCCCGCGTCCGCCGCGCTGGCGGCAACGCTGAAACCTTTTTCGCCCTACGTAAACGATAATAAGGCCGGCGTGTTTTGCGTCTGCAACGGTTCGACGCAAACGCTGAGCGGCGTGCAGCAATTTTCGCCTGGCCTCACCGGCGAGCAGAGCTTTTCGCTGGGCTATTTGCGCGAGCACTACGGCGGCAGAACGGATTATTCTCTGGTAGGCCAGTCGCGCCTCGATCCGGGCAGTGCCGACTACACCATTACGCTGCCTGATACGGACGGCAGCGGCAATAACACTTTTGATGTATTTAATTCCGCCAATATGGTCGAGCTTCCCGCTATCGGCATGGAGACGGAAGTGCCGAACTATGTCGACGTGAACGGCGGCCAATATATTAACGCCCGCGTCGCGCAGGTCAGTAAAGGCACCATCAACGTCGATATTGGCGAGGCGGGCGCGGCATCAACCGCCGAAACCAACGGCTGGCAGATGGCGGCCAAACAGAGCCGGCTGTTTACGGCCAGCGGCAGCGGCAATATGAACTGGGAATCGAACAACCGCCTCACTTTTACCTCAGTGCCGCCGCCCTATGGCGGCCCTTACCTGAACTATCCTGTCGATAACGTCGCCTTTTATCAGGGAGCGTTCAGCGTCACCACCAAAGATAACGTCACGACAAATTTTAACGTCACCAGCTTTAACGACTTTAAAAACTACAACAACTGGCTGATCGAGCAGCTGCAAAGCGGCCGCCTCAGCCCCGACAGCTATCGCAGCGAGCTGGATAAAGCGGTAGTTATCACCAGCGGCAATATTGTCTACAACAAGGTGATGCAAAACGACAATGACGAAGCCGCGCAACCGGTCGGCGATCTGATCGTGCTGAGCGCCGACGGCCCCAAAGCTACCGTCAGCGTTAAGGCGGGCGCGGTGCTGGAAGTGGTCAACGCCAGCAGTGCGGTGCAGGCCTCCAACGGCGCGACGGCGATCGTCGACGGCAAAGTTTCCAGCACCGGCAACGGCGCGAACACTGTTAGCCAGGCGCTTGAGCTGCTTAGCGGCAGCAAGGGCATCAATAACGGCGTTATTAACGGCGGCTTTTTCAACAAGGCGGACGGCACCGGCGTGGACAGCGCCACGGTTGACTACAGCAACGACACGGTAGCGTTGCAGGACGGCAGCCGCTTTATCAATAACGGCGTTATCAACAGTACGGGCCGCAGCAATACGCTGTCGGTTTACGGCGGCAGCGCGGTCAACAATGGCACTATCAACGTTGGCGTCTCTGACTGGTCAAGCGCTCAGGGCGTTTCTGTTAACGGCGGCGACGCCAGCTTTGTGAACGCCGAGGGCGGAACGCTTTACCTGGGGCGTTCGCCGCAGAATAAGCCGACGGACGAGACAACCGACGTCCATCTCAATAACTCAGTGGGGATCCATACTATTCTGAACGGCCGCGCCGTCAATAATGGCCGCATCGTGCTGGGTTCGCTAACCGAAGGCAGCGTCGCCATGCAGGCGGATAACGCCCCGAACGGCCAGATGCTGAACAACGGCGTTATCGATATCGACGGGCGCGCGACTTTGCAGCCCGAAGAGAATATCGGCATGCTGGCGATTGACGCCGGCAGCGATGGCCTGGTGGGCAACGCGGGCACCATTAATTTAAACGGCGGCAACAGCACCGGCATCAAGGTGCTTTCCGTCGACGGCAGCGCCAGCGTCTGGTCCAGCGGCAGCATTAACGTTAACGGCGGCAGTGAAACGGCGCCTTCGCGCGGCGTGCTGGTTTCCGGATTCACATCCACTTTCACCCAGCAAGGCGCTATCAACCTTAACGGCGACTCTGCGACCGGCGCCATGGTGGAACGAGGCGGAAGCCTGATCGTCGATAAAAGCAGCTCGCTGACTTTCCATCACGACAATCAGACCGGCTATCTGGCGACAGGCTACAACGCGATTATCTACAGCAACGGCCCGACTATCGACGTCAGCGCGGCCAACGCAACGCTATATCAGCTTAACCTCGGCAACTTCTACGCCACTTCCGCAGGCGATATCACGCTGAGCGGCGCGGCCAGCAGCGGCATCGTCGCCGATGGCGGCTACGCGGGCAGCACCGATCGCTTTACCGTTAGCGGCGATGGCGCAACGGCCGTTAAAGCGCTTAACAGCGGCAGCGTGACCATCAGCAGTCCCCTCGTGCTTAACGGCGACAACGCGCTGGGCGGCTACAGCGACACTGACTATAGCGTTGTAAGCAATCGCAGCGAGGTGACGGGCGCGGGCAGCGCTATCACCGGTTTTGACGTGGGCTACATCCTGAGCAATAGCGGGCGAATCGACCTGACAGGCGCCAATAATACCGGCGTCCGCCTGCGCAACGGCGCGCTGTTTAATACCGGCAGCATCCAGGTCGCGTCCGGCATCGCGCTGGAGGCCAGCGAAGGCGACAGCCGCTATTTTCCGGAAAGCGCGCAGCTTGTCGCCAGCGACGGCATCGCAGCCGTACGGGTAAACAGCGGCGCGAATTTCAGCGTACTGGGCGACGGCATTTTCCGTAACCTGATTGAGGGCGACGGCAGCGCCGACGGCATCCGACTTGAGAAAGGCGTGGCAGGGCTGTCGGTCGACGGCACCACCATTACGGTGACGGGCAGCGGCAGCGCGCTGAATAACCTTGCTGAAACCACCAATATCGCCATGACCAGCACCTATATCTACGCGCGCGGCAACGGCAGCAGCGGTATCCGTTCCGCTGTGTCGATCGATCCGCAGGGCAGCGTAACCATCGAGCCTTCCGGCGGCGCGACGGGCTATACCTTTGCCAACGCCGACGGCTCGACAACCAGCAACGATATGCTGCTGCCGCGCGGCATGGCGATTCTGACCGGCGATGGCGGTACGGGTATTCGGGCGAAGACTACAGGACAGGTTATTACCGAAGGCAATATCTACGTGACGCGCGAAGGCGGCGGCTCGGCAATCGTCACCAGCACCGCCAGCGAAGTGATCAACCGTGGCGAAATCTACTCCTGGAGTACGGTGGCGCCGGTTATCGACCTGCGCGGCGGTCAGACGGTGTTTATCAACGAAGGATCCATTGGCGCGGAGTACCCGGATACGCCGCTGGTAGTTGGCGGCGCGACCAATGATGAAATCGCGCTGGTGGGCGGCGCGGTCAACGGCGATATCGATACCGGCGAAGGCACAGATACGCTGGCGCTGACCGGCGGCACCATTAACGGCAATCTGACGATGGGCGGCGGCGTTGATAATCAGGCATTCGTGCAGAACGTCAGCCTGGCCAACGTTGGCCATATCACTACCGCAGGCGGCGAAGGCAGCACGCTCAGCCTGAGCGAGATTGCGGCCAGCGGCGGTACTTTCGCCAGCGACGATCCGCTGCGCGGCGTCAACCTGGGCGCGGGCTGGAGCACCATCAACTTTTACCGCACCGCCTGGACGCTAACCGACAACCTCAAGCTGGCGCACAGCACCATCAACATTGACGGCGCCTCTACGCTCTATGCCGGAAACAACGTCAATCCGGTGTTAACGGGCGGAACCAACGATTCGCTGACGGTAAACAACGCCGGCACGCTGGATCTGACCAACGGCGCGGGATCGCCGGGTAATACGCTGACTATTAACGGCACGCTGAACTCGCTGAACGGCACGCTGAAGCTGGTCAGCGCGCTTAGCGGCGAGCAGAACAGCGATACCTTGCGGGTGAACGGCGACGTCAACGGCATCACGCTAATCAACGTCACGCCAGCGGCAGGCAGCGGGGTGAGTCAGAACGCGCCAGGCGATGCCAGCCGGGGCGTGTCGCTGGCGCAGGTAGCGGGCAACGCCAGCGCCGACAGCTTCGCGCTGCAGGGCGGCTATCTGGCCGCAGGGCCGTGGCGCTACGATCTCTACAGCTTCGCGCCGGGCAGCAGCGACGCCGCCCAACGGCTGGTGGACGGCAGCGGCAACCAGTTTTGGGACTATCGCCTGGCCAACGGCATCGTCAGCGAGGGTTCATCTTCGCGTGCCGCGGTTGTGCCGCAGGTTCCGTCCTATGTTTCCGCGCCTGTCGGCCTGGCTTACTACTCGGCCGCGACGCTTAACGACCTGCACAACCGGCTGGGCGAGCTGCGGCAGAGTCAGGATCGGGGCAGCGACGGCGAAATGTTCCTGCGCTACACCGGCGCCAATATGCGCTACAGCACCAGCCAGAGCTTCAGGGACTTCGGCTACAACGTTGATATGGATTACAGCGCGCTGCAGGTCGGCGGCAACGTGCTGCATCTGGACGGCGAGAACGGCAGCCTGCGCGGCGGCGTCGCTTATACGCGCGGCAACAGCCGAATCCGTCCGGACGCGGCCGACGGCTATAGCAGCACCGCATTCGACAGCGACACGCTGGCGCTCTATAGCACCTGGCTACAGGAAAGCGGCTTTTATCTTGACGGCACGCTCTCCTACAGCTGGCACCGCGGTGAAACGGACATCGCCCGCAAACAGGATGTAGCGAAGATCAAAGGCAAAGGCTGGAGCGCTTCGCTGGAGAGCGGCTATCCAGTCGATCTCGTCAGCGGCATAAGGCTGGAGCCGCAGGCGCAGCTGACTTATCTGCATCTGGGGCTGGACAACTTCAGCGATAAGGAGAATCTGGCGGTGAAATATGACGACTACGATCAGACTATCGGGCGAGTAGGCGCGAAGCTGGACCGGCGCTGGAGCGACGCCGGCGGCCGCGAGTATACGCCCTGGCTGCGCGCTAACTACTATAAAGGCTGGGGCGGCCAGGCCAAAACCACCGTCGGCGCGAAAGGCACCGAGGGCCTTGAGCAGCGCTTTAGCAGCGGCAAGTTCGGCCAGATGTGGGAGATTGGCGTCGGCGGCACCGCCGCCTTTACCGATACGCTGTCGCTCTATGCCGAGGCTGACTACCGCAAAGAGATCGACGGCAACGGGGGCAAAGGCTGGGGTTATAACGCGGGCGTGAGGTGGACATTCTGACACGGCGCGGGCCAGCGCGATCTGGCCCGCATCCGCCACAGGCGCACGGCTCACTAAAACATCGCTGCATAATAATGACTTATCTTTCGCAAGGTCTTGCCAGCCGCCGGAACCGGTTCCTTTTACGCTAGCTGGCTTGCCATCTGGCTTTGCCGTTTTTTGCCGCTCAACGGGAATTTAGCTTTAGCAACTAAAGTTCGGGCGCGATGGGCCGAAAATATAACAAAAGGTAATTTATTCACTTAAAGCCCAATCCCGCCTCAAGGATTCACTTCATGCGCACCAATCAACCCGTAACACAGCAGGAATTTGTGTTTGACGATAACGCCACGCTGATGTCCACCACCGACGCCAGCAGCCATATCACCTATGCCAACGACGCCTTTATCAAGGTCAGCGGCTTTACGCCGGAAGAGATTGCCGGACAGCCTCACAATATCGTGCGCCATCCGGATATGCCGCCGGAAGCGTTCGCCGATATGTGGGCGACGCTGAAACAGGGCGAACCCTGGAGCGCGCTGGTGAAAAACCGCCGTAAGAACGGCGACCACTATTGGGTGCGCGCCAACGCGATTCCGGTGGTGCGCAACGGTCAGGTACAGGGCTATATGTCCGTGCGCACCAGGCCAGACGCGCAGGAGATCGGCCAGGCCGAAAAGCTGTATAAAGAGTTTCGCGAAGGCAAGCGGACTGGCTGGCGCTTTCATAAAGGTTTGCTGGTACGTACCGGCGCGCTGCGCTGGGCCTCGCTGTTTAAAACCATGTCGCTGCGCTGGCGTATTCGTTCCGCGCTGATGGCGCTGTGGCCGCTCTCTGTCGCGGGCGTCTGGACGCTTGGGCTACCGGGCCAGTCGCTGGCGATCTTCAGCGCCATGATGGCCGTGCTGCTGCTGCTGGCCTCCGGTTGGCTTGAACAGCAGATCTCCCGTCCCGTCGAGCGGCTGTGCAAACAGGCGCTGAGCGTGGCAACCGGCGCCTGTCATAAGGTCGACCAGATGGATCGCGTGGATGAGATCGGCACCACGCTGCGCGCCGTGGGTCAGCTGGGGCTGATGTTCCGCTGGCTGGTGGACGATGTCAGCGGACAGGCGATCAACGTGATGAGCGCCAGCGACGCTATCGCGCAGGGCAACAATGAACTCAGTCGCCGCACCGAGCAGGCCGCGGCCAACGTCCAGCAAACCGCTGCAACCATGAATGAGCTAACCGCCACGGTGAAAAGCAATACCGAAACGGCGCAGCAGGTGAATTCCCTTTCCGCCGCCACGCGCGACGCGGCGACCAAAGGCGGCGTGGTGATGAAAGATATGGTCAGCATGATGGTGGAAATTGCCGACAGCTCGAAGAAAATCGCCAATATTACCAGCGTGATCGACGGCATCGCTTTTCAGACCAACATCCTGGCGCTGAACGCCGCCGTGGAAGCCGCCCGCGCGGGCGAGCAGGGCAAGGGCTTCGCCGTAGTAGCGGGCGAAGTGCGTAGCCTGGCGCAGCGCAGCGCGAAAGCCGCCAGCGAAATCAAAACGCTGGTTGAGAACAGCACGCTGAAGGTGGAATCCGGCAGTGTCCACGTCGACGGCGCAGGCAAAACCATGGAAGAGATCGTTTCTCAGGTGCAGAACGTCACTTCGCTGGTGGGACAGATCAGTTCGGCCACCGCCGAGCAGGCCACGGCGCTGAGCGAAGTAAGCCTGGCGGTAGAGGAGCTGGATAACATTACCCATCAAAACGCCGAACGGGTGGAAGAGGGCGCGCAGGCTTCAGGCCGTATGACCCACCAGGCGACGCGGCTGGTCGAAGCGATCAGCGTGTTCCGCTAACGCAGATCCCGGTGGTACTCTGCCGGGATCTGCTGTTTAAGCACTCAATATTTTTTGGCTTATAGTGAAGTTGAAGAGTAGAATGTTATGCCTCGTCAGACGGACGATGGATGTAGGGAGGTTATCTTGAAACTTAATATTCAGCATTTACAGGCAGCCGTCGCGCTCGTTATTGCCAGTCTTCAGCCCCAGGCCGAAGCAGTTGTACGTCAGCCTATGATTGTCGAAAAAGTTTACGAGATGGGTATGAAGGTCAACAAAACCGACATCCGGGATCTGACTACAGCGCTTAGCATTATGGCTACAGAGATTCGTGAAAGCCGCGCGGAGCTGGCGCGCTGCGCTGATGAAAATTGGTGCGCAGCCGTCACGTTGGCCCAGGAGATAAAAAATAAAGTTGTTCATCTGACCGGCATTGCTGAATCCTTCGTGTTGATGTTGCCTGAAAAAGCGGTAATGACAGCCTGGGAGAAAACCTCTGTTGAGTTTATGTTCGTAAAAGCAATTAAAATGGTCAGTATCGCAGCCAAAAACTATCTTAGCTTAATCGAGCAGCTGGAACGTAAAACTGACGTACGTCATTCTGACGTAGATGTAAACGCTATGCGCCATTTGCTTAATACCGGCAACAGGGCTGCAGGTAAGTGGCTGTAACGGCTGAATATAGCGCGACTACGTGGGAAGCATTTTTCCTTCCCACTTTTCTGATTTATCCCCATCTTGAAAACCAGCTGAAAGCAGAATTCATCCTTTTTAAGGAAACAGGCGCGCCTTCCGATTTGTTAGGCCGTGATGTGCCTTTCGATTTTCCTCCCTTTGCTGTTGAAGCAAATATCCATCATATCCATGTTAATTTATATAACGAAAAAAGCTGGCATATCCGCAAAGAAAATTATGCCCGAACAACTAACCATTATCTTGTTTACACCGAGCATATGTGGGAAACAGGCCGATTTTTGCTTATGGGGTTGGTCACCCCTGCGCATGAAAAGATGCCAGCTAAAGATAATCGTTTACTTAGCTATTTTTCTGAAATAGCTGAAGCTTTTCATGCATCCTGATTAATTCTTCAGCGGCTTACTCAAGCTTCTTTTACGTTAAACTCTTACCCGAATCGTTGCTATCTCTGGCTGTATCCTGATCGGCCTCCATCGCTGGAGGCCGGACGTTATCGATTTACAGCACCTGGAGCACGCATAAAAAAAGAGCAGGTCTTGCGACCTGCTCCGCATAACGCCCTGGTGATGACGTGATGAAGCTTATCCTGCTACGGGAGGGTAAAAAATCGCCTGCTTTACCGGCCTGTGCGTTCATTAACGATGAAGCTTTTATTACCCGCGACCGCAGAACGATAATGAAAACTGTATAATAAGTGACTGATATACTGCAATCTCAAAACCAAATGTGGTCGATAATTAGGAATAATACCGGGGTATTAAATAATAAACACCTTAAATATCATGGTACTAATTTGTTCTATTGAGACTTATCCTATGGTGAGTGCGCACAGGCCCGACCAGCGGGTCAGGCGATAAGCGCGATTAACGCGACCGATAAAATATAAAATCTTCTGTTGTTTTTTTGGCAATGCCAATGAAATCTCTCTCTGTATAAACGCAAAATTGATTCCACTCTATCGTCAATATTCCCTTTTATCGCGCGCCTGGTTTCTGCGCGAGCGCAGCGGGAATTCAGCTACAGTTAGTGACTCGTGCACCTCTTTTTTCAGCCAGGAGAACAAAGGGTTATGAGTCAGTTTTTTATGCACCAAAAAAGCGATCTGGTCAGCGAAGCGACAGAAGGCGCGCTAATCGGCAATCCGTATCACAATCTCAGCCTGCTGGACGCGGGCGACGACATTCGGGTCGTGGTACGCAACGACTGGGATAAGTCGCAGGTAGCGTTAATCTCCGGCGGCGGTTCGGGTCATGAACCGGCGCACGTGGGATTCGTCGGCAAAGGTATGCTGACCGCCGCCGTCTGCGGCGATATCTTCGCCTCGCCGAGCGTAGAGGCGGTGCTTAGCGTCATCATCAACGTCACGGGTGAAAAAGGCTGCCTGCTGATCGTAAAAAACTACACGGGCGACCGGCTGAACTTCGGCCTGGCGGCGGAAAAGGCGAAAAAGCTGGGCTTTAAGGTCGGATTAGTGATGGTCACCGACGACATTGCGCTGCCGGACAATCCGCAACCGCGCGGTATCGCAGGCACGGCGCTGATTCACAAAGTCGCTGGCTACGCCGCGGCCAGCGGCAAATCGCTGGAAGAGGTCACGGCGGCCGCCAACGAAGCGATTGCTGCCACCGCCAGTCTCGGCCTGGCCTTCAGCAGTTGCCATGTGCCTGGCGAAAAGCGTGACGAGCGCGTTAAAGAGGGACAAAGCGAGCTGGGCATGGGGATTCATGGCGAGCCTGGCGCCACCACGCTGAAAACCCAGGACAGCCGTGAGATTGTCGCGCTAATGGCGGAAAAGCTGGCGGAGCACAATCCGGAAAACAAGAAAACCGCATTGCTAATCAATAATCTGGGCGGTTTTTCCACGCTGGAAATGGCAGTACTGACCCGCGAAGTGTTGCATTCCCCGCTGGGAAAAAACGTGGCGCTGCTGATTGGCCCGGCGACGCTGGTCAGCGCGCTGGATATGAAAGGCTTCTCGCTTTCCACGCTGCAGCTGACCGACGCGCTGGCGGAAGCGCTACAGGCGCCGGTCGAAGCCAGCGGCTGGCTGCCCGCTTTTAAGCCTGGCGAATTAACCACGGTGAAGGGAGAGAAAGCCGCGCGGCAGCAGAGCTTTACGCCTTCTGAAAACGCCCAGGCCGCCGCTGTGGTGACTACCGTATGCCGCACGCTGGCGGAACTGGAGAACGAGCTGAACCAGCTGGACGCGAAAGTGGGCGACGGCGATACCGGTTCAACCTTCGCTGCCGGTGCGAAAAAAATCCTGAAAGAGCTGGAAGCGAACAGGCTGCCGCTGAACGAACCGGAAAGCCTGCTGACGCTGATCGGCGAAGCGTTGGCGGTCGTTATGGGCGGCTCCAGCGGCGTGTTGATGTCGATTATGTTCACCTCCGCCGGACAGAAGCTGGAAGAGGGCGAACCGCTGGCGCAGGCGCTGAGCTATGGTCTGGAGCGGATGCAGCACTACGGCGGCGCGCGGGCGGGCGATCGCACCATGATCGACGCGCTGGAGCCGGCTTTCGCTGCGTTAGTCGCCGGCAAAGGGCTGAGCGAAGCGGCCGCCGCCGCGAAAGAGGGCGCGGAGAAGACGGCGCAGATGAGCAAAGCGCAGGCGGGACGCTCTTCCTACCTGAATAAAGAGAGTCTGCACGGCGTGAAAGATCCGGGCGCTTATGCGGTCGAGCAGGTGTTCGCCAGGCTGGCGGCGCAGAAGTAGCCGCAGCATCAGCCGGGGCGCGGATTCTTTCGCGCCCTTTCGTTATGCCGCCTCTTCCCTGTCCAGCACCTGCTCGAACAGCCGCAGACGTTTATAGATGGAGAGCAGCTCCACCAGCGTGCTCCACGAATAGACCAGATACTGGAAAGCGCCGCGCACCTGCTCGAAAACATTGTTGATCTGCTGTAACAGCCCGAAGGTAATCGCGGCGGCGACGATAGAAGGAAACAGCACTACCAGCCCGAAAACGGCGTCAAGCTGCAGATAGAGCGAGCGGGCGATATTGAAATAGAGATAGTGAAAATAGAGGCGGAAATAGTTTTTCCGTATCAGCCAGAACAGGTTTTGCACCGTCGGCGGAGTGGCGCGCGCAGGATCGTCCTCGCCGTAAACCAGCTCTTTACGGTAGGCCGCTTCCACACGCTGGTTACGAAACGACAGGCCCGGCAGCTTAATGCCTACCGCAGCCAGCAGCCCGGTACCCAGCAGCGACCAGAGCACCACGGCAATCACCAGCGCATAGGGCAGATCGCCCAGCAGCGGCACGTTTTTCACATGTCCCGACAGCCCAACCAGCACCGGCAGAAAAGCGATGAGCGTCATCACGGCGTTGATCAGGCTGACGCCCATATCCTCCAGCGTGGAGGCGAAACGCATAGTATCTTCCTGCACGCGCTGCGCTGCGCCCTCAATCCCGCGCAGCCGCGACCAGTGCGCCATGTAGTAGTGGTTCATCGCCGTACGCCAGCGAAAAATATAGTGGCTGATAAAAAACATATTCAGCACATCCACCAGCACGGCAATCAGCACGATGCTAAGAAACCCCACAAGCTGCTGATAAAGCGTGGCGATCGGCACCGAATTGGGATGGGTTAGCGCGCGCTGGATAAGATCGTAAAACGGCTCGTACCAGGCGTTGACCGCCACGTTCATCTGCACGGAAAACCAGGTCACAAAGATAATCAGCGCTGAACCGGCTACCGACCAGCGCTGCCAGGGATGTGGGCTGAACCAGCGCCAGAAACCTGCAAACAGCGCGAAAGCAGCCAAATAATAGAGGTAAAAAGCGATTGCCGAAGGAGCAATAAAGCGCAGCGCGTTGTTGGGCAGCGGCTCCTGATGCGCAAAGGGCGCAAAATGAAAGAGCCAGTTTTTGCCGCCTGCGAACCAGACGACGATAGCAACGGCGCACCAGATAGCGGCGCTGCTGAAAAACAGCGCGGGCCGAGGGAAAAAGGATTTAAACATAGCAACTCCAGAACGGGAATCTGCCTATCTAACGCGATTCCCTGTTAATGGTCTTGCGTGCTTTGTATCTGCTGGTGTCAGATTGCCTGTTTCGGTAATAATTCGGTTTCAATTGCTTATAAGGTCTGTTTTTTTCGATAAAAATCTGTTTTATCTCCCTGAACGATAAAGGGAAAATAAATGCTGAATATTATTTAGACGAAGCCGATAACTATTAAGCCCCTTCAGGCTCCGGAGCCTGATTCAGCAAGTTTTTACAGGGAACAGCGGCGCGGGATTTTCTCAGAAAAGTCAGACTTACGGGAAAAGCCTGCTTCTACGGGCTTATCTGCAGGCCAGGCCTTCTTCGGGACAGCGTCCTCCAGGCGGAAAGAGAATGAACGAAAATAACGATGTCATGTACCGGCTGCTGGTACAGAGCGTAGTCGACTACGCCATTTATATGCTGGAGCCTGACGGCACCGTAGCCAACTGGAATGCGGGCGCGGAGCGGGCGAAAGGCTATTTGCCGGAAGAGATTATCGGCAAAAATTTTAGCTGTTTTTACAGCGAGGAAGACCAGCAAAAAGGCGTGCCGCAGCGCAGCCTGGCAACCGCCAGAGAAGTCGGGCGTTTTGAAACCGAAGGCTGGCGCTATCGCAAAGACGGCAGCGCTTTCTGGGCGCATGTTATTATCGATGCCGTCTACGACGACGACGGCGCGGTAGTCGGCTTTGCCAAAATCACCCGCGACTGCACCGAACAGCAGGCCCAGCTTGCCGAACAGCGCGCGCAGGAGCAAAAATTCCGCCTGCTGGTGGAAGGCGTTACCGACTACGCCATCTATATGCTGGATCCGGACGGCTACGTGGTGAACTGGAACGAAGGGGCAAGGCGTGCCAAAGGCTATACCGCCGATGAAATCGTCGGTAAGCATTTCTCCTGTTTCTACAGCACTCAGGATCGGCTGGCTAAACTTCCGGAAACTAACCTGAAAACCGCTTTGCGCACCGGTCGCTTCGAAGAGCAGGGCTGGCGCTATCGCAAAGACGGCACCTCTTTCTGGGCACACGTGGTGATCGACGCCGTTCATGATGACGACGGCAAGCTGATCGGCTATGCCAAAATCACTCGCGACTGTACCGAACAGCAGCGCCTGCTGCGCGAACAGCGCGAAAGAGAGCAGGTGTTCCGCCTGCTGGTGGAAGGCGTCACCGACTACGCTATCTATATGCTCGATCCCAAAGGGCATGTGGTGAACTGGAACGCGGGCGCGCATCGAGCCAAAGGCTACACCGCCAGCGAGATCGTCGGTAAACACTTCTCCTGCTTTTACAGCGCGCAGGATCGTTTCGCCTGTCTGCCTGATAAAAATTTGTCTATCGCGCAAAGCGCTGGTCGCTTTGAAGATCAGGGCTGGCGCTATCGCAAGGACGGCAGCGCTTTCTGGGCGCATGTGGTTATCGAAGCTATCTATACCGAAGAGGGCAAACTGCTCGGCTTCGCCAAAATCACTCGTGACTGTACCGAAGTGCGCGAGTATGAACAGCAGATCCTGCGCGCCAAAGATCTGGCGGAGCAGAACAGCCAGAAAATGGCCTCGCTATCGACTTTTCTCGACACCATTATCGCTAACATTCCTTCCTGCGTGATAGTGGAAGACGTGGTGTCGCGCGAGGTGCTGTTGCTGAACAGCAAGGCGGAGCAGCTGCTGGGCGTAAAAATGAAAGAGGTGAGCGGCAAGAGGCTGGCCGACTTTATGCCTTCGGAACTCTGCAGCTACTTCGCTCAGCTGGCGACCGCCGCGCAACGCAACGAAGGCGTGCATAAAAACGAGCAGATGCTGCGTACACGCGGCGGCGAGCGCATCATTAACGCATCTGCTTCCATCATTCACGGTAACGACACTCACAATAACTATGTGCTGCTGATTGCCGACGACGTCACCGATCAGCGGGCGGCGGACGCGCGTATCCACCATATGGCGCATCACGATAACCTGACCAGCCTGCCGAATCGCGTGCTGTTCAGCCAGCGGTTGAACGAGGCGCTGCGTAACGATTTCGATACCGGCAAGCAGACGGCGGCGCTCTGCCTGGATCTGGATAATTTCAAAAACGTTAACGACGCGCTCGGCCACCAGGTCGGCGACGATCTGCTGCGCGCCGTCGCCAGTCGCCTGCGCGGCGTGCTGCGCGAACAGGACACGCTGGCGCGCAACGGCGGCGATGAGTTTTCTATTGTGCTGCCCGGCCTGACGCAGCAGCTGGAGGCGGAAGCCGTGGCACAAAGGCTGATCGAGGCGATCCGGCCAACCTTCAGCGTGGACGGGCACAACCTGTCGGTTGGACTGAGCATTGGCATCTCTATCGCCGCAGGCGGCCTGACTACGCCTGACGAGCTGCTGCGCTGCGCCGATATGGCGCTCTACGAGGCCAAACGTAATGGCCGCAACCGCTTTGAGCACTTCTCCAGTGAAATGGGCGAAGCCGCCAGCAAGCGGCGCATGATTGAAACCGATCTGCGCGAGGCAATGACCCATCGTCATCTCAAGCTTTACTATCAGCCGATCACTAACGGCGAAGGGCAGCAGATCATCAGCTACGAAGCGCTGATGCGCTGGCATCACCCAAGACAGGGGTTGATTATGCCGCTCGACTTTATTCCGGTGGCGGAAGAAACCGGGCTGATTCATTCGCTGGGCGCCTTTGCCCTGCATGAAGCCTGCCGCGAGGCGGCGAAGTGGCCGGATCACCAGAGCGTGGCGGTTAACCTCTCGCCGCTGCAGTTTAAAAACAGCTCGCTGGTCTCTGTCGTAGAGGCGGCGCTGAAAGAGTCCGGTCTGGCGCCGCATCGGCTGGAGGTGGAGATCACCGAATCGGTGCTGCTGGACAACACGCTGGTGAATATCCGCATTCTGCAAAAGCTGAAAAAGCTGGGCGTACGCATCGCGCTGGACGATTTCGGCACCGGCTACTCCTCGCTCAGCTATCTGCGATCTTTTCCCTTCGATAAAATCAAAATCGACAAGTCGTTTATTAACGATATGAAAGAGAGCCGCGAGGCACTGGCGATTATTCGCGCCATTACCGGTATGAGCCGCAGCCTGGATATTCAGATTACGGCGGAAGGCGTGGAAAACAGCGAGCAGTTCGAGCAGCTGAAGATTGAAGGCTGCACGCTGTTCCAGGGCTACTATTTCGGCCGCCCGCAGCCGTCGGAAACGCGCCTCAAGCTGTTTGGCGTCAATGAAAAGCAGGAGACGAAAATTCGGCCTGCGATTCTGGAATAGAAAACGAAGGGCGTTTCAGCGCTTGTCAGCAGACGATCGGCAATAGCAACGGAAGGAAACTTCCGTTTTTTTTGGTCAAAAATAAGATACTGCGCTGCAACCGTTGAAATTCCTGCGGCTCCCGGTTCTGACCCTAATCAGGGGCATAAGCCGGGAAACATCAGGCTCTGCCGCCGCGCTAAACACTTGTACGAGATTTAAGCTTTAAACCTGTCCGGTCTGAGCGTATGGTGTAGCGATATCCATTCTTTTTTTATGGGTATGGTGCTGAAATTCAACGTTAAAGGATTTGTAATGAATATTAGTAACCTGCTTTTAGATTTTAGAATAACTGCACGCTGCAATCTCTGTTTTCATAATCCAGGTACCCGGGATGCTTTTTTCTCCAGCACTCTTATTAAGGAGATAAAATGCGTCAGAGAATAATTGTGTGCCCTGTTATACAAAATGACGGCGAGTTTCTGCTCTGTAAAATGGCTGCCGATCGTGGCGTATTTCCGGGACAATGGGCGTTATCTGGTGGTGGTATGGAGCCGGGTGAGACGATGGAAGCCGCTCTCAGGCGCGAAATCAAGGAAGAGTTAGGCGACGAGCTGATTATCACCGATATTAAGCCGTGGGCCTTTCGTGACGACATTCGGACTAAAACCTATGCGGATGGCACCACTGAAGATATCTATATGATTTATCTGATATTTGATTGCATCAGCGCTAATCGCGCCGTTACGTTTAACGAAGAGTTTCAGGAAATAGCCTGGGTCGCGCCTGAAGCGATAAAAAGCATGGATTTAAATGAAGCGACCCGCGTCAAATTCGCCCAAAAAGGTATCATTTAATGAGGCATCCCTGGCTTTCAGGCTGGGGATGACAATGTAGTTATCATGCGCCCTGAAAAACACCGGCGGAGGATCTCAAAAATCGCCTCCCGATATCTGGTGCCAGAACAGCCCGGCAGTGAAACTCTCAATCGTTAGATGCACACAGCATCAACCGCACCTCAGGCGCAATGGACTCCGCTGATAGCCTATAGCTCAGAAGCTTGGCCCCAATGCCTGCACGTCACGTCAGCGTAAGACATGGTTTTGGCCTTTGGCGATAACGTCAGCCAGTCCGCTTTGCGACTCATCTCGCCTTTGTCATCTCCTCTCTGCCAGGTGCAGGGCCGACGGCATGTTGATATTTGTTAATGAAATTGTGCCATTTTGTTTGTTTGCGCTAAATATTTGCGGCAATACCTGTTAAAATTCAGAAATTGTTACCGGTAACATTGATGCAGATCACGCCGACGCGCCATTTTTATAAAAAAACAGGTCGGTGGGTCAGGGATCGCAAATTCTTAATTAGCCATAAAACCAGGCCATTCTTGATAGGGCAATGTCATGTCGAAAGAAAAGATCGGAAGCTCCCGCAGGGACTTTCTGCTGAGAACTATTACGCTTGCGCCCGCCGTGGCGATTGGCGGCACGGGCCTTGGCGCGTTAACCGCGCCAGCGCCAGCTGCAGCGGCGCCGGAACCCGCTGGCCCGCAAAAAGCCCGCGACTACCAGCCAACCTGGTTTACGCCGGAAGAGTACGCTTTTGTTAAGGCCGCCGTGGCTCGTTTGATCCCCGCCGACGATCGCGGCCCGGGCGCGCTGGAAGCGGGCGTGCCGGAATATATCGACCGCCAGATGAACACGCCTTACGCCACCGGCTCAAACTGGTATATGCAGGGCCCTTTCCATCCCGACGCCGATAAAGAGCTGGGCTATCAGTATCCGCTGATCCCGCGTGACATCTACCGTCTTGGCCTGGCCGACGCGGACGCTTTTGCCAAAGCGCAGCACGGCAAGGTCTTCGCGGATCTGAGCGCTGAGCAGCAGGACGCGCTGCTGCAGGCTTTTGAAGCGGGCAAGGCGGAGTTTAAACAGGTGCCCGCAAAGGTTTTCTTCTCTTTCCTGCTGCAGAACACTCGCGAAGGTTTCTTCAGCGATCCGATCCACGGCGGCAATCAGAACATGGTCGGCTGGCAGCTGATCGGTTTTCCGGGCGCGCGCGCCGATTTTATGGACTGGGTTGAGCGCGGCGAGCGCTATCCGTTCCCGCCTGTATCGATTCGTGGGGAAAGAGCGTAATGGCAAATCAAATGAAAAAAGTAGACGCGGTGATCGTCGGCTTCGGCTGGGCCGGATCGATTATGGCCAAAGAGCTGACCGAAGCGGGACTCAACGTGGTGGCGCTGGAGCGCGGCCCGCATCGCGACACTTATCCCGATGGCGCTTACCCGCAGGTGATCGACGAGCTGACCTATAACATCCGTAAAAAGCTGTTTCAGGATCTCTCCAAAAGCACCGTGACCATTCGCCATAATTCGGCGCAAACCGCGCAGCCTTATCGTCAGCTGGCGGCGTTTCTGCCCGGCACCGGCACCGGCGGCGCAGGTCTGCACTGGTCGGGCGTGCATTTCCGCGTCGATCCAATCGAGCTGCGGATGCGCAGCCATTACGAAGAGCGCTACGGCAAAAAATTCATTCCTGAAGGCATGACCATTCAGGACTTTGGCGTCACCTATGACGAACTGGAGCCGTACTTCGACAAAGCCGAAAAGGTATTCGGTACCTCGGGTTCCGAATGGAGCGTTAAAGGCAAAGTGATCGGTCAGGGCAAAGGCAATCCGTTTGCGCCGGATCGCTCCGATAAGTTTCCGCTGCCGGCGCAGAAGCGGACTTTCTCCGCGCAGATGTTCGCGCAGGCTGCGGAATCCGTAGGCTATCATCCTTACGATCTGCCTTCCGCCAACACTTCTGCGCCGTACACCAATACCTACGGCGCGCAGATGGGGCCGTGCAATTTCTGCGGCTACTGCAGCGGCTACGCCTGCTATATGTACTCCAAAGCGTCGCCGAACGTAAACGTGCTGCCTGCGCTGCGTCAGGAAGCGAAATTCGAGCTGCGTGAAAACGCCAACGTGCTGCGCGTTAACCTGACCGATGATAAGAAACGCGCTACCGGCGTCACTTACGTCGACGCGCTGGGCCGTGAGATTGAACAGCCTGCGGATCTGGTGATCCTTTCCGCCTTCCAGTTCCATAACGTGCATCTGATGCTGCTTTCCGGTATCGGCAAGCCTTACGATCCGGTCACCAACGAAGGCGTGGTTGGCCGCAACTTCGCCTATCAGAACATCTCCACCATCAAAGCTTTCTTCGATAAAGACGTTTTCACCAACAACTTTATCGGCGCGGGCGGCGCGGGCGTTGGCGTGGACGACTTCAACGCCGACAACTTCGATCACGGCAAATATGGCTTTGTCGGTGGCTCGCCATTCTGGGTCAACCAGGCAGGCGTGAAGCCGATTTCCGGCCTGCCGACGCCGCCAGGCACGCCGACCTGGGGCAGCAAATGGAAGGCCGCGGTCGCCGATCACTATACGCACCATGTTTCGATGGATGCGCACGGCGCGCACCAGTCCTATCGCAACAACTATCTGGATCTGGATCCGAACTACAAGGATGCTTTCGGCCAGCCGCTGCTGCGTATGACCTTCGACTGGCAGGAAAACGACATCAAAATGTCGCAGTTTATGCACGGTCGGATGCACAAAATCGCCGAAGCGATGAATCCTAAGCTGATCAGCGGAGCGCCGAAAATGCCGGGCACGCATTTCGATACCACCGTTTATCAGACCACGCATATGAACGGCGGCGCGATTATGGGTGAAGATCCGAAAACCAGCGCGATTAACCGCTATCTGCAAAGCTGGGACGTGCACAACGTGTTTGTTCCGGGCGCGTCCGCTTTCCCACAGGGCCTGGGCTACAACCCGACCGGCATGGTGGCGGCGCTGACTTACTGGTCGGCGAAAGCGATTCGTGAACAGTACCTTAAAAACCCAGGGCCGTTGGTGCAGGCGTAAGGATGACCATAATGAAAATGCTGATCCCGGCACTGATGCTGGGCATGACGACTTTTGCCGCGGCGGCGGCGGACGACAACGGCGCTGAGCTGATCAAACGCGGTGAATATCTGGCGCGCGCGGGCGACTGCGTGGCCTGCCACACCAAAATGGGCGGCGAGCCTTTCGCTGGCGGCCTGTCGATGGCGACGCCAATCGGGAATATCTACTCGACCAATATCACGCCGGATAAAAAAACCGGCATCGGCGACTACAGCTATGACGATTTCCAGAAAGCGGTGCGTCACGGCGTGGCGAAGAATGGCGACACGCTCTATCCGGCGATGCCTTACCCTTCTTACGCCGTAGTCAGCGATGAAGATATGCACGCGCTTTACGCTTATTTTATGCATGGCGTAAAACCGGTCGAGGCCGCCAACCAGAAAAGCGATATTCCGTGGCCGCTGTCGATGCGCTGGCCGCTGTCGATCTGGCGCGGACTCTTTGCGCCGGACGTGAAAGCCTTTACGCCGATTAAAGGTCAGGATGCGGTATTGGCTCGCGGCCAGTATCTGGTGGAAGGTCTGGGCCACTGCGGCGCCTGCCATACGCCGCGCAGCCTCACCATGCAGGAAAAAGCGCTGAACGACAGCGAAGGCAGCGACTATCTTGCCGGCAGCAGTGCGCCGATCGACGGCTTTACGGCGAGCAATCTGCGCGGCGATAACCGCGACGGTCTGGGCCGCTGGAGCGAAGACGATCTGACGCAGTTCCTGCGCTATGGCCGCAACGATCACACCGCGGCGTTCGGCGGTATGACTGAAGTGGTGCAGCACAGCCTGCAGCATCTGAGCGACGAAGATATCACCGCTATCGCGCGCTATCTGAAATCGCTGGGCGCGAAAGATCTCAATCAGGTCGGCTTCACGGCGGACGACAAGGTAGCGAAAGCGCTGTGGAAAGGCGATGACAGCAAGTCTGGCGCGTCGGTGTACGTCGACAGCTGCGCAGCCTGCCATAAAACAGACGGCAGCGGCTATAAACGCTTCTTCCCGCAGCTGAGCGGCAATCCGGTGGTGCTGGCGGAAGATCCGACCTCGCTTATCCATGTTGTCTTAAGCGGCGCGACGCTGCCGGGCGTGAAGGGCGCGCCTTCCGCTATCACCATGCCGGCTTTCGGCTGGCGACTGAACGACCAGCAGGTCGCGGACGTGGTGAACTTTATCCGCACTAGCTGGGGTAACACGGCCAAAAAACAGGTCAGCGCCAGCGACGTGGCGAAAGTGCGTAAAAACGACGCTGAGCAGCAGGGCAGCGCGGATATCGAAAAGCTGATTGAAGTGAAGTAACGGGTTTCATTCGGAAAAAAGCGGCCGCTAAACTGGCCGCTTTTTTTTATGGTTTTTCCTGCTGTTGGATCGGATCAGCCACCTCGCGCGCTAATCTCCTGCGCCAGCCTGCCGATTTCCGAATTTTTGAAAAGGGCGCTGGCGCAGTTCGCTGCCGGAGCGGCGTGCATTGAGCCTACATTAGTTAAAATCGCTACGGCGCTGTCAACGTCTTCATACCACCACACGCAGGCGCTGAAGCCCAGCACGTTGCCGCCATGGCCGAGCGCCGTGCCGTAAGGCGTTTTTATCCGAAACAGGCTCAACCCTATTTGCGCCTCGTCGGCGGGCAGCCAGCGCTGCATTTCTCGCAAACTTTGCGGATTCAACAGCCGCCCATTTTTCAGCGCCAGCATAAACGTCATTAGCTCCTGCGCCGTGGAAAGCAGGCCGCCAGCCGCCCATTCCACGCAGAGGTTGGTCGCAGAGACGTTAAGGAGTTTGCCCGGTGCCGGCTTAAAGTAATCTGAAATACCGGCATTGCGGATAAAAGAGGCATCCAGACGATGAAATCTGTCCGCCGTGTTCGGCCTGACAAAAGCGGTAAACCCTTCCAGGCCGGTACGCGCGAGCGAAAGCGGCCTGAAAATCCGGTTTTTTAATTCATCATTAAGCTTGTTTTGCGTTACCCGCTCAATTAATAAACCCAGCAGCGTAAAGTTGCTGTTGGAATAGTAGAAGGCTTCGCCAGGACGGCACAAAGGCTTCTCTCCGCGGATACAGGCCAGCGTGTCAGAAGGCAGCCATCGTTTTGTCGGATCAGCCTGCTGGCCGCGCGCTTCGCGGATCCAGAGAGGTCGATCCTCCCAGCTGGGAACGCCCGCATAATGCGACAGCAGCTGTTTGACCGTTACGTTTTCCCCGTTTGCGATGCCGAAAAGAACGGGCTTTTCAAGCCAGCGGGCGAGAGGCTGGTCAAGCGCGATCCGTCCTTCCTCAACGAGTTGAAGGATCGCTACCGCCACAAATACTTTGGTGACGCTGCCTACGCCGAAAAGGGTTTCCGGCGTGTTTTTTATCCCTTTTTGCGAATAGCCTGCGGCATGCTGCCAGACGGTTTGGTCACCTTTACCGACGGCTATCGACACGGCAGGAAAATCTTTCACGACGAGCTGGCGCAGTAAATCTTGCAGTCGGGCTTCAGGCGAACGCATTCTTTTTTCCTTTTCCGGGCAGACTGAGGCAGGTTTCAACAGGCGGACAGAAAAATGCTGTGAATGAAAGTAGCATGCGCGATCGGCGGCCAGCAAGATGCCTGGCGTAAGGGCTGAGTGTCGCCAGTGCGCTCCGGCCTGACTGTCTGTTATTGCTTTAATTTTTCCAATAAGGCGCCGGATATTTCTCGCCTGCTACACTTTCTTCGATGCTTATGCTTCAGCACATACCTCAAACGAAGGAGATGTTATGCAACTTTCGCCTTATTTGTACTTTGCGGGAAACTGTGAAGAGGCTATCGCTTTTTATCAGCAGGCGACGGGCGCCGAGCTGAATTTCAAAATGACCTGGGGCGACGTACCTGCGGAGAAAAAACAGCAGCCGCAGAAGCAGAACAGCCCGAGCGCGGAGCAGCCTGGCGATGACAAAATCATGCACGCGCTGCTGCATATCGGCAACGGCGAGCTGCAGGTTTGCGACAGCGTCGAGGCGGTGAACTACAGCGGCTTCGCCGTCAGCCTTTCCAGCGACGATCCTGCCGAAGGCAAACGCTGGTTCGATAACCTCGCCGAAGGCGGTAAAATCACGCTGGCATGGGAAGAAACTTTCTGGGCTGCCGGTTTTGGTACGCTGATTGATAAATTTGGCGTGCCGTGGCGCATCAACGTTAATAAACCCACTACTGACTGATTTTAAGCCGATCCAGCGTGGCCAGCAGCGCGTCAACCTTTGGCAGCAGCTGCTTTCTGCGCGGCCAGACGATAAACAGCGGCAGCCCTTCTACCGTTAGCTCTGGCAGGATCGGCACCAGCGCCCCGCTGGCCAACTCTTTTTCCAACAGCCAGGTCGCCATTTGCGCCACGCCGAGTCCGGCGGTGACGGCGGCGACCTGGGCTTCACCATCGCCCAGCGCCATACGGTAAGGCATGGTTCGGGTCAGGGTTCGCCCATCCGGCGAGCTGATACGCCACGGACTGGTGCTGCCGTCTACCCGCTCGTAGACAATGGCTCGCCTTTCGGTCAGCGACTGCAGTGAGTCCGGCATCCCGTGCTGCGCCAGATAGTCGGGCGAGGCGCAAAAGATCAGCCGCTCATTCCCCAAAAATCGACAGCCCAGCGAGGGCGGAAAATCGGTGGAACCGCCGATGCGTACCGCGATATCCACACCTTCCTCAAACAGATCGACAAAGCGGTCAGAGAAAGAGAGGCTGATTTGCATCTCCGGGTGCTGCCGACAAAACTCGTTGATTAGCGGCATTACGCGCATACGGCCAAAGGTGTTGGGAACAGCGATACGCAGCCGTCCAACCGGAATAGCGCGTTGAGCGGCCAGCACCGCTTCCGCTTCCGTCAGCTCGCTTAACACCCGCGTACAGGTATCGTAGAAAGCCTGCCCGGCGTCCGTCAGCGTCAGCCGCCGCGTGGTGCGTTCAAAAAGCCGTGAGCCAAGCCGCGTTTCCAGCCGCGCCACGCTTTTGCTGACCGCCGAACTGGTGAGATGCAAGTAATCAGCGGCGGCGGTGAAGCTGCCGTGATCCACGCTGGCGACGAAAGGCGTAATGTCTTTAAGGCGATCCTGACTGACCATGATTTGTGATTCAAATTCTCAAATGGTGTGAATTTATACCTTAAATAAGATTTAAATTCTCTATTAAGCTTATTGGTATCGTAATCAGGAGGAAAAATTATGCAACAACGCGCACTTATTGTTGGCGTCAGCGGCGTTATCGGCACCGCGCTGGCAGAGCAGCTGACCGGCGACAACTGGCAGGTTTACGGTCTTTCACGTGGACGCACTGCGGTTCCGGCTGGCTGCACCTCGCTGACCGCTGACCTTACCGATAGCGAATCCGTTAAAAAAGCGCTGGCGGACATAAAGGTGGACAAGGTCTTTTTCAGCGTCTGGGCGCGCCAGGCCAATGAGAAAGAGAATATTCGCGTCAACGGCGCCATGGTGCGTAACGTTATCGAAGCGCTGGGCGACGGCCTGAAAGGCGGCCACGTGGCGCTGGTCACCGGCCTTAAACACTATCTTGGCCCGTTCGACGCCTACGGCAAAGGCGCCGTGCCGATGACGCCGTTCCGTGAGGAACAGGGCCGCCAGCCGGTCGATAACTTCTACTACGCGCAGGAAGACGAAGTTTTTGCAGGCGCCGAAAAATATGGCTTCACCTGGAGCGTGCATCGTCCGCACACCATTATCGGCTTCGCGCTGGGCAATGCGATGAATATGGGACAGACGCTGGCCGTCTATGCCAGCCTCTGCAAGCAAACCGGCCAGCCATTTGTGTTCCCGGGCTCGAAAACGCAGTGGGACGGCGTAACCGATATGACCAGCGCGAGCGTGCTGGCCGAGCAGCTGGAGTGGGCTGCCACTACGCCATCGGCGCAGAACGAAGATTACAACGTGGTCAACGGCGACGTGTTCCGCTGGAAATGGATGTGGGGCGAGATCGCCGACTATTTCGGTATTGAAGCCGCGCCTTATCCTGATGAGATGCAGCCGCTGGATGGGCGAATGGACGCGGCGGCGGAGCAGTGGAAAAACATTGCGCGTCAGTTTGATCTGAAAGAGGACGATATCGGCAGGCTGGTTTCCTGGTGGCATACCGATGCCGATCTGGGACGCCTGATGGAAGTTATCACCGACGTCAGCAAAAGCCGCAAGGCGGGCTTTATCGGCTATCAGTCCACGCGCGACGCCTTTTTTGCGCTGTTCGATAAGCTGAAAGCGGAAAAACTGATCCCGGGCTGATTTCAGCCGGCGCTCAGCACTGCGCAGCGTAGCCTTTATCAGGCGACGCTGCGCATAAGATACTCTTCGCGTAACATGCCATACAGCGCGCAGTCCCAGCGTTCGTCGCCTACCGCCACGCCCTGGCGCTGCACGCCTTCCCGCACAAAGCCCAGCTTTTCATAGGTACGTACCGCCGCCAGGTTAAAGGTATAAACCCGCAGTTCAACTCGCTCTATCGCTTCCTGCTTAAAAGCCGTGGCGACCAGCTGCCGCAGCATCCTCTCCGCCAGGTTTTTTCCGCGCATCGCTGGATTGACCACTACGCGACAGACGCAGGCCAGGTGATTATTCCAGTCAAAGCCGAGTTGCGCCACGGCAGCCAGTTCGCCATCGATCCTGGCAGCAAAGGTGAGCAGGCTGGCGGGCTGCTGGCTGGCAGAATCCAGCAGCGTGTTGAGAAAAGCGTCTTCCAGCGGCCAGGCAACGTTGGGGCCGGCCCACTGCGTAACGGCGGCTTGTGAAGTAAACCAGCCGCTCAGGGGAAGGCGATCTTCCGCGGTGAAAAAGGCAATCTGCATAAAATTCTCGCTCAGGATAAAAAAGTGAGTGGCGCAGCAGTGAGAGTAGTTCGGACAGGGGGAAAAAATCAGGCGGACGCTATGCTTTATAACGCAATCCCGCCGGCAACAATTGTTTCTCTATGGAAACAATACAGGAGCTGTGCCCATTACTGTTGCGAAAAATAGCGGCGGCGTTAGGATGGTTTTATCCGGTCAGGGCGTCAGGCGCTGACCTTCAGCATTCACTCTTAGATTTGCAGGTGCGACCATGAACGATAAAACAATTCACTGGAACGGCGGCTTACAGCCGGAAGCGGTTAACATTCTGTCCGCCGACGGCGGCATGATCGTCTGCCCGACCAAAGTGGGCTACATCATCATGACTTCCGATGCCAAAGGGCTGGAGCGCAAGTTCGACGCCAAGCAGCGTAACCGCAACAAGCCTGGCGTAGTGCTGTGCGGCTCGCTGGAGCAGCTGAAAGAGCTGGCGCAGCTGAACCCGGAAATCGAATCCCTGTATCAGCAGCACTGGGATAACGATGTGCTGCTGGGCTGTATTCTGCCGTGGAAAGAAGAAGCCGTGGCGCGTATTCCGGACGACGGTTCAAAAGAGCTGATGATGGATCGCCGTCAGACCAGCTGCTTCGTAATTAAATTCGGCGTGCCTGGCGAGAAGCTGGCCAAAGAGCTGTGGGAAAACCACGGTAAATTCTCCTTCGCCAGCTCGGCTAACCCGTCAGGCAAAGGCAACCGCGGCCTGGTCGAGGGCATCGGTGAACGTATCGAATCCCAGGCGGATCTGATTATCGAAGCCAACGACTACGTGAAGTCCATCCAGCCTAACGAGACGGAGAAAACCCGCTACGAGCAGGGCGTGATGGTGGCGATGGTGGATGAAAACGGCAAGCTGGTGCCGGAGCAGAAGGGCGAACGCAATATTACGCCTTGCCCGGTGCTGATCCGTAAAGGGCTGGACGTGGATAAAATCATGTCGATGCTGTCGGATACCTTTACGACCTGGGATTACCGCCACGGTAACTACTACTGAGTCGGCGTTGAGCTGCCTTTAGCGTTAGCCCGCAATTGCGGGCTTTCCATCTCTACGGGCAGAGAATATTCGTTAACGGCGACCAGCACCATGTGAAGGTCGGAAAAAGTGCCTACCGTAATCACTTCATTGGGATCCTGCTTCTGCCAGCAATCCGCTTCTACAATGCAGGTAGGCTGTTTTTTATAACCTGAAGCTTTAAGATAACGGTTTATCTCGCTTGCATCGCTCGTGTCATAAAAATGGATAGCGTGTACAAGCGATGCCGGGCCAGAAATATTGGCGTAATGAAACTCATAGCGCGTAGAGATTCTGGGTATATTCTTCAGTATATCAGGCGTATAAAAATCGTATTCCTTTTTATCCTGCTCTGTATAACGGGCGCTTTCGGCAAAACCCATCTTAAGCCAGGACCAGGCATAGAGCGTTGACGCGCCTGCGACGATAGCAATAAAGCTAAGTACCTTAAAAGAATTACGCATAGGGCAAGCTACCTCCCTTGTATTTATCCATATAAGAACCGTCGGCTGAGACGATCCTTACTTTACCGGATTGAAAATCGCTCCAGGGTCGTTCGGACAGCATAAAAGCAGGTAACACGCCTTTACGTGGTCTGGCATCAGGGTATTTATCAGGATCGGGAAACAGGATTGGCGTAAAATCTCTGTTTTTCCAGGCACCGATTCTGCCATAGCGATCCCATCTTTTAAGCGCCTCTTTTTTGCTAACGGGCTTAATCAGCGTGAAAATATCCAGATTGGTCACCACGCGATAAAAGCCTAATAAATTTGATACCAGGTCTTCCCCGCTAAAGCCGCTGTCAGTTACGAGGCAGGCAGGAAAGGAAGCCTGAAGCCCTTCAAATTTTCGGGTTATGGACATCATCATACCCAGCGCGATGCTTTTACGCTCATAATATGGACGGCCACGTTTGATACGCCAGGTAATAAATTTCCCTATTTTCATGTTAAAGGGGGGATATGCCATAGCTTGCGAGTAATTTACGTCGTAGTAAGCTTTTCCGGAAAATTCCCCTGCGTCGATTTGTTTAAAGAGATTTTTGATATCGTTGCCTTGCGCATGGCCCAGGTCAACCCAACCCAGCACCTCTGTATAGACCAACCCGGAAGTCGCTGCTTTTGCCATCCTGCCTTCAATTATTTCGCTACGTTTGCTCATCCTGAGCCTCTTTAAGTCGTGGTGAAAATACGCCAGCCGAATAATACGCTTCTTATCCAAAGCGTAACTGTTAACCAGGTTGGATAATGAATATGAAGCTGCCTGCCGCCTCGTTTAGCTTAACGCCTTTTGCAGCGCAGCAATAAACAGCCTGACGCGCGGCGAGATCAGTCCGTCTTCTTTGGTCAGGATCCAGGATTTATAAAGATCCATTTCCCATTCCGGCAGTATCCGGCTCAGCTTTCCTTCTTCCACCGCCTGCATAGCGATATAGTCCGGCAGATAGGCGATGCCGGTTTGCGCGATTGCCGAGTTCACCAGCGCCGTGCTGTTATTGGCGCGAAAACGGCTGCGTACCTCGATATCCCGCTTCTGCTTCTCCTTGCGGAACGGCAGCGAAATAGTATGGGCCGGGCCGCGAAACAGAATAAAGTCGTGACGCGTCAGATCTTCCGGTTTGCTGATAGTTTTAAAACGCGCCAGGTAGTCCGGCGCGGCGTAAAGCCCCCAGCTGATATCCACCAGCGGCAAACTGTGGGGATGTTCGGGCCGCTCGCGGCGGATGACGATCGCCAGATCGATATTGTCATCCACCAGATTCACTGGCCGATCGGTGAGATCGAGATCCACGCTAACGTGCAGATTGGCCGCCACAAACTGATTCAGCACCGGCACGATGCACTGGCAGCCAAAGGTGACCGGCGCCACGACGCGCAGGCTGCCGGTTGGCTCTTCGTGAAACTGGCGGATAAAGAGATCGGCGCTTTTGACCTCGCTAAGAATGCGCGCGCAGTAGCGATACCAGGTCATGCCGACTTCGGTAACGGCGATTTTACGCGTTGTACGCAGCAGCAGCTTTGCGCCGAGGCGTACCTCAAGCGCGGAGATCTCCTTGCTGACCGCAGATTTCGACATGCCTAGCTGCTTTGCCGCTTCGGTATAGCTCAGCGTCTCTACCACGCGGGCAAAGACCACCATCGCGTGCAGGTTTTCAATATCGCTCATTAGCGGGCGGAGATCGCCAGCGCGCCGCCAGCAAAGACAAAAAGGCTGCCGACGGCGCGGTTAAGCAGGCGCAGGCGCGAAGGGTTGGCGAATACGCCAGAGAGACGTCGCCCGGCGCAGGCGTAGGCGAACATCAGGCCGCAATCGGTGATAGCCCAGGTCACAGCCAGCGTGGCGAACTGAATAGCGTGCGGCTGGCTGGCGTCGATAAAGTTAGGGAACAGCGCGGCGAAAAACAGCAGGTCTTTTGGATTGCTGATGCCGACCATATAGCCTTTGCGAAACAGTTTAAGGACGCCCGGCATCTCCTGCGGCTGACCGCTGATGATGATGCTTTCCGCCGGCGCGCTGCTGCGCCAGGCGCTGATACCCAGCCAGATCAGATAGGCGGCGCCGACAACCTTCAGCACGGTGAAAGCGGTGGTAGAAGCGGCCAGAATCGCACCCAGGCCCAGCGCCGAAGCGGTCATCAGCGTCATCGCCGCCGTCACGCCGCCGATAACCGTCGCCAGCGCCCGGCGTCTTCCATAGCGCAGACCGTGCGTCATGCTGATTAGCGCGGACGGGCCGGGAACGGCGATAAGAACCCCGATAATGCCAACATAGGCCAGCCAGAGATGAAGCGACATGACGATTTTCCTTCAGAAATAATCCCTGTACGACGGCAGGAAGCGGACAACTGGCAGTAGCTTAATGGCTGAGCAAAGGGAAGTAAATTGAGCAAAAGCGGATCGGGGCGGAGAATGCGAGCCGCCCCGTAAAACTAACGCACTTTTTTCACCAGCACCGGGATTTGGCGCAGTTGGTTAGCCAGCACCAGGCCGCCCAGCAGCATCACGGCGATAAAAGCCGAAACGCCCGCCCAGCCGTAGCCGTGCCAGAATACGCCGCCCAGCGTGCCCGCCACGCTGGAGCCTAAATAGTAGAAGAAGAGGTAGAGCGATGAAGCCTGGCCTCTGGCGCGGCGGGCGCGATGGCCAACCCAGCTGCTGGCAACCGAATGCGCGGCGAAAAAGCCGGCGGCAAACAGCATCAGTCCAGGCAGCACCAGCAGCAGCGTGGTGAACTGGGTCGCGATCAGGCCGGTCAGCATCAGCAGCAGCGAGCCCATCAGCACCACGCCGCGTCCGTAACGCGCCGTCATCATCCCCGCTTTCGGCGAGCTGTAGGTGCCGGTCAGGTAGACCACCGACAGCAATCCCACTACCGTCTGGCTCAGTGAAAACGGCGCGGCCAGAAAACGATAGCTGACATAGTTAAACAGCGTCACAAAGCTGCCCATCAGGATAAAGCCGACCAGGAACAGCATCGGCAAGCCCGAATCGCGCCACTGGAACATAAAATTGATCAGCAGCTTGCGTGGACGTAGCGAACCGGCACGAAAATGCTGCGAAGGCGGCAGCAGGCGGAAGAAGAGTCCGGCAGCCGTTAAGGCGAACAGGCCAACCACGAACAGGGAAACCTTCCACGAGAAATGATCCGCCAGCATACCGGTAAAGAGCCGCCCGACCAGCCCGCCAATGGAGTTGCCGCTGATATAAAGCCCCATTGAGAAAGAGAGGAACACCGGATGCAGCTCTTCGCTCAGCCAGGTCATCGCGACTGCCGCTACGCCGCTTAGCGCCAGACCGGTCAGCGCGCGCATCGCCAGTACGCCTTCCCAGCTGTTCATGGTCGCGCAGATCAGCGTAAAAATTGCGGCCAGCAACAGGGAGACGGACATCACCGACTTACGGCCGATAGCGTCCGAAAGCGGGCCGGTTACCAGCAGGCCCAGCGCCATCATGGCGGTAGTGACCGAAAGCGACAAACTGCTTTGCGCTGGCGTCAGATGAAAGCTTTGCGAGAAGACCGGCAATATAGGCTGTACGCAATAGAGCACGGCGAAGGTGGAAAGTCCGGCGCAGAACAGCGCGAGGGTAGCGTGCATAAAGCGTCGTGTACCGCGGACAATATAAGTTTTATCTATGTCTGGCGAGTTGGCGGGAGAAACTAAACTATCATTTTCTTCGGTAAGACTTTCCGGGTGTAACGCTGCGGATTTATTTACTGCCGGTGCCACGAGAGTGTCCTTGTTTGTATTTAAAAGGCGGGTTTTCTATCAGATAATCTTATTGCTGCCATAGTCAAAACAGCGTTGACGTGCACTAATATCGGACAGTTTAAATTTAATGTAAATAAAAGTATGGAATATTTTTTTAGCGTGCAAAAAACAGGCGATTTATTCCCTGGGCGCGCAAATTTTGTTCGCAGATGAACGAGGGACTGCGCCCGATCGGCGCGTGGCCAGCGTAAAAGCCGGACGCAACCTGAACGATAAGCAGATTAATAATTAAGCCTTTTTCAAAAACGTAAAGCGTTTACCAGCCATTACTTTTCTGTCAGGTAAAGCGTAAAACCTTTTTTTTGCCGTGAATCATTTATTTTTTGAAATATTATCTTATCTCTTGTCATATTATTGGCGGTTTGCATTATGAGACAGGAGTACTACACTTATTGTTTATGCAAAATAAACCGAATACCACATTGTCAATCAGAGACATCAGGAGGTTTTTATCGCTTTTAATCATAACGACCTGACCATTGACAATAACCTGGCGGATTATGAAGCTTATTATCACGATTACGAAGCGCTGGATGTTTTTGCCGAACCGCAGCCCGAACCTATCCGTGGTTTGCCTGCGCCGGATATCCTGACGCCTGCCGATCGTTACCAGGAACTTTTCGAGGCCGTGCAGAGCGCAAGGATTTTTGCCGACAGCAAAACCTTTGCGGATTGCGCGCCCAAAATCGAGCCGGAAAGGATCCTTTACCGCTACTTTATGCAGCGGGAGCAGGAGGACTTTAACCTGCTGGCCTTCGTGCTGGAAAATTTCGATCTGCCGAAAATCAACGACAGCCGCTATGTCGCCGATCCGGAAAAAAGCATGAGCGAGCATATCGACTCGCTGTGGCCGGTATTGACGCGCAAGCCGGAAAAACATTCTGAATTCTCTTCGCTGCTGCCGCTGCCGGAGCCTTACGTGGTGCCGGGCGGCCGCTTTGGCGAAACTTATTACTGGGATTCGTACTTCAGTATGCTGGGCTTTGCGGCCAGTGGGCAGATGGAGCTGTTGCGCCAGATGGCGGACAATTTTGCCTGGATGATCGATACCTACGGTCATATCCCGAACGGCAACCGCACCTACTATCTGAGCCGCTCGCAGCCGCCGGTATTCGCGCTAATGGTGGAGCTGTTCGAGAAAGATGGCGTGAGCAAGGCGCATCGCTATCTTAAGCAGCTCAAGCGCGAATATGCTTTCTGGATGGATGGCGCGGAATCGCTGACGCCCAATGAGGCTTATCGTCACGCGGTAATGATGCCGGACGGTTCGGTGCTGAACCGCTACTGGGACGATCGTGATACGCCGCGCGATGAATCCTGGATCGAAGACGTGGAAACCGCCAGAAACTCGGCGCGCCCTTCCAGCGAAGTTTATCGCGATCTGCGCGCGGGCGCGGCTTCGGGCTGGGATTTCTCTTCCCGCTGGCTGAGCGAGGCGGGACGGCTGGAAAGCATTCAGACCACCAGTATTGTGCCGATCGATCTCAATGCTTTTCTCTATAAGCTGGAAACCACGATTGCCCGACTGTCGGCCAGCCAAAACGATCGCGCTACGGCAGAGCTCTATCAGCAGAAAGCAGAGCGCCGCCGCGAGGCCGTGAATACCTGGCTATGGGATTCACAGGCTGAACTCTATCGCGACTACAACTGGCGCGAGCGTGAAAAAGGCGCGTTTTCAGCGGCGACGGTAACGCCTTTGTATGTAGGCATGGCGAGCCTGGAGCAGGCGGCCGCTACGGCGGCAGCCGTTCGCTCGCATCTGCTGGCGCCGGGCGGCATGTTGACCACGGTTGAAGAAACCGGCGAGCAGTGGGACAAGCCCAACGGCTGGGCGCCGATGCAGTGGATGGCGATCAAAGGCTTCAACAACTATGGCGAGGAGCTGCTGGCGAAAGAGATCGCCGCGCGCTGGCTGCAGGTTACCGGCGCCACCTACCATCGTCACCATAAGATGGTCGAGAAGTATAATGTGGCCGGACGCGCGCCGGTATTAGCGGGCGGCGGCGAGTATCCGCTGCAGGACGGTTTTGGCTGGACCAACGGCGTAACGCGACGTCTGCTGGCGATGTATCCGGACGCAGCGCCGAAACGCTAATCCATCGTTAATGGTTGAAAGCCTCCGCAAGGGAGGCTTTTTTCATTCATGGCTCAACGCAAGGCTGAAATAACGCACTCTTCTGACCGTCTCTTTTTTTATCCGCAGCTGGCCGCGATTTATACGGGCGCGTTCTGCGCTGTTCGATGCTGGTATATCGACAGCACTTCCTGAATAGCTACTCCAAGAATAGTCACTTCCTGCAGCTGCTCGCTCTCAATAATCGTGCCCGCTGCGGTGACAATCTGCTCCGGATTGCAGCGAATAGTGGCCCATTCACGACGGCCTGCGATATCGATCAGCACGCGGCTGCCCGCTACGGCGGGACGATAACGGTCGATAATGCAGTAGCTGCCGTTGCAGGCGCTGAGGTAGCAGTCGTCATTGGTCGGCAGCAGATCCTGTAGCCGGGCAAACAAAAATTTTACCTGGTGAGACGGCTGGCTGGCCTGGGTTGTGGCCGCGCAGGCGCGATAAACCCGATTTTTCAACATAGTTACTCCATCGATTTAATCGTGAAAGTCACCACGCCAAAAATTTCCAGCTGCTCTTCCTCCGCCAGCACTATCGGCGGCCAGGCCGCGTTCATCGCCAGCAGCCGAACGTCCGGACGTAGCTGAAGTTTTTTCACCGTGAATTCGCCGTTTACCGCCGCGACCACGATATCGTCATGGTCGGCGATAATGCCGTTATCGACCACCAGCAGATCGCCATCGTCGATACCGGCGTCGCGCATGGAATCGCCGCTGACCCGAATGTAATAGGTACTTTCCGGCCGCTGCACCAGCAGATCGTTTAAGTCCAGCCGCTGTTCTATATGGTCTTGCGCGGCAGCCGGCGAGCCGCAGGGCACCCGGGTCAAAAAAAGCGGCAGCTGCACCAGCGCGCGCACCTCGGCAGGACGAAGTAAATTCATGGGGTTATCCCGAAATAAGCTGTATATAAATACAGTATTATCATTTGCGGCAAACGATCAAGCCCGATAAGCGATTTTTTGCGGTTCGCCAGGCGGGAAATCGTGCCGCAGGCGGCGCGCAGCAAGGCAGGCGGTGCCCGTTATGGCTGTTGTCTGAAAAAGCTTTGGGTAGAAAGGGAAGGCGTTTGGCCGCTGTGGCGCGCTATCAGGCTAAATTCCGCTTTTTTAACCAGATAGCTAAAACGGTTTCGGCAAATTCATCGTCGAGGGTATAGAAATAGCATTCCGGCACGTTAAGCACGCGCGCGAAAGCGCACATGGTTTCAAAGGTCGGACGGTGGATGCCGCCTTCATACTGCGAAACGCGGGAACGCGCCGTCTCTTCTTCAATACCAGCCAGAACGCCCAGCTTTTCCTGAGTCAGACGAGCGCGTAGTCGGGCCGCTTTAAGCCGGGCTGGAATCATCAGTCACACCATCAACGATCATACATTGACTTACTGTTTAGCATTACTTAACATGGTAGTTGTTTAGTGATACTCAACAAGTAACGCCTGACGGAAGCAGACAAGGATGAACGGGATAACTCACAAGGACTGGCATCCGGCGGATATCATCGCCGGATTGAGGAAAAAGGGGACTTCGCTTTCCGCTGTTTCGCGCGAGGCCGGGCTGGCTTCGTCCACGCTGGCGAACGCCCTGAATCGCCACTGGCCGAAAGGCGAACGGCTGATTGCGGAAGCGCTGGGCGTCAGGCCCGAACAGATCTGGCCGTCGCGTTATCGCAAGATGGGATGAGGTCGCTGGCGAAACTCCGCTATTCTACGCAATGGCTTTTATCCGCGGGTAACGCGGACGAACATCACATTATTGCCACATATCTGAACCGAACCAGCCGCACTCTTTACTCTTTCGCCGCAGGATGGCTGCGGTTAGCAATAATCTGCTGCAGGTTCGTCTCTATCCAGTCGGCCAGGCCGGTGACGCGATCGCGCGCCTCGTGTCCCAGCGGCGAAAGGCGATATTCGACGTGCGGCGGGATCACTTCATAATCGATACGCTCCACAAAGCCATCTTCCTCCATAAAGCGCAGCGTCTGCGCCAGCATTCTTTCACTGACCCCGCCGATTTTGCGACGCAGCTCGCCGAAGCGCAGCGTACGCTCTTCCAGCGCAAGCAGCACCAGCAGGCTCCAGCGGCTGGTCAGCCGTTTTAGCACCTCGCGCGACGGACAGTCGCTGTTCAGCAGCTCGCCGCGCTGCAGCTTATCGCGAAGGGAAATCAGACTATTTTTTTGCATACTAACAAACCTGTAAGTACTTACTTTTAGTTAGTGTATGGCATAGGCTGAGTCAATACAACGTTTCCGGCGCGATGCCGGGCCCGCTTTTATCGACTGAAAGGAGTGCATCATGATTGCAGTAACCGGAGCTACAGGGCAGCTTGGCCGCCTGGTCATCGACGCTTTACGCAAAAGAGTGTCAGCCGAAGAGATTGTCGCCGTCGTGCGTTCGCCAGAAAAGGCCGCCGATCTTGCGGCGCTGGGCGTACAGGTGCGGCAGGGCGACTATAACCAACCGCAGACGCTTGCCGGGGCTTTTCGCGGCGTGGAGAAAGTGCTGTTGATCTCCTCCAGCGAAATCGGCCAGCGCGAAGCGCAGCATAAAGCGGCGATCGACGCGGCAAAAACGGCAGGCGTGAAACTGCTGGCCTATACCAGCCTGTTGCATGCCGATAGCTCGCCGATGGGGCTGGGCGACGAACACCGCGCCACCGAACAGGCGCTAATCGCTTCCGGCCTTTCCTGGCTCATTTTACGCAACGGCTGGTATAGCGAAAATTACGCCGCCAGCATCGCGCCCGCGCTCGCGCACGGCGTATTTATCGGCGCGGCGGGCGAGGGGAAAATCGCTTCCGCCAGCCGCCAGGACTATGCCGAAGCGGCCGCGGTTGTGCTGACGGGCGAAACTGACGCTAATAAAGTCTACGAGCTGGCGGGCGATACGGCCTACACGCTGGCGCAGTTTACTGCGGAGATCGCCAAAGCCAGCGGCAAAGAGGTCAATTACCTTAATCTGCCGCAGGCGGATTTCGCTGCCGCGCTGAAAAGTGCCGGTTTGCCGGAGGCGCTGGCGGAAATGCTGGCGGATTCCGACGCAGGCGCAGCGAAAGGCGCGCTCTATGACGACAGCCGGACGTTAAGCAAACTAATCGGCCGCGCCACCACGCCGTGGCAGGAAGTGGTAAAAGCTTTTGTGGCCCGCGCCTGAGTATTGCCAGGGAGAGCGCGTTGCTCTCCCGCTTCCGCCACGCTATTGCCTAATCTTTTTGACAAAGCCGGTCAAATATCTTCACTATCGGGCAAAGCGATAATCCTGCACTATCCTTAAACCTTTCCGGTGAAAATAAGGATAAATCGCATGTCGCTCATCAAAAAAATGGCTCTGCCGTTATTAGTCAGCTCCGCGCTCTGGTCACAGTTCTCCGCTGCGGCGCCTGTCAGCTACGCTATGGACAGCGGACATACTTCCGTTGTTGTTTCCTGGACGCACTTCGGCTTTTCTCATCCAACGGCTGATTTATCCGGCATCACCGGCAACATCGATTTTGACGCCAGCAAAATCGGCGATTCCAAAGTAGACGTAACTATTCCGGTTAACAGCATCGACACGCATGTGGACAAGCTGACCGAAGAGTTTAAAGGCGCCGACTATTTCGACGTCACCAAATACCCGAACGCCACCTTTAAAAGCACCAAAGTCGTCAGCACCGGTAAAGATAAAATGGATGTGCATGGCGATCTGACCATTAAAGGCATCACTAAGCCTGTCGTTCTGCACGCTGTTCTGAACAAGCAGGGTATGCATCCGATGGTGAAGAAAGAGGCGGTTGGCTTCGACGCCACCACCACGTTCAAACGCTCCGACTTTAAGCTGGACAAATATGTGCCTGCCGTCAGCGACGAAGTGAAGCTGACCATCACGACCGAAGCCTACGCGAAGTAAGCTTTCGCGCCGCCGGTCGCCTCACTCTGCGGCGACCGGCGGCTTAAACCGGCTGTACATAATAGCGCCTGCGGTAGGAACCACTTCTGTTTCCGCATTCGGCAGCGTCCGCTCATCCTGCAGCGAGAAACTGTCCAGCATCAGCTCGTTGACCCTGTAGGGGGTCAGATTGCCGATAACTGCGAACCCGCGCGCGTCGGTGGTCGTGCCGTACTGATTGATCACGCCGATGCCGCCTGTTTCCGGCACCTCAACCAATGCCACCGTTTCGCCCAGCGTCTGCCCGAACGTCACGCCGTCCTGATGCAGCACCGCGCTGCCCGCCAGACTTTTCCGCGTGTGAAAGAGCGGCCCGATAGCAACGCGCTTCGCCGTATCCGGCTGGCTGTCCGTACGCTCCACCAGCGCGGGCATCGTGGAAAAATAAGGTCGGGTCAGCAGAAGATCGTTTTCTTTGGCCTCCTGCAAGCTGGCCCGGCCGATCAGGTCGATGTCGCCCTGGCGCAGCGGGGTCAGCAGCTGGGCTTTATTGGGATAGACGTGGATCGCAATCGGGATATTAAGGTTAAACGCCAGCAGCGCCAGATAGTCAGCGTCCAGGCCATCGTAATCGCGGTAGCCTATGATGAGGTCATAAGGTGCGTACTCCAGTGCCGCAAAGCCGTAGCGCAGCGTGCGCTTGTGCCGCAGCCACTGCCAGTCGTCATGGCTGAGCGGCGGCTCGGCAAGCTGGATCTGCTCGCGGCTGTTCGGCTGCAGCTCGCGGTAGCTGGCGACCGGTCCGCCTGCGCTGACAAACAGAGAAGCAGCAGGATTAGCCATTTACGCATCCTGCGATTCCAGCAGGGCGCGAAGCGACTCGATATTCTCCTGCTGCAGTTTATCAAGCAGGCGCCTTTTATAGGTGCTGATGGTTTTATTGCTCAGCAGCAGGCGCGCAGCGATCTCTTTATTGCTCAGGCCGCTGACCAGGTAGCGCAGCACGGTGAGCTCGCGATCAGAGAGCGCCGCCAGCGGATCTTCTTCTGCGGCGGGGGTGGACGCGGCGGCCAGCGTGGCGTGCGGAAAGCAGCTGTAGCCCTGCAGTACCAGCTGACACAGCGGCAGCAGCTGACGGATATCCGCATCCTTACTGAAAAAAGCCGCGGCGCCGGCCCTCATCGCGCGTGGCGCATAGGTTTCCGTGGAGAGGCTGGTGTAGACCACTACCTGTGGCGTCAGCTGTTGACGGCGAATATGCTGCAGCAGCTGCAGGCCGTCCATACGGTTCAGCATAATGTCCAGAATCACCAGATCGGGCCGATGTTCTTTGATAGCGGAGAGCGCGCCGGCGCCGCTGGTGGCGGTATGAATACTGTTTTCCGCCAGCGGCGCCAGAATGGCCTTAACGGCGAAACAGATGGCCGGGTGGTCGTCGATGACCAGGATGACGGGCATGGTAAAAATCCTTTTTTCTGGCGCTCTTCCTGAACAGGCAAATCCTGCCTTAGCGCATTGGTCGGGATTATTACCTGCGATTACCGCTTTGCAAAACCACCATTAGTCCTAAATATGCGTTGTGTCTTCTGGCGCAGGATCACTTTATGGCGTGCGCTCGCAGCTGGATATATTGGTTGGCGCCTTTATGCGATAGCTGACGACCTGTTCACTACAGAGCCAGCAAGCGCAAAAGCTGTTGTGCGAGGTTCATCATGGCGAAACGCTATATGCGCAAAACGCCTATGCTGATCGAAAATTACGCCGCTGGCGTAAAAAATCCAGCTTTTTTTGATTAGGGTTATACGATTCGTTAATTTCGCCTTACCGCTATAGCAATATTTGCAGCAATTCTGTTAAGTGCCATAGCGCAGACGTGACAGTCAGTTGCTACAAACAAGGAGAGTAACAATGGCATGGACTTATAATGTAATGCTGAAAACCTTTAAACATAATGGCGAATACAAGTTTAGCGCGCGTTACGCTGGCGCGCCGGGCTATAAGGATAATCCTGAGTATGAATGCCTGCGCGATAAAGGCCCGCTGCCTCGCGGCAAATACAGGATTGTGGGCGTTCCGTTTACGCACAATAATGCGGGGAAATTCACGCTACGACTGGAGCCGGATAAAGGTAACAGTATGTGTGGCCGCGATGGCTTTTTGATTCATGGCGACAGTAAAAAAGAGCCAGGTACGGCGTCAAAGGGTTGTATCATATTGGCACGAGGGTTTCGTGAGCGGATATGGCAATCTAAAGACAGGGAGATTATTGTTGAATGAAATATTTTATTCTGCCCTTGATTATCGCCAGCACCAGTACGTTTGCGGCTCAGGTGCTCGACAATAACTGTAAATCCCCTATATCGGGTACCGCTGTGGTAATGATGGATGAAGTGCGCGAAAAGATGCATATTGACATCAAGAGCATACCGTCCGAAGGTGTGACTACGGAATTACTTTTTAACGAGCCTGTCTCTGATGTTCTATCACAATATTATGCAGAAAAAAGTTACGAGGCCGATAACGGCTTATCGATAAGTAAATATAAAGAGATATATTCCGAAGATAACCCAAGAAACCTTATAATTAAGTTCACGCTTAAAAATAAGGAGGGAAAAGAGGATATCTTTCTTGTCTCTGCCATTGCAAATGATTATGAGTGCGACATAAATTTCAACGGCTATATTATCGTAAAGCGCGAGTTCTGATTATCGCTCCTGTGCCTGCACAGGAGCTTTTCACAAGCAACGCGTTACCCACTGGGACTGCGCATCGACGTGGTCTTCATTGAACCTGCAGATAAGCTTTTATAGCGGTTCTCTGTAAGCGCCGCTACTGCAAGGTGATAACCCTGTCTGCCGAAGCGATCGTGGAAGGGCGGTGAGCCACAATAATACGGGTTATTTTTAACGAAGAGATCGCTTTATTAATCGCGGTTTCATTGTCGATATCCAGAAGATTTGTAAATAAAATATCATCATCTGTCATGGTGATGAAAAGAATATACATCACGTTTTTAATTTGTGCAAAATTTTAAATAAGGGAATTCACATTACTTTATTCTGTCTGTTAGCGTTATTGGATAAATATGTTGAATAAGACTATTCCGAATATTTTGGGTGAAGTTAGATTAAAACAAGATTTATATTGATTAGGTTATTAAATTCAAAGGGTTATAGGATTTTTCTTAAGAAATAATTCATATGATTTTGCTTTCATATTTTGGAGGAACTTCTCCCTGGAAAATGGCCGCTCTGTCGGGGAAATTAAACAGATCATCTTTCAAGAGGAAATCTCCTCTCTTATCGTGTCTACAGAGATAACGAACAGGCCTGAAATGCCGCGCATATGGCCGCGTCTGTGATGGCTTTGCTCAGGCGGCTCGTGCGAACGCGCCTTCGGCAATTTATAGCAGTACTGGCGCAGAGCAGGATCGCCGGTCGATCTCCGCTTCAGGTGAAAGCGGCGGCACGCTACCGTTTGACGAGAGCAATAATCAGGTGAGGCGGTTTATTTCAGCAAGTAACCAGCGCTCAAAATCATTTAATGCCGTTTCATTTATCCCCGTTTCGGTGGGTTTCACTAAGCAGAATTTTTTACTCAGGCTGACCGAGGCTGGCCAGGGCGAAACAAGCCTGCCGCTACGCAGTTCATGTTCGATATAGATACGCGGTACCAGAGCGACACCTTGTCCGGCTATTACGGCAGCTATTGCCATTTCATGCAGATCATAGCGAACACCCTGAGCTGGGTTATCAATGATGATGTTGCTTTCCCGGGCATAGTGATGCCAGGCATCCGGATTCTGTCGGCGGTGGATCCGCGGCAGCTCGTTCAGCTGTTCGTTGACATCTCTATTTGTTAACAGGGCTGGATGGCATACCGGCACCAGTTTTTCCTGAAACAGAAACTGCGTACGCATACCGGCCCAGGCGGGATGCTCAAAATGCACCACGGCGTCAAAGCCGCTTCCGGACAGGATAAAAGGGTTTGTCCGGGCTGCGATATTGACCGTTATATTCGGGTACGCGGTGTTAAAGCCGTTCAGGCGAGGAATAAGCCATCGACTGGAGAAGGTCGGCAGAACGGCGATATCCAGACTTTTACCGCCTTCCGGCATACCCATTATGTATTGGGTATCTCTGTCCAGACGCTCAAGGGTTTCACGGACGTGATGCGCATAGCGCGCGCCAGCCGGATTAAGCTTTACGCGGCTTCCTGTACGATCAAATAACTTACGGTTCAGCAAAGATTCAAGCCGGCCAATCTGTCGGCTGATGGCGCCTTCCGTCAGCGAAAGTTCCTCGGCAGCCCGGGCAAAATTACCGTGCCTTGCGGCGGCCTCAAAAGCCTGAAGAGAAGTGCTGCTGGGTATTTTTTTGCGCATCGGGCGATCCCTGACTTAGCGCGCTTAAAGCGCTTTCAATGAGTTAATGTCACTAAACCGTGACATATTATCGATTTAAAGCGGTGAAATCAGCCCGTAGTATGATGAAAAGTCATTAAAGATAGAGGTGAAGGTGGAAGGTTCAGCGATTCGGAAAAAGCAGAATACAGTGCGCTTACTGTTGGCGCCATCGGCTTTATTATCTCTCAGCGCTTTTACGCAGTGGCAATTCTTTCGCATTACCTTTGTGGAATTTTCTTAATAAGCATCAGGAAATGGCACCATAAATTTATGCCTGAACCGTTTTAACTATTTCGCAAAAAAGAGACAGCTCAGAAAATAATCTTGAGGTATTTATGAACGCTTTAGTTTTTCCGTCTCGTCAGATTGGTGATTTTCAGGTAACAGCGCTGAGTGACGGTACTATGTCGGCCAGCCTGGATTTACTGTCAGGCATTGAAAAAGCGGATGCGGAGAGTCTTCAACACAACGCGGGAATCGCTCAGCCCGGCGATATCCATATAAACGGCTACCTTGTCCGCGGTCAGGGAAGAACTCTTCTGATTGACGCCGGCACAGGGAGCGATCTGACCGGAGGCGAGCTTAAGGCAAATCTTGCGGCGGCAGGCGTCAGCGCTGAGGAGGTGGATACGATCTTACTGACGCACTGCCATCCGGATCATATTGGCGGCCTGCTGGATGCGGAAGGCGAGCCGGTCTACAAACAGGCCGTGCTTCATCTGCATTCGCTGGAAGCGGAGTACTGGCTGGATAGCGAAAAAGAAAAAGGGGCCAGCGAACGTGGCAAACGTAATTTTGCCCTGGTGCGTCAAACGCTGAAAGCCTATGGCGATAACGTACGGTTCTTTAATGGCAATGCGATTATCCCGGAGATTGTCCCGCTGTGGCTGCCCGGCCATACGCCTGGCCATACGGGCTTCCGTATTGATTCAGGGGATCGGAGCCTGCTGATATGGGGCGATATCGTCCATTTTCCGCATATCCAGTCAGCCTGCCCAACGGTTGGCATTGCGTTTGATGTCGATCCTGTCCAGGCCAGTGAAACACGTCAAAAAATCCTTGAGCAGGCCGCGCAGGAAAAACTGCTTATCGCAGGTATGCATTTGGCTAAGGCCGGGTTTGCCCGCGTTCTCAGGGCTGAAAATGGCTATCGCCTTGCTTATTCGGAAGAGTAAGGGATTTGAAAGGAGTAAACAGGAAAACGGCAATATGATCGGCCGCTGGCCATAAGCGCGGGGAGCGTCACGTCATGCTGCGGAACGGTGGAAACCGCTTCTCTGGCTGGTTCCACCGCTGCCGATGCTGGCTCAGCGTAACGAGTACCCGAGCGGTTTGATGCCGTTGATCATATTGTTCTCCTCAGAAGCCAACCGATTGCAGATAGTTCAGGCTCGCGGTGACGTCGTGCAGACTGGTTTCCACATTACGCGGATCTCTTTCCTGCTCAATGGTGATCCAGCCCTGATAGTGACGCTGGCACAAAAAGCGGTGTATTTGCGGATAGTTAATTGAGCCGCTGCCAAGCGGGCACATGACGCCGCGGGCGCAGGCGGAGAAAAAGTCCACTTCTTCGGCAATCGCCTTCTGCCAGACCGAGATGTTGATATCTTTAAAATGAAGATAATCAATACGATCCCAGTATTTATCGAGCGCGGTGATGGGATCCATGCCGGAGTAAAAGAGATGGCCCGTATCCAGGCAGAGGCCGGCTACCGAATGAGGAATAGCCTGAACCAGCTGCGCCAGCTCATCCTCATATTCGATGCATCCACCGGCATGAGGATGGATCACCGGGCGCACCCCATATTCTTTCCAGGCAATCTCACTGAGCGTAATGATGTGTTTCATCATGGTTTGCCAGTCAGCGGAAGAGAGTCGAGGCGCCTTTGCCGGCTGTCCTGCCAGGGCAGCACGTTCCGGATGGCCAAAATCGATAATGACTAAATAGGGGGCAGGATGATTGTCGCCATGCAGTTTTTCCGCCACGGGCGCCGCTTTGAGGTTGCGGCAAATATTATGCGTCAGCTCCACCATAGCCGGAAAGTTCGCTTCGCTAACCAGATCGTCAAAAAGGGTGCCGGCAACCAGCGAGAGCTGATGCTGATTCAGCGCGGCTGTCAGCTCATCGGCCTGTATCGGCAAATAGCCCCATGGCCCAAGTTCAATACTTCTGTATCCTGCCATCGCCGCTTCCTGCAGAACTTTTTGCCAGGAAGGTAGCCAGGGATTTTTAGGGTCATCCACGCCCCAGCTGCAGGGAGCATTAGCAATCATTATCGTCATCAGGCTTTCTCATCAGGTTGAACGTTACGGGGAGCATTGGCACGCTCCGCTGGGGAAGCAGGCAGAAGAAAAACTGAAATTGCAGGCAAGGTTAAAATCAAACGTTCGCAGACGGCTCTCGTTTCCTGTTGAAGTAACAGAGGTAATATGAACTTTTCTTTCATTTTTTACCCGACGTTGAAATATTCATTCCTTTTCATTATCTGCAGGCACAGAGAAATGTCTATAAATGAGGGAGCAAACTTGAGCATCTAAGGTGAGAAAAGCTTACCAGGTCACAGATTTGGCATTTCTGTTTCTTTTTCCGTGCTGGCGAATGCGTTTTATGCGGATGCAGCGGTGAGTGTTCCTTACCAGTGATTCACAAGCCTTGCTGATTTTCTTCTGGTCTTACCGGAAATAAATAAGGTGGCTGATTAAGCTTGCGGTAGTCACAATTGAGGGACTCTTTCAGGCGCCGGCATTAATGATGCCGACGACACTATCACAGTGGAACAATAAAACCGCCCTGCAAAAAGTTATTTAGCCCAGTAAAGCCGGGAAGGGTTATCCACAAAAATCGCCTGTCGAACCTTTTCAGAAGGCAGCCATAAACCGAACGCATTAAGAATGGAAATGTCATCAACCGGGTAAAAATACTCAATGCCTTCTCTGGTGCGTTTTTTACCCGGGGCTGGCATGGTATGCGGCCAGTCAGAGGCCCAGAGGAGGCGGTCAGGTTTGCGGGAAACCAGCGCGTCGATAAACGGGCTAACGTTCTGCCAGGTCGTATCTTTCGTCACCCGATAGAGGGCTGAAAGTTTGACGTAGACGTTGCCAGAATCAAGCAGGGTGAGCAGCTCGCTGAAACCCTGTTGCTGCACCCCTTCTTCTGCTTTCAGCTTGCCGAGGTGGTCAATGACGACCGGAACGGGCAGCGTAGTGATTGTGGCGCTCAGCGCGGCGATTTCATGCAGAGTGGTATAAATCTGCAGGTGCCAGCCCAGGGCGCCGATCTTATCCGCCATTTTCTTCAAATAGCTGCCGCTCTCTTCGGCGCTGAGTTTACCGCCAGCGCGCGCTTCCATATTCAGACGCAAGCCGCGCACACCCTGTTCGTGCAGCTTCTTCAGGTCCTCAGATGAAATATCATCATCAACCACGGCCACGCCACGCGCCTTTTTCTGACCGAGGACTTTAACTGCATTCAGCATGCAACGGTTATCCGTGCCATACGGACTCGGTTGGATCAGCACCACACGATCTATGTGCAGCTCTTTAAGATGACGCTCCAGATCGCTGATGGGAGCATGGTCGGGTGTATAAACCCTTTCTTCCGTGAAGGGGAAATGTTCAGGATCAAACACATGCACATGGCAGTCGCAGCTGCCTGATGGCGGAATAAACTTAAGCTTAGTGGCAAAATTGTCAGATGAAATGGCCGCAGCCCAGCTCAGTTTTGCATTGACGCCTGCAGCTACGCCGACCAGCGGCAGGGTTTTTAACAGAGAACGACGTGAAATCATGTGCATCTCCTTCACAGGTACGGGGTAAGATTTTTATTTATTTAACGGCCCCACCGTTGAGAGGGCCTGGCCCTCTGCGGTATCGGTAAACTTCTCAAAATTGGTGACAAACTTGTTAGCAAGGAACAGGGCTTTATCCCGCCAGTGCTGTTCGCTCTCCCAGGATGCTCTTGGGTCAAGGATTTCGGGTGAAAGGGCATTGAGTCCATGCGGTACGGCAAGGTTAAAAACGGGTAACGTAAAGGTCACTGCGCTATCCGCTTCACCGCGCAGAATCGCGTTGATGATGGCGCGAGTATCTTTAATCGAAATACGCTTGCCCTGACCATTCCAGCCGGTCAAATCGGCGCGCGTCTCTTCAGTAAACAGAGTGGCGTAATCAGGGTTGTAAATAATGTCAGCGGAGGAGGTAATACCATAAGCCGCTAACTGCTGGCTTAAACGAGAATGCGTGGTCATCTGCAGGCTCCGGAAATTGTGGTGAGCGTTCAGTGAGCATGAGCAAGCCGTTGGCGGTGAAGCCAATAGTTTGCGTTTTAATTAACGAGCAGGTTAGGTCAGATGTCTTTCAAAATGCGGATAGTTCGTTCCTGAATGAAATCCTTCACTTTTTCAGCGTAATTTTTCATGTGTGCTGCAGCTGCGTGATCCTTCAGACAGGTTTCATCGCGCCACTTTTCAATAATAATTAGCGTGTCGGGACCGAAGCCGGCTGCGGCTTCCGCTGAGAAATCAACCACAGGACGATATTCGATGCAGCCTTCCTCAGCGACAACCGCTGGAATATTTTCCTGAACTCGGGCAATAATTTCATCCCGCATGCCGGGTCTGGCGGTAATTATCGCAATGACATGGATCATTCTTTGTTCCTTATAAAAAAGCGGGCAGCAGCGCCCGCTTCTCGGCTTTACTTGTTGCGTTCGCTGTAAAGCACACCGCCACGCGTCTTATCTGTCGCTTTGGTTTCAACGATGGACACGACGACACGATCTTTATCAACCCCAAAACTTTCAACGACCGCTTCGGTGATTTTCACCATCAGCTTTTTCTTCTGCTCAGCAGAACGGCCTTCTACCGCATACACCACAATCTCTGGCATGTTTGTCTCTCACCTTTTGCGTTAATCAGGTGGACGTCCCTGGTCCACGGCCCACATTCTGACTTTCGGCTACCGGCTACCGGCTACCGGCTACCGGCTACGGATCTGCTCGATAACCGCCGTGGTGTAAGCCCTGGTGCCTGTGCTACCGCCCAAATCAACGGTGCGGTGCGCTGGCTCAGCCAGCACTTTTTCAATCGCGTTGTGAATGGTTGCGCCTGCTTCTGTCCACAAAGGCATCGCTTTCTTCTCGCCAATCCACTCCAGCAGCATGGCTACCGACAGGATCATGGAGGTCGGGTTCGCTTTATCCTGGTTCTGGATGTCAGGTGCTGAACCGTGTTGCGCCTGAGCACAGCACTGATGATCGCCTGCCATGACCGAACCGGCCAGGCCCAGGCTGCCCGACAGTTCACTTGCCAGATCAGAGAGGATGTCACCGTAGAAATTGGTGGCGACCAGTACGTCGAAACGCTCGGGGTTACGTACCAGATGCGCAGTTGATGCATCGACCAGCAGGTCGTCCAGCTGCACGTCCGGAAAGTCTTTAGCTACGGTGCGTACTGCCTCGAGGAATAGCCCGTCGGTCATATGGAAACTGTTGGCTTTATGAATAGCGGTGACTTTTTTGCGGCGTTTGGCTGCCAGTTCGAATGCACGGCGGGCGATACGCTCAGAACAGTGTCGGGTAATTTTACGCGTAGAAAGCGCCATGTCCGGGCTCGGCATCACTTCACCCCAGCCACGGGCCATGTTGCGATCGGGATAAAAGCCTTCCGTCGCTTCACGCATGATGACCAGGTCCATGGTTTTGCCTTCACGCAGGTTACTGGTGATATAAGGGCGGGTGCGTGCCGGACGCACGTTAGCGTAAAGATCCAGGCCTACGCGGAATGCGCCAGAAACGTTGATGCCGCCTTTATCTGGCCTGGGGTAATCGGCGTGAGAAATGGTGCCCAGCAAAATGCCTTCATAGGCGCGCGCGCTTTCCAGCAGGTCAGGACGCAGCGTGGTGCCATATTTTTCCAGGCTGGCGAAGCCGATATCCTGATAGTCATACTCAATGCCTAAACCGTGCTTCTGGTCGACTTCTTTCAGCACCGCGACGGCTGATTCAATGATTTCAGGACCGATACCGTCACCCGGCAGAACGAGAAATTTCATGACTTTTCCTTACGTTAATCTGATTAGCTTTTATGCTCTGCCGCAATGGGCCGCGTCTCGCCCGTTTCAACCAGCGTGCGATTAGCATCGGGTGAACCATACACCCACATAATCTTCATCGGCTCCGTTTCCGAGGCGTTGCGAAAGCGATGCGGAACGCCTGCCGGGATGAAGGTGACATCCTGAGGCTGGATCGCAAACTCCTGCCCGTCGATGTCAAAAATTGCGTTGCCCTCAACCAGCAGCACGCTCTCTTCACAGTTATGGAAATGGAACGGAATTTTCGCGCCACCCGCAAATTCGGTATAACCGGTAATAAAAGCGCTGGCGCCCATCCCTGCCGTCACCAGAGGTGTTGTGCTGGCGCCGCCGCCACGGTCATGTTTTTTTATATCTGCCGGATGCAGCAGATATGAATTCGATGCTGTTTTAATCATGCTCATCATCCTCTTTACTTAGCGGGGCCGATCCACACTGTTTTGACGTTGGTAAACTCGCGGATGCCCAGCTCGCCCAACTCACGACCATAGCCAGACTGCTTGATTCCGCCAAACGGCAGGCGTGGATCGGAAGCGACAAGCCCGTTAACAAATACGGCGCCGGCTTCGATGCGGCGGGCGACGCGGTAGCCATTTTCGACGTCGTTGGTCCAGACAGCCGCACCCAGACCAAACTCGGTGTTGTTGGCCACGGCAATCGCTTCTTCCTCAGACTGCACGCGAATAATGGCGGCTACCGGGCCAAAGGTTTCCTCGATAGCGGCAGTCATCTGCGTCGTAACGTTATCCAGCACCGTTGGCAGGTAGTAATAGCCTTCGCTATCGACAGCGCGACCGCCGGTAACCAGCGTTGCCCCTTCCTGAACGCTGCGCTCAACCTGTGTGTGCAGTGCATCGCGCAGATTTTCACGCGCCATCGGGCCAATAGTGTTATTTCGATCGATTGGACTGCCGGTTTTCAGCTGTTTGACGCCTGCGACAAACAGTTCAACGAACTTATCTGCCACGGTTGCGTCCACGATGAAGCGCTTGGATGAGATGCAGCTCTGCCCGGTGTTAGAAAAGCGCGCTTTTACCGCCATTTTTGCGGCCAGTTCGACATCGGCATCGGCCAGAACCAGGAAGGGATCGGAACCGCCCAGCTCAAGAACCTGTTTTTTCATCAGGCTGGCCGCCTGGGAAGCGACAATTTTGCCCACTTCCGTTGAACCTGTCAGCGTAACGGCTGCCACACGCTCATCTGCCAGCACGCCCGCCACGTCGGACGAGTTTATCAGCAGCGTCGATACCAGGCCTTCCGGCGTCCCGGCTTCGCGGAACAGCTCCTCAAGCTGAATAGCGCAGGCGGCCACATTGTTAGCATGTTTAAGCAAGGCACCGTTACCGGCAGCGAGTGCAGGCGCGGCGAAACGAATGAACTGCCAGAACGGATAGTTCCACGGCATGATGGCCAGTACAACACCCAACGGATCGTAAACGATGCGGCTGTCAGTAGCATTGCTCGGCACCTGCGTGTCGTCCAAAAATTTTCCCGCGTTTTCTGCATAAAACTCGCAGGTCACTGCGCACTTCTCAATTTCGGCTTCGGCTTCGGCAACAGGCTTGCCCATCTCTTTGGTGATGGTTGCCGCATAACGAGCTTTGTTACAACGCAGCACCTCAGCCACGCTGTTCAGCAGCGTCACGCGCTCAGCAACCGGCTTCTTACCCCAGGATTTCTGCGCGTCGTATGCACCTGCGATACGTTTCTCAACGTCCGCAGATGAGTGCAGTGGATACTCAGCAATCGGGCGACCAGTAGCGGGATTAACAGTAACAATCATGATTCGGCCTTTTTTTCAGTTTCAGAAATCGTAAAGCGCGTATGCGTTGGTAGTCAGAATGCGGCGAAACAGGTCGTCGTTATCGATCCAGCAGGCAAGGCGGTGGAGATCCTGCCGGTCATCAACGGCAGCAAAAGGTTCAATTTCTTCAATCGTGCCGCTGCGGCGACCATGACCACCGGTATGAGGCCAGTCGGATGCCCAAATTAGACGTTCGGGCGCAATGCTTATAAAACGTTTAACCACGCTGGCCAGATCGGCATGATCCACGGCGCTGGATACCCGGCTCGGTGCAGAGAGTTTTACCCAGATGTTGGGGCACTGGAGCAGCTCTGCTATCTGGTCAGCCAACGCAGCGCCGCCTGCAAAATGATCCAGTACAACCGTTATTTTGCTGTCGCGAATAACCGGCAGCAACAGCGCCAGCTGTGTTGAACTGGCGAAAATTTGCATATGCCAGCCCAGCGGGCCGATGCGTTTTGCTGCGCTGTCCATTTCAGCGCGAAGGCGGGCGATATCGCCTGCGCCCGAAACAGAAAGGTTTAGACGGATTCCGCGGACGCCTTTCAGATGCAAAGCGCGCAGCTCTTCATCAGTGACATGGTCAACATCGATAACGACCACGCCACGTGCGCGGTCAGATCCTAAAACCGTCAGGCCATGACAGAGCGCGCGGTTATCTGTGCCATAGCAACTGGGCTGAATCAGCACGTTGTGCGTCACGCCCAACATTTCGTTATGGGCCGCTAAGTCAATCAGTGTTGCAGAGGCTGGCGTGTAGCGACGGTCGCTGGAATAGGAAAAGATATCAGGCATAAAAAGATGAACGTGGCTGTCGCACGCCCCGAAGATATTTTCCGATAAAAATGCCCCAGACATAGTCACCTCTTTGGTATCTTGTTTTGTCAAAATACCATAAAGTTAGTGTGAAGCAATTGTTGTGGTATTTTTTTGTTATCAGAGTCACATTTGCGTCCTGGCCACAAATTTACGGGTTTAACTCTCTCGGGTTAAAATCAGGTTTTAGTTTTTTACAGGGTGAGTCGCTATGCCCCAAACGCTGTCAGCGCAGTTAGTACAAAGCATCATTCAGTACATCAATAATCACTCGCTTGTTGTCGGGGCGCGCCTCCCTGAGCGTGCCCTGGCTGAGCACTTACGTGTTTCCCGTTCACCAGTACGTACTGCACTGGCCAAAATGGCTGATAAAGAGTTGATTAGCCGCCATCCGGAAGGGGGCTATGTGGTGGCGGAAGGTGCGCTTTCCTGTTCGCCTTTTACCGAGCCGGTGAAAAGCAGTGCGGATGAAATCTATTTCAAAATTGCTAACGACAGGCTGAACGGTGAACTGCCAGAGAAAGTCACTGAGAATGAAATGATGCGCCGCTACGGCATTACTCGTAGCCTGCTCAGCGATATTCTGCTGCGCATTCATCATGAAGGCTGGATAGAACGGCTGCCCGGTCATGGCTGGATATTTGCAGAGTCGATGTCATCCGGTGGGGCTTATAACGAAAGCTATCGTTTCAGGAAGATCATTGAACCAGCAGGGATTCTTGAACCCACCTTCAGACTCGACAGGGCCAGCATTCTTCAGTGTCAGGAAGAGCAGGAGTGGCTATGCAACGGTGCCATTTTTTCCGTGACGCCAGCCCAAATATTTGATGCTAATACCCGACTGCATGAGGCCATTGCTACCTGTTCAGGCAACATGTTTATCCTTGACTCATTACGGCGTTTAAACCGCGTGCGTCGCCTGATGGAGTATACGAAAGCGGTGGACCGCGATCAGGCCCTGCGCCGCTGTAAAGAGCATTTAGTCTTGATCGGATTGCTACTTGAAAATGACAGAGAGGCGGCTTCCGACTACATGCGTATACACCTTTCAGATGCTTCTCGCGAGAAGCAGGCAAAATAAAAAGCCCGGACAAGGTCCGGGCTTTTTTGACAGAGGCAGCATGTTCAATACATCAGATGCATCATGATCAGGGCGACCGCCACGGTGATGCCTCCGCCGATACGCGTAGCAATCTGCGCGAACGGCATAAGACGCATGCGGTTACTCGCGGTCAAAATAGCGATATCGCCCGCGCCGCCCATTCCGCTATGGGTACTGGTAACGATTGCTGCTTCAACAGGATAGAGATTGACGAAGCGAGCAGTAAAGAAGCCGCCTGTTACCATTGCCAGCACCGTTGCCACGATGGTTATCAGGTTTGCCGGCGCGAAGCCCGCAATCAGACTTTCCCACGGCGTAAGAACCAGGCTGAAGGTGAATAAAATCGGGAAGGCCATTGCCGTCAGCGCAAACTTGTAAACCACCGCTGAGCCCGCCTGAATACGCGGCGAAATCAGATGGCACAGCATCAGCAACACTGCCAGGAACAGCATTACGACAGGCGCGGGCCACTTCAGCAGGTCATGCATCAACACGCCGACCAAATAGAGCATGACTGCCACGATGGCAGCGGCTGCAACGGCACGAATATCACAGCCTTTCTCTGCTTTTGGCTGTTTGCCCAACAGATCTTCAGCGCCTGGCTGCAGGACACCGTTACCGCTCAGATGGGGCAGCCGATTACCCAGGTTCGCCAGCAGGCCGGCAAGAATCACCGCCGTCAGGTTGCCGACCATGATGGCAGGCATCACTTTCGCCAGCATTTCCCCCTGATCCTGCCCCAGAATTTGCGAATAGCCAATTGTCAGCGGGATCGCACCTTCACCGACACCACCAGCCATAATGGGCACCACGATATAGAAAAATGTTTGGTGTAGGTCGATCCCCATCAGCACGCCAACACCGGTCCCGACAATGCCTGCACAGACTGTGCCTGCGGCAAGCGGAGCAAAGATTTTCAGAAAGCCTTTAATCAGCAATGAGCGATCCATACTCAGGATCGAACCAACAATGACAGCGGCAATGAACAGGTTGAGAATTTTACTGGTTTTAAAGAATTCGCCTACGCTGTCGGTCATTGGCTGCGGGATCCAGCCCAGATAACCTAAAAGAGAGGGGACAAAGGTCACCAGCACCGCACCGCCGCCAATATTTCTTAATAAAGGCAGTCGGTTACCAATCTCACCCAGGGTAAAGGCAAAGGTAGCCGCAATAGCAATAACCATTGCCAGTTCTTTGGTGATGCCGTTGATAGCCGTAAAGCCGATCATCAGAATAACCATGACGATGTAGACCGGTAATGGAATGATACCAATATCGAAGTCCATAAGTTTCCACCAGGTTTTGACCCAGGCCGGCTGGTTCTCTCTCTCTTTTTCTGCGGCTTTATCTTTGGTTTCAGTGATGTTGACCATCGTCTTTCTCTGCGTTGATTCCAGACCTGGTGTCACGTCCGGATGAGTAAGAGGTAGGGAATTACCCAAGGATTTATTTACTTACTTTTAACATGAGCAACATCAATCTAGCTTTTTGCGGTTCTTTAGATCAACAAAATACCATTGAGGTTAACATCTATTTTCTTTAGATGTGATCGGCCCCACACATCATGTTCAGCGGCCTGATTGCATCTATTTGGCAGGATTAATGAGTAAGAAGCATGAAGCAGGCAGGTTGATTCGGCACGACTGTCTGCGCAAATGGCATCAGACTAAGCCGCTGGCGGGCAGTGAATTCGGCCAGAAAGAGTCTGGCTTTTTATCGGGTGCGGTGGCGTCCTCTTTGCATGCTGTTACGGCGATGCATAAGCAAAAATGCCAAAGCAAAAAAATAAGGCTATACACAGCCTCATTTTCATTGCGCCGGGGCCGCGCTTATCGCTATTTCCCACGCTCGCTATAGAGCACGCCGCCGCGCGCTTTGTCGCTGGCTTTGGTTTCGACGATCGATACCACCACGCGATCGCGCTCTACGCCGAAACTCTCTACCACGGCCTCGGTAATCTTCACCATCAGGGTTTTCTTCTGCTCGGCAGAACGGCCTTCTACCGCATACACCACAATCTCAGGCATTCTCTTTTCCTCTTTCTTTGATAATGCGCTCCGCCGTAATCGGTCGCGTTTCGCCGATTTATACCAGCGTGCGGATGGCGTCCGGCGAACCCTAAATCCGTATAATTTTCATCGTCTCGGTGGCGGAAGCATTTCTGAACCGATGGTGTGCGCGCCGCCGTCGCGCTCATGTCAGCCAGGCACCGGATGCGCTATGCGTCGTGCGTTCTCTCCCCGTCGTGTAAGCCTGAGTCAGTCCCGCAGCGGATGCAGCTTCAGCGGATCGACGTACCCCTGAAGCACTCTTTCCGCAGCGGGAAAATTGGTGATGACCACGTCCGCGATGTTGAGGCTGTAAAGGTGGAACAGGCCGCTTTGATCATAGCGGCAGCTGTCCGCCAGTAGTACCGTGCGGCGCGACGCTGCGGCCAGCGCGCGATACCAGCGCTGACGATGCTCATCATGATGCCAGACGCCGCGCTCGCTCCAGCTCATCGGCGACAGATAAAGCAACTCGAAGCTCAGTGAGCCGAGCGACTCCAGCGACTTATAGCCGCTATGGTCGCTGCGACTAAGTTCGCCGCCTATGAAAAAAAGCTGCGCGGGTGTGTCACGCAGGATATCCCTGGCGATCAGAAAGTCGTTGGTCACCGCCGTCATCGCCGTCGTCCAGGGGATCTGCTGCGCCAGCTGGCGACACAGCGCGCCGCTATCGAGGAAAATAACGCGACTCTCTTTAAGATAGCTCAGCGCCACGTGCAGCAGCGAACGGCTCTCCGTCACGCCATCGCGGCTGCGTGCGCCGGAAGCGAGTGATTTGACCCCGCCGCGCACGGCGATCAGCGCGCCGGAGGCGGAAAGCTCGGCGACGTCCCGACGAATGGTCATCACCGAGACGCGCAGCCGATCCGCCAACGCCGCAAAGCTAAGGCAGGATTCGTCGGTCAGCGCATCGAGAATATGTTGATGTCGTTCTGCCGGGATCATGGCGTTACACCGGTACGATGCCAAGCAGCATCGCCGCCAGCAGCGCGCTAACGCTCAGGATCCAGACCTTGATCATGGAGTGACGAATATGCTCATCCACACGCAAATTGAGCAGACTCAGGCCGAGATGGGTCGCCGGGATAACCGGGCTCAGCAGCAAACCAATCTGTTCAGTGATCAGCATGGCAATGGTGACATGCAGCGGCGAGACGTTGAAACTCTGTCCCAGTCCTACCGCCAGCGGCAGCAGGGCAAAATAGAATGCGTCGGAGCCGATTAAAATCACCACCGGCACGCTAAAGGCCGCCAGAATAAGATAGAGATACGGGCCGAGGCTGTCAGGAAATATCGCCGCCAGCTCACTGACCAGCACTTTAATAATGCCGGTATTCTGCAGTATGCCGACAAAGACGCCGATAGTGAGAAAAATGACGATAACCGGAAATATGGTGATCGCGTACTCTTTGATTTTTTGCTGCGCTTTTTTGGCGTCGGGATAATTAATCATGACTGCCAATGCAAAGGCGATCATAAACAGATAATTGCCTGCCACCCAGCCCGCCACCAGCGTCACGATGGTGGCGATCACCAGCGCAAAATTGAGTTTCAGCAGCCAGGGACGCGGATTCGTCTGCGGGTTGAGCATCTCCTGGCGCATTTGATAGAAGGCTTCGGGCGTAATGCCCGACCCCTTGCGGTTCTCAACGCGCGCCATCCAGGCGCAGAGCAGGACGCCCAGCACAAACAGCACCCCTTGCAGCGGCAGCAGCTGATAATAAACGGCAAGAATATCGAGATGAGTCACCGCGATGGCGCGATTGAGGGATCCGCCCCAGGGCGTAATGCCGGTGACACCGACGCCAACCGTCACCAGTAGCAGCAGCGTTTTTCGGCTGATATTCATCTTCTCGTAGATGGGCAGCAGCGCGGGCACGGTCACCAGCAGGGTGGCGTAGGCGTTGCCGTCAAGGCTACAGACGGAGGCGATAACCAGCGTCGCCAGCAGCACGGAAAAGGTCGACGGGGTGACGAAGCGCAGGATAAAACGCACGATCACGTCAAATACGCCCGCCTCTTTCATCAGCGTAAAAAACATGGCGCTGAAGGCCACCAGCGTGGCGGTGCCGACCACTGACTTCAGCCCCAGCGCGACATAGTCGCCCAGCTCCCGGAAGCCGAATCCGCACACCAGCGCGGCGAGGGTAGGCAGGATAATAAACAGAATGCCTGGCGGAAAACTATTTTTCAGTAAACACCAGGTCAGCACGATAAACATGACGATCCCGGTAATCAGCATCAATGACATGGTCGAATTAACTCTGTTTTTATTTTTTACAGGTACAGAAAGCCCAGGCTATAAATAACCTGGGCGCGTTAACGTTATTTCATATTAAAAAGGGCGTCTAACTCGGCGACATTTTCCGGCGTCAGCGTATTCATGCCAAAGGGTTTAAGCATAAAATAGAGCCGGGCGGTCTCCTCTAACTCCTCGGCGTTGAATACCGCTTCGCGAATATTTTTACCGGAAATAATTGGGCCGTGATTCGCCAGCAGCATCGCATTATGCTCGACGGCGAGCTTTTCGACCTCTTCGGCAATCACCGGCGATCCAGGACGAAGGTAGCGCACCACTGGCAGTTTGCCGACGCGCATCACGTAGTAAGGCGTAATCGGCGGCAGCGCATTCTCATTATTCAGATCGGGCAGGCAGGAGAGGGCGGTCAGCCACGGCGAATGCAAATGCACGATTCCGCCACACTGTGGACGCTGACGGTAGATCGCGAGATGCATCAGGATCTCTTTCGACGCCTTCTCTCCCGCCAGCAGCTCGCCTGTCATCGTCACTTTGCTCAGCGTGTCGGGGTCCAGATCGCCGAAGCTGGAGTTGGTCGGTGTCGCCAGTACGTTGCCGTCAGGCAGTTTCAGGCTGATATTGCCCGCGCCACCGCTGCTGTAGCCGCGTTGATACATTGAGCGGGCGTAGCGCACCAGATCCTGGCGCAGTTGAGATTCACTCATGGAAAGGCTCCTGTGCTTTCAGGAAGAAATCGCTGTTGCCAAAGTTGCCGGATTTGAGGATCACCCATTTCCGTTCATCAAGAACCTGCGTCCAGGGCACGCCAGGTGCGACGGCGTCGCCGATCAGCATGCCGCGAATATGCAGTCCCTGCGTGACGGCGCCGGAGGTTTCGCCGCCCGCCACAATAAATTTGTTAAAGCCCTGCTGGCTAAGCGTCTGCGCCAGCGCGGCGAAGAACGCTTCAATCTTTTCGCTCACCCGCGCGGCGCCGTACTTTTCCTGGATTAGCGCGATGATGTGCGGCGGCTGCGTGGCATAGACCATCGGGGCGAGGGCGTCCTCAGCGTGCTGGCGTACCCACTCCGCTACGACGGGCAAATAGGCCGCATCGTGAAGGATTTTTTCGACGTCCAGCGCCAGCGAAGCGGCGCGCTGCTGGTAGAAGTCGACCTGCTGACGCGTCATCGAAGAACAGCTGCCCGACAGCACCACGCTGTAGCCCGCCGCCTCAATAGTCATGTCGCTGCCAGCACCACGCGCCTGCTGCGTATCGACCGCCGCGATGGCGTAGCCCAGCCCGGCGGCACCCGTCACCAGCGGAAACGCGGCGGTGGCGCGCGCTACGGTCAGCAGATCGGCGTTATCGAGCACGTCGAAAATCACATAGCGAGCCTGACTCCTCTGCAGCGCTGCCAGCTGAGCCTGAATCTGATCCGGATGGTTTTTTACCGTATCAAGGATGATGTTGCCGCACAGGCCGGTTGACTGCGCCTCCATCAGCTTTTTCAGCGACGACGCTTTCATCGGCGTTACCGGATGGTGCTGCATGCCGCTTTCGTTGAGTAGCTCGCCTTTAACGAACAAATGGCCGTGCACGATGGTGCGACCGTTATCCGGTACCGCCGGGCACACCAGCGTCATCTCAGCGTGAAGGTTTTTCATCAACGCATCCGTGACTGGCCCAATATTGCCCTGCGCCGTGGAGTCAAACGTCGAACAGTATTTAAACAGTTGACGCTGGCAACCTTGCGCCTTAAGCCAGTTGGATGCGGTCAGCGACTGGCTTACCGCATCCTCTACCGCAATTGAACGGCTCTTGAGCGCGATGACGATCGCGTCCACGCCTTCAGAGGCGAATGCCTCCTCTGGCACGCCGTTAAACATCACCACTTTCCAGCCAGCGTTCACCATAAAGCTGGCTATATCCGTGGCGCCGGTAAAGTCATCGGCGATAACGCCTAACCTGATCATACTTTTTCCCTTCGTGCTCAATGAATGCGCTAATACTGCTTTTATATATTTATAAATGCAAAGTACATCAATGTTAATTTGTGGTTAAGATCACAAATTTAATCCCGAAGGCGGATGGCTACTGATTGCAGTAAACGGCGTACGGAAAGGAGAAAAAAAAGCAGTAAGCTGCTGAAGGCTCTGCGTCGCTAACTGACTGAAATTCAACAGCCTTGTAAGAATGTGATTTTTTTGTGTGATAAATGTGATCTTCATCACCTTGTGTCTAATGCATTTATTGGTATAAAAATGCAATCAAAACTGACCCACTATTGGAGTGTATATGCGTATTCTGGTTCTGCCTTGTGACGGCATCGGCCCTGAAATCACCTCAGCTGCGGTAACCGTGCTGAACTCACTGGACAAAGCCTATGGACTGGGTTTTGAGTTTGACTATGAAGATGTCGGCTTTAAAAGCCTGGAGCTGCACGGCACCACGCTGCGTCAGGAGTCGCTGGAAAAAGCGAAAACCTACGACGGCATTATTCTCGGCACCCAGTCACACGCCGACTATCCGGCGCCGGAAAAGGGCGGACGCAACGTCTCCGCCGGTTTTCGTATCGGCCTTGACCTCTACGCCAACGTACGTCCGGCGCGTACTCGTCCATTCCTGACCTCGAATATGAAAGAGGGCAAGACCATGGATCTGGTGATCATGCGCGAGGCGACCGAAGGCTTCTATCCCGATCGCAACATGACGCGCGGCTGGGGAGAAGTGATGCCGAGCCCGGATATGGCGCTTTCAACGCGTAAAATTACTCGCCACTGCTCTGAGCGCATTGCGCGCAAGGCGTTTGAGCTGGCGATGCAGCGCCGTAAAAAAGTCACCGCGATCCATAAAGCCAACAGCTTCCATATGACCGACGGCCTCTTCCTGGAAGCGGTGCGCGACGTTGCCAAAGAGTTCCCGGAAGTCGAGCTGGACGATCTGCTGGTCGACGCCTCTACCGCGCACCTGGTGCGTAACCCCGAGCGTTTCGACGTGCTGGTCGCCACCAACTTCTACGGCGACATCATCAGTGACCTGGCGAGCGAGCTGTCAGGCAGCCTGGGTCTGGCAGGCTCCATTATGGCCAGCGATACCCACTGCTGCGCGCAGGCGCAGCACGGCTCTGCGCCGGATATCCAGAATCTGGACAAGGCCAACCCGGTGTCGATGATCCTGTCGGCGGCGATGATGCTGGCATGGTATGCGGAAAAGCATAACCAGCCGACCTTCCTGAAAGCGGCGCAGGAGATTAATCGCGCCATCGACGAAGTGCTGGAAAATCCCGAAACGCGTACGCCGGATCTGGGCGGCAACTGCGGCACCAAAGCGTTCGCGGAGCGCGTGGCTGCGGCCATCCGCGCGTAACGGCTGACGTCAGGCTGCTGCACTGGCGGCGGCCTTTTCTAGGGAGAACATCATGAGCCAACGCATTGTGCTTATCCACGCCACGCCGCTGGCGGTAGCGCCGGTCAACGATACTTTCGCACGGCAATGGCCCGAGGCGGAGATCGCCAACCTGCTGGATGACGCGCTGAGCGGCGATCGCGGCAAAGTTGCGGCGCTGACGCCTGAGTTTTACCGACGTATCGACGCACTTGTGGAATATGCGCTGTCGATGCGTGCCGTAGCGATCCTCTTTACCTGCTCGGCGCTGGGCGAGGCGATCGACGCCAGCGCGCGGCGACACGCGCTGCCGGTGCTGAAGCCCAATGAAGCGATGTTTGAAGCGGCGCTGGCGAAGGGCAATGACATTCTGATGCTTGCAACGTTCGCGCCTGCCGTGTCGAGCATGGAGGCAGAATTTCACCAGCTCGCCGCCGCACAGGGCTCGACGGCGACGCTGAGAACGCAGGTGGTAGCCGGCGCGCGCGCCGCGCTAAGCGCGGGCGATGTTGAACATCATAACCGGCTGGTGGTCGAGGCCGCGCGCCAGAACCCGCACGTCGACGCCATTGTTCTGGCCCATTTTTCAATGGAAGTCGCTTTCGAGGAGATAAAAGCGGCCGCTGCCTGTCCGGTATTAAGCAGCGCGCAGTCCGCCGTAGCAAAATTAAAACGCCTGATGGCCTGATTTCTTTTCCAACCGTCAATAATAAAGGCCAACCGTGAACAGCCACTCTATTAAGGAGGAGGTGAAATACAGCGCTATTTCCTCTCCGCCAGAAACTCTGTTGCCAGAAAACAGCTGCGACTGTCATCACCATATTTATGACGATCGTTTTCCCTGCGCGCCGGACGATACGCGCAATTTACCGAACGCGACGCTTGACGATTATTCGCGCTTTAAAAGGTGGATGGGTTTTCAGCGGCATGTTCTGGTGCAGCCCTCTTCCTACGGCACCGACAATCGTTGTCTGCTGGCGGCGCTGGCGCAGGCGGGCGACTGCGCGCGCGGCGAAGCGGTGGTGACGGATCGGGTCAGCGACGCGGAGCTGGACGCGCTTGGTCAGGCGGGCGTCACCGGCGTCCGTTTCAACTTCGGCGCTGGCAGCGCCACCACACCGGAGATGATGTTGCCGCTGGCGCACCGGCTGTCGGCACGCGGCTGGCATTTGCAAATCCATGCCTCAGCCGACCAGCTCTGGTCGCTGCGCCCACTTCTACTGCAGATGCCGGGCAATCTGGTTATCGACCATGTTTTCCGCCTGCCGCAGCCTGAACCGATGGCGCATCCGGTCTGGCGGCTGGCGTGGGAATTGATCAACCGGGGGCGCTGCTGGGTCAAGCTTTCCGGACTTTACCATCAGTCACAGCGTGAGGATGTGTCAGACATGTCCGCCGTTATAAAAAGTTTTTTGCATGAAGCGACAGAACGCGTGTTATGGGGAAGCGACTGGCCGCACCCTAGCCTGATAAGCGCAAATAAAAAAATGCCAGACGATGCGTTAATTCTTTCGAAAGTCTTTCACTGGGCAAGTAATGAACAGGTTCGGCACAAGTTATTTGTGGCAAATCCGGCTGAACTTTACCGATTTAATTAATCGAATGGCAAAAAAGGCCGACATAATGGATACCTTACACTCTGCACCACGAAAAAATAAGCCGACGCACTATCGTTATATGATTTTGCTGATGGTGTTCCTCAGTATTGCGTTGAATCACGGCGATCGCGCCACTTTCTCTATCGCCGGAACGGATATGGTGAAAGCCGCCGGCCTGGATATTGTCGCGCTGGGCTATCTTATCTCTACCTTCACCTGGGCTTACGTGCTGGGACAATATCCCGGCGGCTGGCTGCTGGATCGCTTTGGCTCGAAAAAAGTGCTGGTGACCGGTGTCTTCGTCTGGTCGTTCTTTGTTTTTCTGGTGGGGTTCAGCACCGCGTTTGACAACGTCTGGGTGACGCGCGTCCTGATGTTCGGTTTTATCTTTATGATGGGACTGATCGAGGCCCCAACGCTGCCAGCCAACTCGCGCTTTCTCGCCGCCTGGTTCCCGGCGCGTGAACGCGGTAAGGCTTCTGGCTTTACCACTGCCGCGCAATATTTCGCGCTGGTGGTCTTCCTGCCGCTGATGGGCTGGTTCTCCTGGACCTTCGGCTGGGAATCGGTGTTCTGGTTTATGGGCGGCATCGGCATCCTGATATCGCTGCTGATGAGCCGCGTGCTGGCCGATACGCCGAAAGTCCATCCGCTGGTTAACAATGCCGAGCTGGAATACATTCAGTCCGGCGGCGGCCTGACCAACCTTAAAACCGCGAAAAAAGGAGACGTCAGCGGCAGAGGCTACACCAAAAAGCTGCTAACCAGCCGCCTTGCGCTGGGTGTTTATATGGGGCAGTTCTTTTTCACCGTGCTCTCCTACTTCTTCCTGACCTGGTTCCCGGTTTACCTGGTACACGATCGCGGCATGACCATTCTGAAAGCGGGCTTTGTCGCCTCGCTTCCGGCGCTGTGCGGCTGTGCGGGCGCGCTGCTGGGCGGCGTGCTCTCCGACTTTATGCTACAACGCGGCTTTAGCCTGTCGGCGGCGCGTAAAACGCCGATCGTCATCGGCATGCTGCTGGCCGTCAGCATGGTGATCTGCAACTACGTCGACTCCGCCTGGGTTGTGGTGGCGATCATGTCGCTCGCCTTCTTCGGCAAGGGGTTCGGCGCTATGGGCTGGTGCGTAGTCTCTGACTTCTCGCCAAAAGAAGCGGTAGGTCTGAGCGGCGGCCTGTTTAATATGATTGGCAATATCTCCGGGATCTTCACGCCCATTATCATCGCCTACATTATTAAGGATACAGGCTCCTTTAACGGCGCACTGATTTTCGTGGGCATCTGCGCCTTCCTGAACCTTTGCTGCTATCTCTTCGTTGCCGGTAAAATCCAGCGGTTAAACTTCGAGACCAGCCAGCAGGAGCCAAACGACCGCTTCCCGGAGGAACCGCATGTCAGTCACCGCTGATTCAGAAATCCGTTTCGCTATTAATCTCGGCAACGCCGTTCTGGCCAACACCTTGCCAGACGGCGCGCCAGGCGGCATTACCGTCGAGATTGCCCGTAAAATAGCGGCCGCGCTCGGCAGTCAGCCGCAGTTCGTCACTTACCTTACTGCAGGAAAAGTGGTGGACGACGCGCAAAATAGCCGCTGGGATATCGCGTTTCTCGCCGTCGATCCCAAACGTGAAGAGGTGCTGCGTTTCACGCAGCCCTATATTCAAATTCAGGGCACCGTGCTGGTGAAAGCGGAGAGCAACTGGCAGAGCGTTGACCAGATGGATCAGCCGGGCGTGGTGATTAATGTCGGCAAGGGCGCCGCCTACGATCTGCATCTGACGCGCCAGCTGCAGCACGCGAAGCTGAATCGTCTGGCTTCCTCACAGGAGGCGATAGACGCGTTTCTGAGAGGAGAAGGGGATATGGCGGCCGGCATTCGCCAGCCGCTGGAACGCGCCGCCCGCGAACAAGCGGGCTACCGTGTTTTGCCGGACAACTTTGGCGCCATCAACCAGGCGATTTGCGTGCCTCGCCAGCAGCCAGCGCGCTATGAAAAACTTGTTGAACTGCTGACCCAGTGGCAGCAGGATGGCAGCCTGCAATCCATCATTAACCGCTATCTGGCTGACGCCTGAACCGCTCGCAGAGCGTTCTCGTTATGAGAACGCTTTCTTATTTAAGGTTCAATTTTCAATCCTTTCCTGACGTGGCACGTTATCCATCTGAGAACATAACAATGCTGTGATAGCAGAAGGTTTGTATGACATCGCCCTTATCTCTGGAACGCTCAACGCTGGTCATTGATGGCCGCCCCTTTCAGTTTCTCGATCTGACCCGTCTGCTGCCGCTCGACCAGCTACAGCGCCTGCCGTTCAGCCTGCGTATTCTGCTGGAGAACGTCGCGCTGCGCTCGCCGCAGGCGCTGCCCCATTTCCTGCGTATGCTACAGGGTGAAGAGCGGGCTGGAGAAGTCGCGTTTTATCCCGACCGCCTGATGTTTCACGACACCACCTGCCTGCCTGCCCTGGCGGACTTTGCCGCGATGCGCGATCTCACTGCCGAACTCGGCGGGGATCCACAGCGCATCAATCCGCATATTCCGGCGGTGCTGACCATCGATCACTCGGTTATTGTCGAACGCTACGCCTCCGCCGACGCGCTGGAGCAGAACCTGCAATTCGACTTTCGCCGCAACGCCGAGCGCTATCGCTTTATTCGCTGGGCCGAGCAGAGCCTGGACAACTTCCGCGTCATTCCGCCGGGCACCGGCATTATTCACCTGATGAACCTGGAGGCGATTGCCGAAGTGGTTACGGTGGACGAGCGGGAAAGCGTACCGCTGCTGCACGCCGACTGCATGGTGGCGACGGACAGCCATACGCCGATGATCAACGCGCTGGGTATTCTGGGTTGGGGCGTCGGCGGACTGGAAGGCCAGGCGACGCTGGTAGGCGAACCGGTCACGCTGCGCTTTCCGGAGGTTATCGGTATTTCGCTGTCGGGCACGCTGGCCGCTGACGTCAGCGACAGCGATCTGGCGCTGCATATTACGCGCCTCCTGCGCGAAAAGGGCGTGGTCGGCAAGTTCGTCGAATTTACCGGCCCGTCGTTACATCTGCTGCCGCTGGAGTCGCGCGCCACCATCGCTAATATGGCACCGGAGTATGGAGCCACGGTGGTGTTTTTCCCGTGGGACGATCGCAGCGCCGACTATGTGCAGATGACCGGACGCAGTGAAGAGAAGCAGGCGATTATCCACGCTTATATGCGAGAGCAGCATCTGTGGCGTTCGCCGGAGACGCCGACGCCTGAATTTACTCAGCTGATCGCGCTGGATCTCGGCAGCATCGAACCCTGTATGGCAGGGCCGATGAATCCGCATCAGCAGATCCCGCTGGGCCGCGCCGCCGAAAGCTTTTACGACAGCCTGACGGCTGAAGCGCGTAACGGCCGCTGGCAGCACGCCGCTTATCCGCAGGCGATTGAGCAGGGCGCTATCGCTATCGCCGCCATTACCAGCTGCACCACCACCGCCAATCCCTGGCTGGTGATCCAGGCGGCGCTGTTCGCGCGCAACGCCGCGCGGCATGGCCTGAAGCCCAAACCGTGGGTAAAGACCTCATTTTCACCAGGTTCGCGCGGCGTCACCGACTATCTCAGCGCCTGCGGGTTGCTGAGCGAGCTGGAGAAGACAGGCTTCGACGTTACCGGCTATGGCTGCATGACCTGCATCGGTAGCTCCGGCGCGCTGCAGCCTGCTATGGAGTCGCTGGTGAACGAGGGGTTGCAGGCGGTCTGCGTGCTGTCGGGCAACCGTAACTTTCCCCGTCGCGTCAATCCCAGCCTCGGGCACGGCTATCTCACCTCTCCGGCGCTGGTGATCGCCTGGGCGCTGGCGGGCCATATTTCCCATGATATGGTTCACGACGCGCTGGGCTACGACGCGCAGCAGCAGCCGATCCGCATGCGAGACTTAATGCCGACGCGCGAAGAGGTGGAAGAGTGGGTCGAGCGCGCCATGAAGCGGGAATTTTACGTTAAACGTCGCGAGATTATCTGGCAGGGCACACCGCACTGGCAGCAGATCGCCGCGCCGGGCAGCATGCACTATCCGTGGGAAGCGAGTTCGACCTATCTGCGTCGTCCTGGTTATCTGCAGCGTCTGCCGCGCGATCCCGCTGCGCCGCTCTCGCTGCACGACGCGCGCCCCTTTTTGTGGTTCGGCGACGACGTTACCACCGACCATATCTCGCCGGCGGGCGCTATTCCGCCCACCAGCCTGGCGGGAAAATGGCTGCTGGAACACCATGAGGATCCGCAGGATCTCAATCTCTACTCGACGCGACGCAGCAATCATGAGGTGATGGTGCGCGGCGCCTTCACCAACAAGGCGCTGGCGAACCGGCTGCTGCCGCCGGAAAAACGCGGCGGCGGCGGGTTCGCCTGGGATGCCGACCATCAGCAGATCTTGCCTGCTTATGAAGCGGCGCAGAGCTGGCTGGCGCCCGGCGTGCCGCTGGTGGTGTTCGCCGGCGAACGCTACGGCGCTGGCTCCAGCCGCGACTGGGCGGCGAAAGCGCAGGCGTTGATGGGCGTTAAGGCGGTAGTGGCGGAGAGCTTTGAGCGCATCCATCGCACCAATCTGATTGGCATGGGGATCCTGCCGCTGCACTTCTGCGCGGGCGAGGCGGCGCGTCTCCCGGAGATGGACGGCAGCGAAACGCTGGATTTCGTCGGGCTGGAACATTTACAGCCCGGCACAACGCCGCTGCAGCTGCGCATCAGTCGAGATAGCAGGCTACTCGGCGAGTTCGCGCTGACGGCGGTGATCGACTCGCAGCAGGAGCTTGGCTATCTGCTGCATGGCGGCATCTTGCCCTTTGTTATTCAGCAAACCCTGAAAGGCTGACTATGCGTTACGATCTGGTCTCGTTATCTCTCTTTGTCGCCGTGGCGGAAACGCAAAACCTGACCCACGCAGCACGGCGCAAGCATACTGCGGTTTCGGCGGTAAGTAAGCGCATCGCCGAACTGGAGCAGCAGGTGGGCACGCAGCTAATGCTGCGCCTGCCGCGCGGCATCGAGCTGACGCCAGCAGGCCATTCGCTGCTCTATCACGCGCGTCAGATATTCCGCAATCTGGAGCAGATGGAAGAGGAGCTGAGCGATTACGCCGCAGGGATCCGCGGCCATATCCGCATCTTCACGATTTCCGCGGCGCTGATGCACTGTCTGCCGCGCGCCATCAGCCAGTTTCTGACGCACTATCCGCAAACCGATATCGATATTGAAGAGCAGACCGGCGTCGGCGTAGTGCAGGGGCTGCTGGAGGGCAACGCCGACGTCGGCATCTTCTCCAGCTGGACGCCCGCGTCCGGCATCGACGTCTGGCCGTGGCAGCAGGATCAGCTCTCCGTACTGGTATGGCACGGCCATGCGCTGGCGGCGCGCCCGTCGCTGCGGCTGGCCGATCTGTTGGAGGAACGGATCATCGGACCGCATCGCGACAGCGCCGTCAGCCATATTCTGGAACGCGAGGCGCGCAGGCTGGGCAGAACGCTCAGTATTGGGCTGCGCGTAAGCAGCTTCGTCTCGATGGCGGAGCTGGTGAGCCAGCAGCTTGGTATCGCCATCCTGCCGGTGAATGAGATCGCGCCCGCCTCGCTACACCGCGACGTGCGAGCCATTCCGCTGGCGGAGCCCTGGGCGAAGCGGGAGCTGCTGCTGGGCGTCAAGGCGCATGCGCTGGCGTCGCCCTCGGTAAAAACCCTGATTGAAAGCCTGACCGCCGCCAACAAACGTGGTCAGGAGGAGGAAGGGGCAGGCAGCGTTGTTACGTTGCGCTAGCGAAGCAGAGACAGGTTGGGCTGGCCGTGACTATCGTCTGTCCACGCCTGCGCAGCAGGCCGGTTTGCTCATCGACGTCAAACACCTCAATGGTGTCGGACTCCTCATTGGCGCTAAAGAAGCGGCGCCCGTCCGGGGAAAGCGTGGTAAAGCGGGGCGTTTTGCCGCCACAGTCCACCCAGTTAATCACGCTGAGCGTACCCGCCTGCACATCCACCGCAAACACGCCGATGCTGTCATGACCGCGATTCGCCGCGTAGACAAAACGGCCGCTGGGATGCACCTCAATCTCGCTGGCGTCGCTGCGTGTCAGATAGCCCTCCGGCAGCGCGCTCAGCGTCTGTTTTAGCCTCAGCGCGCCGCGCTGAGCATCAACCTCCAGTACCGTCAGCGTGCTGCTCAGCTCGCTCAGGCCGTAAAGCCATTTTCCGCTGGGATGAAAGTCGACGTGGCGCGGCCAGCTGCCGGGCGCGAGCCTGATTTCATCCAGCAGCCGCGCTTCACCCTGATGCCAGCGATAAAGCCGGATCATATCGATGCCGTTGCCCGCCGCGCGTCCCTGTATCGGCACGGCGAACAGATCGCTGCCGGGCGCAAAGACAATTTCATGGGGTCGGGACAGACTTTCCGGCGCCTCCTGCATGGCAGAGTGGCCGGGAAGGCGTGCCAGCGAGTGGGGCGGCTGCAATCCTTGTTGATCAATAGCGAGCGCCGCAATATTGCCCGCTTCATGGTTGGCGATCAGCAGATACTGGCCATCAGGCGTCAACGCCGCGCCGACCGGGTTATTGCGTCGCTGCGGATCGAGATCGGGATGTGCATGACGCGGACCAGTGGTCTGTTGTGTTAGCAGGCTTAGCAGGCCGCTCTCCTGATTGCGCTTCCAGACCGCAACAACATCCCCGTCGCCGTGCAGCGCGTAAAGACGATCGCGAAGCGGATCCAGCGTCAGCCATGAGGGGTTCTCCTGCACCGATTCTACGCACTGAATAAGCCGCCACTCGCCATCTGGCAGCACCTGATAGACTTCGATTCCTTTTCCACGCGCGCCGCGCCAGGCGGACGTTCGGCAACCCACATAGGCAAATGTCATGCAACCCTCCAGATCAATGCATTTATATTAATACAAATGCATTGTTTATCTTGTGATGAACCTCACGGCATTAACTAAAATCACTAAATAAAAGCGATACTAAGCGGATTTTAAGCGCTGATAAAACTGCGGAATCCCTAAAAGCACTTTTATCGGCCATATTGCATCATTGCATTTACATATCTTTAAAAGCATAAATTAGCCGATCCTGTTCACATTTTCGACGCAGGCAGATTGCAGAAAAATCGGGCACGCCGCTTACTGTTAATGCGAAGTAAACAAATGTTAAAAAAATGCATCTGGGAGTAAGGGTATGACCCAACGTATCGCGTATGTCACCTCTGGAATGGGCAGTCTCGGCACGGCGATTTGTCGTCGGCTGGCAAAAGACGGCTTTAAAGTCATTGCCGGTTGCGGTCCTGATTCAAAAAGAAAACAGGCCTGGCTGGATGATAATAAAAAACTGGGCTTCGACTTTATCGCCTCGGAAGGTAATGTCGCTGACTGGGACTCTACCGTTAAAACCTTTGAAAAGATCCGGCGTGAGATTGGCGAAGTAGACGTGCTAATCAATAATGCCGGCACCGCGCGTAATGCGTTATTCCGTGATATGCAGCCGCAGGAGTGGCAAGCGGTTATTGATACCAATATGAATTCGCTGTTTAACGTCACGCGCCAGGTGATCGATGGCATGATGTCGCGCGGCTGGGGACGTATTATTAATATCTCTTCGCTTAATGCGCAAATCGGCACCGTCGGCCAGGTGAACTACTCCACGGCAAAATATGCGGTACGCGGTTTTACCCGCGCGCTGGCGCGCGAAGTCTCCGCGCGCGGCGTCACCGTGAATACCGTGTCGCCGGGCTATCTCGCCACCAGCAAGCTGAAAACCGTCACGCCGGTGCAGGTGATTGACAAGATCGTGCAGGAGATCCCGGTGCGTCGACTGGGATCGCCGTCGGAAATCGCCTCAATCTGCGCCTGGCTCGCCTCCGATGAATCGGGCTACGCCACCGGCGCGAATTTCTCCGTCAACGGCGGTATGCATATGAGCTAATTTTCCCGCGCTGTAAAAAATATAACGATGACAACTTTACTCGCGCCTTTATTTATAAGGGTGCCGGAGGCTCTTATGCTCTCTTTGCTGGGTTACGGCATGATCGTGGTCTTTATGATCCTGATTATGACTAAAAAGCTTTCTGCTCTGGTCGCACTGACGATTATTCCCATAATCTTCGCGTTAATTGCCGGTTTTGGCGGCGAGATGGGCGAGATGATGATAGAGGGATTAAAGAAAGTCGCACCGACCGCCATTATGGTGATCTTCGCCATTCTTTATTTCAGCACCATGTTCGATACCGGTTTATTCGATCCCATTATTCGCTTCTTCCTGCGAATTATTAATGGCGATCCGGTTAAAGCAGTTATGTGCAGCGCAGTGCTGGCGGCGATGGTTTCGCTGGATGGCGACGGCTCCACCACCTATATGATTTGCGTTACCGCGATGCTGCCGCTGTTCAAACGTATCCGCCTGGATCCACTCTCATTAACCTGTGTGGTGTTCCTCGCCGGCAGCATTACCAATCTGCTGCCGTGGGGCGGGCCGCTGGCGCGCGTAGCGGCCTCGCTGAAAGTAGAGTCGAGCGATCTCTTTATTCCGCTCATCCCATCGATGGTGTGCGGCTTTGTCGGTGTGCTGGTGCTGGCATGGTATATAGGTATTCGCGAGCGTCGCCGCCTGGGAAAACTGAGCATTCAGACCCGCGCCGACGGTTCGGTGGTGGAAGAGGACGCGGAGAGTTATCTGCCCGCGATTAATGAGGTAAACGAAGAGCTGCGTCGGCCGAAACTCTTCTGGCTGAACGCTGGTCTGACGCTAATACTGATGGCGTCACTGGTGATGGAGCTGCTGCCGCTGTCGGTGCTGTTTATGGTCGCCTTCGCGCTGGCGCTGCTGATCAACTATCCCCATCTGGATGCGCAGCGTCAGCGTATCGCCGCGCATGCGCCGGCGGCGCTTAATCAGACCTCGATCTTCCTTGCTGCGGGCATCTTCGCCGGGATCCTGTCTGGTACAGGCATGGTGACGGCGATGTCCGGTTCGCTACTGGCTATTCTACCGCAGTCGTGGGGGCCCTATCTGGCGCCGATCACCGCGCTGATCAGCCTGCCGGGCACCTTCTTCATGTCGAACGACGCCTTTTACTATGGCGTGCTACCGGTGCTGGCGGAAGCGGCGAAAGTGTACGGCATCGAGCCGATTGAAATTGGCCGCGCCTCGTTGGTTGGGCAGCCGGTGCACCTGCTCAGTCCGCTTGTGGCGTCAACCTATCTGCTGGTGGGGCTGGCAGGCGTCGAATTTAGCGACCATCAGAAATACACCTTTAAGTGGGCATTTCTGCTCTGTATGATTTTTCTGGCTTCGGGCCTGCTGCTGGGGCTTTATCCCATCTATTCCACCGCGGCATAAAAACAGACGGCTCAGGGAATGAGTCGTTTACCTTTCAGGCTTCCGCGCTGATACGGCGCATTTTTTTATTTTCCAGCGCCACCGCCAGATGCTGCTTCATCATGTAAGAGGCTTCGATACGCTGTCCCGACTCAATCAGCGCCAGCAGGCGCATATGATCTTTGACCTCAGCGTAGTAGCGGCTGCGATCGTCCATGATGCGGTAGTCCATCAGCATACGCATGCGGTTGACGTTGCGCAGCGAGATTTCAAAGAAGGGGTTATTGGAGAAGCCGATGACCGTCTCGTGAAAGCGATAGCCAGCCAGCTGCAGCTGTTTTGGCGACAGGCGTGCGATGCCATTGTCGAGCAGCATCTCCAGCTCTCGCCGGAGCTCGTCGATTTTCTCTTGAGGAGCGTTGAAGGTGGGCTCCAGAATCGCCATCGGCTCAATTACCATACGAAAACTAAAGATGTTTTCCAGCGCTGCTTTGGTTTTCGCCACCGGCAGAAAACGCCAGCCGTAACCCTGCTTGCGCTCCACCCAACCCTCGCTGATGCCGCGCGCCAGCAGCGTCGAAAGCTGGCTTTTGGTCAGGTTGTAGCGTTTCATCAGATAAAGTTCGGTGACTTCCGCGTCGATATTGTCCTGTAGCCAGTCTTCCGCCAGCTGGTAATACTCCGGCAGGTCGCTGCCGTCGGCAGGCGCCGCTTCGTCATGCTGCTGCGGCGCATAATCCTCTTTAACAAAAAAACCGCGATTGAGCTTCTGCTGCAGAACGCCTTTTTGCTCGAGATAGACCAGCGCCTCGCGCACCGGCGAGCGCGAGACGTCAAAGGTTTCGGCCAGTTTAGGCACGCTCAGGTGCGCGCCCGGTGCAATGTTGCCGGTATCGATCAGGCCAACGATTTTCTGCGAGAGTCGCTCAGTCAGGGCGCTAATTTTCATACTTTACACTCGGCAATCGGGATATAAATGCAAAATTAACGCTGATTATTGCATTTTACATCCCCCAAAAGCAATGTTGCAGCGTGGTATTCGTGAACGCTGACTAAAGAATAAATGAAGGAGTCGTTAAAGGTCTTCTTGTTAATTTCCCGGTTATGCCTGGTCACAAAGCAACCTTGTTGGCACTGCCAACAAGCTCATGAAACGAGCATTCATTGTTCCCCCAGGCTTTCTTTCCATAAACTAAAAAGAGTTTGGAATTGCCCTGCCCGGACTATTTCAAGCCAAACATATTCTCAATAGTCAGAAGGATGATCAAAGGACGGATGCGGCAGACAAAACACAAAGCAAACCCATACCGGCGAGAGCGGGGCGCTGAAATCAACGCTAACCGATCGGTTGCATACACAGTATGCGAGCCTGCTGTGGGATGGCCGTCAGCCAGAGGAGGTTAGACATTTTAACCAGCGGTGGGAATAATTAACGATATAAAAAAAGGACACCTGCGCGAACAGGTGTCCTTTTTTAGAGGAATCTGGCTATCAACATCGAGTGTACAAATTCGTTAAACACTGCGATGCCGACTTACCATCTCCTTTGTTCCGCCCGTTAAAGGATGACCTTTAACCAGCGTACTTTAATAGATGGTGCCCGGACTCGGAATCGAACCAAGGACACGGGGATTTTCAATCCCCTGCTCTACCGACTGAGCTATCCGGGCAACGGGGCGCATTAAACCGTAAAGGGCGTCCGCCGTCAACGGCTTTGTCATAAAAAAGCGATAAAGCGTGACTGACTGCCTGCTTTTCAGACAGTCAGCCCGAAAGTTATGCAAAACCTCCCGGCCTGCGTGGCGGAGCGGGCCGTCGGCCTGGCTTGCCACGACCGCTGTCAGGTCAGCGCGCCATTCTTACGGCACAGCGCGATGCTCAGCACATCTTCCGCCAGCGAGCGGGCTGTAACCACTTCCTGCACGTTGCGCTTCACCAGCAGGCGGCTCAGGCAGCCTTCCAGGATCAGCTCCATCTGATGAGCGAGCAGCTCAGGATTATCGGTTTCAAGCTGCGTCAGCAGCTGGTGGGTGTATTGCCAGGACGCGCGTTTCTGCTGCTCGGCGACCTGATGGATAGGGTGATCCGGCTGCGGATAGAAGCTGCATGCCGCAACAAACAGACAGCCGGGATAGCGGTTGTTGTTCACCGCCTCTTCGAGTACCTGATAGCGCGCCAGCAGCTTTTTCGCCGGGCTTAAGGTTTCATCCAGCAGCAGCTTGCGCCGCCAGATATCTACCTGCTGGCTGTGATAGCGCAAGGCGTCATATAGCAGCGCCTCGCGATCGGGCCAGTAACGCTGGAGATCTTCCTGTCGACAGGCCGCCGCCTCCGCCATCATGGCGAAGGACGTTGAGGCGGCCAGCCCGTTTTGCTCGAGTACGTTCAGTGCATGCTCGAGTACCTGTTCACGTTGCAAGCGACTCTCCTCTTGAATGCATTATTTACGGTCACCGTAAAATTCCCCACCAGTGTCGTTTACTGCGCGACTTTCTGCAAATGCTGACGAAACGCCGTCGCATCCATAAAACCGGTTACGCGCGAGCCGGGGATCTCCTGGCCGCTGGCGTCGAAAAACAGAATGGTAGGCAGTCCCAGCACGTTCAGCTTCGCCAACAGCGCTCTCTCTTCGGCACCGTTGGTGGTGACGTTGGCCTGCAGCAGCTGCGCGTTATTCAGCGCATTCTGTACAGCGGGCTGGCTGAACGTATACTTTTCGAACTCTTTGCAGGCGACGCACCAGTCGGCGTAGAGATCGAGCATGGTGATGCCGTTATGCTGCTGCAATGCCCGATCGAGCTGGTCAACGTTGTCGATACGCGTAAAATTCAGCGCCGCATGGCTTTGCGCGGCGGGCGCGCCAAATGCCCAGTCCTGCAGCGGACGGGCGGACACCAGCGCGGCCGCCAGCATGACGATTTGTCCCAGACGTAGCCAGCCGTTAGCGGCTTTGAGGCTGGTAAAAGCCCAGCCGAAAAAGGCCACGGCCAGCATACTCCACAGACGCATTCCCCACACTTCGCCGACCACACGCTCCAGCAGGAACACCGGCAGCGCCAGAATCACAAAGCCGAAACCTTCTTTCACCGTCTGCATCCACGCGCCGCTTTTCGGCAGCAGGCGATTGCCGAACAGCGTAACGATAATCAGCGGCAATCCCATACCTACTGCGTAAAGCCAGAGCGTTCCTGCGCCAGCCAGCATATTGCCGCTCTGGGCGATATAAAGCAGGATGGCGCTGAGCGGCGCGGTAGTGCAGGGCGAGCAGATTAATCCCGCCAGCGCGCCCATCAAAAAGACGCCGGGCAGCGAGCCGCCCTGCTGACGGTTGCTGAGCAGCGTCAGCCGGGTTTGCAGCGAGGAAGGAAGCTGCAGGGTGAACAATCCGAACATCGACAGCGCCAGCAGAATAAACAGCGCGGAGAGACCGATCAGCACCGCAGGCGACTGCAGCGCGGCCTGGAAGCGCAGCCCGGCGGCGGCAACAATGACGCCCAGCGCCGTATAGGTCAGCGCCATGCCCTGGACATACACCACAGAGAGCGCAAAAAGTCGCTTCAGCGAATAGCGGCGATTGCCGCCAAGAATAATGCCGGAGATCAGCGGATACATCGGCAGCACGCAGGGCGTAAAGGCGACGCCGATCCCGATCAGCAAAGCCCACAGCGGCGAGAAGGGCAGTTTGTTCTCCACCGGCGGCGCGGTCGCTGAGCTTTGGGCTGATTGCGCTGCGGCGGCCTGGCTGGCGGCGGCAACCTCGTTTAGCGGCACGCTGCGGGTTTCCGGCGGATAGCAAAAACCTGCGGCGGCGCAGCCCTGATAAGTAACGCTCAGCGTCGCGCCCTTATCCGCCTGGGTAATCGTCAGCGGCAGCGTCAGGCTGTCGGGATAAATTTGCGTCTTGCCGTAAAACTCATCTTCATGCGGTTTGCCTGCGGGCAGCGTCCAGTCGGCCAGCTTCGCGCCGTGCGCGGTCAGGGTAATCTGCTGGCGATAAAGGTAGTAGCCGGGGGAAATCCGCCAGCTGAGCGTCAGCCGATCGGCCCGCTGGGTGAAGTCAAAGCTGAAAGCCTGATCGACGGTGCCAAAGTGGCTGCTGGCGCTCTGGCCGAACAGCGAGGCGCTGGCGCCGACGCTGAAAAGGACGGCCAGCGTCAGCAACAGGCTGGTAAAGATGCGCTTAATCATGACAGGAATCACTTTCCACTAACGACATAAACCAAACGGCGATCCCCGGTTCTGGCTGAGGCGGGGATCTCGTGCAAGGCGCAAACTATATCACGGCCTCACGATGGCTGCTTTTGCAGGATGTAACCGGCTGCGGCGGGAAGCGCTATTCTGCGCGATGTTAACGGAAGGTTTAATGAAGCGGGCCGTTGAGGCGGCCCGCCGGCGACATTACAGAAAGAGATTGGCGAAAACAAAACCAAAGGCGACAGAAAGCGCAATCGCCAGCGTGCCCGGCACAATGAAAGAGTGATTAAACACAAATTTGCCGATGCGGGTAGAGCCGGTGTCGTCCATCTCTACGGCGGCCAGCAGCGTAGGGTAGGTCGGCAGCACGAACAGCGCCGAAACGGCGGCGAAAGAGGCGATAGCGGTATGCGGCGATACGCCCAGCAGCAGCGCCGCAGGCATCAGCGCTTTGGTGGTAGCGGCCTGCGAATAGAGCAGCGTCGAGGCGAAAAAGAGGATCACCGCCAGCATCCACGGATAGTCGCGCAGCAGGCTGCCGGCGAAATCCTGAATCTCGCCGATATGCGCTTTTACAAAGGTATCGCCCAGCCAGGCGACGCCCATCACGCAGATACAGGCGCTCATACCGGAGCGGAACGTGCTGGCCGTAAGAATCTTCGCGGTATCCACTTTGCAGGTCAGGCAGATCAGCGCCGCGATGGTCAGCATAAAGACCACGATCGCTTCGTTACGCGGCAGCACAGGATTGTTAATCAGGCCGACGGTATCGCTGATCGCCGTGGCGTACAGCACCACGGCGATAATACCTGTCAGAAAAAGCAGCACCGAACGCTTCGCGCCCGGCTTCTCTTCAAAGCGGGTTGCGCCGCGCAGCGTGACCTCGCCTTTCGCCAGCCGCTGTTGGTAAATCTCATCTTCATGCAGCTCTTTTCCCAGGAAATTGGTGATCATCGCGGCAATAAAGATCGCCACCATCGTGGAAGGGATCGCGACGGCCAGCAGGCCCAGATAGCTGACGCCTTTCGGTTCCAGAATGCCGGAAAGGAAAACCACGGCGGCAGAGATAGGCGAAGCGGTAATCGCAATCTGTGAAGCGACCACCGCGATAGAGAGCGGCCGGGAAGGGCGAACGCCCTGTTCCTTCGCCACTTCGGCAATCACCGGCAGCGTGGAGAACGCTGTGTGGCCGGTACCCGCCAGCAGCGTCATCAGATAGGTCACCAGCGGCGCCAGAAAAGTGACGTAGCGCGGATGCCTGCGCAGCAGACGCTCGGCCAGGCTGACCAGATAGTCCATGCCGCCTGCGACCTGCATCGCTGCGATGGCGGCGATGACGCCCATAATGATTTCAATGACGTCGAACGGAATCGTTCCTGGCTTGATTTGAAAACCCAGCGTTAAAATCAGCATACCCACGCCGCCGGCGAAGCCGATGCCGATGCCGCCCAGTCGCGCCCCCAGATAGATCGCCGCCAGCACGACAATAAGCTCTGGTAAAATCATGGTTTGCTCCCGTGGTGTTTTTGGTTAGAAATTAGTTGATAGCATGTAACTTCGCGCATAAAAAAAGGCACGTAGTTCTGCGAACCAACGTGCCTTTTCTGCCTATAGCGGACAGTTACTCTTCATCGGTGTAGCGTTTAGCTTTATAGACCGGATACATCAGGTTTTGCGTCGAGAAGATGTCGTCCAGTTCGGTTTCGGTCAGCAGGCCGCGCTCCAGCACCACTTCCCGCACGCTTTTCCCGGTTTCGGCGCAGATTTTGCCGACGATATCGCCGTTATGATGGCCGATATAGGGGTTCAGATAGGTGACGATGCCGATTGAGTTAAAGACGTAGGCTTCGCAAACCGCTCTGTTGGCGGTGATGCCGTCGACGCATTTTTCCAGCAGGTTGGCGCAGGCATTGGTCAGGATATCCACCGACTCAAACAGCGCCTGGCCGATGACCGGCTCCATAACGTTCAGCTGCAGCTGGCCAGCTTCCGACGCCATCGTTACCGTGACGTCGTTGCCGATAACCTTAAAGCAGACCTGATTCACGACTTCCGGCACCACCGGGTTGACCTTCGCCGGCATAATAGAAGAACCCGCCTGCAGTTCCGGCAGGTTGATTTCGTTCAGGCCGGCGCGCGGGCCGGAAGAGAGCAGGCGCAAATCGTTGCAAATCTTCGACAGTTTTACCGCCAGGCGCTTCAGCGAGCTGTGTACCATCACATAGGCGCCGCAGTCCGAGGTCGCCTCGATCAGATCTTCCGCCGGCACGCAGGGCAGATTGCTGACTTCGGCCAGCTTCTGCACCGCCAGCTGCTGATAGCCGTCCGGCGTATTCAGGCGAGTACCGATGGCCGTGGCGCCCAGGTTGACCTCCAGCAGCAGTTCAGCCGTGCGCAGGATGTTTTTGATCTCTTCTTTCAGCAGCACGTTAAACGCATGGAACTCCTGGCCCAGCGTCATCGGCACGGCGTCCTGCAGCTGGGTGCGGCCCATTTTCAGGATGGTGTTGAACTCCACGGCTTTACGCTCGAAACCCTCGCTCAGCTTGCCGATAGATTCCAGTAATTGCAGGATGGAGCTGTAAACCGCGATGCGGAAACCGGTTGGGTAGGCGTCGTTGGTGGACTGACATTTGTTAACATGATCGTTGGGGTTCAGGTACTGATATTCCCCTTTCTGATGGCCCATCAGCTCCAGGCCGATGTTGGCCAGCACTTCATTGGTGTTCATGTTGACCGAGGTGCCGGCGCCGCCCTGGTAAACATCGACCGGGAACTGGTCCATGCATTTGCCGTTCTCCAACACTTCATCGCAGGCTTTAACGATCGCGTTGGCGATATTGCGCGGGATGGTCTGCAGCTCTTTATTGGCCAGCGCGGCCGCTTTTTTTACCATTACCATGCCGCGCACAAAGGCGGGAATGTCGCTGATTTTGCTGTTGCTGATATAGAAATTTTCGATCGCGCGCAGCGTATGAATGCCGTAATAGGCCTCCGCCGGCACCTCACGCATACCTAACAGGTCTTCTTCGATACGAATGTCATTAGCCATGAGCACCTTCTTGTTATTGCTGCCGGTTATACTCTTTATAGTCCGTGTCAGAGTGATTCGTTAGTCGCCATCAGTCCGGGTCGATATGTTAACGTTTTGCACCATCGGGAGCACGACTATATTCGGTAAAATATTGACGGGTTTCACTTTCAGCGACATTTTTTTCAGCGCCATATCGCTTGCGTTTAGCTGGCGCCGCGCCAGGGAATTTTGCGCCTGCGGTTGAAAAGCGGTTGCGGCGTGCCCATCTTTAACTAATACCCTTTTTCTGCCGCTGCGCCTGGCGCGCGGCGGCTCTAACCGACAGGAGACTGTGGTGCGCTGGTTACCGTTTCTGGTACTTTTTATTCTCGCCTGGATTGAGATCTCCCTCTTTATTCAGGTCGCTCATGTCTTAGGCGTGCTGGTGACGCTGCTGCTGGTAATCTTCAGCTCCGCTATCGGCATCTCGCTGGTGAAAAATCAGGGCATGAAGAACTTTATGCTGATGCAGCAGAAGCTGGCGGCAGGCGAAAGCCCGGCGGCGGAGATGCTGAAGAGCGTCTCGCTGATCCTGGCCGGTTTCCTGCTGCTGCTGCCCGGCTTCTTCACCGATTTCCTGGGCCTGCTGCTGCTGCTGCCGCCGGTGCAGAAGCACCTGACGCTGAAGCTGATGCCGCATCTGCGCACCTGGCGCGGGCCTGGCGCCGGCCCGGACAGCGGCTATACCGTGGACGGCGAGTATGAGCGTAAAGAGACGACGCTGATTGAGCACGACGACAAACGCGACGAGCGTTAATCTCTGAAGGCGGGCCTCCCGCCTTTTCTTTTTTCCTCCTTTCTGCTGGCTGTTATTTGTGCAGTCGTAACGCAGAAGCAAAATTTTTATTTTTTTACCCCTTGAAAGGGTGGAAGCCTGTCCCTATCTCTTCCGTCACGAGGCCGGCGCCAGTGAAGCCCGGCATTCATCCCAAAATGACTGATTGGACTTCTCAAAGGAGAGCTATCAATGAAAATTCGTCCATTGCACGACCGTGTTATCGTCAAGCGTAAAGAAGTGGAATCTAAATCAGCTGGCGGCATCGTTCTGACCGGCTCCGCAGCAGGTAAATCTACCCGTGGCGAAGTGCTGGCTGTTGGCAATGGCCGTATCCTGGAAAATGGCGAAGTGAAGCCGCTGGACGTGAAAGTCGGCGACGTCGTGATTTTCAACGAAGGCTATGGTGCGAAAACTGAGAAAATCGACAACCAGGAAGTGCTGATCATTTCTGAAAGCGACATTCTGGCAATTGTTGAAGCGTAATTTACGTAACTCATTGAACGAAACGAATTTAAGGGATATTGATAATGGCAGCTAAAGACGTAAAATTCGGCAACGACGCACGTGTAAAAATGCTCCGTGGCGTTAACGTACTGGCAGATGCGGTAAAAGTGACCCTGGGCCCGAAAGGCCGCAACGTGGTGCTGGATAAATCCTTCGGCGCACCAACCATCACCAAAGACGGCGTTTCCGTCGCGCGTGAAATCGAGCTGGACGACAAGTTCGAAAACATGGGCGCGCAGATGGTGAAAGAAGTCGCCTCTAAAGCGAACGACGCAGCAGGCGACGGCACCACCACTGCAACCGTACTGGCGCAGTCCATCATCACCGAAGGCCTGAAAGCCGTCGCTGCGGGCATGAACCCGATGGATCTGAAGCGCGGCATCGATCAGGCGGTTATCGCTGCGGTTGATGAGCTGAAAAAACTCTCCGTTCCTTGCTCCGACTCTAAAGCCATTGCTCAGGTTGGTACTATCTCCGCTAACTCCGACGAGAGCGTGGGTACGCTGATCGCTCAGGCGATGGAAAAAGTAGGCAAAGAAGGCGTTATCACCGTTGAAGAAGGCACCGGCCTGCAGGACGAGCTGGACGTGGTTGAAGGTATGCAGTTCGATCGCGGCTACCTCTCTCCTTACTTCATCAACAAGCCGGAAACCGGCGCGGTTGAGCTGGAATCCCCTTTCATCCTGCTGGCTGACAAGAAAATCTCCAACATCCGCGAAATGCTGCCAGTCCTGGAAGCCGTTGCGAAAGCGAGCAAGCCGCTGCTGATCATCGCAGAAGATGTTGAAGGCGAAGCGCTGGCTACGCTGGTGGTTAACACCATGCGCGGCATCGTGAAAGTGGCTGCGGTTAAAGCGCCAGGCTTCGGCGATCGTCGTAAAGCCATGCTGCAGGACATCGCTGTTCTGACCGGCGGTACCGTGATCTCTGAAGAGATCGGTATGGAGCTGGAGAAAGCGACGCTGGAAGACCTGGGCCAGGCAAAACGCGTTGTGATCAACAAAGACACCACTACCATCATCGATGGCGTGGGCGAAGAGTCCGTGATCTCCGGCCGCGTTACCCAGATCCGTCAGCAGATCGAAGAAGCGACTTCCGACTACGATCGTGAAAAACTGCAGGAGCGCGTGGCTAAACTGGCAGGCGGCGTAGCCGTTCTGAAAGTTGGCGCGGCAACTGAAGTTGAGATGAAAGAGAAGAAAGCACGCGTTGAAGACGCCCTGCACGCTACCCGCGCAGCAGTGGAAGAAGGCGTGGTTGCCGGCGGTGGCGTAGCGCTGGTACGCGTTGCAGCTCTGCTGTCCGAGCTGAAAGGCCAGAACGAAGATCAGAACGTGGGTATCAAAGTTGCGCTGCGCGCAATGGAATCACCACTGCGTCAGATCGTTTCCAACGCAGGCGAAGAGCCATCTGTGGTTGCTAACAACGTGAAAGCGGGCGACGGCAACTACGGCTACAACGCACAGACCGAAGAGTACGGCAATATGATCGACTTCGGTATCCTGGACCCAACCAAAGTGACCCGTTCTGCGCTGCAGTACGCGGCTTCTGTTGCGGGCCTGATGATCACCACCGAGTGCATGGTCACCGACCTGCCGAAAGCTGACGCACCAGACCTGGGCGCAGGCGGCGGCATGGGTGGAATGGGCGGCATGGGCGGCATGATGTAAGACGACGCCCGTCGTTCATAAGCGAAAAAACCTGCCAGCGATGGCAGGTTTTTTTTATGCCTTAAAAATTCAGGCGGAAACCGAGGTTGGCCGTCACCGGCGATTCAATCGTACGGCCTTTCTGGTAATCGGCTTCGGTAAACAGCGAAGCATCTTTCGTCAGCCGGATATCGATGCCCGCGCCATAGCGTCCGCTGGTCGCTGCCGCACCCTCATTGAAATCCCAGCTGTCGTTGAGCCAGACTTTGCCGGTTTTCACGAATTCATGCGCCACGCTGGCTTTCAGATAAGGATTCAGCGAGGCTTTTTCCAGCTGGATGCGCTTGCCGAACTGCAGCCCCGTTTCCGCCTGCAGCGAGGATGGCTGCCGGATTTGCGCCTTCATGCCGTTGCTGAGCGTTACGCTTTTTCCGCCGGCCCGAAAAGCGCTGAGCCTGGCGAAGGGTTCCGCCCAGTAATTATCCGCCAGCGCGATGTGCCAGCCGCTCTCCAGCGCGCCGCCCAGGCCGTTCTGGTTGTAGCCGCCGCTGACCGCCGTTCCGTCGCTCATCTGCGTATGTAGCCGGTTATTAAACCGGTTTGCTTTGACTACGGCGTCAATATAAAGGCCGCTATCCGCGAACCAGCTGGCGTAAGCGCCGGCGCTGTAGCTGTCAATCTGGCTGTTGCCGCCGCGATCGTCCCTGACGCTGTTGTGGGTGATGGAGGCCATTACGCCGACGAAGAGATCGCCTTCGCGCACCGCAACCGCCTTGTCACCGCCCAGTTCAAAGCCGTTCTGTCCCAGCCGCCAGCTGCTTATCCCGCTATTTATCCGGGCGTTCTGGTGGATATAACGGCCCCAAACGCCGCCTTCTTCGCCGCTTTTACCGTCGCCTCTACGCTGGCGTAAATTCTGCAGCTCGTTATTAAAAATAGTGACCGGTGCGGCGGCCATATTCAGCACGGCGTTGGCAGAAGGCGTAAGCGAAGGCTGTGAGGGCGGCGTTCCGCCATGATCAGGCGCGTCGGGTGCGTCAGGCACGTCAGGCGTATTGGGGCGGTTGCTGTTCGCCAGATACCAGTCATTGCCTTTCTGTACCAGGTCATACTGCCAGACGCCCGCGTCCACTTTGCCGCCGTAAAGCGCGAAAAGCGCGGTATTGCTGGGAGCCTGAACCACCTTCAGCATAGCGTCGGCATCTTCTGGTTCCGTACCGCTGTTGGCGATCCGCAGCAAAAATGTGCCATAGAGATCTTTAGTGATGTTCAGCCTGTCGCCCTGCATGGTTTGCAAATTGGTATTCAGGCCGAATAAGCCCGCGCCGGTCAGGCTCTCTATGGTTAATGTATGAAACTGATTATTTGGGCCGACATCCGGCAGCAGAATGGAACCGCCAGTAAAAAGCATCTCTTTGAGATGATTATCTGCCGTCATCTTCCAGCTTGCATTGCGGCTAATCTCCAGCGTATCCACACCTGCTATATTACCTTCCAGCAAACTCGCGCCGCTTAAAAGCACATTTACCCGACTGCTTTCGTCGGCAAAAATATCGCCACGGGTATAGACGTTGTACAGTGAAAAATCGACCTTGCTGCCGTCAAGCGCTTCCAGCAGCCGGTTTTCTTTACTGGTGATGGAAGGCGTCAGCTTTATCGATGCACGGCTGTTGTAGACCGCGATCGTAGTATCACCTTTATTAACGCTGAAAGCTGCTTTTTGCGCATTGATGGTAGAGTCAATAATATCAAGCTGGGTTTCTTTTTTTCCGGTAATAAAAACCCCAACATTATTGCTGTTGATAGCCGAATGCTGGCTGACCAGTACGTTTGTGCCTTCCAGATTCAGGGCACCGCAGCCGTTGACCGCGGCGCTGCCGGCATAACAGGCAATTGCGCTGCCGTCGCTGAGCGAATCAAGGCTGGATGCGTAAATAATGAGATTGCTGTTGGTGGCTTCCAGCGCCGCCGCGGCTTCGGCTTTCAGCATGGAGTTTTTGATAAGCAGATTATTGACGATATCGTCTTCGGCGCTGTTGCGCACTCTTATCGCCGTGCCTGCGCTGTATATATCGGAATTAAGAATATCGGCGTTGTGCGTATCTTCCATATAGATGCCGGCCACGCCTAATGCGCTGGGTCCAGTGTAATCGCTGGTGTTGACGATTTTTATATTCTGCATGATCGCCGAATCGACATTTCTTAGATCGGCTACAACAAAGTTATGATTGTACAGCGTGCTGTTTTCCGCAACCAGGCCCCCGCTATAGATAGCTAACGGCGAAATAAACCCCTGTCCCTGAAAAGTACTGTCTTTTACCGTTATCGTATAGCCTGCGTTATTGGCACCCGTCCTGATACCGCCATTGAAAAGAGAACTATTAATATAAACGTCACCAAGGCTCTCTGAGCCTGCGGCGCGAATATTTCCTGAGTAGGTGCTATAGGAAAAAAGGATATGGCTGTTTGCGCTTGTAATATCGCCGGAAAATACCGCCTCGCTATTCAGCGTCAGCGTCGCATCATTCAGAGTATGAGACTGCGTGGTGGAAGAAAACCTGCCGTGGTACTGCTGACCGTTAAACTTCCGCCATTGGTGATATTAAAAACGGTCTCCTCATCCTGAGGGGTATTAAGAAAAATATGTTCGTTATTTATGTTAACTTCTTTTGGTGCGCCGTAAGAAAAAGGTGAATGAACTGCTAACAGGAAAAACGCAAATGGCGCGCCTGCTATTTTCAGCCTGGTTATAGCGGGTGATGAAAGCATAGTAAACCCTTAAAAAAGGAAATTTCTAATAAAAAACGTGAAATTAATATTTATTTTAATGGTGGAGTGCCCGAGTAAATTAAACTCAGCTTCAACGTTGGGCTATTACTCATTGGTTTTTCGGCCTGTAATGATTGCCGTAGCCTCTCAGGCATAAAGCAGTAAATAGATTATTTTTGTGAATGGGAATCTAACGCGTTTTTACTGCGGTCGCTTCGCCAGGGACTTTCGCCGGGCATGACCACAGAAGTACAGGCGCGTCGGCGATTTTATGTTAACCTGCGGGGGAGTCTGTTAATAATAATGGAGATTAAAATGCGGATTAACGTCTTGCTGGGGCTCTCTGTCGCGGCGCTGCTGCTGGCGGGCTGTAGCAGCTCTACCCAACTGAGTTCTGCCGGCGAACGCGTCACCTTCACCGATCAACAGCCGGCAAGCAGCTGCCAGCTACTGGGCAATCTGACCGGTACGCAAAGCAACTGGCTGAGCGGCGCGGGCGGCGGCGAAAGCAGTTCGCTGCGCGGCGCGGCTAACGACCTGCGCAATCGCGCGGCGGAAATGGGCGGCAATGTGATTTACGGCGCCACCAGCCCGACCCAGAATATCTGGTCGAGCTTTGCGCCGCTGGACAGCAAGATGAGCGGCCAGGTTTACAAGTGTCCCTGAGCCGTTAACGGCACCAGAGCTATACAGACAGGAGAGAAGCGCTTCTCTCCTTTTTTATTGCTGCCGCAGCTGCAGATCGAGCGGCGTTTTGCTCGGCTCGCCGCCAATCTCTCTCGCCAGCTTCGGCACCATATAGCCGGAAACCTGGCCCAGCAGTTCCCGCATGATTTCTCTCGCCCGCTCGTCCGACACGTAGAAGTGCGCCGCGCCCTGAACTTTATCCAGCACGTGAAGATAATAGGGCAGGATGCCGGCATCAAACAGCGCGTTGCTCAGCTCGGCCAGCGCAGCGGCGCTGTCGTTGATGCCGCGCAGCAGCACGCTCTGATTCAACAGCGTCACGCCAGCGCGCTTTAGCTGATGCATCGCTTCCCGCAGCTCGTCGTCGATTTCGCGCGCGTGGTTGATATGGCTCACCAGCAACGTCTGCAGCCGCGATTCCGCCAGCCGCTGGCAGAGCGCCGGGGTGATCCGCGCCGGGATAACCACAGGCAAACGGCTGTGGATACGTAGCCTTTTCAGGTGCGGAATGCGCTCCAGTTCGCTAATCAGCCAGTCCAGCTCGCCGTCTTTGGCCATCAAGGGATCGCCGCCGGAAAAAATAATTTCATCCAGTTGCGGCTGCTGTCGGATATACTCCAGCGCCTGCTGCCAGTTGCGCTTGTTGCCCTGGTTGTCCGCGTAGGGGAAATGCCGCCGGAAGCAGTAGCGGCAGTTAACGGCGCAGCCGCCTTTGACCAACAGCAGCGCGCGATTATGATATTTATGTAACAGACCCGGCACCACGCTGCTTTGCTCGTCGAGCGGATCGGTGCTGTAACCCGGCGCATCAATAAATTCCTGGCTTTGGGTGATCACCTGGAGCAGCAGCGGATCCTGCGGATCGCCTTTGCGCATTCTCGCCGCGAAGGCGCGCGGGACACGCAGCGCGAAAAGACGGCGCGCGTCGCCGCCGTTCCGTAGCTCAGGATGCGAATCAAGGCCTAAAAACTGGAGTAATTCATCAGGGTCAGTGATTACATCTGCAAGTTGATGCAACCATTCTTCTCGCGAAGGGGTATTTAGGGTTACAATGTGTGCCATTTTTTTGGCTAAGTACCAGTATTAAATTGTAGAGGGCCTTTATGGCGACTTATTCTAGCAACGATTTCCGTCCCGGTCTTAAAATCATGTTCGAAGGCGAACCTTACGCCGTCGAAGCCAGCGAGTTTGTTAAACCAGGTAAAGGCCAGGCTTTCGCACGCGTTAAAATGCGTCGCCTGCTGACCGGCACTCGCGTTGAGAAGACCTTTAAATCTACCGACTCCGCCGAAGGCGCAGACGTAGTAGATACCAACCTGAACTACCTGTACAACGACGGTGAGTTCTACCACTTTATGCACCCGGAAACCTTCGAGCAGCATCCTGTGGAAGCGAAAACCGTTGGCGACGCGGCGAAATGGCTGCTGGACAACGCAGAGTGTATCGTGACGCTGTGGAACGGCAAGCCAATTCAGGTGCTGCCGCCAAACTTCGTTGAGCTGGAGATCGTGGATACCGATCCAGGCCTGAAAGGCGATACCGCGGGTACCGGCGGCAAGCCAGCTAAACTCTCTACCGGCGCAGTGGTAAAAGTTCCGCTGTTCGTGCAGATTGGCGAAGTGATTAAAGTAGACACCCGTTCGGGCGAATACGTCTCTCGCGTAAAATAAGTCGTATGGGCCTGCTCAGTCAGGCCCTTATTTTTTAACGAGCCCACCCTGATCTTCTTCCGGTTTATCGCCGTCGCCCTGTTAATAATCTGCGCTTAGCGCCTGCAACACCTTTCGCGATTTAAGCGAGAATATCCGGCATTCTGGCAGGATTCTCTCTCACGCCGCCAGCTAAGTATTTCTCTTTTTCGCCTTGCCAGACGCATTCGCAAAATTACGACTATGCTTAACACGCTGTACTTTTACTTCTAATTAAAAGGATCTGGTTATGTTAAAGAAAAGTATTGTCGCGATCTTTTCCGTTCTGGTGCTCTCTTCTGCGCTGACCGCCTGTAACACCACCCGTGGTGTCGGCGAAGACGTTTCCGCAGGCGGACGGGCGATTCAGCGAAGCGCGCAGTAAAACAGGGGCCGGTGTTTGCGCACCGGCCTTGTTGTTTCTACGCCAGGATAAATTACTCCTGTTTCACCCAGATCAGTTTGCTGACGTCAAAACCGGCCTGGCGCGCTTTGGCAGTCAGCTCCTCTTTTACCTTGTCGTCAAGCTGCGGCGTGCGCGATAAAATCCACAGGTAGTTCCGGTTTGGCCCGCAGACCAGCGCATGCTGATAAGCGTTGTCCAGCGCGATAACGTTATAGCCGCCATAGAAGGGGCCGAAGAAAGAGACTTTCAGCGCCGCCTGGCTCGGCGAACCGGTAAAGTACGCTTTACCGATACTTTCCTGCCAGCGCTGTTTCTTCACGTTATAGCCGCGGTTGACGACTTTCAGGCCGCCATCGTCGCGTTTGCTGTAGGTGGCGGTAACGTGATCCAGTCCGCGCTCAAAGCGGTGATCCAGGCGGGCGATCTCATACCAGCTACCCAGATAAAGATCGGCATTAAAGCCCTCGACGGGCGTAACGCCTTTTGGCGGCGTGGTGGTGCAGGCGACAGAGAGAAGGGCGCCGGCGCCTGCCGCCAGCATTTTCCACAGAGACATAAGCGATTCCTTTGCGTTTTAACCGCTTAAGTATAGGCGAGTTTTGTGCGGGCGGCCCGTCGCCGCCCGACGGTCAGAGCGTCAGAACGCCGATGGCGGTGACGATGGTCAGAATGGCGGCCAGCCCGTAGAAAAGCCATTTGCTGGCGGGAAGGTGGATCTTCAGGTCGTGCATCATATGGTGCAGCCGGTGCAGCGCGCACCAGAGCGGCATCGCAATAGCCAGCAAAAGAAACACACGGCCAGGCCAGCTCTGCGCGAAGCTCAGGATGCGCTCGAAGCTGAAGGCCGACGGCGAGGTCAGCCCCAGCGGCATAATCACGCCAGCCAGCAGCACCACGACGGGCGACACCAGCGCGGCCCACATGCCGCCAGCGCCAAACAGCCCCCAAAACAGCGGTTCGTCGGAACGATCTTTTTTCATACTCCCTCCCGCGCCAGCAGAACGATAGCCAGAATCACCAGGCTAATCAGCGCCATCGCCACCCACAGGCCTTTTACGATCGGGCCAGGCGACAGCTTTTTATCGCCGATAATGATTATCGAAGCCTTCGGCGCCAGCTCAAACCAGGTTTTGCTGTGCAGCAGCGCGGCTGCCAGCGCGATCATATTCAGCAGCAACACCACGGGATGCTGCAGAAAATCCATAAAGGCGGCCCAGCTCTCTGCGCCGCGCTTTAACGCGTACAGCCCGAAAATCATCTCAATGCTGAACCACAGCGCCGGCAGCGCCGTGCCTTCGCGCAGCATATAGAAACGATAAAAGCCCACTTTACGCCACCAGTCGGCCGTAACCGGACGGTGGTAAGCCTTGCGTTTGGAACTCATCTGGCGACTCCTTATTGTGGTCTGAGGGTGGCGATCAGATAGTCTTTGGCGCTTTCCACCTTGCTCTGCTGGATAGCCGCTGCTGGATCGACATGTTTTGGACAAACCTCTGAACAGAAGCCGACGAAAGTGCAGGGCCAGACGCCGTTATCGCCGTTTAACTGCGGCATTCGCGCCCGTTTGCCTTTATCGCGGCTATCGAGGTTATAGCGGTGCGCCAGCGTAATGGCGGCAGGGCCGATGAACTCTGGATTAAGGCCGAACTGCGGGCAGGCGGCGTAGCAGAGGCCGCAGTTGATACAGCCGGAGAACTGGTGGTAGCGCGCCATCTGCGCCGGCGTCTGCAGGTTGGGGCCGCTTTGCGCCGGCTGCTCATCGCCAATTATCCAGGGCTTAATCGCCGCCAGGCTTTCGATAAAGCGGCTCATATCCACAATCAGATCGCGCTCGATGGGGAAGTTCGCCAGCGGCTCCACGCGCATCCCTTGCGGATAGTGGCGAAGAAAGATTTTGCAGGCGAGTTTGGGCACGCCATCCACCATCATGCCGCAGGAGCCGCAGATCGCCATGCGGCACGACCAGCGGAAAGAGAGGTCGCCGGCCAGGTTGTCTTTGATATAGCCCAGCGCGTCCAGCAGCGAAGTCTGCTCATCCCAGGGCACGCTATAGGTTTCAAAGTGCGGCGCCGAATCCGTCTCCGGGTTATAGCGTTGGATGGCAATCTTACAGTCAGCCATGCTGCGTCTCCTTATGTTCCGATTCCGCGCCGTAAACGCGTCTGGCCGGCGGCAAACGAGTGATCGTCACTTTGTCCCAGGCGATGGTTGGTGCGCCCTGCGCGTTGTAATAGCTCAGCGAATGCTGCAGAAAACGTTCGTCGTCCCTTTCGCGGCAGCCTTCATCCAGACGCTGGTGCGCGCCGCGCGACTCTTTGCGTTCAAAAGCGGCGTGCGCCATGCATTCCGCCACGTTTAGCCCATGCTCCAGCTCGATGGCGTAAAGCAGCTCGGTATTGAATACGCTGGAGCTGTCGCGAATGCGTACGCGGGCAAAACGCGCTTTCAGCTCCGCCAGCTTGTCGATGGTCTGCTGCATCAGCTCTGGCGTACGGTAGATGCCGCAGCCTTCTTCCATCGACGTGCCCATTTCGTCGCGCAGCGTCGACCAGCGCTCATCGCCCGGCTGATTGACCAGCGCCTTCAGCCGCTGCTCGCAGTCGCGGCTCTGCGCGTCCAGCGCGGCGGTGGCGAAGTTGCGGCTTTCCAGCGATCTGGTGGCAGCGTTTTCCCCGGCCAGGCGACCGAACACCACCAGCTCCGCCAGCGAATTCGATCCCAGTCGGTTAGCGCCGTGCAGGCCGACCGAGGAGCACTCGCCGACGGCGAACAGCCCGCGCACGGTGGTTTCACAACTAGCGTCCGTGGCGATGCCGCCCATGGTGTAGTGCGCCGTCGGCCGGATTGGGATCGGGCTGGTGACGGGATCGACGCCGACATAGGCTTTGCTCAGCTCGCAGATAAAGGGCAGTCGCTCCTGCAGCTTTTTCTCGCCGAGATGACGCAGATCGAGATGCACCACTTCGCCGCGCGGCGTATGGATAGTGCGGCCCTTTTGCGACTCGTGCCAGAAAGCCTGCGAAACCTTGTCGCGCGGGCCCAGCTCCATATATTTGTTTTTGGGTTCGCCGAGCGGGGTTTCCGGCCCCAGGCCGTAATCCTGCAGATAGCGATAGCCGTCTTTATTCACCAGGATGCCGCCTTCGCCGCGGCAGCCTTCCGTCATCAAAATGCCGGAGCCGGGCAGGCCGGTTGGGTGATACTGCACAAACTCCATATCGCGCAGCGCCACGCCGTGACGCAGCGCCATACCCATACCGTCGCCGGTGACGATGCCGCCGTTGGTGTTGTAGCGATAGACGCGGCCCGCGCCGCCGGTCGCCAGCACCACCGACTTGGCCAGAATTTTTATCAGCGCGCCTTCCATCATATTCATCGCCATCACGCCGCGCGCCTCGCCGTTATCCACCAGCAGGTCGAGCACGAAATGTTCGTCGAAGCGAACGATTTGCGGATATTTCAGCGAGGTCTGGAATAGCGTGTGCAGCATATGGAAGCCGGTTTTATCGGCGGCGAACCAGGTGCGTTCGATCTTCATGCCGCCGAAGCGCCGCACGTTGACAGAGCCATCCTGACGGCGGCTCCACGGACAGCCCCAGCGTTCCAGCCGGGCCATCTCCTGCGGACAGTGGCGCACAAAATAATCCACCACGTCCTGTTCACACAGCCAGTCGCCGCCGGAGACGGTGTCCTGAAAATGCAGGTCGAAGCTGTCATGCTCCTGGGTTACGGCGGCGGAACCGCCTTCGGCGGCCACGGTGTGGCTGCGCATCGGATAGACTTTTGAAACCAGCGCGATAGTCAGCGTGGGATGGGCTTCGGCAGCGGCGATAGCCGCCCGCAGCCCGGCGCCGCCCGCGCCGACAATCACCAGATCGGCAGTAAAGGTTTGCACGATATTCTCCCTGTCAGGCCGTTATGGGATGGATGAGGGATTGGCCCCCGGTTAACGGAAGGCCCAGTATAAAAGCGGCAGTAGCGGGCAAAATTGATGTGTTCAGGCATTAAGGTGAAAAAACGTCGGCAATAGTGTTAAGGCGCTAACGCTTTTGGCGACGAAGAATTTTTTAGCGGCGCGGGTTTGTTTGTCCGTGGCGCCTCGGGTAGACTGCTTCACCCTGATCCCTGAGGAGTACAAACTATGAGCGATACGGCCAGCTGGCAGCCGAGCGCGCCCGTTACTAATTTATTAAAACGGGCGGCGATAATGGCTGAGATCCGGCGTTTCTTTGCCGATCGTGGGGTGCTGGAAGTGGAAACCCCGGCGATGAGCCAGGCGACCGTAACCGATATCCATCTGTTTCCTTTTCAGACGCGTTTTGTCGGGCCGGGCGCCGCGCAGGGCCTGGATCTCTATCTGATGACCAGCCCGGAATACCATATGAAGCGGCTGCTGGCGGCAGGCAGCGGGCCGATTTTTCAGCTCTGCCGCTGCTTCCGCAACGAGGAAGCGGGTCGTCACCACAATCCCGAATTCACCATGCTGGAGTGGTATCGTCCGCACTACGATATGTACCGGCTGATGAACGAGGTAGACGATCTGTTGCAGCAGGTGCTGGAGTGCGCGCCTGCGGAGACGCTCTCCTACCAGCAGGCATTTATTCGCCATCTGGAGATGGATCCGCTGTCGGCGGACAAAGCGCAGATGCGTGAGGTTGCCGAAAAGCTGGGCGTGGGCGATTTAGCCAACCGCGAGGAAGATCGCGATACGCTGCTGCAGCTGCTGTTCGTCACCGGCGTGGAGCCGCAGATTGGCAAAGAGAAGCCGGCTTTTGTCTACCATTTCCCGGCCAGCCAGGCGGCGCTGGCGGAGATCAGCACCGAGGATCACCGCGTGGCGGAACGTTTCGAAGTCTATTTCAAGGGCATTGAGCTGGCCAACGGCTTCCGCGAGCTGACCGACAGTCGCGAACAGCGTCAACGCTTCGAGCAGGATAACCGCAAGCGCGCGGCGATGGGCCTGCCGCAGCAGCCGATCGACAACAATCTGCTGGCTGCGCTGGCGCACGGTATGCCGGAGTGTTCCGGCGTGGCGCTGGGCGTGGATCGTATCGTGATGCTGGCGCTGAAGGCGTCGCAGCTGAGCGAAGTGATCGCTTTCTCCGTCGACCGCTGCTGATTGTCGCCGTAAAAAAAGGCCCGGAATCGCTTCCGGGCCTTTTTTTATAGTCCGCCAGATTTATAGGTTCTGGCGGCCGGGACGCCGTTGTTGACCGGCGTTTTGCGACCAATGGTTTCCATACGCACCTGGAAAGGCGGGAAGGGCATCTCCAGCCCGTGCTCGTGATAGCCCTGCAGGATCAGCTGGTGCAGCTCATGGCGCAGCGGCATCCTGTGTCCCATCTCCGCCGCGTGAATACGCAGTTCAAACAGCTGAATACCCTGCTGCAGATCTACCAGAAAAGCTTCCGGCGGCGGCGTCTCCAGCACGTACTGGCAGCGCTGCGCGGCGGTCAGCAGCACATTGGTGACCTCCTCGCTGTTGGCTTCCGCCGCAGCCGGGATGGTCAGCACCACACGCGTCACCGAGTCAGAGAGCGACCAGTTGATAAACTGCTCGGTGATAAAGGCCTTGTTCGGCACGATAATCTCTTTGCGATCCCAGTCGGTAATGGTGGTGGCGCGCGTGTTGATGCGCGTGATGCTGCCGGTCAGATCGCGGATGGTAACCGTATCGCCGATGCGAATCGGCTTTTCAAACAGGATAATCAGGCCGGAAATAAAGTTGGCGAAGATCTCCTGCAGGCCGAATCCCAACCCCACACCCAGCGCGGCGACCAGCCACTGCAGCTTCGACCAGTCGATGCCGATCATCGAGAAGCCCGCCAGGCCGCCGATCAGGATCAGCGTATACTTGGTCAGCGTGGTGATGGCATAGCCAGTGCCGGGCGTCAGGTTGAGATGCTGCAACAGCGCCAGCTCCAGCAGCGCCGGCATATTGCGCACCAGCTGCGTGGTAATAATCAGCACCAGAATAGCAATCAGCACCGAGCCCAGCGTAATCGGCTCAAGGCTTTCCACACCCTGCACCGTGGTGCTGGCGTCCCACAGCCGGATATTCTCCAGAAAGCCGAACGCCGAGTGAATTTCCGACCAGAGCACAATCACCGATACCAGCGCAATCAGCGTCAGGATCGAGCGCACCAGCCGCAGCGACTGGGCGCTGATGGCATCCAGATCGATGACCGGCTCGTCCACTTCCGCTTCCGTGCTTTGCGTGGCGGTCGTTTCCTCTTCGCCTTTGGCGCGCTGGGCCAGGATCTCCGCACGACGATTGCGCGCGCGATCGAAGGCGATGCGCCGTCGCTGGATCAGCATCCAGCGGCGAATGATGTGATAGATAATTAGCAGCAGGAACCAGATAGCCAGCGAGGTTTCCACTCTGGCCAGCAGCGCCTGCGCGGTCGCCAGATAGCCGATGCAGGAAGCGAAGGCGGCAATCATCGGAATGCAGATCATCACGTTCCACAGCACGTTGCTGATAAAGTTTTCGCCGTTGCCTTCTTTATCCAGATAGAGCGGAATGCCCGCGCGCTTCAGGCTGATGGTCACCAGGCTGAGCGCGCCGCAGATCAGGATAAAGCAAACGCGGCCCAGCGTAGCGGAGAAGTGGCGCTCGTCCAGATTATCGAAGCCGATCAGCAGCATAATCAGCGGCACCACAAACCCGATGCAGAGCGTATAGAAGCGCATCGCGCGCGCCACCCGATTCTGCTGCCAGCGGAAGTGAACGATAAACAGGCCCTTAGGCCGGGCAAAGGCCGCGCTGATCATAAAGGCCCAGAGCAGCGGCACGGTCGCCGTGATGCCGTCGCCGATCGCCACGGCCACGGGATAAGGCCAGGCGTGTTGTAAGCCGTAGCCCAGCGCCATCCACAGCACCGGCAGCGGCAGGGCAACCAGAATCGACCAGAACACGGTGCGCATGGTCAGGCCGAAGCGATCCTGCGTCACCTTGCCGACCTTGCTGGCGGAGCGGTCAAGAAAATCGCGGTAGTGGCGACGAGAGCTGAGGCTAAAGCCGACCAGCAGGATCGCGCCGAGGATCGGCAGAACCGTTTCGCGGTTGGTGAACATCATTACCAGCGCGCCGCCCAGCTGGCCCAGCGTGTTGAGCGACAGCAGATTACGCAGATCGCGCATCAGCAGCAGCGGAAAATCCAGGTGCAGCGCGCTGACGTCGGCCGTCCAGAACAGATAGCGATGGGTCGCCTCTTTGACTTCCCGCAGCGCGTCCTCCAGCTGGCCGTTCGCCACCTTGAGTTTAGTCACTTCCAGGATCAGGTTGTCGCTGCCGGAGAGCAGCGAGCCGATCAGCTCACGCTGCGTTTTCAGCTGCGCGTCGAGGATTTTGCGCTGCTCGCTGGTTAGCGGCGTGCCGTCGTCCTGCTTAAGCTGACGCAGCTGCTGCTGGCGCTCCAACAGATCTTCGTAATGCAGGCGCTGAACGCGCAGCTGCGCCATATCGTTATCCAGCTGCTGGGGCTTGGGCATTTCCGGCAGACGCGCCACCTGCGCGCGCAGCGCTTCGCCCAGCACATTGGAGACGCCGAGCCACTGCGACTGCTCGCGGATAGTGCTCAGCGCCTGACGAACCTGGATGGTTTGATTGACGGCGGTGCGCTGCTGCGAGGCGACAAGATCCATACGCTGCGCCTGCTGATTCAGCGCGGCGGAAAGCTCGCGGTTAACGCGAAACTGTTCGCTGAGCTTTTTCGGCAGTTCGCCGCTGTTTTCCGCCAGCTGTTCGGTTTTCTCCAGCGCGATTTCCGCTTCGCGCTGGCGGCGGCTGTTCAGCTGGTTGCGCAGCTCCTGCAGATAGTTATCAAGCTGGGTGGCCTTGCGCTGATGAAGCTCGCCGCGCATACGCGCCAGCTCCTGACGATTGTTGGCCGACAGCTGCGCCAGCTCCAGTTCATCGACTCGCGCTTTGCGCGCTGCGGACTCCGCCTGACGCGTGAAGAGCTGCGCCTGAGCGAGTGGCGTGACCGGCGTCGGCTGTCCCTGCAGGCGACGTTCGATCTCATTGAGCGCGCGGCGGGCATCGGTCTGCTGCTGCGGCAGCTGGGCGAGGGAATCGCTGATTTCCCGGGCGCGATCCTGCTCCTGCTGCGCCTGGCGACCCTCTTCCAACAGCTGGCTGCTGACCTGTAAAATCTCCTGATCCAGCTCCGCCGCCGTCATGGTGGCGCGCACCGTTTTATTGCTGTCGGCGAGCGCCACCAGCTGCTGGCGCAGCTCGCGGGAGAGTCGGGGGAAATCGTCGATGACCTGCTGGTAGTCGCTGGCGTTGGCCTGCGATTTCTGCTGATCCTCCAGCCAGTTCAGCGTGGATTGCAGCGCCTCCACCGTTTCCGCCTGATTCGGCGTATCCTGGTTGGATTTCGCCTCCTCAAGGGCCTGCTTGATCTGCGCGGCGTCGGGCGCGCTGGCGGCCCAGGCGGGCTGGAGCAGCGCCCAGCCCAGCAAAAGAGTAACTATCAGGCGTAACATGCTTCTCTGCTATGGGTGATGTAAGACTTCTTCGGCGCTGGTTTTCTGCAGGGCGATAGCCAGCGGCTGACCCAGACGCGTTTTGGTTTCCGGCGTCAGGCTTTCCGCCAGCTTCACCTTGCCCTGTGCGAACAGGTTGATAACGGTGGAGCCCAGCTTGAATCGGCCCATCTCCTGGCCTTTCAACAGCACCACGGAACCTTCTTCATCCGCGCCCGGCCAGCGCCAGCGTTTGATTACGCCTTCGCGAGGCGGAGTCACGGTGCCTGCCCAGGCGGTTTCGATGCTGCCTACGATAGTGGCGCCAACCAGGATCTGTGCCATCGGGCCAAACTCGGTATCGAAGAGGCAAATCACGCGTTCGTTACGGGCAAAAAGGTTAGGGATGTTCTGCGCCGTCAAAGGATTAACAGAGTAGAGATCGCCGGGCACGTAGATCATCTCGCGCAGAATGCCGTTGCAGGGCATATGTACGCGGTGGTAGTCGCGCGGCGCTAAGTAAGTAGTTACAAACTCGCCGTCGCGGAACATTTCCGTCATGGCGACATCGCCAGCCAGCAGCGCTTCCAGCGTATAGGTATGACCCTTCGCCTGGAAGATCTGGTCGCCTTCGATATGGCCCAGCTGGCTGATTGCGCCGTCGCACGGCAGCACCAGCAGGTTAGGGTCGGTTTCGATCGGGCGCGCCTCGTCGCGCAGCGGACGCACGAAAAAGTCGTTAAAGGTGCGATAGCTGGCGGTATCCGGCTTCTGCGCCTCGCTCATATCGACTTTATAGAACCAGACAAAAACATCGATAACCGCTTTGGTCAGCCAGCCAGCGCGCTTGCCTGCGCCCCAGCCGGCAAGTTCAGTAAGGCCTTTCTTGGGCAAAACGGCATTCAGGCCGAGCTTCAGACGATCCAACACAATAGCCTCCTGGCTTTCTGCAATAATTAAGGGTGCGGATTGTAACAGCGTCCGGCTCTCCCGGCTACGACGCCCGCCGCGCGGATTCAGTCGCTGTTTTCTGAGAAACTGCGCCGCGTTTTCTGCTGCATTTCGGACATGCTTTCCAGAATGCGGTGGTAGTTTTCAAAACGCGACTCGTCTATTTCACCTTTTTCCACTGCTTCGCGGATCGCGCAGCCCGGATCGGTATCGTGCTTGCAGTCGCGAAATTTGCAGTGACCTAAAAACTCACGGAATTCGACAAATCCGCGGGTGATTTGTTCCGGCTCCAGATGCCATAAACCGAATTCGCGCACGCCTGGCGAGTCGATAACGTCGCCGCCGTGCGGAAAGTGGTAAAGGCGAGCGGCGGTGGTGGTGTGCTGGCCCAGACCGGAGACGTCGGAAACGTCGTTGGTGAGGATCTCAGCCTCCAGCTCCAGCCCCAGCAGCGCGTTGAGCAGGCTGGATTTGCCGACGCCCGACTGACCGGCGAAAATGCTTACCCGGCCAACCAGCGCCGCTTCCAGCTCGCTGAGGCCCTGCTTACGGTGGCTGGAAACCATAATCACGCGGTAGCCGATAGCACGGTAGATAGCCATTTGCTCTTCCACAAAAGCCATGCCGTCGGCATCCAGCAGATCCGTTTTGTTCAACACCAGCAGCGGTTCAATGTCCAGCGTTTCGCTCGCCACCAGGTAGCGGTCGATAATATTCAGCGACAGTTCAGGCAGAATAGCCGAGACGATAACGATCTGATTGATGTTGGCGGCAATAGGTTTTACGCCGTCGTAAAAGTCAGGGCGGGTCAGCACCGAGGTACGTTCATGCACGGCTTCCACAATGCCCTTAGCGCTCTGTACGCCCGGACGCCAGAGCACGCGGTCGCCGGTCACCAGCGAACGAAGGGTGCGGCGGATATTGCAGCGGTGGACGCTGCCGTCCGCGTCCTCTACGTCGGCGTGCATACCGAAACGGCTGATCACCACGCCGTCACGCGCCTCACCAAACAGGCTATCGTCCGGCTCGGGCTTGTCGGCGCGCTGCTTCAGGCGGCGTTCATGGTTGGCGCTGACGCGACGTTGCTGACCTTTAGACAGTTTGTTCTTGCTCACTCTTCCTCACACGGCTTAGCTTCGCCCTGACAGGGCAAAACGTTTATGATACACCCTAACGTATGATGATATAAGCCACGGCGAGAAACCCTATGACAGTAAATGCCAGTAATCTGATCTGGATTGACCTTGAAATGACCGGCCTTGACCCGGAACAGGATCGTATTATCGAAATCGCCACGCTGGTGACCGATGCCGATCTGAATATTCTTGCTGAAGGGCCGGTGTTTGCCGTCCATCAGTCCGATGCGCAGCTGGCGCTGATGGATGAGTGGAACGTCAACACCCATACCAGCAGCGGCCTGGTCGACAGAGTGAAAGCGAGCCGCTACGACGATCGCGCGGCCGAGCTGGCGACGCTGGAATTTTTGCAAAAGTGGGTGCCGCAAAACTGCTCGCCTATCTGCGGCAACAGCATCGCTCAGGATCGCCGTTTTCTGTTTAAGTATATGCCGGAGCTGGAAGCTTACTTCCACTACCGCTACCTGGACGTCAGCACGCTGAAAGAGCTGGCGCGCCGCTGGAAGCCGGAAATTCTGACCGGCTTTAAAAAGCAGGGCACGCACCAGGCGATGGACGATATTCGTGAATCAGTCGCCGAGCTGGCGTACTACCGCGAAAACTTTATCCGCCTGTAACGGCAGGGCGGGTTTTGCTGACAAAATTAGCGTTATGCTGGTTTTGTCAGCAGTTAAGCCTGTAAAGCGAAAAAAAGTCGCTTTGCAGGCTTGCGGCGAATTTGATTTCTCGTATAATGCGCTCCCCGTACAGGAGAGTTTTTACCTGATACGTCGGGCGGGAATAGCTCAGTTGGTAGAGCACGACCTTGCCAAGGTCGGGGTCGCGAGTTCGAGTCTCGTTTCCCGCTCCAAAATTTAATGCACCACCCAAGCGGGAATAGCTCAGTTGGTAGAGCACGACCTTGCCAAGGTCGGGGTCGCGAGTTCGAGTCTCGTTTCCCGCTCCAAAAGTTACTGCACCACCCTAAGCGGGAATAGCTCAGTTGGTAGAGCACGACCTTGCCAAGGTCGGGGTCGCGAGTTCGAGTCTCGTTTCCCGCTCCAAAAGTTACTGCACCACCCAAGCGGGAATAGCTCAGTTGGTAGAGCACGACCTTGCCAAGGTCGGGGTCGCGAGTTCGAGTCTCGTTTCCCGCTCCAGATTTTCTTCGGTTTCAACCTCCATTTTTATCATGATAAAGCTGCGCTGGCTTTGCCGCTGCGCCAGGCTCCTGCTGTTCTTTTACGCCCGCCAGAGTCACCCATTGCTTTAGCGCTAAAAGAGATTGCACCAGCCGCAAACGAGCGGTGAAAGTCACTACTTTGCTGCGTCCGAGAGCAAGCATCCTTTTGCAGAAGTTATTGTGGCTATCAGGCTGCTGCAGAGGTTTCGCCTGCCTGCCCAACACCGTATCCGCCTGTAATGTCTTGATAACCGCTCTGTCGCTGAGTGTCCATCCCTGGCGCGGCGTAGTCTGAATGATCTCTTCGGAAAGTCCTGCTTCCTGCAGCTGTTTGCGCAGTCTGGAGATGGTCTGATAGAGCGTGTTGGGCGTGACGATTTTGCCATGTTTTTCCCAGCCTGTTTCATACAGCGCCTGGTGGGAAACCTTCTGGCCCTGCTGTTTTATCAGCAGGCAAAAACAGCGTGCGGCAGTCACGTAAAGCGTGAATTCCTGACCGGTTTTGCAGGAAATCAGCTTGTTGGCGTGCGGTAAAAATATGACCTGATCGTTGACAGAATAGGCAAGCGGGGCATGACTTTCCATGGTGAAATTTATCCTTTTAGCTATCAGCAAATAATTAACATTTACGTGTTTTTTATGGCTTTTATAAAATCTTTTTTCACGCCGCGAAGAATACTATAAAAAAATCGGTGTGAAAATATGGCATGCAGCCACAAATTTTCTGTCAATGTCAGGTGAGTAAAGGTAATTTCAATTATTGATATCAAGCGTAAGGATAGGTATGGAATATTTTATTTTCCTTATATTAAGAGGCCTGTTTTTATAGTAATAAAAAATAGCTTTAGCTGGGTAACTCGCGAGTGAGTAACATAACCTTTTCATAACTTGTTGAAATTTATGATTTTAATAAAAATTGCAGATGTAGAAGACAAAGGCGACGGTTTCTAAACAACGTTATCCGTGGATAAGCTTTAACGCTCCACTTAAGCGCTGATGAAATATTAATGGAGGATTAATAAATCCTTTTGCGGTAGAAAAACGTTATTCGCTTAAGAAAATGAAAACTTCAACGGCCGAAGAATTTTTATCCGCATAAGAAAAGTTCTCGGCGAGCGATCGTTGCCTTGCTGTTTGCCCTCCCGAGCGCGACAAATAAGAAGTGCGCAGATTAAGTAGCGGCGGCGCGTTACTGACACGGGCAAGGTCTTAATGTCGGCTTAATTCCGGCTAAGCCTTTGCCATCGCTTAAGCGGTTAACAGCGCCACCGCTGCATGACGGTCGCCGTGCAGGAAAAAGCTTGTTTTTCCCGTTCGATACGGTCATAATCGCACCCGTTCAGAGGTTACGTAAAAATAAAACCTTTAAAATCAATAAGATAGATTTTAAGGCACGTTGAACCACGCTAAAGCGGTTCCTTACGTAAACCGTCCGGCAGCCGCAGAGCAGTTTTACCGACTTTTTTCGCGCGCTCACAGTACCGATTTTCCGCTTCAGGCAGAACTTCCTTATAAGTTATCCACAAAGCTGCTCCGGCTCCGTTTCGCTTTTTTCTCGCGTTCGGAGAACATCTTCAACAGAGTTATCCACAGGTTATCGCTGCGCCAGGACCGGCAGGAAAAAAGAAAAACCGCCGTGCGGGTTGAGTAACGTATTGATTTAACACGTCATAATAATATTTCAAATTGCTACATCGATCGCTTGCGCTTTCTGTGGCAGTTGAATGTCAACGGCTTTTTATTTTTATGCACAGGATGTGGAAAACCGATCTCTTCGGCGGATTACCCCTGCGCGGTCATTTATGCATCGCGCGGCAAACCCTTTTCGATAACGCGCACCAGCCGTTTTTGCTGCCCGCTCTGTACCTCGACAGCGTTTTCCGCGCGCCTTGCCAACTGGCGAGCCAGCGCCCACTCAATATGTTCGTCCAGCATGGCGTTTTCGCCCAGACGGCTCTGCAGCGACAATACGTTTTCCGGCGTCCAGGGCGCATTGCCCAGCGCCACCGCGATATTGCGCAGCCAGCGCAGATGACCGATACGCCTGATCGCGGAGCCTTCCGTCACGCGCAAAAATTTCGCTTCGTCCCAGGCGAAAAGCTCGGTTAACGGCGGCGCGTGCAGCACCGCGCGCGGGCTGAAATCCTCCTCATCCGTTAGCTGACCGTAGCGGTTCCACGGACAGATCAGCTGGCAGTCGTCGCAGCCGTAAATCCGGTTGCCGATTAGCGGCCTGAACGCTTCCGGGATGGCGCCTTCCAGTTCGATAGTCAGATAGGAGATGCAGCGTCTGGCGTCCACGACGTAAGGTTCGACGATGGCGCCGGTCGGGCAGGTGGTCAGACAGGCGACGCAGCGGCCGCACTGCTCCTGCTGCGGTTGATCAACCGGTAAAGGCAGGTTGATTAGCAGCTCGCCCAGAAAAAACCATGAGCCGGCTTCGCGATTTAAAATCAGCGAATGTTTTCCTGTCCAGCCCAGACCGGCTTTGGCCGCCAGCGGCCTTTCCAGCAGCGGCGCGGAATCGACAAAGGGACGAAACTCCGCCTCTTCGCAGCGCGCCCGAATACGATCGCCGAGCTTTTTCAGGCGATTACGCAATACTTTGTGGTAATCACGCCCCAGCGCGTAGCGGCTGACATAACCCAACTGTGGATTTTTCAGAGTACTGGCGAAAGCCGCTTTAGCAGGAAGATAGTTCATACGCACGCTGATCACGCGCAGCGTGCCGGGCAGCAGTTCGTGTGGACGGGCGCGCATCATGCCGTGTCGGGCCATCCAGTCCATTTCGCCATGATATTGTTTGTCCAGCCAGGCCTGCAGACGCGGCTCTTCCAGACTAAGATCGGTATCGCAGATGCCGACCTGCTGAAAGCCGAGCTCCAGCCCCCATTGTTTGATTTCAAGGGCGAATTGAGAAAGATCGAGAGGATGCGACATGAGTAACCTGAACCAGCTAAATAACCCGACCAGTTTACCCTATTCCGTCTGGCCTGTAGAGACGATAGCGCAACTGGAGCGCGAAGGCGCGGACGCCTTGGGGATCACGCTGTTTGAGCTGATGCAGCGAGCGGGCGAGGCGGCTTTTACCAAAATACGCACGCTCTGGCCGGACAGGCAGCACTGGTTGATCCTGTGCGGTCATGGCAACAACGGCGGCGACGGTTATATCGTCGCTCGTCTCGCTAAGTCTGCCGGGCTGAGCGTAACGCTAATCGCCTGTGAAGGCGCAAAGCCGCTGCCGGAAGAGGCACAGCAGGCGCAGGAAGCCTGGCTGAGCGCCGGGGGTGAAATTCATGGGCCGGCAGCGCCCTGGCCTGAACAGATTGACCTTATCGTAGACGCGCTGCTGGGCACGGGACTGAATCGCGCGCCCGGCGAACATTATGCACGCTTAATCGAGAAGGCTAACACGGCGAGCGCGCCGATATTCGCCGTGGATATTCCTTCAGGGTTAGTGGCGGCTAACGGTACGACGCCAGGCGCGGTGATTAACGCCGTTCACACTTTGACTTTTATCGCGCTGAAACCGGGCTTGCTGACCGGCAAAGCGCGCGATCACGTAGGCCAGCTGCATTTTCACGCGCTCAGCCTTGATGCCTGGCTGGCCGGACAAACGGCGCCGATGGCCCGTTACGACGCTTCCGCACTGGCGCGCTGGCTGCCGCCGCGCAAGCCGACATCGCATAAGGGCGATCACGGCAAACTGGTGATTATCGGTGGCGATCACGGCACGGCTGGCGCTATCCGCATGACGGGCGAAGCTGCGCTGCGCGCCGGAGCAGGTCTTGTGCGAGTACTCACTCACAAAGATAATCTTTCGCCGCTGCTGACGGCGCGGCCCGAACTAATGGTGCAAGAGCTTAGCGCGCAGGCGATTGAGGAAGCGCTGGAGTGGGCCGATGTGGTGGTGATTGGGCCGGGCCTTGGCCAGCGCGACTGGGGGAAAGAGGCGCTGGAAAAAGTGAAAAAATCCGCCAAACCGATGCTTTGGGACGCCGACGCGCTTAACCTGCTGGCAATCGCGGGCGATAAACGTCAAAATCGCGTTATTACGCCTCATCCGGGCGAAGCGGCCCGGCTGCTGAACATCAAAACCAGCGAAGTAGAAAGTGACCGCTTACTTGCTGCCCGCAACCTGGTTAAACGCTATGGCGGCGTGGTTGTCCTGAAAGGCGCCGGTACGCTTATCGCCAGTGAAACGGGCGAGATCGCCTTTGCCGACGTCGGTAATGCCGGCATGGCGACCGGCGGCATGGGTGACGTGCTTTCCGGCATCATCGGCAGTTTGGCAGGCCAAAAGCTCTCGCTGTATGATGCAGCCTGCGCTGGCTGCGTGGCTCACGGCGCGGCGGCGGAAGCCGTATCGCAACGGCTTGGCACGCGCGGCATGTTGGCGACCGATCTGTTTTCCGAGCTGCACCTGTTTGTTAACCCAGAGATCCTGAACAGAAAAGAATGAAGACCGTAATCGCACTGTCCGACGAGGCTGCCACTCTCGCACTGGGAGCTAGCCTGGCCCGCGCCTGTCACGGCGCGGCAACCCTCTATTTGTATGGCGATTTGGGCGCGGGGAAAACCACTTTCAGCCGCGGTTTTTTACAGGCGCTGGGGCACCAGGGCAACGTGAAAAGCCCGACCTACACGCTGGTGGAACCTTACGTTTTGCCGGATCGCCGGGTTTATCACTTCGATCTCTATCGGCTGGCCGATCCCGAAGAGCTGGAGTTTATGGGGATCCGCGACTATTTCAGTGGCGACAGCCTTTGCCTGGTGGAGTGGCCGCAGCAGGGCGCAGGCTTTTTGCCAGAGCCGGATATCCGACTCTGGCTCAGCTACCAGGGCGATGCCCGCCAGGCGGAGCTTGAGGCCTGCTCGCCAGCGGGTGAGACAATGCTGGCCCGTATGGAGAAGAGTGGACAATGAGGAAGCTGGGTTTACTGCTGGCTGTTTTACTGAGTACGTTTTCCACTCTGGCCGCTAATTTATCGGATATACAGGTTTCGAATGGTAGCGACAGGGCTACGGTCACGCTGAGCTTCAGCGGCCAGCCGGTTTATGGCTTCTTTCCGCTGCATAACCCTGAGCGCGTGGTGCTGGATATCCGTCAGAGCGGCGTGATAAAGGGACTGCCGCTGAACTTCAGCGGCGACAACATGGTGAAGCGTATTCGCGCCAGCACGCCGAAAGATAAGCAGAGCATCCGGCTGGTCTTTGAGCTGACGCAGCCGGGAAAAACGCGCGCCGTCACTCAGCGTAACGGCAATGATTACAATGTCGTCTTTACTATTAACGGCAGTCGACCGGCGCAGCGATCCGCTCCGGCCGTCAGCAGCGCTACGCGTTCGGCGCCGGCGGAAAACCCGTTTAAAGGCAATACCGTGACGGCGGTGAGCAACGGTAACGAAGTGGCGGTGCCGGGCAAAGCAGTCCGCGCCGCTGACGAAGCGATTATCGTCGCGATAGACGCGGGACACGGCGGCCAGGATCCGGGCGCCATCGGCGCAAACGGGCTGAAAGAGAAAAACGTCACTATCGCCATCGCGCGCAAGCTCAAGGCGCTGCTGAATAGCGACCCAATGTTCAAAGGGGTAATGACCCGCGACGGCGACTACTTTATTTCCGTGATGGGCCGTTCGGACGTGGCGCGTAAACAGAACGCCAATCTGCTGGTGTCAATCCACGCGGACGCCGCGCCGAACCGCAGCGCTTCCGGCGCTTCCGTTTGGGTGCTTTCCAACCGTCGCGCCAACAGCGAAATGGCCGGCTGGCTGGAGCAGCATGAGAAACAGTCGGAGCTGCTGGGCGGCGCGGGCGATCTGTTGGCCAACAGCCAGGCCGATCCCTATCTCAGCCAGGCGGTGCTCGATCTGCAGTTCGGCCACTCGCAGCGCGTTGGCTATGACGTCGCCGTAAAAGTTATCGCGCAGCTGCAGCGCGTCGGATCGCTGCATAAACGCCGTCCGGAACATGCCAGCCTGGGCGTATTGCGCTCGCCGGATATTCCGTCACTGCTGGTGGAAACCGGCTTTATCAGTAACCCTTCGGAGGAGCGACTGCTCGGCAGTAGCGCTTACCAGCAGAAGATTGCCGAGGCGATTTATAAAGGCCTGCGCAACTACTTCCTGGCGCACCCGCTGCAATCCGTCCCAAAGGAGGAAAACCGACCGTTGCAGTCCGCAACGGCGGTTGATGTGCAGCCTAACCCGGCGCCGACCGGCACGCGTTATACCGGCGCGGTGACGCGCCATGTGGTAAAAAGAGGCGAAACGCTTTCCGGCATCGCCGCCCACTATGGCGTAAGTATGGCGACGCTGCGTTCGATGAATACGTTGAAAAAGGATGTGGTCTGGGTCGGGCAGCGACTGAAGGTTCCTGCTTCGGGCGCGAGCGTCAGCGCTAACCGACCGCAGCGGCACAAGGTGGTTCGCGGCGACTCGCTGACCGCTATCGCCGCGCATTACGGCGTCAGCCCAAAAGCCATACAGCAGGCTAATAACATGAAAACGCAGAATGTTATGCTGGGACAGACGTTAACTATTCCAACCTCGTAGACAAGGATTTTTTATGCCGATTCAGGTACTGCCGCCGCAGCTTGCCAACCAGATCGCCGCAGGCGAAGTGGTGGAGCGTCCGGCGTCGGTGGTGAAGGAACTGGTGGAGAACAGCCTGGATGCTGGCGCGACAAGGATAGATATCGAGATAGACAAGGGCGGCGCCAAACTGATCCGCATTCGCGATAACGGCTGCGGCATCAACAAAGCGGAGCTGGCGATGGCGCTGGCTCGCCATGCGACCAGTAAAATCACCACCCTCGACGATCTGGAAGCCATTATGACAATGGGCTTTCGCGGCGAGGCGCTGGCCAGTATCAGCTCCGTTTCCCGCCTGACGTTGACCTCGCGCACCGCTGACCAGGCTGAAGCCTGGCAGGCCTACGCGGAAGGGCGCGATATGGACGTCACCATCAAACCCGCCGCGCATCCGGTCGGCACCACGCTGGAAGTGTTGGATCTCTTCTATAACACGCCGGCCCGCCGTAAATTTATGCGCACGGAGAAAACCGAGTTTGCGCATATTGATGAAGTGATCCGCCGTATTGCGCTGGCAAGATTTGACGTGGCTTTCTCCCTGACCCACAACGGCAAGCTGATTCGCCAGTATCGCGGCGTCAGCGACAGCAAACAGCGCGAGCGCCGTCTAGGCGCTATCTGCGGCACCGCTTTCCTTAGCCACGCGCTGGCGATCGAGTGGCAACATGGCGATCTTGCACTGCAGGGCTGGGTGGCGGATCCGGCCGGCTCGCGCGCCGTCACCGAGCTGCAGTATTGCTATGTCAACGGACGTATGATGCGCGATCGCCTGATCAATCATGCGATCCGCCAGGCCTATCAGGACAAGCTGGGCGATCATCAGCCGGCCTATGTGCTCTATCTGACCATAGATCCGCATCAGGTGGATGTTAACGTGCATCCCGCCAAGCATGAGGTTCGTTTCCATCAGTCGCGGCTGGTGCACGACTTTATCTATCAGGGCGTGATTAGCGTGCTGCAGGAAACCGGCGGCGAAACGCTGCCGGGCATCGCCGCAGAAGAGCCAGCCGCACGCTGGCAGCCAGAGAACCGCCAGGCCGCTGGCGGCAACCATTTTTCCGCGCCCGCGCCGGGCAGAAGCGCTGGCGGCGGCAGAGAGAGCAGCGGCGAAAAAACGGCGAGCGGACGATATCAGGAACCCGGCCAGCAGAAATCAAGCGGCTGGCAGCAGCGGGAATCGGGGCAGCAGAAATCAGGCAGCTGGCAACATCAGGAGCCGGGCTACCAGAAAAAAGAGGGCGAGCTTTATCGTCAGCTGCTGCAAACGCCCGATCTGCCTGCCGCGCAGGAAGCTCAGCCGCGCCCGACAGAGAAAAAACCGTCTCGCGAGCAAGCTGGCACTGAAGCTTCGCTCAGTGCCCATAGCGAAAGTTTCGGCCGCGTGCTTACCGTGTTGCACAATGAATTCGCGCTGGTGGAATCCCGCGAGCGTCTGGCGTTGATTTCGCTGTGCGTCGCCGAGCGCTGGCTGAAACAGGCGCAGCTGGCGCCGGGCGAAGAGGGGCTGAAACCGCAGCCGCTGCTGATTCCGGTCAGAATGAAAGTCGCGAAACCCGAACGCGAAGCGTCGGGCCATCATGCGGCTTTATTAAAAAGAATGGGCGTAGAACTGGAAGCGGAAGGGCAGCACATCACGCTGCGCGCCGTACCTTTACCATTGCGCCAACAAAATTTACAAATCTTGATTCCAGAACTGTTAGGCTATCTTGCCGAACAGCCGGAGGTCTCTGTTACGCAGGTAGCGCAATGGTTAGCGCGTCATGCCGTAACCGATCGTCCGCACTGGAATCACTCGCAGGCGATTGCGCTGCTGGCCGAAGTCGAAAGGCTCTGTCCGCAGCTGATTAAAGCGCCGCCTTCCGGATTATTACAGTACGTTGAGACTGAACTGGCGATGAATGCCCTGAAGCATGAGTGACTTATCCACGGCTGGCCGGCCTAAGGCTATATTTTTGATGGGGCCTACGGCCTCCGGCAAGACGGCGCTGGCGATTGCCCTGCGTCAGCAGCTGCCGGTTGAGCTGATTAGCGTTGATTCCGCCCTGATTTATCGCGGCATGGATATCGGCACCGCCAAGCCCTCGGCAGAGGAGCTGCGGCTTGCGCCCCATCGTTTGCTGGACATTCGCGATCCCGCGGAAGCCTACTCGGCGGCGGAGTTCCGTCGCGATGCGCTGGCGGAAATGGCGGAGATTACCCAAAGCGGAAGGATTCCGCTGCTTGTTGGTGGCACCATGCTCTATTACAAGGCGTTGCTGGAAGGATTATCGCCGCTGCCCCCGGCCGATCCCGAGGTGCGCCAGCGTATAGAGCAAAGGGCGAGTGAAGAGGGCTGGGAAGCGCTTCACCGTCAATTATGTGAAATAGATCCCGTTGCCGGGAATCGTATTCATCCGAATGATCCCCAGAGACTCTCGCGAGCACTGGAAGTTTTTTTTATTTCAGGTAAAACTTTAACAGAACTGACGAAAACCGCTGGCGAAGCGTTGCCGTACGAGGTCGTGCAGTTCGCGATCGCCCCGCGGGAGCGCGAACTGATTCATCAGCGTATCGCGCTGCGCTTTCAGCAGATGTTGGCGTCAGGCTTTGAAGCGGAGGCTCGGGCACTTTTTGCACGAGGTGATTTGCATACGGACATGCCTTCCATTCGTTGTGTCGGTTATCGCCAGATGTGGTCATATCTGCAGGGCGAGATCGATTACGATGAAATGGTTTATCGGGGAATTTGCGCGACGCGGCAGTTGGCCAAGCGCCAGATAACCTGGCTGCGCGGCTGGAAGGATGTTCACTGGCTGGATAGCGAACAACCCGAGGCGGCGCTGGCGAACGTATTACAGGTTATTAGTGCGAAGGCCGGGTGATTGTGTACAATTGGTGCGTTATCGTGCGCAAATTTTTACGCAGTATTTCAGAGCGCAGGCTCTTAAGTAGTAAACAACAAGCATATAAGGAAAAGATAGAATGGCTAAGGGGCAATCATTGCAAGATCCGTTCTTGAACGCACTGCGTCGCGAACGTGTTCCGGTTTCGATTTATTTGGTGAATGGCATTAAACTGCAGGGTCAGATTGAATCATTTGACCAATTTGTAATTTTACTGAAAAACACGGTCAGCCAGATGGTTTACAAGCACGCTATCTCTACCGTTGTTCCGTCCCGTCCGGTCTCCCATCATAGCAACAACACGGGTGGCGGAAGCAGCAACTATCATCACGGTGGCAACAATCAGGGGGCTTCATCGCAGCCTCAGCAGGAAAGTGACGACGCAGAGTAATCGCTTTTCTTTCAGGACGGGTCAGCCCGTCCTGGCAATGACATGCCGACCCGCGCTTAGACGACGTTAAAGCGAAACGGGCACCGCGCCATAAACCTGTGGCGCAATCGTGCGTTTCGCACCTGATTTTAAGCAGTATGGCCATCGTAAAGCAGGTTCAACAAGGTTTCTGAGAGGTTTCAAGTTTGTTTGACCGTTATGATGCCGGTGAGCAGGCCGTACTGGTACACATCTATTTCTCCCAGGACAGAGATATGGAAGATCTACAGGAGTTTGAAACTCTTGTCTCTTCCGCTGGTGTCGAAGCATTACGCGTAGTTACCGGCAGCCGCAAGGCGCCACATCCGAAATATTTCGTTGGCGAAGGTAAAGCCACAGAGATAGCCGAGGCGGTTAAAGCCAGCGGTGCCTCTTTTGTGCTGTTCGATCACGCCCTGAGTCCGGCGCAGGAGCGCAACCTCGAGGCGCTGTGCCAGTGCCGCGTGATCGATCGTACCGGCCTGATTCTGGATATCTTCGCCCAGCGCGCGCGCACCCATGAAGGTAAGCTGCAGGTTGAGCTGGCCCAGCTGCGCCATCTCGCCACGCGACTGGTGCGCGGCTGGACCCACCTTGAACGCCAGAAAGGCGGCATCGGTCTGCGTGGGCCTGGCGAAACGCAGCTGGAGACCGACCGACGTCTGCTGCGCAACCGCATTACGCTTATTCTTTCTCGCCTGGAGAGAGTGGAAAAACAGCGCGAGCAGGGACGTCAGGCGCGCAACAAGGCCGATGTGCCCACGCTGTCGCTGGTCGGCTATACCAACGCCGGCAAATCCACGCTGTTTAACCGCATCACTTCCGCCGAAGTTTACGTCGCCAACCAGCTGTTCGCGACGCTGGATCCCACGCTGCGTCGGCTGGACGTGGCGGACGTGGGCGAAGTAGTGCTGGCGGATACCGTAGGGTTTATCCGCCATCTGCCGCACGACCTGGTCGCCGCCTTTAAGGCGACGCTGCAGGAGACGCGCCAGGCTACGCTGCTGCTACACGTCATCGACGCCGCCGATCTGCGCGTGGATGAAAACATCGAAGCCGTTGAAGAAGTGTTGGAAGAGATCGAAGCCAACGAGATTCCCACACTGCAAATAATGAATAAGATAGATGCGCTGGAAGGTTTCGAGCCGCGCATCGATCGCAACGAAGAGAACCTGCCCGTACGTGTCTGGCTTTCCGCGCAAACGGGCGAAGGCATTCCCTTGCTGTTCCAGGCGCTTACCGAGCGGCTGGCAGGCGAGATTGCGCAGTATGATTTGCGGCTGCCGCCGGAAGCGGGGCGGCTGCGCAGTCGTTTTTATCAGTTGCAGGCGATAGAGAAAGAGTGGAATGAAGATGACGGCAGCGTAGGGCTACAGGTGCGCATGCCCATCGTTGACTGGCGCCGCCTGTGTAAACAGGAGCCGGAGCTGGTGGATTATATTGTTTAACGCCCGACTCGCGTATCCCGGCTCTGGGATAACACCGCATACACAATAAATGGAGCAGAAACATGGCGTGGAATCAGCCCGGGAATAACGGACAGGACCGCGACCCGTGGGGGAGCAGCAATAATCAAGGCGGCAACTCCGGGGGAAACAAAGGAGGGCGCGATAAAGGGCCTCCTGATTTGGATGATATTTTCCGCAAGCTGAGCAAAAAGCTTGGCGGCTTTGGCGGTAGCGGTAACGGCAACGGCCAGCCGACTACGGGTCGCGGCGGCCGCCTGATTGGGATTGTCGCGGTCGCCGCCGTGGTTATCTGGGCGGGCAGCGGTTTCTATACGATCAAAGAAGCGGAACGCGGCGTGGTGACACGCTTTGGTAAATTCAGCCATTTGGTGGAGCCGGGCCTGAACTGGAAACCGACCTTTATCGATCAGGTTCGCGCCGTTAACGTTGAGGCGGTACGCGAACTGGCCGCGTCTGGCACCATGCTGACCTCCGATGAGAACGTGGTACGCGTCGAGATGAACGTCCAGTATCGCGTCACCAATCCGGAACGCTATCTGTTTGCGGTCACCAGCGCGGACGACAGTCTGCGTCAGGCAACGGACAGCGCGCTGCGCGGCGTCATTGGGCGCTCCACCATGGATCGCATTCTGACCGAAGGCCGTACCGTGGTGCGTAGCGATACCCAGCGCGAGCTGGAAGAGACGATTCGCCCGTACGATATGGGCATCACGCTGCTGGACGTCAACTTCCAGGCCGCTCGTCCGCCGGAAGAGGTGAAAGCAGCTTTTGATGACGCTATTGCCGCTCGCGAAAACCGTGAGCAGTACGTGCGTGAAGCGGAAGCCTACGCCAATGAGGTACAGCCGCGTGCCAACGGTCAGGCGCAGCGTATTCTGGAAGAAGCGCGCGCTTACAAAACCCGTATCGTGCTGGAAGCGCAGGGTGAAGTGGCTCGTTTCGCCAAGCTGCTGCCGGAATATAAAGCCGCGCCGGAAATTACTCGCGAACGCCTCTATATCGAAACGATGGAGCGCGTGCTCAGCCATACCCGTAAGGTGCTGGTTAACGACAAAGGCAACAATCTGATGGTGCTGCCGCTGGATCAGCTGATGCGGGGCCAGAGCGCCGCGCCGTCGGCGGGTCAGGAGAGCGGCAACCTGCTGCGTCTGCCGCCAGCCTCGGGCAACAACACGCGCGCCAGCAACGGCTCGTCGTTCAGCCCGGACAGCATTATGGATCAGCGTCGGGTGAATGCTCAGCGTAACGACACCCAGCGCGAAGGGAGAGATTAAGGATGCGTAAGCCATTAATCGTGGTACTAATTGTGGTGCTGGTGGCGCTTTACGCGTCGCTGTTTGTGGTGCAGGAAGGCCAGCGCGGCATTGTGATGCGCTTTGGCAAGGTTCTGCGCGACGACGAAAATAAACCGCTGGTTTACGAGCCGGGTCTGCACTTCAAGGTGCCGTTCCTGGAGTCGGTTAAGACGCTGGACGCGCGCCTGCAGACGATGGATAACCAGGCCGATCGCTTCGTTACCAAAGAGAAGAAAGATCTGATCGTGGACTCCTATATCAAATGGCGCATCAGCGACTTTAGCCGCTACTATCTGGCTACCGGCGGCGGCGACGTTTCCCAGGCGGAAGTGCTGCTGAAGCGTAAATTCAGCGACCGTCTGCGCTCCGAAATCGGTCGCCTGGACGTGAAGGATATCGTGACCGATTCGCGTGGACGTCTGACTACCGACGTGCGCGACGCCCTGAATACCGGCAGCGCCGGCCAGGATGACGAAATCGCCACGCCTGCGGCAGACGACGCTATCGCTTCCGCAGCGGCCAGGGTAGAGCGCGAAACCAGCAGCAAAGAGCCTGCGGTGAACCCGAACAGTATGGCCGCGCTGGGGATTCAGGTCGTGGATGTGCGCATCAAGCAGATTAACCTGCCGACCGAAGTCTCCGATGCCATCTATAACCGTATGCGCGCCGAGCGTGAAGCCGTTGCCCGTAGCCAGCGTTCACAGGGCCAGGAAGAGGCGGAAAAACTGCGCGCGGCGGCGGATTATGAAGTTACCCGCACGCTGGCGGAAGCGCAGCGTACCGCGCTGATGACGCGCGGTGAAGGCGATGCGGAAGCCGCGAAGCTGTTTGCCGACGCTTTCAGCCAGGATCCGGACTTCTATGCCTTTATCCGCAGCCTGCGCGCCTATGACAGCAGCTTTAACAGCAGTCAGGACGTGATGGTGCTCAGCCCGGACAGCGACTTCTTCCGCTTTATGCAGTCGCCTTCGAAAGCCACGCGCTAACCGCTGTTTTTACTCAGAAGCCGGGAAAGTTTCCCGGCTTTTTTTATGGTTATTTGTCGGTTAGTTCTGATTTACATCGCCTGTTTTTTAATGAGCATCCGCCCTAAAATGTGATTATTCCGCATTTTATTTCTTTGCGTTGACGTCCGCTTTGGCTTTGTGTAGCCTTTTTTTCTTAATTCAGGAAACAGTTAATTCTGTTAATAAATTAAGCATGATGGATCGCCTCTGCGCCATTTTCATTCTGTTGACCGCTTTTATGGATTAAATAAACGGGTTAACTCAACAGGAAGTGGCGCTAATAACAGGATAAATGGAAATGGATTCCTCCAGAAAAACACGCTGTGTTTTTTATTCCCATGACACGATGGGATTCGGTCATATTCGCCGGAATATGTTGCTCAGCCAGTCAATAACGGCAGCCTGCCCTGAGGCGGAAATCTTACTTATTTCCGGGGTGCGCGAGGCTGGCGCATTTACGCTGCCGCCCGGCGCAGACAGCCTGATATTACCTTCATGGTACAAAACCGCCGAGGGAAAATATCGTCCCCGGGCGCTGGGCAAAAAGATTAAACCGCTGGTCAAACTGCGTGCGCAAATAATTTATGCGGCGATCAACGCCTTCTCTCCCGATATTATGATTGTGGACAACGTTCCACGAGGCGCCATGCGCGAACTCGACCTCAGCCTGCCGCTGCTGGCCGCAAGGAAAACGCATCTGGTGCTGGGGCTGCGCGATATTCTGGACGAGCCTGAGGCGGTAAGACAGCAGTGGCTAAAGCAGGATAACAGCGCGGCTATTGGCGAGTTCTATTCCGCTATCTGGGTCTATGGCGACAAAAGACTTTATGATTCAGGCGAAGAGTACGGTTTCGATGCCGTGGTTAAAAACAAAATGCGCTTCACCGGCTATCTTGACGCAACGCGCCGACTGCAAACGCCGCACGATAATGACGCCGTCGCGCCAGTAGCTCAGCCCTATGCGCTTTGCGTCGTGGGCGGCGGTCAGGATGGGTTTCGCCTGGCAGAGAGTTTTATCAGCGCCAGGCTGCCCGCCGGCATGAGCGGTATGCTGGTAACCGGATCGATGATGCCGGAGGCGCAGCGGCTGCAACTTAAGCGGCTTGCCGCCATTTTCCCGGAAAAGCGCATCGTGGAGTTCGTGGCGGAGCCGCTTAAGCTGCTGCGCAACGCCAGCCGCGTGGTCGCGATGGGCGGCTACAACACGCTGACGGAAATTCTGACTTTTCATAAAACGGCGCTGATCGTCCCGCGCGTTTCGCCTCGTCAGGAACAGTGGATTAGGGCGAGCAGGCTGGCTGACATGGGACTGGTCGACGTCCTGCATCCTGACAGCCTGACGCCGCAGCGGCTCAGCGACTGGCTCGCGCAGCCGAGGCACTTTAGCGATCCCCGTGAGAAGCTCAGTTTCGACGGCCTGGAACAGGTTGCCGCCAGCGTCAGAGAGGCGGTCGGTCAGGCAAGGGTCAGGGAGAGCATTTCATGGCATTGAATTCGTTACGCGTCGGCTACGTGCTGAAGCGCTACCCGCGTTTTTCAGAAACCTTTATCGTCAACGAGATTCTGGCGCACGAACGTGCCGGGCTCAGCCTTGCTATCTTCGCGCTGGGGCCGGTGATGGAGTCGCATTTTCAGCCCGATATCGGCGCGGTCAAAGCGCCGGTGATTCGCATGACGGATAAGCAGCGCAACGTCGAGCAGTTCTGGAACCTGGTGAACGAGGGCATGAAAGCGCTGCCGAATTTTGCGGCGCGGCTGGAAGAAGAGCGGGAGCAGAACGTGCATGAACTGGCGCAGGCCATCGGGCTGGCGCTGGAGGTTCGGCAGCGTCAGCTTCAGCATTTGCATGCACACTTCGGTACCCAGGCCGCTACGGTGGCGCGCCTGGCCGCGAAGTTCAGCGAGGTCAGCTGGAGCTTTACCGCCCATGCGAAAGATATCTATTACCGCTATGAAACGGATATCCAGCTGGCCCGTAAAATCCGGGAAGCCAGCCATGTGGTAACCGTGTCCGATTATAATCTCGCCTGGCTGTGCGAACGCTACGGCGGCGATCGGCGAAAAGTGAGTCGGCTTTATAACGGGCTGGATTTGCGCCAGTTTCCCTGGCTCTCGCCGCACAGGCGTCCGGCGCATATTCTGGGCGTTGGACGTCTGGTGGCCAAAAAGGGGTTTCGCGTATTGATTGCCGCGCTGGCGCGGCTACAGGCCAAAGCGATTCCGTTTCGCTGTACGCTGATCGGCGACGGGTCGGAGCGGGAAGCGCTGGAGGCCGCGGTCATTGCCGGTGAGCTACAGGAAAAAGTGACCTTTACCGGGATACTGCCGCGTCAGGAAGTGGCAGCCATTATTCAGGAGAGCGCGATGGTGGTCGCGCCCTGCGTGATTAGCGAAGATGGCGATCGCGACGGCCTGCCAACCGTGCTGGTGGAAGCGATGGCGCTGGGCACGCCGGTGATCTCAACTCAGGTCGCAGGCATTCCCGAGCTGGTCATCAATGGACAAACCGGCCTGTGCGTCACGCCCGGCAGCGACAGCGAACTGGCCGAGGCGATGGCGATGTTGCTGAGCGGCCAGGATCTGCGGGAAAAGCTGGCGCGGCAGGCGCGTAAAACGATCGTTCGCGATTACGATGCCGATCGTAACAGCGGCAGACTGCGCGAAATATTTACTCTGAAGCAGAAATGAGTTCTGCGTTTCAAAAAAGGATTTTTCACCCATGCGAATTGCCTTCATCTGTGCAGATGGCGGGATCCCCGTTTTTGGTTGCAAAGGCGCCTCCGTTCATATTCAGGAAGTCCTGCGCGCGCTGTTGAGAGAGGGCGCGGAGATTGTACTTTTCGCCCGCCGTCTCGCTACGCCGCCGGAGGATCTGCAAAAGGTCAAACTGGTCGCGCTGGAACCGCTGCCGGCCGGTGACGCGCGGGTGCGCGCGGAAGCGGCGCTGGCCGCCAACGCGCAACTGGAGCAGGCGCTGCAGGCGGAAGGGCCGTTCGATCTGGTCTATGAGCGCTACTCGCTGTGGAGCTTCGCCGGTCTGGTGTATGCGCATCGGCAGGGCTGGCGTACGATACTGGAAGTCAATGCGCCGCTGATTGAGGAACAAAGGCGCTACCGCGAGCTGGTGGCGGAGCGCCAGGCTGTCGGGGTGTTGAAAAAGCTGCTTGCCAGCGCCACGGCCGTGATTGCGGTATCGCCGGGCGTGAAAAAGTGGCTGACCGGTTTTACCGGTTCCGCTGAACGCATTCACGTTATCGCCAACGGCGTCGATCCGCTGCGTTTTATGCCTGCGCCCGCGCCGCAGCCGGGCGAGGCGCAGGACGCGGTCACTATCGGTTTTGTGGGTACGTTAAAACCCTGGCACGGCGTGGAAACCCTGGTGGAGGCTTTTGCGCTGCTGCAGCTGCAAAGGCCGGACGTCTGGCTGCTGATCGTCGGCGACGGGCCGCAGCGGCAGAAATTGCAGAAAATGGTGCAGTCCAGATCGATCTCCGGCGTCGCTTTTGCCGGCGCCGTCGATCCGGCCACGGTGCCGGACTGGCTGAGCAGAATGGATATTGCCGTCGCGCCCTATCCGCAGCTGGCGGACTTCTATTTTTCACCGCTGAAAATCTATGAATATATGGCGGCGCAGCTGCCGGTAGTCGCTACGCGCGTCGGCCACCTGTCCGAGGTCATCAACCACGGCGTAACAGGGCTGCTGGTGCCGCCGGACGATCCGCTGGCGCTGTGCGCCTCGCTGCGTCAGCTGGTGGATGAGCCACAGCTGCGCAGGCGCCTGGGCGAGGCTGCCCGCCGCTTTGTGGCCGAGCATCACAGCTGGGATCGAGTGGCGAGGGAGATCCTGCGGATAGCGTTCCAGCCGTCGGGGAGCGCGCCGTAATGCGCCTGCCGTGGCTGCGGGTCGCTTCCCGCTTTTCTCCCTGGCTGCGCCAGCAGCGCGGCCTGATCCTGCGCTCGCTGCTTTTCCTGCTGCTGGCGACGGGCACGCGCCTGCTGGAGCCGTGGCCGCTGGCGTTTATTATCGACGATCTGCTGACGCAGCATACCGTGCCGGTCGAAGGCAAGCTGGATAGCCTGGTAGCGCAGCTCAGCGTGGAGAAGCTGCTGCTGCTCTGCGCCGCCAGCGTGATCCTGATTGCTGCCGTTAAGGCCGGGCTGAGCTATCTGAGCACTATTGGTCTTGCGATCGCCGGCAGCCGGATCATCAGTATGCTGCGTCTGGCGCTGTTTCATCATCTGCAGAGCCTGTCGCTGAGCTTTCACCGGCAGGCGAAGACCGGCGATCTCACTACCCGGCTGATTAACGATATCGGAATGCTGCGTGAGGCGATTATCACGGCGATGGTGCCGATGCTGGCCAATATCCTGATCCTGACCGGCATGTTCAGCATGATGCTCTATATCAACTGGGAGCTGACGCTGCTGTCGCTGCTGCTGATGCCGTTGCTGCTGTTCAGCACCCGCAGCACCAGCGAAAAGGTGCATAAGGTCAGCCGCGATCAGCGCAAGCGGGAAGGCGCGCTGGCCGCCAGCGCCGCCGAGTTCCTCGGCGCCATTGGCGTGGTACAGGCGCTGTCGCTGGAGCCGGTCGCGGCCAGCAGTTTCGCCGCCGACGACGGGAAAAGCCTGCAGCAGAACGTTCGCTCCCGCCGCCTGCTGGCCGGGCTGGAGCGCAAGGTCGATCTGATTATCGCTTTCGCCACCGCGATAGTGCTCTATTACGGCGCGAGCGAAGTGTTAAAAAGCCGCATGTCGCCGGGCGATCTGCTGATATTCGTCTCCTACCTTAAAAATTCGTTCCGGCCGGTACGCGAATACGCCAAATATGCGGGTCGCCTGTCGAAGGCGCTGGCGGCGGGCGAACGCATCACCGGCCTGATGGATGTGCAGCCTGAGATCACCGATCGCCCCGACGCGCGAACATTAAGCCTCGTGCGCGGCGAGATCTGCTGCGAAAACCTCTGCTTCAGCTATCGCGGCCCGAAAGCGCGCGGCACGCTGCGCCACGTCAGCTTTCACCTTAGCCCCGGCGAGTCGCTGGCTATCGTCGGGCCTTCCGGCACCGGCAAGTCCACGCTGCTCAGCCTGCTGCTGCGGCTGTACGATCCGCAGGCGGGCCGCATCCTGCTCGACGGTCAGGATCTGCGGCACTGCACGATTAAAAGCGTGCGGGAAAACATCAGCTATGTGCCGCAGGACAGCCTGCTGTTCGGCCTGAGCGTACGGGAAAATATCGCGATGGCGGCGCTGCATGAGGTCACGGACGAACAGGTTTACGCCGCGGCCAGGCTGGCGCGAGCGCACGATTTCATCATGCGGCTGCCGCAGGGTTACGACACCGTGCTCAGCGAAAGAGGCAATTCGCTTTCCGGCGGCCAGCGACAGCGCATCGCCATCGCGCGCGCCGCCATCAGGCGAAGCCCGGTACTGCTGTTGGATGAGCCGGGCACCGGACTGGACAGCGAAAGCGAACATCTGCTGATCGACGCGCTGCTGCAACTCATGGCCGATCGCACCACGATTATCGTGACGCACAATCTCTCTTTCGCCGCGCGGGCGCAGCGGATCCTCGTGATGGAAGAGGGCGAGATCGTGGAGCAGGGAACGCATAAGGCGCTGCTGGTCAGCCAGGGACGCTACGCCCAGCTTTGGGCGCTACAGCAAAGCAACAACAGGGACGTATCTTATGCTACAGGATAAAGACGTCGAGCTGGCGCAGCGAGATCGCGATCTGCCGGGACTGGCGGCGCTGCTTGATCATGACCTTCTTACGGAAAAGCTGCGCGCTTTACCGCCTTTTGCCGGGCTGCGCTCGCTCAGCATCGACTATCTACGCTATAAACCCGGCACCAGCTGCGTCGCCACGCTGATCCTGAAGCTGGCCGACGGGCAGCGATGCCATCTTGCCGCCAAAGCGCTGACGCTGGCGCGGTTTGAGGTTTCCTGGCGCCATCCCAAACGGCAAAAGCTGGTGATCGAAAAAGATCCCTTCGCGCCGCTGGCGATCCCGGCGCTGGGGATCATCCTGAGCTATCCGCAGCACGATCGGGAACTTTGCCTCTCTTTGCTTAACGCTTCGCCAGAGCGTGATGCACAGCTGCGTCGCTGGCTGCCGGAGATAGCGCAAGAGGCGCACCTTGAGCTGAAGATTCTGCGCTACAAGCCGGAGCGTCGGCTGCTGGCGCTGCTGAGCTGCGACGGCAAACCCTGGGCCACGCTGCGCTTTGCCAGCGCGGAACGCTTTGCGGCGATGCTGACGGGCAACCAGCTGGGTCACGCCACCGGCGAGATCGCGCTGCTGGCGACGCTGCCCAAACTTCGGTTGCTGATCGTGCGCTGGGTTGAGGGCCACACGCTCTGTCCGGAGCAGGGCGGCAGCCTGCCGGAACAGGATGTTTATCAACTGGGACGCCGGCTGGCAGACGTGCATCGTCTGAAACTGACGCTGCCCGAAGCGCCGCCGCGAAGCGGCATTGAGGAAGCCGGACAGGTACTGAACACACTGCGCGCCGTTATTCCCGATCGGGTTGTTTTGTTTACCGGGCTGCTGCACAGGCTGCAGCAAAAGCTGGCGAATCATCCGCTGCAAAGCGTAGCGAGTCACGGCGATTTCACTTTCGATCAGGTTGTCAGGCGCGCGGCGGATAACCGGCTACAGCTTATTGACTGGGACAGGGGCAGAGCCGGCGATCCCGCAGCCGATCTGGCGACCTTTCAGGCCAGGCTGGAGCTGCAGGTGATTGAAAAAACCCTGACGCCTTTACAGGCCAGCCGGGCCATCGCCGCGCTTCATGCGGGCTATCGGCGGCAGCGCGGCGAGCTTCCTTTATCGCTTGCCGATTTTACGGCGCTGGCGCTGCTGCAGCTGGCCGCCGAACCTTTCCGCAAGCGCGCCACGGAGTGGCCGCAGCAGATTATTTTGCTGCTGCAGCGCGTCGAACAGCTGATGGCGCAAAGCGAGCCGTCGGTGGAAGACAGGTTCACGGCGGCGCTGTCCGGGTTGTTGAACAGCGATCGCATGGCGGAGCCGCTGCGTCAGGCGCTGAGCTTGCCTGCATCGGCCACGCTGGCGGAAGCGACGCTGCTTACCAGCAAGCCCGGCCGCCGCGCGGTGCTGGCGTATCGCTGGCGGTCAGCGCCGGACGACCTGAGGGTTATTGGTAAGTACCGGCAGAAAGGATTCGATCCGCACGGCTTTAATGTCCAGCAGGCGCTGTGGCACGACGGTTTTCGCGGCGACAGCGAGGTTATCGTGCCTGAACCGCTGGCCGCGCTTGCGGAGAAAAAACTCTGGCTGCAGCGGCAGGTTGCGGGCCAGCGCGTTACGGAGACGCTGATTGCGGGCGACAATCGGCTGGCGGCGACCGGCGCGCTTGTTGGCAGGGCGCTGGCCAGGCTGCAGCACAGCCGCGCCGCGCTGCGCGCCGTGGCGGGCAAAAGCTGGACGGTCGATGATGAACTGGCGATGCTGCGGCAGCAGCTGACGCAGGCTGCCGCCGCACGACCAGCCTGGGCGGAGAGGATCGCCAGCGTCAGCCGGGCCTGCGTACAGCTGGCCTCCACGCTGACGCCTTCAGCCAGCTGGTTGCTGCATCGCGATTTTTATCCGGCTCAGCTGCTGCTGGCGTCCGCGCGATCGGGTCAGCTTGCCGTGCTGGATTTCGATCTCGCGGCGATTGGGCCGCCGTCTCTGGATGCGGGCAACTACGTTGCCCATCTTCGCGAGCAGGCGCTGCGCGACTATGGCGCTCCCGATGCGCTGGTCGCTCATGAAGACGCTTTTGTGGATGCCTGGCTGGCGGCGTCGACAGACGCCGATATCGCCAATCTCAGCATCTTTACCACGCTGGCGCTGGCGCGTCATATCGCAATCAGCCTGCTGTTTCCGGGACGCCATCACACCACGGAAGCGCTGCTGAGCCTGTGCGAACGCCGCCTGAAACGTCTGCCTGAATGGGAGACGCGCTGATGAAGACGCGCGGCGCATCCCTCTGTTGTCTGCTCTGTGTGTTCTCGCTGGCCGGTCGGGCGGAGCCGCCAACGCCCGAAGGGCCGATAACTTTTCATCTGCGGGCGATTTATGAAGCGAAAGAGTTAAAGAACAGCAAGCTTCGCTATGGCGAGGATCGCAGCAACAAAATTCAGACCGAGCCGACTCTGCGGCTGAACGTTCGCGGTTTTAAGGGCGAGCCGATTTCTTTTTTCAGCGAGCTGGAGTTTATTCAAAAAAGAAAGCGTCAGACGGGCAGCGCGCCCACTACTACGGACACGCTGAACTTCAATCAGCTTTGGCTGCGTTTTGACGAATCCTTATTGCCGGACACCGATCTGCGGCTGGGGCGCTGGCTGCTGCGTGATGAGCGTGAATGGCTGATCGATGAAAACGTGGATGGCGTTTACGCGCGCTTCGGCGACAGGCTGAAAACAGAAGTGGGCGCCGGCCGCATCAACTACTGGCAGCGCAATCTGCTGGATAGCGACACGCGCGGCGATAAAACCAATCTGCTGATGCTGTTCTCACGCTACAAAATGGATGACTACTGGCGCATCGGCGGCTACGCCTTCTGGCAATACAACCGCGCGACGGAAAGCGGGCGTCAGCTCAATGTTGGTCTGCGCTCTTATTCTCCGCCGCGGCAGGCCTTCAGCCACTGGCTGGATATCGGCGCGGTGCGGGGGCAAAAAGATGAGCAGAAATTGCGCGGCTACGCGCTGGATAGCGGCGTCACCTGGACGTATCAGCCGCTGCCGCTGCGTCCACGACTGACGCTGGGCTACGCCTGGGGCAGCGGTGACGACGACAGCGGCGACGGCGTCTCTCGACGTTATCGCCAGACCGGACAGCAGGGAAATGAAACCTGGCTCGGCGGCGAAACCAAATACAAGCTCTATGGCGATACGCTCGATCCCGAACTGAGCAATATGCATATTTTTACCGCAGGTATCGGCATCAGCCCGACCAGTCAGACTTCGCTTGATTTTATTTACCACTACTATCGCCAGCATCGGCTGGCGGCGCTGGTAAAAAACAGCACGGAACTGGATCCGAAATACGATCGCCTGACCACCAAAACGCTGGGATCGGCGTTGGATATCGTGGCGGGTTGGCGAATCAACCCGCACGTGAAGCTCGAGGCCAGCGCCGCCTGGTTTGCTCCATCCTCGCGTTTTTATTCGGGTTCCGGACGTCGCAGCGCGCGCGCCAGCAGCGCCAGTTCGTGGTGGCTGAAAGCAGAGGTGCGATTTTAACGGCTGAACATGAATTCTTTCATTTTCCCGGTCAACCCGGTAAAAAGCCGTGGCATACTACGGCTCTTTTTCCCGGATAGTTATTTATGAATGCAACTGTGTGGCTGGCACTGGCGTTAGTGCTGATTTTAGAAGGAATTGGCCCGATGCTGCTGCCGCGCATCTGGCGGCGTTTCGTGCTGACGATGGCGCAGACGCCTGACCGACTGCTGCGGCGTTTCGGCGGCGGTCTGGTGGTGGCTGGCGTGGTGATTTGGTATATGGTCAGCGTACACGGCGGTCGCTGACGGACGAAAAAGCGCCCGTCGCGGTCGGCCCGCGCGACGGGGAAAAAAGTACGCAAACGTGTGCTAAAAGAGCTGAAAGACGTGTTTTACGGTGGTAGAATCCATTTTTAAGCAATCGGTGATTTTAGAAATGGGTAAGAACGTCGTCGTACTGGGCACCCAATGGGGTGACGAAGGTAAAGGAAAGATTGTTGACCTGCTGACCGAACGTGCGAAATACGTGGTTCGCTATCAGGGTGGTCATAACGCTGGCCATACGCTGGTCATCAACGGTGAAAAAACCGTCCTCCACTTAATTCCCTCTGGTATTCTGCGTGAAAACGTTACCAGCATCATCGGCAACGGTGTGGTGCTTTCTCCGGCCGCGCTGATGAAAGAGATGAAGGGTCTGGAAGATCGCGGCTTTCCGGTACGCGACCGCCTGTTTATCTCCGAAGCCTGTCCGCTGATCCTCGAATATCACGTCGCGCTGGACGTGGCGCGTGAAAAAGCACGCGGCGCGAAAGCGATCGGCACTACCGGTCGCGGCATCGGCCCGGCTTATGAAGATAAAGTCGCCCGTCGCGGTCTGCGCGTTGGCGATCTCTTTAACAAAGAAACCTTTGCCGCCAAGCTGAAAGAAGTGATGGACTATCATAACTTCCAGCTGGTGAACTTCTATAAAGAAGAAGCGGTCGACTACGACAAAGTGCTGAACGATATCATGGCGATCGCCGATATCCTGACCGGCATGGTAGTGGACGTTTCCGAGCTGCTGGACGGCGCGCGTAAGAAAGGCGAGCTGATCATGTTCGAAGGCGCGCAGGGTACGCTGCTGGATATCGATCACGGCACCTATCCGTACGTGACCTCTTCCAACACCACCGCTGGCGGCGTCGCAACCGGCTCCGGCATCGGCCCGCGCTATGTCGATTACGTGCTGGGCATCGTGAAAGCCTACTCCACCCGCGTCGGCGCAGGCCCGTTCCCGACCGAGCTGTTTGACGAAACCGGCGAGTTCCTGTGTAAGCAGGGCAACGAGTTCGGCGCCACCACCGGCCGTCGTCGTCGTACCGGCTGGCTGGATGCGGTCGCGGTACGCCGCGCGGTGCAGATCAACTCCCTGTCCGGCTTCTGCATGACCAAGCTGGACGTGCTGGATGGCCTGAAAGAGGTGAAGATCTGCGTCGCCTATCGTATGCCGGACGGCCGTGAAGTGACCACCACGCCGCTGGCGGCAGAAGGCTGGGAAGGCATTGAGCCGATTTACGAAACCCTGCCAGGCTGGAGCGAAAGCACCTTCGGCGTGAAAACGCTGGAAGGCCTGCCGCAGGCGGCGCGCGACTATATCAGGCGCGTGGAAGAAGTGACCGGCGTGCCGGTGGACATCATCTCTACGGGCCCTGACCGTAGCGAAACGATGATCCTGCGTGACCCTTTTGACGCATAAGATGTTATCCAGGCCGGGCATTGCCCGGCCTGATTCCTTCTCCCGCTCTCTCGTCCCGCTCTCTCTTTATCAGCGCTTACTGAAATAAAATGGCCTCGAATACGAAGGCTGGTTTATCATCATTTACAATATTATTTTTGAGCGGATTGCTGGCGCTTGTCGCGCTATGCCGCCGAGGTAACCGTGCAGCTAACAAGTTTTACTGATTATGGCCTACGCGCGCTGATCTTTATGGCCGCTCTGCCCCCAGGCAGAATGACCAGCATCACCGAAGTCACCGAGACTTACGGCGTATCGCGTAACCATATGGTCAAGATTGTTAATCAGCTTAGTCGGGCAGGCTATATCGCCGCCGTGCGCGGAAAAAACGGCGGTCTACGGCTGGGAAAACCGGCCAGCGAGATCGTGGTAGGCCAGGTCGTTCGCGATATGGAGCCGCTCCAGCTGGTGAACTGCCACAGCGACTTCTGCCATATCACGCCAGCCTGCCGGCTGAAAAAGGCGCTGCATGAGGCCGTGGAAAGCTTTCTTGCCGTGCTGGACAGTTACACGCTGGCCGACCTGGTGGCCGACAACCATCCGCTCTACCAATTGCTGCAGATTGAGCAACCCTTAGTCCGCAGCTGATGACAACGGAGGAACCGCAATGTCAAAAGATCCATTTAAGGAACGGGAGGCTGAAAAATATGACAACCCCATTCCCAGTCGCGAATTTATCCTTTCCCATTTAGATAAACGCGAAAAACCCGCCAGCCGTGAAGAGCTGGCGGCCGAACTCTCTATCGACGGCGAAGAGCAAATCGAAGCGCTGCGCCGTCGCCTGCGCGCGATGGAGCGCGACGGCCAGTTAGTTTTCACTCGTCGTCAGTGCTATGCGCTGCCGGAACGTCTGGACCTGCTGCGCGGCAAAGTTATCGGTCACCGCGACGGCTTCGGCTTTTTGCGCGTCGAAGGCAGCAAAGACGATCTCTATCTCTCCGCCGAGCAGATGAAGATGTGTATGCACGGCGACGTGATCCTGGCTCAGGCGATGGGCGCCGACCGTAAAGGCCGCCGTGAAGCGCGCGTGGTGCGCGTGCTGGAGCCCCGCAACAGTCAAATCGTCGGCCGCTATTTCACCGAAGCTGGCGTAGGCTTCGTGGTGCCGGACGACAGCCGCCTGAGCTTCGATATCCTGATCCCGCCGGAAGAGCTGATGAATGCCCGCATGGGCTTCGTGGTGGTGGTGGAGCTGACGCAGCGTCCGACCCGCCGCAGCAAAGCCGTGGGTAAAGTGGTGGAGGTGCTGGGTGACAATATGGGCACCGGCATGGCCGTGGAAATGGCGCTGCGCACCCACGATATTCCGCACGTCTGGCCGGAAGCGCTGGAACGCCAGATTGCCAAACTGAAAGAAGAAGTGCCGGAAGAAGCCAAAGTGGGCCGCGTGGATCTGCGCGATCTGCCGCTGGTAACCATTGATGGCGAAGACGCCCGCGACTTTGACGACGCCGTTTTCTGCGAAAGAAAGCGCGGCGGCGGCTGGCGCCTGTGGGTAGCTATCGCGGACGTCAGCTACTACGTGCGTCCGGGCACGCCGCTGGATGATGAAGCGGTCAACCGTGGCACGTCGGTCTACTTCCCGTCGCAGGTAGTGCCTATGCTGCCGGAAGTGCTCTCCAACGGCCTTTGCTCGCTGAACCCGCAGGTGGATCGTTTGTGCATGGTGTGCGAGATGACCATTTCCGCCACCGGCAAGCTCACCGGCTACAAGCATTACGAAGCGGTGATGAACTCCTGGGCGCGCCTGACCTACAACAAGGTCTGGAGCATTCTGCAGGGCGACCAGGAGCTGCGCGAACAGTATCAGCCGCTGGTGAAAGATTTAGAAGAGCTGCACCGCATGTATCTGGTGCTGGAGAAATCCCGCGAGCAGCGCGGCGGCATCTCTTTCGAAACCGACGAAGCCAAATTTGTCTTTAACGCCGATCGCCGCATCGAGCGGGTAGAGCAGGTGACGCGCAACGATGCGCATAAGCTTATCGAAGAGTGCATGATCCTGGCGAACATCGCCTCGGCGCGTTTTGTGGAGAAAAACCACGAGCCTGCGCTGTTCCGCGATCACGATCGTCCGACCGAAGAGAGCATCAAAAGCTTCCGTTCGGTGCTCAACGAGCTGGGCCTGACGCTGGGCGGCGGCGCGAAACCGCATCCGCTGGACTACGCCGAGCTGCTGACGCAAATCTCGTCGCGCCCGGACGCCGAAATGCTGCAAACCATGCTGCTGCGCTCGATGAAACAGGCGGTCTACGATCCGGAAAACCGCGGCCACTTTGGCCTGGCGCTGGCTTCCTATGCGCACTTTACCTCGCCTATCCGCCGCTATCCCGATCTGCTGCTGCACCGTGCAATCAAATATCTGCTGGCGAAAGAAAACAATACGCTGCAGGGCAACACTACGCCAACCGGCGGCTACCACTATGAGATGCAGCAGATGCTGCAGTTCGGCCAGCACTGCTCGATGACCGAACGCCGCGCCGATGAGGCGACGCGCGACGTAGCCGACTGGCTGAAGTGCGATTTCATGCAGGATCAGGTAGGCGAAACCTTTACCGGCGTTATCTCCAGCGTCACCGGATTCGGCTTCTTTGTCCGCCTGAACGATCTCTTTATCGATGGCCTGGTGCATGTCTCCACGCTGGACAACGACTACTACCGTTTCGACGCTGTAGGCCAGCGCCTGATTGGCGAGTCCGGCGGCAAAACTTATCGCCTGGGCGATACGGTGGAAGTGCGCGTGGACGCAGTGCATATGGACGAGCGTAAAATCGACTTTGCCCTGATCTCCAGCTCGCGCAAGCCGCGCGGCGAAGGCAAAACCGAACGCGATCGCGCCAAAAAGCCGGCCGCCCAGAATAGCGGCAAGCGTCGTCGCGATCAGGGCAAAAAGGTCAACTTTGAGCCGGACAGCGCCTTCCGTGGCGGCAAAGGCAAAGAGGCAAGCGCGAAAAGCGAGAAAAAACCGCGCAAGCCGTCGGACAAAACCCGTAAAATCGCCGCCGCGACCCGTTCCAAACGCGCCGCGAAAAAGAACGACACCGCCGCATCCTGAATGCGGTCAGGCGCATTATTTCGCCGCATCCCGGATGCGGCATGCCACGACCAGTTGAGTAACAGTGAATGAGTGAAATAGTTTTTGGACTCCACGCCGTGCAGGCGCTGCTCGACAGCGATCCGCAGCGCTTTCAGGAAGTCTTTATCCTTAAAGGCCGCGACGATCGCCGTCTGCAGCCGGTGGTGAAAGCGCTGGAAGCGCAGGGCATCGTCATCCAGCTCGCCAGCCGTCAGTGGCTGGACAGCCAGGTCGAAGGTGGCGTGCATCAGGGCATCGTGGCGCGCGTCAAGGCTGGCCGCCAGTATCAGGAAAATGACCTGCCGGATCTGCTGGAAAAGCTGGAAACCCCGTTTCTGCTGATCCTGGACGGCGTCACCGATCCGCATAACCTGGGCGCCTGCCTGCGCAGCGCCGATGCCGCTGGCGTCCACGCGGTGATCGTGCCGAAAGATCGCTCCGCCCAGCTGAACGCTACGGCGAAAAAGGTCGCCTGCGGCGCGGCGGAAAACGTACCGCTAATCCGCGTGACCAATCTGGCGCGCACCATGCGTATGCTCCAGGAAGCCAACGTCTGGATCGTCGGCACGGCGGGCGAAGCCGACCACACGCTTTACCAGAGCAAAATGACCGGCCCGATGGCGCTGGTGATGGGTGCAGAAGGCGAAGGTATGCGTCGTCTGACCCGCGAGCACTGCGACGAGCTGATTAGCATCCCTATGGCGGGCACGGTATCCTCGCTGAACGTGTCGGTCGCTACCGGCATCTGCCTGTTCGAGGCGGTGCGCCAGCGCGCTAAATAATCCTTCCGGGGCGTGACCTGCGCCCCGAAATTCCGCTCTGCTGCTCGCCTGTCGCGCGCTCTTTCGCATACTTAGTGTGTGTGAACGAGAAGGACGTCAGGATGGACAAAACCCATACCGTTTTTAATCAACCCCGACCTCTGACCAACAGCAATCTGTTTCTTTCCGATACGCCGCTACGCGAAGCCGTCGTGCGTGAAGGGGCGGACTGGGACAGCGATCTGCTGGCCTCTGTCGGGCAGCAGCTGGGCAGCGCCGAATCGCTGGAGCTGGGCAGGCTGGCTAACAGCTATCCGCCAGAGCTGCTGCGTTACGATCCTCGTGGCGAGCGGCTGGACGATCTGCGCTTTCATCCCGCGTGGCATCTGCTGATGCAGGGCCTGTGCAGCAACCGCGTGCATAATCTGCCGTGGCAGGAGAACGCGCCGCCAGCGGCATTCGTCGCGCGGGCCGCCCGCTTTATGCTGCATGCGCAGGTGGAAGCGGGCACGCTTTGTCCTGTTACCATGACTTTCGGCGCTATTCCTCTGCTGCAGGCGCAGCTGCCCGCGCCTTATCGCGACTGGCTGACGCCTCTACTTTCCGACCGGTACGATCCGCATCTGCAGCCCGGCGGGCAGAAGCGCGGCCTGCTTATCGGTATGGGCATGACCGAAAAACAGGGCGGTACCGACGTGCTAAGCAATACCACGCGTGCCGAAGCCATCGGCGGCGGTGAATACCGCCTTACCGGCCATAAATGGTTTTTCTCCGTACCGCAGAGCGACGCGCATCTGGTACTGGCGCAGGCCAAAGGCGGACTTTCCTGTTTCTTTGTGCCGCGCCTGCTGCCGGACGGCAGCCGCAACGCGGTAAGGCTGGAAAGGCTGAAGGAGAAGCTGGGCAACCGTTCTAATGCCAGCAGCGAAGCGGAGTTTGCGGCCGCCAGCGGCTGGCCGATCGGCGAAGAGGGGCAGGGCGTAAAACAGATTTTAAAAATGGGCGGCTATACGCGCTTCGACTGCGCGCTGGCAAGCCACGCCATGATGCGGCGCGCCTTTTCCGTGGCGCTCTACCATGCGCACCAGCGTCAGGTGCAGGGCAAGAAGCTGGTCGATCAGCCATTGATGCGCCAGCAGCTCTGTACGCAGGCGCTGCTGCTGGAAGGGCAAACGGCGATGCTGATGCGGCTTGCCGGCGCGTGGTCACCGGAAAGCGGCGAAAAAGGGAAGCTTTTCAGCCGGTTGTTTACGCCTGTGGCCAAGTACGCGGTCTGCAAGCGCGGCATCAGCTTTGTGGCGGAGGCGATGGAAGTGTTGGGCGGCGTCGGCTATTGCGAAGAGAGCGAACTGCCAAGGATCTACCGTGAGATGCCGGTCAACAGCATCTGGGAAGGCGCTGGCAACGTCATGTGCCTGGACGTGCTGCGCGTGCTCGGCAAGCAGCCAGCCGCTGTAGCGCTGCTGGCGGAAGAATTTGACGCGGTAAAAGGGCAGAGCCGTTATTTTGACAGCGCGTGGCGACAGCTGAAACTGCTGCTGCGTCATCCGCAGGAAACGCAGGCGCGCGCGATTTGTGAAAGCCTGTTCAGCCTGGCCTGCGGCGTGCAGGTGCTGACACAGCTGGAACCCTGTATCGCCGATGCCTGGTGCCGACAGCTGCGCGGAGCGTCGCCGCTGTCGGAAAAAGTTTGTCAGCGTTTGCTACTGCGCGCTACCGGCGGAAGCTGACGGGCCGTACAGGATGGCGGTCGAGTACCAGCGGCCCGGCATCACCGTTTCGCTGACCATCTGGATCAGGTAAAACTTCGCGCCGGCCGCGTTGGCCTTTGCGGCAATCGCGCGCTGGGCGTCGTCCGGAGAGCCGCGAACCGAGACGCTGACGGTGCCGAGCCGCGTCAGCGTCATGCTCTGCGCGCGGGTAATCTCCTGCGCCTGCGCTTTTACCGGCGGCGGCGGTTCCGGCGTGGTTTTGAACTGGCTACAGCCCGCCAGCAGCAGCATGAAAAACAGGGATAACTTGCGCATAGAGGCTTCTCCGGAGGGTCAGCCTCAAGTGTAAGCTATCCCCGCGTTTTATGCCTTGACGCGGAAAACCTGCACCAGATCGGTCAGGTGATGCCCTTTACGGCTCAGCTCATGCGCGGTCAGTTCCGACGTAGCGACCAGTTCGGTGCTTTCGTGCGTCGCCTGGCCAATCTGGTTCATGGCGATATTGACCTGACCAATGCCCGCCGACTGCTCTTTCGAGGCGATGTTGATCTCGCTCATCAGCACTTTCACCTGTTCGATGCGGCCGACGATATTTTCCATCGACTGGCGCGTCTGCTCGGAAAGATCGTGTCCCTGAACCACTTTGCTCAGTGAGTTTTCGATCAGGCCATCAATCTCTTTCGCCGCCGTGGCGCTACGCTGCGCCAGCGCGCGCACTTCTGCCGCCACCACCGCAAAGCCTTTACCGTGTTCGCCGGCTCGGGCGGCTTCCACTGCGGCGTTAAGCGCCAGAATATTGGTCTGGAAAGCGATCGACTCAATCACATGGGTGATATCGGCGATACTTTGCGAGGCGCTTTTGATATCGGTCATGGTCACAACGGAGCGCGAAACCGTTTCGCCGCCCTTGCCGACCGCCTCTGCCGCTTCGCCGACCAGTGTCAGCGCCTGGGAGACGTTAGCAGCGTTCTGCGCCACGGTCGCGCTAAGCTGCTCCATGCTGGCCGACGTCTCTTCAACGCTGGCCGCCTGGCGCGTAATCTGCTCGCTGATGTTTTCGCTGCTGGAGGCGATGGCGTCGGTGCCGCTGCTGATCTCCTGCGCGGCTTCGCGCACCTGGGAGACGATGCGGTCAAGGCCGTCGCCGATGCCGTTGATAGCGACGATCAGCTTGCCGACCTCGTCATGACGGCGGGTTTCCAGCGTTGCCTGCAGGTTGCCGGCGGAGTAGTGCTCAGCCAGTTCAATCACCTGCTGCAGCGGTTTGCTGACCCAGCGATGGGTGGTGGTGATAAAGCCCAGCGCGAACAGCGACACCAGCGCGGCGCCCAGCATCAGGAACAGGTTGCGCGTGTGCTGAATTGGCGCCAACAGGCTGGCTTTATTTACCTCGCCCAGAATGACCCAATGCCAGTCCGGCAGATGGTGCCAGGCCATGATTTGCGTTTCGCCGTTGGCGTCCTGCACTTGCACCGTACCGGAACTTTTGCTCAGCAGCAGCTGGCGGGTCGCTTCCGGCCACGCAGGCAGCTGGCCTTCGCGGTCAGGATGGAAGACATACTGGCCGCGACTTTTGCCTTCCGCGTCGTTCAGCACGGAGAAGTGGCCACTTTCGCCCAGCTTCTTCGACAGTACTTTTTCCCTGATCAGCGCGTACTGTTTGGTGATATCCACGCCGACGAAGAGAATGCCTACCACCTGGCCGCTGGCGTCTTTCACCGGCTGATACTGCGTGATATAGCGTTTACCGAACAGCATGGCGACGCCCTGAAAAATCTGGCCCTGCTGCGCCAGTTTCCAGGCCGGGCTGCTGCGATCCAGACGCGTGCCGATAGCGCGATCGCCATTCTCTTTGCGCAGCGAGGTAGAAACGCGCAGGAAGTCGTCGCCGGTACGCACGAAAATAGTAGAGATTGCGCCGGTACGTGCCAGAAAATCATCGACCAGGCCCTCATCCAGGTTCAGGGTTTTCAGCCCTGCGCGCAGCACGGGCGCCTGCTCTGCGCCGATAGCAACAGTTTGGGTCGCATCGACAGAAAATTGTTTGGGCAAAAAGCTTTGAAAAAGCGCGGTATAGTTGGCAACTTCTTCACTTAACGTACTGTTGAACATCGTCGCCATATCGCCGATGCCGTCGACCTGGTTTTCCATGTTTTCCAGCGTCAGTGCCTGCATCTGGTTTGAAGCGTTATTGGTTAACGCCAGAGTCAAAACTAAAAACAGCGCGGCTACGCTTAGCGAGGTGATCACCGACAGCTTAACGCCGAGGCTCCAGCGCCCGAATGCGAGAAATTTCATAAAATAACCTGTTGATTATAAGAAGGGGTCATAACGGTTAACGGCGGGCAGCGGGAAATATTTAGTGGCGAATTCAGCAGATAGATCAACGAAATAAGCAATAAACTCAAATAACAGCATGATTAGCTGGCTATTTGTATTTATAGCCTGTAGTGCGATGACTTAAGGGGAAAGCGATGATTGAAGTCAGTACGGAATTTTTCGCGGGTATTGAATGCCTGCACGCCGCGCCAGCGGGCAAAAGAGACGAACCGCTGCCCACCGTTCTTTTTTATCACGGTTTCACCTCGTCGAAAGAGGTTTACAGCTATTTTGGCGTGGCGCTGGCGCAGGCGGGTTTTCGCGTCATTTTGCCCGACGCCGAGATGCACGGCGCGCGTTATAACGGCGACAGCGAACTTCGCCTCAGCGCTTTCTGGACGATCCTGAAAAGCAATATTGATGAAATGCCGGCGCTGATTGCCGCGTTGCGCCAGCGGAATTTAATTGACGGAGCGCGCCTTGCGGCGGCCGGCGCGTCGATGGGCGGCATGACCGTGCTGGGCGCGATGGCGCGCTACCCTGAGCTGGCCAGCGTCGCCTGCCTGATGGGTTCGGGCTATTTTGTGTCGCTGGCTGCCAGGCTGTTTCCGCCGCTGGCGGTAGAAACTGCGGAAGATAAGCAAAAACTGGCTGAAGAGCTGGCGCCGCTGACGGAGTATGACATCGGGCAGCGGCTGGAAAAGATCGCCGATCGGCCGCTGCTGATTTGGCATGGCGAAGCGGATGAGGTCGTGCCCGTGGCGGAAAGTTTAAAACTGGAAAAAGCGCTGAGGGAAGCGAAGCTCGACGCCCGGCTGACGTTTTTAACGGAGCAGGGCGTCGGGCATCGTATCACGCCACCGGCGCTGAACGCGGCGACAGCATTTTTTAAACGGCATCTGTAGCATCCTGTTATAACTGCTGCGTGAGCCGTCGCGCGGCAGGTGCCGTGACCGAAGGATTGTCCGTCGGCTGGCTGGCTGGTGAATCGATACGGTTAACATAGACGTAGCTGTTCGCCGCTTTGCTGGTTACGCGCTGCTCACAGCCAGACTGACTGGCAAGGGCGGAAGTGGAAAGTGCGAGTCCGAGAAAGGTGGCGATTGCGATGGTTTTCATAATCCAACTCCACAATCAGGTAACAAATCTGACGCCGGGCGTCAGGGTCTTGTCATAACGTTTAAAGTTTAGCGCGCTTTGCCGTAAAGTGTATTAGTAATTCTTGCTTTTTACCGTCACGCTTCGCGACCGCCAGGCTGCTGATATTTCTCCTTTCCCACCTGAATTCGGCCAGCGCTGACAAATAATTTACATCGGGCCGCGACTTTACCTTGAGTTTCCCTGGCGCCGTCAGTATGATTACGCGTCAATTTTTCAGCCGCACACAAACACGTTCCTTGCTTCCATGGGCCGCGGTTGACCCTGACAGGAGGCTGAATAATCCGTAAGGAGCAAATTCGATGCGTCATTACGAAATCGTTTTTATGGTTCATCCTGACCAAAGCGAACAGGTTCCTGGCATGATCGAGCGTTACTCTGCCACCATCACCGGTGCAGAAGGTACGATCCACCGCCTGGAAGACTGGGGCCGCCGTCAGCTGGCTTACCCGATCAACAAACTGCACAAAGCGCACTACGTTCTGCTGAACGTTGAAGCGCCGCAGGAAGCGATCGATGAGCTGGAAACTAACTTCCGCTTCAACGACGCCGTTATCCGCAGCATGGTTATGCGCGTTAAGCACGCGGTAACTGAAGCTTCTCCGATGGTTAAAGCGAAAGACGAGCGCCGTGAGCGTCGTGAAGATTTTGCTAACGAAACCTCTGATGAAGCAGATGCTGGGGATTCTGAAGAGTAATTGACCGTGGTGGCTAATCGGCTGACGCTGTCTGGCACCGTGTGCAAGACGCCGATGCGTAAAGTAAGCCCCTCAGGTATTCCACACTGCCAGTTCGTGCTTGAGCACAAATCGATGCAGGTGGAAGCCGGTTTTACCCGGCAAGCCTGGTGTCGGATGCCGGTGATTATCAGCGGCAAAGCCCATCAGGCCATTACTCAAAGTATAACGGTCGGCACGCCGATCACCGTTTCCGGTTTCATTAGCAGCCATCAAGGGCGCAATGGACTGAATAAAACGGTGCTGCATGCCGAGCAGATTGAATTGATAGATTCTGGAGACTAGCCAAATGGCACGTTATTTCCGTCGTCGCAAGTTCTGCCGTTTCACCGCGGAAGGCGTTCAAGAGATCGACTATAAAGATATCGCAACGCTGAAAAACTACATTACTGAAAGCGGTAAGATTGTACCAAGCCGTATCACTGGTACTCGCGCTAAATACCAGCGTCAGCTGGCTCGTGCTATCAAGCGCGCGCGTTACCTGTCTCTGCTGCCGTATACCGATCGTCATCAGTAACGGCTGTTGTCAATTAACGACTTTAAGAGGATAAGGTAATGCAAGTTATTCTGCTTGATAAAGTAGCAAACCTGGGCACCCTGGGCGACCAGGTAAACGTTAAAGCGGGCTACGCTCGTAACTTCCTGGTACCACAGGGCAAAGCTGTTCCTGCTACCAAGAAGAACGTTGAGTTCTTCGAAGCACGTCGTGCAGAGCTGGAAGCCAAACTGGCTGACGTTCTGTCCGCTGCTAACGCTCGCGCTGAGAAAATCAACGCGCTGGGCAGCGTTACTATCGCGTCTAAAGCAGGCGACGAAGGTAAACTGTTCGGTTCTATCGGTACTCGCGACATCGCTGACGCTGTAACTGCAGCTGGCGTTGAAGTGGCCAAGAGCGAAGTTCGCCTGCCGAACGGCGTTCTGCGCACTACCGGTGAGCACGAAGTGGACTTCCAGGTTCACAGCGAAGTATTCGCAAAACTGACTGTAAACGTGGTTGCTGAAGCTTAATCGCTTCGCTGCTGCTGAAAACGCCGGCCATGTGCCGGCGTTTTTGTTTTTATCGCTTAGTGAACCTGCAGGAAAGTGCCGTCCGGCTGGCGGGTAAACAGGATTTCGCCCTGATCGGTGGTTACTGCAAGGCCCGTCACCACGCCGTGGGAATTCTGACGTATCCTTACCGCCTGGCCAGCCTGCAGATTACTCAGCGGCTTGCCTTCGCCTTCTACCCGAGCCATCGCAAACACATCGTTGACCGGCAGATTATGGTCGCGGAACAGCTGCGCCAGCGTTTGTCCGGAAGCGATCTGATAGTTAGTCCACTGACCCTGAGCATCACCTTTCGGCGGCTGCTCGCTTGCTGCCGGCGCGCTCAGCTCCGCCTGTAGCGGCACGTCCGTGGTGGTTCGCTCTACGTCAACCGGACGCGTCGGCTGCTCCGGCTGTCGAGGTGAAGGCCAGAGAAAGGCCAGTAACACCAGCGCGCTGGCGATAATAATAGCGCGGCGGTGGAAGGGCGGCAGTGGATCCATCCAGCGCGCGGAATCCGTCAGGCGCCAGATCTGGTTAAACCACCGTGTAGCTGGTGACGCTTTGGTTGCTGGCATGGCGTCGTCCTCCTTGCGCGTTCCTCGCGCGAATAAAATATACCGCTTAAGCGAAGCCGAAAGCGGCCGGCGTTTCCTTCGTCTACGGGCAATATGCCCCATATTGACCTCTACTGAAATATAGCTGATAGCGCACTCTCCGTGCGGCTTTTCTGCCGCTGACGGCACAGCGGTATTGTTTCCTTTTACGCTGAAAATGTCATCCGAAGAAGATGGCGTTTTACCCCTGTAGCCTGCGCTGTTATGCTTCGTGCTCAGTTTTATTACCAGTAAAGGAAAATCCATGACTACCCCTTCTTTAGACAGCGTAGAAGCACAGGCGAGCTACGGTATCGGTTTACAGGTTGGCCAGCAGCTGCTGGAATCCGGACTGCAGGGCCTGCAGCCAGAAGCGCTGCTGGCTGGCCTGCGCGACGCGCTGGAAGGGAACTCCCCGGCGGTGCCTGTTGACGTCGTACACCGTGCGCTGCGTGAAGTGCACGAACGTGCCGACGCGGTACGTCGCGAGCGCCAGCAGGCGATGGCCGCTGACGGCCAGAAATTTCTGGAAGAGTATGGCCAGCGCGAAGGCGTGAGCAGCACCGAATCCGGCCTGCGTTTCAGCGTCATCAAACAGGGCGACGGCGCTATCCCGTCTCGCCAGGATCGCGTACGCGTTCACTACACCGGCAAGCTGATTGACGGCAGCGTTTTCGACAGCTCCGTTGCGCGCGGCGAGCCGGCTGAATTTCCGGTCAGCGGCGTGATTCCAGGCTGGATTGAAGCGCTGACCCTGATGCCGGTTGGATCGAAATGGGAACTGGTGATCCCACAGAACCTGGCCTATGGCGAACGCGGCGCAGGCGCTTCTATTCCGCCATTCAGCACGCTGGTATTTGAAGTCGAGCTGCTGGAAATTCTGTAAGCCTGAACCGCCGGGAATAATTATTTCCGATAAGTTCTGAAGTGGCGGCATTAATTATGCCGCCATTCTAAAATACCCATATCTTGCCTGAAATTATTTTATTTAAAATACGACTGTTTCCATTTTTTAGGACTAATCGCAAAGATTTTAATTTGAAGAATTTTCCTGGTTGAAATAAATTACCTGCTGGCAGGAATGCCGCTAATGATCGTTAATAAGATTATTTCAATGTTAAGGAGAATATCATGCGCGATTTAAATAACCATGAAGTAGAGGCAGTATCGGGCGGCTGGATTCTTTCAGATATCGGCGCCAGCATTGGCTATGCCATTGGTACCATTATTGACCGCGGCGCCACTGCTGGCGGCCTGGAAACAACCGCGAAAAACTCATTCCAGGAAATCGGTTCAGGCATTGGCAAAATTTTGGAACTGAATATTTCCGGCGCAATCACCGATATTGGTAAAGGTGTTTCGGATGCGCTGAAAAACACCGTTAAAGTGATTGAAGGTATTAAAAACTCTTCCAGCTCCAGCAGCTAAGGGTAATAAAAAGCCAGCATTACGCTGGCTTTTTCGATTTAATTGGCGCTTAGTTTTACCTGATAAAGCGCAAAACCAATATCGTCTTCACCTGTTTTTTTCAGTGGATATTGTGCGTGCGTTTTAATAAATTGCTCAGCTTTAGCCGTCGGCGATGTTTCGAAAAAAACAGCCAGCGGTTGATCGCTATTAATCGCCGCCAGCCGCCAGTTATTATCCGCCTGCGGTCTGACTTCACCCTGTAATTTAGTCTGCGCCTGAATGTACCCCGCCACCACGGCGCGGTTTTCGTCCGGCGAAGAAAACGCGATATGCGTCTCGCCCGTTCCGGCAAACTTTCCGCCCCAGGCGCGATAGTTATTGGTCGCTACCAGGAAAGTTGCGTTGGGATCGATGGCTTTTCCCTGGAAGGTGAGATCGCGAATGCGGGAGGCCTGGTCGTTAATCAGCTGGCATTCCGCATCATAGCGAGCGGGCTGCGTGACATCTATCTGATAGCTGACGCCGTCGATCACGTCGAAGTTATAGGTGCGGTAATCCCAGTTAATCAGCGGCTGCGGCTTAGCGCTGTGGGGATCGATCTGGTTAAACTGGCCCGCCGAGCACTCCAGCCACTCTTTTACCTCTTTGCCGCTGGCTTTCACCACGACCAGCGTATTGGGATAAAGGTAGAGATCTGCCGCATTGCGGAAGGTCAGCGGCCCTTTTTCCACTTCGACATAGCTGGCAGGATCGTTCTTGCGTCCGCCCGCCTTGAATGGCGCGGCGGCGGAGAGCACCGGCAAATCAGCTAAATCCGGATCGCCCTGAATAAAATGCTCTACGTAGTCACGCTGCGCGTTATTGACTATCTGCACGGTCGGATCGTCCTGCACCAGCGACAGATAGCTGTACATCACATCCGCCGATTTACCGATGGGCTTGCTGACAAACTCCCGCGTGGCGCTATGGTCGGGCGCCATCACCTTCAGCAGCGCCGGATCTTCCGCCGCCAGCGATTTTTTCGCTGCCGTATCGTAGATGGGACGTGCCTGCGCCGTGGCTTCGCTTACCCGCCAGCGGCCCGAATCATTATTGAGCACCAGATCGACCACGCCGAGATGATCGCCCCACATGCCGGGCATGACCGCGGGAACGCCGTTCAGCGTGCCTTTGGCGATATCGGCGCCCTTGATTGCCGCAAAATCCTGGCTCGGGAAGACGGCATGGGCGTGACCAAACAGAATGGCGTCGATGCCCGGGACCTGGCTGAGATAGTAAACGGAGTTTTCCGCCATGGCGTGCCACGGCTCGCTGGAGAGGCCGGAATGCGGAATAGCGACAATCAGATCCGCGCCCTGTCGGCGCATTTCCGGCACCCATTTGCGGGCGGTTTCCGTTATGTCCTCCACGGTAATTTTGCCGCTGAGGTTTTTCCTGTCCCACACCATAATCTGCGGCGGCACAAAGCCGATATAGCCCACTTTCAGCTGATGCTTGTTTCCCTGCCGATCGGTCACTTCCTCCGCCTTGATGAGAAAAGGCGTAAACAGCGGTTTGCCGCCGTGGATATCAATGATATTGGCGTTGATATAAGGAAATTTCGCGCCGCTGATGGCTCGCTGCAGATAATCCAGGCCGTAATTAAACTCGTGGTTGCCCAGATTGCCGACGGTATAGTCCAGCGTGTTCATCGCCTTGTAAACAGGATGGATTTCGCCCTGTTTCAAGCCGGTTGCCGCCACATAGTCGCCCAGCGGGCTGCCCTGGATAACGTCGCCGTTATCCACCAGCACGCTGTTAGCCGCCTCTTTACGCGCCGCCGCAATCAGCGTGGCGGTGCGCACCAGGCCGAACTTTTCCGTAGGCGTGTCCTTGTAGTAGTCAAAATCCATCATATTGCTGTGCAGATCGGTGGTTTCCAGCAGGCGGAAATCTACCGTGGCGGCATGTAGCGCGCCGCTGACCAGCAGAGCGCTCAGCGTCACAACGGGCTTAATCATTTTTTCTCCTTAATAGCATTGAGTTACTCCCTAACGTCGCAAAGTTTTGTGAAACTAATACCTTCTCTCTCACAGATATGTGACCTGCTACAAATATTTCTCTGTTAGCGGCATAAAAACGGGAAGTAACTGGAAAGATATGAACCGCAACCCGGCTAATGGGTCAAAAAAACAGGAGCTTCTGCGGCGGAAAATAAATTATGCTATTGATAATTAAGCGCTGACGGAAGGTTCGGCCTTCGATCTCCGGCATCGACTATGATCAACAGAGCGCTGGCGCGCGGGTTCAGCCAGAGTAACGGCCGGCGCCGGCTTGCCAATGAAGAGGTGGAAAATGTTAGAGAATATATGCCAGCTGGCACGAGACGCGGGCGTTGCCATCATGCAGATCTACGATGGTCAGGCGCCGCTTGATGTCTCCACAAAATCCGATGATTCGCCCGTGACCGCCGCGGATCTGGCCGCCCACAAAGTTATCCTGCAGGGGCTTGCCGCGCTGACGCCCGAAGTGCCTGTTCTGTCGGAAGAAGATCCGCCAGGCTGGGAAGTTCGCCAGCGCTGGCAGCGCTACTGGCTGGTCGATCCGCTGGACGGCACCAAAGAGTTTATCAAGCGGAACGGCGAATTCACGGTCAATATCGCGCTGATAGAAGAGGGCAAACCGGTGCTGGGCGTGGTCTATGCGCCGGTGATGGATGTGATGTATTCCGCAGCCGACGGCAAAGCGTGGAAGGAAGAGGGCGGCGTGAAAACGCAGATCCACGTGCGGGAAGCGCGTCCGCCGCTGGTGGTGGTCAGCCGCTCGCACTCCGATAGCGAGCTGGAAGACTATCTCAGCCAGCTGGGCGAGCACCAGACCATCGCTATCGGCTCCTCGCTGAAGTTCTGTCTGGTGGCCGAAGGCAAAGCGCAGCTCTACCCGCGTTTTGGGCCGACCAACATTTGGGATACCGGCGCAGGCCACGCCGTAGCGATCGCCGCTGGCGCGCATGTCCATGACTGGCAGGGAAAAACGCTGGACTATGCGCCACGCGAATCTTTCCTGAACCCGGGATTCCGCGTGTCGATCTTCTGATCCGCACTAAGGGATGGAGGCGGCGAGGCTGTCTCCATTCTGTCAGCTAGCGCAATAAATCCCGCACCAGCGCAATCACCTGCTGCACTTCCTGCTGCGTCAACGCGCCGTCTTTGACAAAATGTACCCTGCCTGTTTTATCCAGCACGATAACCGCTGAACCTTCGTTTTCAAGCTGCCAGGCGCGTTTAGCGACGCCGTTGCTGTCGACGATAAATTGCGACCAGGGATACTGTTTTTTATTGCTCTGAATGCTGCTGCGCACAAACATGCCGGTGCCGGGGATCGCGTCATCGGTGTTGATTAGCGTGGTGGTCTGATAGCGCTCTTGCGGAAAGTGGGCCATTTTCACCGCTTCGATCAGCGCCGCGTTCTTCTCTTTAGCCGAGGCGCGCCCGGCGATATGCTGAATGATGCGCACTTTTCCCGGCAAAGCCGCGCTATTCCAGTTTTGATAGCTAAACTCATCCTGCTGATAGCGCAGCTCGCCCCGATCGCTGATGCCAACAGGCGGCACGCGCTGGCCTGTCACAAGATTATGGGCGCAGACGATGGACGGTGAGGCAAGCGTAAACAGCAGCAGGCAGAGACGGAAGTTCATCATTCGGGCAACCGGATTCATTAGTCATGTTACTGCAATAATAAACAGGGATGATGCGTCTGTCGCAGGGATACAACATCTTTGCAACACGACGCACAAATTTGCGGAACTCAACGGTTTATACTGTCATCCTGCCGGTGGCTGACAGAGCCTACTGTCATGATGTGTAAAAACAGTAAATAAATTGGGTTTTAGGACTTTTGTAAGTCAAACCTGGTCTATAGTGTATCCACTTTGTGCTGCAAAGCTTCGTACCGAGCCTGGACACGACGCAGCACGTATTATCTTTCAGGAGTAGTAACATGAAGATTTTTCAGCGCTATAATCCGCTGCAGGTGGCCAAATACGTTAAAACTTTGTTCCGTGGCCGGATCTACATTAAAGATGTAGGCGCGTTTGAATTTGATAAAGGTAAGATCCTGATCCCGCGCATTAAAGATAAACAGCACTACAGCGTGATGTCAGAAGTTAACCGTCAGGTGCTGCGTTTGCAGACCGAGTTTAACTAACGCCCGCGAACGGCGTAAAAGAAAGAAGGCGCGAATTTCGCGCCTTTTCTGTTTTATTCTTCCACCATCTTGCTCAGTACGGGCGCCGCGCCCTGTCTGGCTTCATCTATCCTGGTGACCAGCAGCTGATCGATACGGTAGCTGTCGATATCCACCACTTCAAACTTGTAGCCGTGAAACTTCACGAAGTCGGTGCGCTTAGGGATCTTCCTCAGCATATACATCATAAAGCCGCCGATGGTTTCGTAGTTGCCGGACTGCGGAAACTCGTCGATATCCAGCACGCGCATCACGTCGTCGATCGGCGTGCCGCCTTCCACCAGCCATGAGTTTTCATCGCGCGCCACAATCTGCTCTTCCAGACCCTGACCGACCAGATCGCCCATCAACGTGGTCATCACGTCGTTCAGGGTAATAATCCCTACCACCAGCGCGTACTCGTTCATGATCACCGCGAAGTCTTCGCCGGCGGTTTTGAAGCTTTCCAGCGCTTCCGACAGCGTCAGCGTGTCCGGCACGATCAGCGCCGAGCGGATCTGCACGCCGCTGTTAAGCGCCATGCTCTGATTGCCCAGCACGCGCAGCAGCAGCTCTTTGGAGTCAACGTAGCCGACGATATGATCGATATCATCGTTACAGACCAGGAATTTAGAGTGCGGATGGTTGGCGATTTTTTCTTTCAGGCTGGCCTCATCCTCGTGCAGATTGAACCAGATCACGTTCTCGCGCGAGGTCATGGAAGAGGGCACGGTGCGCGACTCCAGCTCAAAGACGTTTTCTATCAGCTCGTGCTCCTGCTTGCGCAGTACGCCAGCCAGCGCGCCAGCCTCCACGACCGCATAGATATCGTCCGAGGTGATGTCATCCTTGCGCACCAGCGGAATTTTAAACAGGCGGAAAATAATGTTGGCGCCGCCGTTAAAGAACCAGACCAGCGGCCGAAAGATAAATAGGCAGAGCCGCATAGGGTTAATGATCTTTAGCGCGATGGTTTCCGGCGCGATCATGCCCAGACGTTTCGGGAAAAGATCGGCAAAGAGAATAAACAGGCTGGTGACCACGGTGAAGGAAGCGATAAAGCTAAGCTGCTCGGCCAGCACCGGGCCGGTAAAGCGATCGAACAGCGTACGGAACACCGGCGAAAAAGCGGAGTCGCCGACGATACCGCCCAGAATAGCCACGGCGTTCAGGCCAATCTGCACCACGGTAAAGAACATGCCGGGCGTTTCCTGCATTTTCAATACCCGCTGCGCGTTGATATTGCCTTCGTCCGCCAGCAGCTTCAGCTTGATTTTGCGCGAAGCGGCCAGAGAGATTTCCGAAAGAGAAAAAAACGAGCTGATGGCGATCAGCATTAAGATGACAAGCAAGCTGTCTAACATAAAACATCCATTAAGTGGCCGGTTCAGACGCTTTTGCGGAAAGAAGCGCTAAAGCAGGCCTTAAGTTGAGTACCTGTCATTTTTGGCCTGGGCAGCGATGGCGCGGTGGACTTCCTGTACCCTGATGTCGCGCCGGGCTATCCGTGCCAAAAATGTCTGCGCCGTTTGCAGGAGCAGAAAGACGTTAACTGGCCGCGATGCGGCCTCAGCTGTGGATTATAGCTGTGGTGAGGATTGCTTACAATTGCGGCGCTACGCGGCGCACGGCGTTAACGCGGCGGTGAGATTTATCCGAGTATGCGCTTTTAACGAACGGGTCGCCGCCTTCCCGCGCGATCCCCGGTTGTAACCTGGCGATTGTTTGCACACAATAACGCAAATTCTGGCTTTTCGAAGAAAAAGAGCCTCTGAACCCGCAAAAAGTTGCCATGCTTAAGCGGGCTATTTTACAGATTCAGCAGTTGCGCCTGTCAGGAATCCAGGCCGGCAATAAAATCAGGAGTTAGCGTGACACGAATTCACGTCTGTTGCATGTTGTGTTTGATCGCCGCCGCACCTGCAGCGACGGCGGCTACAGTACGCCTGCAGGTCACAGGATTATCCGGCGAATTACAAAAAAACGTGCGTGCGAGACTGTCGACCATTTCCAGCGAGGAAGTGACCTCTGATGGTCGTTTTCGTGCGCGCGTCAGCGAAGCGGTTAAGGAAGGCCTTAAAGCGCTGGGCTATTACGAGCCGCAGATCGAATTTGAACTTCAGCCGCCGCCCGCGGGCGGTAAGCGTCCGGTGCTGCTGACCAAAGTGACGCCGGGCGAGCCGGTGAAGCTGGCGGGTGAAACGGTGATTATCCGCGGCGAAGCCCGCACTGACGAAGATTACCAGGCGCTGGTACGCACTGGAAAAGGCAAAATCGGCGGCGTGCTCAACCACAGCGATTACGACGGCTTTAAAAGCTCGCTGAGCAATCTGGCGCTGCGCAAAGGCTACTTTGACGGCGATTATCGCAAGAGCCAGCTGGGCGTCTCCGTAGCGCGGCGAGAGGCCTTTTGGGATATCGACTACGACAGCGGCCAGCGCTACCGCTTTGGCGACGTCAGCTTCGAAGGATCGCAAATCCGCGAGGAGTATCTGCAAAATCTGGTGCCGTTTAAAAAAGGCGACTATTACAGCTCGCGCGATTTGGCGGAGCTGAACCGTCGTCTTTCCTCCACCGGCTGGTTTAATTCCGTGGTGGTGGCGCCGCAGTTCGATCAGGCGCGCAAAAGCAAAATCCTGCCGCTGCACGGCGTGGTCAGCCCGCGTACGGAAAACACCATTGAAACGGGCGTCGGCTACTCTACCGACGTTGGCCCGAGAGTAAAAGCGACCTGGAAAAGGCCGTGGGTCAACTCTTACGGCCACAGCTTCACCACCAGCGCCAATATCTCCGCGCCAGAGCAGCAGCTTGATTTTAGCTATAAAATTCCGCTGCTGAAGAATCCGGTAGAGCAGTACTATCTGCTGCAGGGCGGTCTGAAAAGAACGGATCTCAACGATACCAAAGCGGACTCCACCACGCTTGCCGCCTCGCGCTACTGGGAATCCTCAACGGGCTGGCAGCGCGCCGTCAACCTGCACTGGAGCCTCGATCACTTTACCCAGGGCAACGTCACCAACACCACCATGCTGATCTATCCGGGCGTCAGCATCAACCGCACTCGCTCGCGCGGCGGCCTGATGCCGACATGGGGCGATTCGCAGCGCTACTCGCTGGATGTCTCCGATACCAGCTGGGCGTCGGATATCGATTTCGCCGTCGTACAGGCGCAGAACGTCTGGATCCGCACGCTGGCGGACAAACACCGCTTTGTGCTGCGCGGTAATCTTGGCTGGATAGAAACCAACGATTTCGAACGCGTGCCGCCCGATCTGCGTTTCTTCGCGGGCGGCGATCGCAGCATTCGCGGCTACAAGTATAAAGGCATCTCGCCGCGTGACGACGACGGCAAGCTGACCGGCGCCTCGAAGCTGGCGACCGGCTCAATAGAATATCAGTACAACGTTACCGGCAAGTGGTGGGGCGCGGCGTTTGTGGATTCCGGCGAAGCGGTTAACGACATCAAACAGAGTAATTTCAAAACCGGCGCCGGTTTCGGCGTGCGCTGGCAGTCGCCGGTTGGGCCGATCAAACTGGATATCGCCCGCCCGATCGGCGACAGCGATGCGCGCAATTTACAGTTTTACATCGGGTTGGGGCCTGAACTATGAAGCTTTGGAAAAAGGTCCTTATTGGCATCCTGATTTTTCTGGTCGTGCTGCTGGGCGGCGTGGCGTTTTTAATCGGCACCACCACCGGCCTGCATTTGGTGCTGAACGGCGCGGCGCGCTGGGTGCCTGGACTGGCGATCAAACAGGTCAGCGGCGGCTGGCGCGATCTTCGGCTTACTGGCGTGCGTTACGAGATGCCTGGCGTAACGGTCAACGCGGGCGAATTTCATCTCGCCCTGAACTTAGGCTGCCTGAAAAACAGCGCTTTCTGTATTAACGATCTGGCGCTGCGCGACGCCAGCGTAGTGGTGGACAGTACGAAGCTGGGGCCGTCCGCGCCGGAGACTCAGGAAGATACCTCTTCCGGCGATCTGAGCACGCCGTATCCCATCACTTTACGGCAGCTGGCGCTGCATAACATCACCGTAAAAGTCGACGACACGGCGATCTCGCTGGCGGATTTCACTTCCGGCCTTAGCTGGCAGCAGCGCGCGCTCACCTTAACGCCAACCCATATTCAGGGACTGCTGGTCGCGCTGCCGAAAGCGGCCAAAGTGGCGGACGAGCAGGTCGTACAGCCTAAAGTGCAGCAGCCTGAGGCAAACGAGCCGCCGCTGGGCGAAACGCTGAAGGCGATGTTCGCCAAACCGCTGCTGCCGGATCTGCCCGATTTCAAACTGCCGCTGGATGTAAATATCCAGCAGATCCTTGGCGAGCAGCTGCGTATTACGGGCGATACCGATATCGCCATCACGCGCCTGCTGCTGAAAGCGCAGACGCAGGATCGCCTGCTGCATCTGGAAACGCTGGACGTCGATTCGCCGCAGGGTCAGCTCAACGCCAGCGGCCAGGCGCAGCTGGCCGACAACTGGCCGGTGAGTTTTAACCTGAACAGCTCGCTTAATGTCGATCCGATCAAGGGCGAGAAGATCAGCATGACCGTTGGCGGCGGCCTGCGCGAGCAGCTTGAGCTGGCGTTGAATCTTTCCGGGCCGGTCAGGGCGCAGCTGAACGCGCAGACAAAGCTGGCGGAAGCGGGCCTGCCGCTGGCGATGACGCTGCAAAGTCCGCAGCTGCGCTGGCCGCTGACTGGCGAAACGCAGTATCAGGCCGATAACCTGAACTTCAGTTTTAAAGGTAAGGCGACGGACTACGTGATGTCGCTGAGAACCGCGCTGCGCGGCGAAGCCATTCCGCCAGCCACGCTGACGCTGAACGGCAAAGGCAATGTGGAGCAGTTTTCACTGGAGAAGCTGCGGCTGGCGGCGCTGGAAGGCACTGCCGATCTGACAGCGATGGTGGACTGGAGCAAAGCGATCAGCTGGCGCAGCGAGCTGCAGCTCAACGGCATCAATACCGCGCGCCAATATCCGGACTGGCCAGCGAAGCTGGAAGGCAAAATCACCACGCGCGGCAGCCTCTACGGCGGAAGCTGGCAGATGCGGGTACCGGAGCTGAAGCTGCGCGGCAACGTGAAGCAGAACGCGGTCAGCGCCGACGGCTCGCTTTACGGCAACAGCTACAACCAGTGGGATATTCCCGGCATCAAACTGGTGCTGGGCCGTAACAACATCGATTTGAAAGGCTCGCTCGGCGACAAGCTGGCGCTGGATGCCAATATCGACGCGCAGCATCTGGATAACGCCCTGCCGGGATTAGGCGGCGTGGCGAAAGGCACCATCAAGGCGCGTGGCGATCTGAAGACGCCGCAGCTGCTGGCTGACCTTACCGCTACAGGACTACGCTGGCAGGCGATGAGCATCGCCCGCGTAGCGCTGCAGGGCGACGTCAAATCGGGCGAGCAGATCCAGGGCAAGCTGGCGCTGCGCGTGGATCGCCTGAAGCAGGATACGCTGGCGATCGACCGGCTGGATCTGGATGCCAGCGGCGACGAAAAAGCGCATCAGCTAAAGCTGACGGTTAACGGCCAGCCGGTATCGGGCCAGCTGCAGCTCAACGGCAGCTTCGATCGTGACCAGCAGCGCTGGCGCGGCACGCTTAACAATACCCGCTTCGACACGCCGGTAGGCGAATGGCGCCTGACGCGCGCGATAGCGCTGGATTACCTCAACAGCAGCCAGACGGCCTCGATTGGCCCGCACTGCTGGCTGAACCCCAACGCTGAGCTTTGCGTGCCGCAAACCATCGAAGCCGGCCCGTCCGGCCATGCGAAAGTAACCCTGAACCGCTTTGATCTGGCGATGGTGAAGCCGTTTTTAACCGACGCCACCAAACTCAGCGGCGTTTTTAGCGGCGACGCCGACGTTAGCTGGACGGCAGGCGGCGGTCTGCCGCAGGGTCGCGTTTCGCTGAAGGGCAATAGCGTGAAGATCGAACAGGATGTGGACGGCAATACGCTGCCGATCGCTTTTGATACGCTGAATCTGAACGCGGCGCTGCGCAACGGTAGCGCGCAGCTCGACTGGTTGATCCGGCTGGTTAAAAACGGCCAGCTGGACGGCAACGTGCAGATCAGCGATCCGCAGAACAAGCGCGGCCTTTCCGGCAACGTAAATATCAAAAACCTGGATCTGGCGCTGGTTAATCCGGCGCTGATGCAGGGCGAGAAAGTTGCCGGCATGCTGAACAGCGCGCTGCGCCTGGGCGGCAGCCTGCAGAAGCCACAGGTCTTCGGTCAGCTTGGGTTGAGAAATGTTGACGTCAACGGCAGCTTTATGCCGGTCGATTTAACCAGCGCCAACCTCAACATGGTCTTTAACGGCATGAGTTCGACGCTGCAGGGCCTGATTGAAACTTCACAGGGCCAGCTGGCGCTGAGCGGCAACGCGGACTGGGCGCAGCTGGACGCCTGGCGTGCGCGTATCGCGGCGAAAGGCAGCAAAATCCGCGTAACGGTGCCGCCAATGATCCGTATGGACGTCTCACCGGATCTGGAGTTCGAAGCCACGCCGCAGGCGTTTAACCTGAACGGGCGCGTCGATATTCCGTGGGCGCGCGTCACCGTGCAGGAAGTACCGGAAAGCGCCGTGGGCGTCTCCTCCGACGAAGTGCTGCTGGATGAGAACCTGAAGCCGATCGCGCCGAAAAGTACCGCTATCCCGATCAACAGCAACCTGATTATCCATGTCGGCAACGACGTACGGCTGAGCGCCTTTGGCCTTAAGGCGAAGCTGAACGGCGACTTGAAGCTGGCGCAGGACAAGCGCGGCCTGGGACTGAACGGCCAGATCAATATTCCGTCCGGACGTTTCCACGCTTACGGTCAGGATCTGATCGTGCGTAAAGGCGAGCTGCAGTTCTCCGGCCCGGCGAACCAGCCTTACCTTAACATTGAGGCGATTCGTAATCCGGAAGCCACGGAAGATGACGTCACGGCAGGCGTGCGTGTGACTGGCCTGGCCGACGAGCCGAAGGCGGAAGTCTTCTCCGATCCGGCGATGTCGCAGCAGGAAGCGCTCTCTTATCTGCTGCGCGGCCAGGGTCTGGACGCCACGGGCAGCGACAGCAGCGCATTAACCTCGGCGCTGGTGGGATTAGGGCTTGCACAAAGTGGGCAGGTTGTGGGTAAAATCGGGGAGACTTTCGGCGTAAGTAACCTCGCGCTGGATACGGCGGGCGTCGGTGACAGCCAGCAGGTCCAGGTCAGCGGCTACGTATTGCCGGGTCTACAGGTAAAATATGGTGTTGGCATATTTGATTCACTGGCGACTTTAACCTTACGTTATCGCCTGATGCCCAAACTCTATTTGGAAGCGGTGTCTGGTGTAGACCAGGCCCTTGATGTGCTCTATCAGTTTGAGTTCTAGCAATGCGAATAATTGTCTACGGCAGCCTGAGACGCAAGCAGGGTAACAGTCACTGGATGACCAACGGACAGTGGCTGGGCGATCATCTGATCGACGGCTACGAGCTCTATAACCTGGGCCTCTATCCGGGCGTTGTCGCGGGTAGCGGCCAGGTTTACTGCGAAGTCTATCGAGTGGACGCCTCCACGCTGGGCGAGCTGGACGCGCTCAGAACCAAAGGTGGAGAATATAAACGCGAGCTGATGCAAACGCCTTATGGCAGCGCATGGCTCTATGTTTATCAGCGTTCAGTAGAAGGCAAGCAGCGGATAGCCAGCGGAGACTGGCTGCTGCGGGATAACCAGGATCCTGCCTGACTCGTGTCACATAAATAAAAACACCGCTCAGTGAGCGGTGTTTTTTTATCTTACGGCAAAGCGAAAATTATTTTTTCGCAGCGCGTTCGAAAGAGGAGACGATCTCGGCTTTAGCCGCTTCAGCGTTGTCCCAACCTTCTACTTTCACCCATTTGCCTTTTTCCAGCGCTTTGTACTGCTCGAAGAAGTGGGTGATCTGCGCACGCAGCAGTTCTGGCAGGTCGTTCACATCTTTGATGTGATCGTACTCTTTGGTCAGCTTGGTGTGCGGAACCGCAACCAGTTTAGCGTCTTCGCCAGATTCGTCGGTCATTTTCAGCACGCCGACCGGACGGCAGCGGATCACTGAGCCCGGCTGCAGCGGATAAGGCGTTGGCACCAGCACGTCTACCGGGTCGCCATCCAGAGAAAGCGTATGGTTGATGTAGCCGTAGTTGCACGGATAGAACATCGCGGTAGACATGAAGCGGTCAACAAACAGCGTGCCGGAATCTTTATCTACTTCATATTTAATCGGATCGGCATTAGCCGGGATCTCGATAACGACATAGATATCTTCTGGCAGATCTTTGCCCGCTGGAACCTGGTTTAAACTCATGGTGAATTCCTTTAATCGTCTTAAATCAAGTGACGCTCATTATAGCCAACTGGATATAAAAGTATTCCCCCTTTTTGGGCTTTCGGAATGCTCCAGTATGGCGATTTGGCGGCGCGTGTCCGCCGTGAAAACGGCGTAAAGAAAGGGCGATCCGAAGATCGCCCTGTCAATATCAGCATAGCGTCTTACGCGTCCGGATATTCGCGCAGGAAGCGTTCAGTGTCGTCGACCATGTCGGTGTTGCCGACAAAGAACGGCGAGCGCTGGTGCAGCGTCTCCGGCACCAGATCCAGGATGCGATTTTTGCCGTCGCTGGCCTTACCGCCGGCCTGCTCGGCCAGGAACGCCATCGGGTTGCACTCATACAGCAGGCGCAGCTTGCCTTGCGGATGGCTGGCGGTGCTTGGATAGAGATAAATCCCGCCTTTCAGCAGGTTGCGGTGGAAATCCGCCACCAGCGAGCCGATATAGCGCGAAGTGTAGGGACGACGGGTCAGCTTGTCCTCTTCCTGGCAGAACTTCAGGTATTTTTTCACGCCCTGCGGGAAGCGGATGTAGTTGCCTTCGTTGATGGAGTAGGTGTAGCCCTTTTCCGGGAAGGTCATTCTTTCCGCGCTGAGGCAGAACACGCCCAGCGAAGGATCGTAGGTAAAGGCGTGGACGCCGCAGCCGGTGGTGTAGACCAGCATGGTGGAAGAACCATAAACCACGTAGCCCGCCGCAACCTGCTGGCTGCCCGGCTGCAGGAAATCCTCTTCCGTAACCGGCGTGCCTGGCGGCGTGATGCGGCGATAGATAGAGAAAATGGTGCCCACGGAAACATTGACGTCGATATTGGAAGAGCCGTCCAGCGGATCCATCAACACCACATATTTGCCGTTTTCGACGCCTTCGAAAATCACAATCTCGTCTTCTTCTTCAGAAGCGATACCGGCCACGATGCCGCGCGCTTTTAGCGCTGCCTTCAATTTTTCGTTAGCAAACAGATCGAGCTTCATCTGCTGTTCGCCCTGCACGTTTTCCACGCCGCTGGCGCCCAGAATATCGACCAGGCCCGCTTTGTTAATGTCGCGGTGAATGATTTTCGCGCCCAGCTTGATAGCTGAAATCAGCGCCGTCAGCTCACCTGTGGCGTGAGGAAAGTCGTGTTGCTTCTCGACGATAAATTCGCCTAACGTTTTCATAACACAATCCCTGAATCTGCGGTTGAACAGCAGCTTGTGACACAAACTGCCAACGTATACCGGGGCAGTTTAGCCGAATGGGAGGCAAAGAACATAGGGCAAATTCCGTTTCTTCCGCACGATGAGGGCGCTACACTGTGCACCGACCCTTTCAGTAAACGGACCTTTTATGCGTATTCACATCCTCGGTATCTGCGGCACGTTCATGGGCGGCCTGGCAATGCTGGCCCGATCGCTGGGCCATGAAGTGACCGGTTCCGATGCCAACGTTTATCCGCCGATGAGCACGCTTTTAGAAAAGCAAGGTATTGATTTAATACAGGGATATGATGCCTCGCAGCTCGATCCCGCGCCCGATTTGGTGATTATCGGCAACGCGATGACCCGCGGCAACGCCTGCGTGGAAGCGGTACTGGAACGTAATATTCCCTACCTTTCCGGGCCGCAATGGCTGCACGATTTCGTGCTGCGCGACCGTTGGGTGATCGCCGTCGCCGGCACGCACGGGAAAACCACGACGGCGGGCATGACAGCGTGGATCCTACAGGCCTGCGGGCTGGAACCGGGCTTCGTGATCGGCGGCGTACCGGGAAACTTCGAGGTTTCGGCAACTTTAGGAAAAAGCCCATTCTTCGTGATTGAAGCGGATGAGTACGACTGCGCCTTCTTCGATAAGCGTTCCAAATTCGTTCACTACTCTCCACGCACGCTGATCCTCAACAACCTTGAGTTCGATCACGCGGATATTTTTGACGACTTAAAGGCTATCCAGCGCCAGTTCCATCACCTGGTGCGCATCGTGCCTGGTCAGGGCCGTATTATCGTGCCGGAGCAGGACAGCAACCTGAAGCAGGTGATGGCGATGGGCTGCTGGAGCGAGCAGGAGAGCGCAGGCGAAAACGGTCGCTGGCAGGCCAAAAAGCTGACACCGGACGCGTCAAACTGGGAAGTCTGGCTGGACGGCGCGCGCGTAGGGGAAGTGAACTGGTCGCTGGTGGGCGAACACAACATGCATAACGGCATGATGGCTATCGCCGCCGCGCGTCACGTTGGCGTCAGGCCGGAAGATGCTGCAAAGGCGCTGGACGACTTTATCAACGCGCGTCGACGCCTGGAGCTGCGCGGCGAAGCCAACGGCATCAAGGTTTATGATGACTTCGCCCACCATCCAACCGCTATCCTGGCGACAATGACCGCGCTACGCAGCAAGGTTGGCGGCAGGGCGCGCATTCTGGCGGTGCTGGAGCCGCGCTCTAACACCATGAAAATGGGCGTCAGCAAGGATGACCTGGCGCCCGCGCTGGGCCGTGCCGACGAGGTGTTCCTGCTGCAGCCGCACCATATTCCCTGGCAGGTTGCGGAAGTGGCGGAAGCGTGCGTACAGCCTGCTCACTGGAGCGCGGACGTAGACACGCTGGTCGAGATGATCGCCAAAACGGCGCAGCCGGGCGACTACATTCTGGTCATGAGCAACGGCGGTTTTGGCGGTATTCATCAGAAGCTGCTGGAGAAGCTGGCGAGCCAGACGGGCAGCTAAAAAGCGGGCCGACGCGCGGAAACGGGCCGCCGGCAAAGCGCTGCGGGCAAGGAAACCCGCAGCGTAATCAGGCTTCGGCCAGTTCGCGCAGATACTGGAAGATCTGGCGGGCGGCCTTCGGCGGCTTGCTGGTCGCTTTTTCTTTCTGGGCGTTGCGGATCATCGAGCGCAGCTGCTGGCGATCGGCGTCCGGATAGAGCTGCAGCACGTCCGCCATCGCGTCGTCGCCTTCTTCTATCAGACGATCGCGCAGCATTTCCAGCTTGTGGAACAGCGCAACCTGCTGATTGTGGCGGTTCTTCAGCTTATCCAGCGCCTGGCGGATTGGATCTTCATCGCGCGAGCGCAGCATTTTGCCGATCAGCTGTAGCTGGCGACGGCGACCCTCTTTTTTGATCTTCTGCGCCAGCTCGATAGCGGCGCGCAGATCTTCATCCAGCGGAATTCTGTCCAGCGAATTGCTGCTCAGTTCCACCAGCTCCGCGCCCAGGCGTTTCAGCGCTTCGGCGTCACGTTTAATTTCACTTTTACTGACCCAGATAATTTCATCATCTTCTTCTTCGTTATCTGGTACATCATCGAGCCAGTCGTCAGGCTGTTTGGTCATGGGAGGCTCCCTAAAAAAGAGGCTAATGCTATCAGGAAACTCAGGCCACTGCGAAATTGTTCTCTGACTCTGTTAGACTCAGGTAAACCTGAAACCCTGAAGAGTTCGGAAATCTGGTGGCGTATGCCCAGAGAAACCCTCTGTTAATTATATGGTAGGTCGATGAAATTACTCTCCCAAGTTGCAGAACAGCGTAAAACCCTCGAACAGGCGGTCGCAACAGCACTCGAGCTGGCGAAGGCCAGCACCGATGGGGCGGAAGTCGCCGTCACCAGAACCACCGGGATCAGCGTCAGCACCCGCTATGGCGAAGTGGAAAACGTTGAGTTCAACAGCGACGGCGCCTTAGGCATTACCGTGTATCATCAAAATCGCAAAGGCAGCGCCTCCTCGACCGATCTTAGCCCGGACGCGATTGCGCGCACCGTTCAGGCCGCGGTAGATATCGCTCGCTACACTTCCACCGATCCTTACGCAGGCGTGGCGGATCGCGAGCTGCTCGCCTTTGATGCGCCGGATCTGGATCTTTACCATCCGTGGGAGCTCGATCCCGACAAGGCGATCGAACTGGCCGCGCGCGCCGAGCAGGCGGCGCTGAATGCCGACAAACGTATCACCAATACCGAAGGCGGCAGCTTTAACAGCCATATCGGCATGAAGGTGTTTGGCAACAGCCACGGCATGATCCAGGGCTACTCTTCCAGCCGCCACTCGCTTTCCGGCAGCGTGATCGCCGAAGCCAACGGCGATATGGAGCGCGACTACGCCTATACTATTGGCCGGGCTTTCGAAGATTTGAAGTCGCCGGAATGGGTCGGCGAGGAGTGCGCGCGGCGCACGCTGTCGCGCCTTTCGCCACGCAAGCTCTCCACCATGAAAGCGCCGGTGATTTTCGCGGCGGAAGTCGCAACCGGTCTGTTCGGTCATCTGGTCGGCGCGATTAGCGGCGGCAGCGTCTATCGCAAATCGACCTTCCTGCTGGACTCGCTGGGCCAGCAGATCCTGCCGGAATGGTTGACGATTCAGGAGCAGCCGCATCTGCTGAAAGGACTTGCTTCCACGCCGTTCGACAGCGAAGGCGTGCGTACCGAGCAGCGCGATATCGTCAGGGACGGCGTACTGCAAACCTGGCTGTTAACCAGCTACTCGGCGCGTAAGCTGGGGCTGAAAAGCACCGGTCACGCTGGCGGCATTCATAACTGGCGCATCAATGGTCAGGGCGACAGCTTTGAGCAGCTGCTGAAGAAAATGGGCACCGGCCTGGTGGTAACAGAGCTGATGGGACAAGGCGTCAGCGGCATTACCGGCGACTACTCGCGCGGCGCGGCGGGCTTCTGGGTGGAAAACGGCGAAATCCAGTATCCGGTCAGCGAAATCACCATCGCGGGCAACCTGAAGGATATGTGGCGCAATATGGTCACGGTTGGGAGCGATATCGAAACCCGCAGCAATATTCAGTGCGGCTCCGTGCTGATCCCGGAAATGAAAATCGCCGGACAATAGTCGCGGCGAAATAAACGATAAGGAGGCCGATTCGCGCCTCCTTTTTTATTGTCGGCGCGGATAAGCCGGAATAATTAAGTAATATTAAACAGTTTTTAGCGTAATTTTTTGATGGTATCTAATAAAAGAAGCCGGAATATCTTCTTTTCTCAACGCTCCACATGGCTTTTTTTGTCATAAGCTAATCCTATGTTTTCCCTCTGCTTAACCTGAAATGCAGCTGCTGTCTGTGAGCCTGCGCAGGCAATTTAACTGCGGTAGTGTGATTTCCCTTCCATTTTTATCTTCCCGGTACGCAAAAAGACGTTTTTGTGAGGCGTTGCGCTGTCAGCGGCTCTATTTCCACTTTGAAACGGAAAAACAACTTCTACAAAGAGACCTCTTCCGGCGCTAATTTATTCCCCTCACGAAGACCCCGGTTTTATAGCCGGGATGAAACGGAAAATAAGGGGCGTTACGTGAACAATGGAGCAGTAGCGGTAGAGAACGGCGACAGGGAAGAAGCTATTCAGGCGCTGGCCGACAGCGTGATGAGGCGGATTGGCGAACTGTTCGCCGCCGAAAAAATTTATCCCAACGCGGTACAGCAGCAGATGCTGACCTCACATGTGCGGGCGATGGCGCTGCGTTCGCTGACCGGCGAACCACTACCGGAAGTAGAGGCGGAACTGTTCGAAGATATTTCGCCGGCGTCGATGTCGCTGGCGCAGCAGGTGGTGGATCTCTTTGGCAATCTGCCGAAAGAGGAAGCCTGGCTGCTCTCTGTCCATTTTGAAGTGGCGAAAGAAAACTAATTTTACTCAGTGGAGAACGGAATATGTCACAGGTCATTGTGGTTATTGGCGATCGTTTAGGGAAAGGGCAGAAGGTCGCCGCAGGCGTAGAGAAAGCGGGCGGCAAAGCTATCGTGGTGCCGGGCGTGGCGGCGGATATGAAGCTGGGCGACGTGATGAAGACGGAAAACGCCACTTTCGGCATCTCGTTTTGCGGCAGCGGCGGCGCAGGCGCTATCACCGCGCAGACCAAACATGGCTATAAAGCGAAATACGGCATGCGCTCGGTGGATGAAGGCGTTACCGCCATCAACGAAGGCGCGAACGTGCTCGGCTTCGGCTTTATGGACAAGGAAGAGCTGGGCGAGCGGCTGGTGCAGGCGTGGCTCAAAAAGTACGGCGCCTGACCGATGAAGGAGCAATTTACCACCACGGTAAACGTCAGCGGCAAAGGCGACAGCAAAGAAAAGGCGTTCGCCGATGCGCTGAGCCGGGTACAGAACACGCTGCTAAAGACGACCGGTAAAGTACTGCTGCGCATCGAGCCGCAGGAGGTCAGGGTGGTGCTGGCGCGGGAAAGCGTCAGGAAAGAGCGCTTTTTGTTCTTCTTTCTGGCGAGGGAACGACGGAGTTACAGCATCGAACTGGAAATTACCGTCAGCGTGAGCGCTATCGACGTCGACAAAATCGATTTTCTCACGCGCTAGCCGGGCAAACATAATAACGTTGGCGCAAGCCTGAAAGGAAAGTGTGATGTTTTTAATAATCCTCTTTAAATCTCTTATTATCGGCGGTCTTGTCGGGGTAGGCGTCGGCGCAGGCGCCGCGCGCATGTTCCACGCGCCGACCACCCAGGGCATGGGCGCATTTCGTACGCTGGGCGAACTCAACTCCTGTGAGGGCGATCCCGCTTCTCACTTCTCGTTTGGTCTGGGCTTCTTTTTCAACGCCTGGGCCTCTTCCGTCGCGGCGGGATCTTTTACTCAGGATGTCGATCACCGCATTATCCCAAACTGGGGCGCGGCGGCGCTGATGATCAAAAACCGCAACGTGGCGGAAACGCTGCACGATCCCAAAAAGATGGCGATCGCCTGCGGCGTGATCGGCATGATCGTGGTCGCTTTTCTCAACTCCACCGCTTCGGCCGTTCCTGCGGCGCTGCAGGTTACTGCGGTAAAAGTGCTGGTGCCTGCGGCTAACCTGCTGGTTAACACCGTAATGCCGGTGATCTTCTGGCTGGCGGCGATCGACGCCGGTAAAAAATCGGGCTTCTGGGCCACTATTTTCGGCGGCCTGGCGCAGCTGATTATGGGCAACGCCGTACCAGGCCTGGTGCTGGGCATTCTGATCGGCAAAGGCGTCGAAGAGAGCGGCTGGCATCGCGTCACTAAGGTCATGATGTTCGCCATTGTGCTGCTGTTTGTGCTGAGCGGCTTCTTCCGCGGCTTCGATATGAAGATGCTGGAATCTTTCCGGCTTGGCGTGCCGGACTGGCTGTCGACTATCCACAACACCCTGAGCGGAAAATAAGGAGAAAAGAAAATGGAAGAGTCAAAAAGCGGTTTCTGGTATGCCGACTGGTCTTTCCCGATCTTTGTCGGTCTGCTCTCCGCCGGGGTTTTTGCCGGTACGCATATGTATTACGTCTACGGGCTGGGCGCATTTAACGAGGTCGCCTTCGTCTCCATGCTGCGTTCGGGCATGGAAACCGGCGTTTACGGCGCGGTCGCGGCCTTCGGCGCCAGCTTTCTGTTCGCCCGTATTATCGAAGGATCGCTGGTGGGCATTCTGGATATCGGCGGCGCTATTCAGACCGGCATCGGGCTTGGCGTACCGGCGCTGCTGCTGGGCGCAGGCATTGTCTTTCCCGTCTCGAACTTCGCCGCCTCGCTGCTGACCGGATTGATTCTGGGCGTGGCGATTGGCTACGTCATCATCCTGGCGCGCAAGTTCACCATTAACAACAGCGACTCCACCTATGGCGCCGACGTGATGATGGGCGCGGGCAACGCTTCCGGTCGCTTCCTGGGGCCGCTGATTATCCTCTCCGCGATGGCCGCTTCTATACCGATCGGTCTGGGATCGCTGATTGGCGCGCTGCTGTTCTATCTCTGGAACAAGCCGATTACCGGCGGCGCCATTCTTGGCGCGATGCTGCTGGGCGCCTTTTTCCCGGTTGCGCTTTAGCCTTTTCGCCAGGGCGTAACGGCTCTGGCGAAAGCTTCCGCAGACAGAGGAGTTTGCTATGTATGATTTTATTATTCGCCGGGCACGTATGGCGGATGGCGGTCTGACCGATATCGCCGTGCGGGACGGCAAAATTGCCGCCCTGGGCGAAGTCAGCGGCGAGGCCGCGCGGGAATATGATCTGGCAGCGCGCTTCTATCTGAGCGCGGGCTGGATTGATTCACATGTTCATTGTTATCCCAAATCACCGATCTATCACGACGAAGCCGACCGCATCGGCGTCGCCACCGGCGTAACGACCGTGGTAGACGCGGGCAGCACCGGCGCGGACGATATTGACGATTTTTATCAGCTAACCCGCGACGCCAGCACTCAGGTCTATGCCTTGCTGAACATCGCGCGCACCGGCATCGTCACGCAAAACGAGCTGGCGGATATGACGCAGATCGACCGCGTCGGCGTACGGGATGCGGTCCAGCGCCTGCCGGGCTTTATCCTCGGCATCAAGGCGCGCATCAGCAGCAGCGTTGTGGGTAAAAACGGCGTGCGGCCGCTGCTTGAGGCCAAAGCCATCCAGCAGGAAAACAACAACCTGCCGCTGATGGTGCATATCGGCAACAATCCGCCCGATCTGGATGAGATAGCCGATCTGCTGGGCAGCGGCGACATCATCACCCACTGCTACAACGGCAAGCCGAACCGCATTCTGACGCCCGCCGGCGAACTGCGAGCTTCCGTTCATCGCGCCCTGCAGCGCGGCGTACGGCTGGATGTGGGCCACGGCACGGCCAGCTTCAGCTTCGAAGTGGCGCGCGCGGCTATCGCGCAGGGCATTCTGCCGCACACCATCAGCTCCGATATTTACTGCCGCAACCGGCTTAACGGCCCGGTGCGCTCGCTGGCGCACGTGATGTCCAAATTCTTCAACGTGGGTATGACGCTGGCGCAAATTATCGACTGCGTCACCGTCCATGCGGCGGAAGGTCTGCGGCTGCGCCATAAAGGCCGGCTGGAAGTGGGCTATGACGCCGATCTGACGATTTTTGACGTACAGGAATCCGCCTGCGTGTTTACCGATTCCGAAGGCGAATCGGTCACCGGCGAGAAACAGCTGCTGCCGCTGGCCGCCGTCGTCGGCGGTGAGTGGCTGATCACCGAAGAAGGGAAAAAGCATCATGGCTTCGATTTATGAGAAATATGGTTTAAAACAGGTCATTAACGCTTCGGGACGGATGACGATTCTGGGGGTTTCCACGCCTGCCGCCGACGTGGTGGAAACGGTGCAGTACGGCCTTAATCACTATTTCGAGATCAAAGATCTGGTTGATAAAACCGGCGCTTATATCGCCGGGCTGCTCGGCTGCGAGGATGCGGTGGTGGTTTCCTGCGCCTCGGCGGGCATCGCACAATCCGTAGCGGCGGTGATCGTCAAAGATGACGACTGGCTGCTGGACAACCTGCACGCCGCGCCGCTTGAGGTGCCTCACGATATCGTGGTGCCGAAAGGCCATAACGTAAACTATGGCGCGCCGGTCGGCACTATGGTCGCGCTGGGCGGTGGGCGGCTGGTTGAAGCCGGCTACGCCAACGAATGCTCCGCCGCGCAGCTATCCGCTGCGGTTACGCCGCAGACGGCGGCCATTCTCTATATCAAATCACATCACTGCGTACAGAAAAGCCATCTGAGCGTAGAGCAGGCCGCTGCCATGGCGCGCCAGCACGGCGTACCGTTGATTGTCGACGCGGCAGCGGAGGAAGATCTGCAGCGCTATTACCAGAACGGCGCGGATCTGGTGATTTACAGCGGCGCTAAGGCTATCGAAGGGCCGACCAGCGGCCTGGTGATGGGGCGCGGACAGTATGTCGCCTGGGTTAAGCGCCAGTCCCAGGGGATTGGCCGGGCGATGAAGGTCGGTAAAGAGGGCATTCTGGGGCTGACCCATGCGATCGAAAACTATCTGCGCCAGCCGAAAGTCACCGGTGCGGAGATGGTGGAAAAGATGACGCCGTTTATCGAAAAGCTTAACGGCCTTGACGGCATCAGCGCACGCGTGGTCTGGGATGCGGCAGGACGCGATATCGCCCGCGCGGAGATCCACTTCGATGAAGCGAAAATCGGCCTTACCACCAGCGAAGTCGTGCAGCGCCTGAAAACCGGCGAAACGGCGATCTATTTCCGCGGCTATAAAGCCAATGAAGGCATTGTCGAAGCGGACGTGCGCAGCGTTTCGCCAGCGCAGCTGAATACCATTTACGTCGCCATCAGGGCATTATTATCAGGAGAGAACAAAGCATGACGCTTACGCCAAAATTTTACCGCGATCGCGTTTGTCTGAACGTGCTGGCAGGATCGAAAGAAAACGCCCGCGAGATCTGGCAGGCTGCCGAAGGACACGTGCTGGTCGGCGTGCTGTCGAAAAACTATGACAGCGTCGCCAGCGCCGTAGCGGATATGCGTGAATACGCGTCGCTGATCGACAATGCGCTTTCCGTCGGACTGGGCGCAGGCGATCCCAACCAGTCGGCCATGGTCAGCGCTATTTCTGCGCAGGTTCAGCCCCAGCACGTTAATCAGGTATTCACCGGCGTGGCGACCAGCCGGGCGCTGCTGGGACAGAGTCAGACGGTGGTTAACGGCCTGATTTCGCCAACGGGCAAACCGGGACTGGTGAAGATTTCCACCGGGCCGCTCAGCTCACAGATGTCCGACGGCATCGTGCCGGTTGAAACCGCGATCGCGCTGCTGAAAGATATGGGCGGCAGCTCGGTAAAATATTTTCCGATGGGCGGACTGAAGGCCGTAGAGGAGTTTCGCGCGGTGGCGAAAGCCTGCGCGGAGCAGGATTTCTGGCTGGAACCGACGGGCGGCATCGATCTCGCTAATTACGAAGCTATTCTGCAGATCGCGCTGGACGCGGGCGTCAGCAAAATCATCCCGCATATTTACAGCTCGATTATTGATAAAGCTTCAGGCAATACTCGTCCGGAAGATGTCAGCGCGCTGCTGGCCATGACGAAAAAATTGGTTGGATAAGCGCAGACTCAAGGCCGGTTATTCCGGCCTGTTCTGCTCAACGGAGAAAACTAACCACAGGAAAAACGGTGAGATTCCCTAATCAACGCCTCGCAAGACTTTTCGACACGCTGCAAAACGAAACGCTGCCTCAGGACGAGCTGGCGCGCCGTTTTGCGGTTTCCACACGTACCGTGCGCACGGATATCGCCACCTTAAACGAGCTGCTTGCCGGACACGGCGCGCGGCTAGTGCTGAATCGGGGCGAAGGCTATCAGCTGAAAATCGAGGATGCGCAGCGCTACAGCCGTCTGCGGCATGAGTCGCCCTCTTCGTTACGCATTCCGCGCACTTCGGCCGCTCGGGTGCACTATCTGCTGACCCGTTTTCTCACTTCAGCCTACTCCCTCAAGCTGGAGGATTTGGCCGACGAATGGTTCGTCAGCCGCGCCACGCTGCAGAGCGATATGGCTGAAGTGAGAGAGTGGCTGGCGCGCTACCAACTGGCGATTGAAACCCGGCCGCGCTACGGCATGAAGCTGTTCGGCAGCGAGATGGCCGTGCGTACCTGCCTGACCGACCTGCTTTACCATATTGCGCAGGAGGATGCCGACGATCCGCTGCTGCATCTGGAAGTGCTCAACAGCGGCATCCTGGCGACGCTACAGCCGCTGCTTAATCACTGTTTCAGCCGCTTTAACATTAAAATGACCGACGACGGCGAGTTTTATCTGCGTCTTTACTGCGCGGTTGCCGTCAGGCGTATCAGCGAAGGCTATCCGCTTTCTGACTTTACGGCCGACGACGTTGACGAAGAGGTTCGCGGCGCGGCGCGTCATCTCATCGCTCTGCTAAGGCCGCTTACCGGCAAAGCGATTTCCGGCGCGGAAGAGGCCTATCTGCGCGTCAATATCGCGGCGCGACGCGTCGAGGTTATCGCGCCGGACGCCATCAGCCCGGACGATGGCGAATCGCTGGTCAACTATATCCTCAGCTATATCAATACCCACTATAACTTCAACCTGCAGGATGATATGCAGCTGCGCGCGGATCTGCTGACGCATATCAAGACCATGATTACCCGCGTACGCTACCAGATTAATATTCCCAATCCGCTGCTGGCGAATATCAAACAGCACTACCCGATGGCCTGGGACGTGACGCTGGCCGCCGTCTCCAGCTGGGGGAAATATACGCCCTATACCATCAGCGAGAACGAAATAGGTTTTCTGGTGCTGCATATTGGCGTCGGTCTGGAGCGGCACTACAACGTCGGCTACCAGCGTCATCCGCAGGTTTTACTGGTTTGCGATACCGGCAATTCTACCGTACGCATGATTCAGGCGATGTTAATGCGTAAATATCCGCAGATTGTCGTCAGCAATATTATTTCCCTGCGGGAATATGAGCAGCAGCAGAAGATAGAGGAAGATTTTGTTATCTCTACCACGCGCCTGAATGAAAAAACAAAGCCGATTGTGGTGGTATCGCCTTTCCCAACCGACTATCAGCTGGAGCAAATCGGTAAACTGGTGCTGGTGGATCGCACCAGGCCTTATATTCTGGAAAAGTTTTTCGACGCCAGCCATTTTCTTATTGTCGATCGGCCAATGACGCAGGAGACGCTGTTTCGCATTCTGTGTGACCAGCTGGAAAAAGAAAATATTGTAGACGAAACCTTTTACGATTCGGTGGTGGAGCGCGAGGCTATTGTCAGCACCATGCTCGGTGAAGGCATCGCGCTGCCGCACTCGCTGGGCCTGCTGGCGAAGAAAAGCGTGGTGTATACCGTGCTGGCGCCGCAGGGCATCGCGTGGGGCGACGAAACGGCCACGGTGATTTTTCTGCTGGCCATCAGCAAAAGCGATTATGAAGAAGCCATGGCTATTTACGATCTGTTTGTAACTTTTCTGAGAAAAAGGGTGGTGACGAGTTTGCAAAACAGCAAGGATTTTAGCAGCTTCAAATTAGTGGCGATGGATGGCCTGTTTGATTGATAGAGAAGTTGTCCGTGCCGTAAAGGCACGGACATTCAAACTACTGCAGAATAGTAAAGGCGGTAGTCACGTGCTTGACGCCGCTGACGCGGCTGGCGATATCGGCGGCCGCTTTCGCTTCCTCGTTGGTCACCAGCCCTAACAGAAACACCTCGCCGTTTTCGGTAGTCACCTTCACGTTGGACGATTTGACCTGGTCGCTCGACAGCAGGTTGGAACGCACTTTAGTGGTGATCCAGGTATCGGAAGAGGCTGTGCCAAAGCTGGCTTTGGCGCCGGTGCGGATCTCGTTATAAACCTCGGTCGCGCCATCCACGCCGACGGCGATCTGTTTAGCGCGGCTGGCGAGGTCGGCGCTCGGCGCCTGGCCGGTCAGCAGCACTTTGCCCTGATAGGCGGTCGCCACGATATGGGCTTCTTTTTTGATCTGGTCATCTTTCGCCAGCGCGTTGCTGACGCGTAGCTCCAGCGTGCCGTCGTCGACCTGAGTGCCGACGGTGCGCGGGTCGGTTGCCGTTTTAGTGGCTACCGCCGCGCTGCCGATAACGGCGGCGACGCAGCCCTGCAGCAATAACGCGCTCAGCACGACGGCAGTTGCGGAAATCAGCTTCATCATAGCTCCTTAAACGTCCTGGTGGGGAAACAAGGTGTTATCGATTAAATCGCACAGGCAATTCACGGTTAACATATGCATTTCCTGAATCCTCGCGCTCCGGTGCGAGGGAATACGAATTTCCACGTCCTGTGGGCCCAGTAAGCCGGCGAGTTCGCCGCCGTCATAGCCGGTTAGCGCAATAATAGTCATATCGCGGGTAACCGCTGCTTCAACGGCCTTCACAATATCACGACTGTTGCCGCGGGTTGAAATCGCCAGCAGGATATCGCCCGCATGGCCCAGCGCGCGCACCTGCTTGGCGTAAATTTCATCGTGCAGACGATCGTTGCCGATCGCCGTCAGCAGCACGTTATCGGCGCTCAGCGCCACTGCGGGCAGGCTGGGACGCTCGGTTTCAAAGCGATTGATCATACTGGCCGCAAAGTGCTGGGCATTGGCGCTGGAGGTGCCGTTGCCACAGCTCAGCACTTTATTGCCGTTCAGCAGCGACTGCACAATGGTCATCGCCGCGCGCGAGATAGCGTCCGGCAGCGCTTCCGCTGCGGCTATCTGCGTCTGAATACTTTCGGTAAAACAAACTTTTATTCTTTCCAGCACGTTTTTCACCTGGCAAATGGTTGGCGAAATTACTCCGCCGTAAAAGCATCGGGCAGCCAGTCGATAGTGGCGCCGGTTATCGCTACCACGTCAAAGCGGCAGCGGGCGCTTTCAAGACTGCTCCGGCGTTCGTTCAGCCATAAGGCTGCGGCTTTCAGCAGCTTCTGCTGCTTGCTGCGGGTCACGCTGGCGGCGGCGCCGCCGAAACGATCGTTGCGGCGATAGCGCACCTCAACAAAAACCCAGGTTTCTCCGTCGCGCATAATCAAATCGATCTCGCCAGCGCGATAGCGAACGTTGGCCGCGACAAAGGTTAATCCTGCGCGCTCCAGCAGGCGGCGGGCCTGTAGCTCATAGCCCGCCCCGGTTTGCTGACGGCTCAGGAGGCCGGAACGATTTGTCCCCTTTGATACTGGCTCCATACCAACTTCCTGTTGATCACGCACTCCTGGTTAGCGCTCAGGTCGCCGGTTTCTCCCTGCAGGCGGAAGCCCGGCAGCTGGCGCACTTCGTTAAAGTGGTTAGCCAGCGTCCAGGCGTCTACGCCCATGGCGTACAGACGAACCTGAGAGTAGTCGTTGTTGAAATTTTTGGCTGCCTGCTGCATCAGCGCCGGGTTGGCGCCCGAAAGCAGTGGAATATCGCTGAACTGGACGCCTTCCATCTCCAGACGATAGTCCGGGCCGCTGCCGGCCTGGTAGCTGCGCGAGCTGGCGTAGATCTGCGCCATATTGCGGCTGCTGACGCGCATGGAGATCATCGGCTTGATTAGCGCCATCTCATCCTGCGTCGCCACGATATAGAGCGAATCCACGCCGCCGTCGCCTGTCGCTGACGGTGTATCCGTCTGCGGCGCCGGAATAGTCAGGCCCGCAATAGTGACGTCCTGCGACTGCTGCGGCTGAGTAACGACCGGCGTACCGGTCAGGCGCAGGCCCGCGCCGCTGTTAATGCCCTGCTTGAGCTCGCTCTGCGAACCGAACTGCTGCTGCAGCACGGTGGCGCCGCCCAGCTTCTGCCATTCGGCGGCAAAGGCTTTGCTGACGCGATCGCCCAGTGAGCTGCGCGGCACCAGCAGCAGCGGCGAACGCTTGCCCTGATCCCACATATGATGCGCGGCGTCGCGCGCTTCGTCTTCAGGAGAAAGCGCAAAGTAGCAAAGATTCGGATGGTTCTGTACGGCTTCCGGCTCGTTAAGCGCAAGGATGTTCAGCGGCGTCTGCACCGCAGCTAACTTTTCGACGTTGCTTTTTAACAGCGGGCCGACCACCAGCGTGGCGCCGTCTTTCTGCGCCTGCGCCAGAATCTGGTCTACCGGCTGGCTGCTGGTATCGTACACCTGAACCTGCGCCGAACTGGATGGCGGCGCGGTCTGGGCGACGCTGCCGTTTTGCGCGGCAGGCTGCGCTATAGCGGCGGCAGCGGTCGGGGCGCTATTGGCGGCTGGCGTAGCAGATGCGCTGTTGGCGGCGTTGGCGTCAGCAGAAACCGGCGCGGAAGGGCTGACGGCGTTCGGTGCTGCGGCAGGCGCCGCTTCAGCAGGCGCGGCATCAGCCTGAGGCTGAACCTGAACCGGCGCAGCGCTTTGCGCCAGCGCGCCGTTTCTGGCGTCGTCGAACCCTTTCTGAATCGCTTTGGCGAACACCTGCGCCTGACCGTTTAACGGCAGCAGCAGCGCGATCTTATTGGTAGAGGATTGCTGAAAATTCTGCACCTGGCTTAGCGCCGTCGGCAGCATTTTCGCCGCGGGATTGTTAGGGTAGCGCGTCTGCCAGTCGCTGATGCCCGCTTTCAGCATCGTCGGATCGCTGGCGTTGGCTTTATAGACGTTCAGCAGATCCAACCAGCCCTGCAGCGTGTTTTCGTCGGCGTTAATCACCAGGCTGTTCGCCTGCGCCGGCGTCATCTGGCTCAGCGCCTGCCAGGTCGCATCGATATTTTTTTGCTTATCGGCAGGCGAGGTCAGCAGCGGCTCCTGTGCGATATAAGCGCGTAGCAGCGGAAGTCCCTGGCTGCCTGCGATCTGCAGCTGATAGTAGCGAGCCTGCTGCTCTTTCGATAACGAATCGAGATCGATCTGCTGCAGATACTGGGCCGCGCCGCCCGCATCCTGCTGCGCGACTTTCAGCTGCGCCTGCAGCAGCAGCAACTCCTGATGCTGCACGTCGCTTAGCTGCTGCGGCAGACTGGCGAGCTGATCGTTGGCCTGCGGGATCTTTCCTTCGTTCAGCAGCGCCCGGATTGCGAGTAATTGCCAGTCAACCTTGTTATCATTTGAACTTTGCTGCATTTGCTGCAAATAGGAGTCGGAAGAGCCTGGCGCGGCGCCCTGTACGTTGACCGTCGGCGCCTGCGGGCTTTGGCCGGAACAGCCGGCAAAAATCAGGGCAGCCAGCAGTAGAGGCACGCAGCGTCCTGCTTTGTTATGAATGACTTTCGAAGGAAGCATACTGTATCCAGTTATGTTTTTTTCAAGATGCTCAATATTAAATCGGCAATTCGGATCAAACAATGAAACAACGCGAAGAGATTTCGGCCAGCACGCTCTACATCGTCCCTACACCGATCGGCAACCTGGGCGATATTACCCAACGCGCGCTTGCGGTGCTTGCGGGCGTCGATCTGATCGCTGCGGAAGATACACGTCATACCGGGCTGTTGCTACAACATTTCGCCATCAATGCGCGCCTGTTCGCATTACACGATCACAACGAGCAGCAGAAAGCGGAAACGCTGCTGGCGAAGCTTCGTGACGGACAAAGCATAGCGCTGGTTTCCGATGCCGGCACGCCGCTGATCAACGATCCTGGCTATCATCTGGTACGTCTTTGCCGCGAGGCGGGCGTCAACGTGGTGCCTTTGCCTGGCGCCTGCGCGGCGATTACAGCATTAAGCGCGGCGGGATTGCCGTCCGATCGATTCTGTTACGAAGGATTTCTGCCGGCCAAAAGCAAAGGCCGCTGCGATGTGCTGCGCGCGCTGGAGCAGGAGCCGCGCACGATGATTTTTTATGAATCGACCCATCGCCTGCTGGAAAGTTTGCAGGATATGGACAGCGTCTGGGGAAGCGAGCGCTATGTGGTGCTGGCGCGGGAGATCACCAAAACCTGGGAATCTATTCACGGCGCGCCGGTAGGCGAACTGCTGGCCTGGGTGAAAGAGGATGAAAACCGTCGCAAGGGCGAGATGGTGCTGATTGTGGAAGGCTATCACGCCGCCGAAGATGCGCTGCCGCCGGAAGCGCTGCGCACGCTGGCGCTGCTACAGCAGGAGCTGCCGCTGAAAAAAGCGGCAGCGCTGACCGCTGAAATCCACGGCGTAAAAAAGAATGCGCTCTATAAGTATGCGCTGGAGCAGCAAGAGGGGTGACAAATCGCGCGGAATGCCCTATTATCCGCGCCGAAGCTGACCAGACAGTCGCCGCTTTGTTGCCGTCCTCCTTCGGGGGAGACAGACAAAGGGGAGGAAAGTCCGGGCTCCATAGGGCAGGGTGCCAGGTAACGCCTGGGGGGCGCAAGCCCACGACCAGTGCAACAGAGAGCAAACCGCCGATGGCCCACTTGTGGGATCAGGTAAGGGTGAAAGGGTGCGGTAAGAGCGCACCGCGCGGCTGGCAACAGTTCGCGGCACGGTAAACTCCACCCGGAGCAAGGCCAAATAGGGGTTCACAAGGTACGGCCCGTACTGAACCCGGGTAGGCTGCTTGAGCCAGTGAGCGATTGCTGGCCTAGATGAATGACTGTCCACGACAGAACCCGGCTTACCGGTCAGCTTCACATTTTCAGTAGAAAACCCGCTTCGGCGGGTTTTTTGCTTTCTGTGTATTAAAAATGAATGACTGTCCACGACGCTATTTATGAAAAGAAAGCGGCTTACCGGTCAGCTTCACGCATTCAGCGCCTCGGCGGGTTAGAGGTTGATGAAAAACTCCCTCGTCGCGTTTAAATCAGTGACAGAGCAGCAGAGGCAGATCGGAACACGGACACGCCGTGAAATCATCCCTGATGGCTCGGTTGGCGCGTCCATGCGCCAAACGGTCCGCTTATCCGCTCTGCCTCTGCCGCTATGAAGCTGCCGTGTTGCTGTAGAAAAAAAGCCAAAACCCAGGGACGATTCAGGTTTGTCAGCAATCTGTAACCCGCTTAGGCGGGTTTTTTGCTTTGTGCGCCAGGCGTTGCCCCTGATATTGCGGGTAACAGATAAGCGGCCCGCCTAAAAACGCGCGTCCTCGCACTGCGCAATCATGGCGGAAACGGCGGCGCTGGCCTCTTTGGCATAATAGAAGGAGACGTTGGATCGCTTGCGCGGTGCCGCCGACACCTCGACCCAGGCAACCTTATCGCCATTCCGCGTCGTCAAATTATACCTTTCAATATCCGCAGACAGCGGATCGTCCCGTTCCAGCCGAAGGCGCTGATCGAGCGCCGCGGAAAAGAGGCAACCGGCAACCTCAGGCGGATTGCCCTTCAGCTCGGTTTCTTTTACTTCAGGATGCATACCCACGCGTCCCAAATCGACGCAGCCGCTCAGTAAAACAAGAGAAACAACCAGCCGTTTTTTCACTCTACGCTCTCCCATAATTCAGTGGAATCAAAAGTAAGCCATAGGGCTTCAACGGGCGATGAATCGATATCGTTTCGCTAAAGCCGCAAAACAAAAAGGCGCGTAAGAAGAATCTTTGCTTAACTTCAAAGGTAAGCAATAAGGAGTGAAATAATGAAAAGATCGATACTGGCAACCCATCTGGGGCTGACCGAAGAAGAGCTGGACGAGATGGATCTGGATCCGGAGGATCTGGATGAGGGAAGCGTGGAGGAAGAGAGCAATACCTTTTATTTCACCGTTCCGGATAATACGCCGCAGCGCATTTTGGGCAAAAAAGGCTGGTCGATTGGCGAAAGAGTTGCCGTGCCCATCAGTTTATTCAACGTCTCTTAGCGCTAAAAGCCGCCGCGCGTTCTGCTCGCACAAACTATGCTGTCGGCGTCATTGCGCCGATGGCTTCCGGATAAAAACAGGTAACGGCTATTCAGCCAGGTCGATTATCAGCGCGCGCGTTGGCGTATTCGCCACCAGCGTGATGCTGTTTTCTTCCTGAATAAAAGCGCCATCGCCGCAGGCCAGCGTCTGCTTGTCCGCTGAAGAGGCCGTCACGGTCAAATTGCCGTGGACAGACTGCAGATAGGCGCGCGAACCGTGCAGCGGCAGCGTACAGGCTTCATCCGGCTCTAGTCGCACATGATGCACCCAGGCCTGCTGCCGCAGCTGCAGGCTGCCATCCACGCCGTCAGGCGAAGCCAACAGCGTATAGTTCGCCTCTTTCGTCAACGCCAGGCGCTGCACCGGCGCGTTTTCCCGCTCGGGACAGGCATCCAGCCAGAGCTGCATCCGCGTTAGCGGCTGTTCGCTGCTGAGGTTGTGCTCGCTATAGCTGACATCGGGCTGGGCGGCCAGCAGCAGCACATCGCTCACGCCTGCCGCCACGCAGCCGCCATGGCTGTCGCGATACTCCGCTTCGCCCTGCAGGATCAGATTCAGAACGTCGACCTTTGGCCAGGTTCTGGGTTGAAAGGAAGCCCCTGGTGTCAGCACTTCCTGGTTGAGCACGCGTAAAGAGGCGTAGCCCAGCAAGTTTGGATCAAAATAGTGGCCGAAGGAAAAGGTGTAGCGCGCCTGCAGCCAGCCGTAATCGGCTTTACCACACTGCTGTACGGTGCGACTGATAATCATGCTTTCCTCCTGACTGGCCGACATACTGCGCCGGCCTTTATTATGTGCCTATGGTAAGACGCTGGACGGCAGATTGTTAGCCAGTTAATCTGCTTGCCATGTTCAAAAATCCTGACAGAGAATAGCTATGGCTAAAGATCGCGCTCTGACGCTGGAAGCGCTGCGAGTGATGGATGCTATCGATCGGCGCGGCAGCTTCGCCGCGGCGGCAGACGAGCTGGGACGAGTTCCTTCGGCGCTCAGCTACACCATGCAGAAGCTGGAAGAAGAGCTGGATGTCGTGCTGTTCGACCGCTCCGGGCATCGTACCAAATTCACCAACGTAGGCCGTATGCTGCTGGAGCGAGGGCGGATTTTACTGGAAGCGGCCGACAAGCTGACTACCGACGCGGAAGCGCTGGCGCGCGGCTGGGAAACGCACCTGACCATTGTGGCCGAAGCGCTGGTGCCATCCGAGTCTCTTTTTCCGCTGGTGGATAAGCTCGCTGAGAAAGCTAATACGCAGATCGCGCTGGTGACTGAAGTGCTGGCTGGCGCCTGGGAGCGGCTGGAACAGGGAAGGGCGGATATCGTTATCGCGCCGGATATGCACTTTCGCGCCTCTTCGGAGATCAACACTCGCAAGCTCTACAGCATTATAAGCGTGATTGTCGCCAGTCCGGATCACCCTATCCATCAGGAGCCGGAACCGCTGTCGGAAATTTCTCGCGTAAAATATCGCGGCATCGCCGTAGCCGATACGGCTCGCGAACGGCCGGTACTGACGGTTCAGCTGCTGGATAAGCAGCAGCGGCTGACCGTCAGCTCTATCGAAGATAAACGCCGCGCGCTGCTGGCGGGACTTGGCGTGGCTTCCATGCCCTGGCCGCTGGTGGAAAAGGATGTCGCGGAAGGAAGGCTGCGAGTGGTCAGCCCGGAATACAGTAAAGAGGTCGATATCATTATGGCCTGGCGTCGCGACAGCATGGGCGAAGCCAAGGCCTGGTGCCTGCGGGAAATCCCTAAGCTGCTGGCGAAGCGTCCGGCGCCGCCTAAGGGATAAGGCTGCTAGCGGAAGCGGAGATCGCGCCCGTGCGGTTCATCCCAGTTGAACGCGGGGCCAGTCGAAATCACGCCGTGCGGGTTGATCGTCTTATGACTGCAGTAATAGTGATGGCGAATATGCGCCAGATCGACCGTTTCCGCTATGCCCGGCAGTTGATAGATTTCGCGCAGAAAGCCGTTAAGATTCAGATAGTCGCCAATGCGATAGCGATCGCATTTAAAATGGGTGACATACACCGGATCGAAGCGTACCAGCGTGGTCCACAAACGCAGATCCGCTTCGGTCAGGCGGTCGCCGGTCAGGTAGCGATGTTGTCCCAGTATCTGCTCCAGGCGATCCAGCGACTGAAACAGCGCCGTGACGGCTTCGTCATAGGCAGCCTGAGAAGTGGCGAAGCCAGCCTTGTAGACGCCATTGTTTACGGTGTCGTAGACCCAGCCGTTAATGTCATCGATTTTCTGACGCAGATCGGCAGGATAGTAGTCGCCGGCGCGGGCACCAACGGCGTCAAATGCGCTGTTAAACATTCTTAAAATATCGGCGGATTCGTTACTGACGATAGTATTCTGCTGCTTATCCCACAGCACAGGCACGGTAACGCGACCGGTGTAGTTTTCGTCCGCATGCAGATACAGCTGATAAAGAAATTCATTCTGATAGAGGCTGTCACCTGTCGCGCCCTCGAAGTTCTCGTCGAAAGTCCAGCCGTTCTCCAGCATCAGCGGATGCACTACCGACACTGAAATCAGCTTTTCCAGGCCTTTCAGCTTACGCATCAGCAGCGTGCGATGCGCCCAGGGACAGGCCAGAGAAACATAAAGATGATAACGATCCGCTTCCGCGCGAAAGCCGCTTTTACCATCGGGGCCGGCAGAGCCGTCAGGCGTTACCCAGCTGCGCCAGGCGGAATCGGCGCGTTTAAAACGGCCGCCTGTGGATTTCGTGTCGTACCAGTTGTCGTGCCAGACGCCGTCAATTAACTGTCCCATACAGGCTCCATAAATGAAATTTTGGTTGCAGAATAGAATTTAAATATAGCACAGCTAAAAATTCTTTTTGCCGGGGTTGTTTTTTCGACAAAACAGAGGCCTGACGCGTCAGGAGAGCCGTTTGTCATTCAAATAATAACAGAGTTCATTTTCCAATAATTATTTGTTTATTTCTGTAATTACGCATATTTATAAAATAAAAAGCAGGCTATCCATAGTATTTATATTTAAAGTTTGACTTTATTTATTGCGTTTTATTAATATTGCAGCGCCCTGTAGAGGGCTGGAATTTTATTAACAAGGAGATATTTATGCGTGAACTAAACGTAAATGAAGTGTCTGTGGTTTCTGGTGCCGGCTTTTTTTCCGATCTCGGTAAAAGCATTGGTACCGCTATTGGTAGCATTGTAGACCAGGGAACCGAAGCTGGTGGTCTGACAACTGACGCCACTTCTGCCGGAGGCACTCTGGGCTTCGGTATCGGCAGCCTGCTGGATCGTGACTTTGTTACGGCCATTAGCAACATTGGCAGCGGTATTGTCGGCATTGTGAAATTTGGTATCAGCGCCATTAACCAGATTAAAGAAAAAAATCAGGCCTGAAATAAAACAAACCCACATAGCTATAAGTTAATTTAACTTAAGTAATCATGTTGGTGTGAAATTAACCGTCAGGGTTGACTTTTCATTTATTAAGCGGAGCGCTATGCTCCGCTTTTTTGTCTGGCGAGTCAGGTAAAAGATAATCACGTTATCATATAGATTATCTTAATATTATTTTCTTTCTGGCCTGATTATTTGTCCAGAAAAATCCCATAATGATTTCCACCAAAATCGCAGGCTGACTGCCGTTTCTGATTATCCTTAATAAGGTTATTAGCCTCTGTTTTCAGCAGCGATAGTCCGATAATAGCGCTATTGCTGTCGGGGATAACTTACACGGCGTTAATGCTTTTGGGCAGAACGGCACTGCAAGCCGCTTTTCTGTTTTAACCAGAGGCGGCATTGCATTCTGCCAGCTGCTCGCCACAGAGCAGGGCAATCGTTACCACTTTTTATTCAGTAGACGATCGAGACTCAAAGCGCCCGGGCCGGTAATAAACAGCAGCAGATAGCCGCCAGCGATGGTCAGGTTTTTCATAAAGCTAATAGAGTTACCGTCCACGCTGAAATTGCTGTGAAACACAAAGGCGGTAATGAGCGTGAAAATAGCGGTCACAATGGCCGTAAAGCGGGTCAGCAAGCCGAACAGGATGGCCAGGCCGCCGCCGAACTCCAGTAAAATAGTCAGCGGTAGCAGAAAGCCCGGCACGCCCATGGCTTCCATATACTGCTGAGTGCCCGCGTAGCCGGTGATTTTTCCCCAGCCGGCGACGATAAACAGCACAGGCATCAGGATACGCGCAGCCAGAAAACCGATATCTTCTAATTTTTTCATGATAATCCCCGATAAAAATAGTCTGGCTGGGAATGCCCGCAGCCGCTCTGAAGCCAGTAATGACGCGATAAATTCGCTAAGTACCGGTCGTTGCAGAAGATAATATTCGTGATGGTCGGGGATTGTAAGCGAGTTAAACTGTCAAAGTTTTTCAGAAAAACTGATTGTCCGGATGCAGCTCAGCTGAATCCGGACAAGAGATTAACGACCTGGCATAAAGTTGCGCACCATCCGCACCGTGCTCCAGAGGCCTAAACCACGTTTGGCCCAGCGGGTAATGCGGCGTGGGTTACGTACTGACCAGATTGCCGCCAGACCGCTGCCGACCGCGATATAGCGCTTCAGGCTAACCAGCGTCAGCCAGCCGCGATCGTAACGGGCGGTGCTCTCCAGAAAATATTTCTTTTGAATGCTGAGATCGAGCCGCTGCTGCTGGATCTGGCGCAGCAGCTCGGCCTTGCGCTCGTCACGGTCGCGGCTCATTAATCTTTCTCCAGTAGTTTACGATCGGACTTCAGCTCTTTACGGGTTGCGCCCAGAAGCGTGGAGCGACGTGATTTGGCCAGCGTCCATAGTCCAAAGATTAGCGCCAGACCAAAAAGCACCGCCGTGGTGATGCCGATCGCCATCAGGCGATACTGCGCGTCCACCGCCCAGATGATCAATACCATCAGGCTCATCAGACCGAAAGCGGTGAAGAGCATGGTCAGACCTACCATAATCAGCAGCTGAATAAGGTTAGCCTTCTCCTCTTCCAGCTCCACCACCGCCAGCCTGACGCGGGTTTCCACAATCCCGACCAGGGTGGTAACGATGCGCTGTCCGATATTGATGACCCCTTTGCCCGGGCCCTGGCTTTGCTGGGAATCTGCCATTGTTAGCGACGCGTCAGCAGAACGCCCAGCACTACGCCGATAGCGGCGCCGATACCTACGCTGGTCCAGGGATTTTCACGCACGTAAACGTCAGCGTTGTCGGCGACTTCGCGCGAGGTTTTGGCGAGACGATCGCCAGAATCGCCCAGGCGGGCACGCGTATCTTTCAGCGCGCTCTGCGCTTTGCTGCGCAGCTTATCCAGCTCGTTTTTCGACTTATCGGTGGTGTTGCTAAGCACTTCTTCCAGCGTATCCGCCAGGTTTTTTAATTCCGCACGCAGGTGATCGGAAGTGATATCTTTTGACATAACAAACTCCTTTATTATCGGTAATGAGAACCAGGCCTGCTTCAGTAAGGGGCAGCCTGGACTTCCTTCAGTTCACGTTTTGCTTCTGCCAGTTTGCGTTCTCGCTTGGCGATCTTCTCTTTATCATCGCCGTCCGCTCTTTCCTGGTTCAGCTCTTTTTGCCGCTCTTCCACTTTCTGCTGCAGATCTTTGATCTTTTCCTGATGGCTGGCCTTCAGCTTGCCGTCCGTACAGCCTGCGCGAGCTTCCGTCAGCGCACGCTCCAGTCCGGTAACACGGCGCTGGTTGTCATGCTGACGGGCTAAATCGATCTCGTGCTGGATATCCTGCTCTTTTTGCAGGCACAGCGAGTCTGCCGCCTGAGCGAAAGTGGTCAGGGATAAAAGGCTGAGGCCAAGGATCGTGCGGTATCTCATAAAGTGACCTTCCGTTGTGTGGGATCGCGTGTATCCCAGTTAATCCTGTCATGCTTGCCGGCTGCCGCCGGCTAATTAAGCATAGTCAGGAAATTCGGAAAGCTCAAAAAGGGAGAAGATTCTTAAGGATAGAGGGCCCGGAAGGAGGATAACCGGGCGTGGAGATTAACCAATACTTTGCCGACGCTGGCCGATGCGGCTGACCCAGTCGGCATTCTGTTCGGAATGGGCGATATCGAGATTTTCCGGCAGCAGGCGGCGCAGCACTTTTTCGGCGGCGCTGCTTTGCTCCTGCGAGTCGAAGGTGATCACCAGCGAGTTTTTATCCGGCGTAATGCTCTTGATATGAATGCCTTCGGCATTGAGCCGCTGCCAGACATAGAAGCCATCCGGCAGCATGGCCCCCTGACGCGAGGCCCGTATCTGTAGCGCGGTTTCGCTGCGAAACAGCGTTGGCAGCAGCATCACGGCGGTCAACGCGACCGAAGCCAGCGCCAGCAGACTCAGCGTCTGTTTCAGAGAAGCGCGAGATTTCATTATGAGTTTCCTTTCTCCATAGTCCGTTTCTTTTTCCATAAAACATACAGCGACCCAAAAAGGCCGATAAACAGCAAGAGCAGCGGCAGGATCATCAGGCCGACCATCAGCTGATCTTCATATTTGTGAAAGAGCGGCGTCTTGCCCAGCGCGAAGCCCAGCACGGTGAGGATCAATACCCACAGCAGCCCGCTCATCCAGTTAAAAAACTGAAAACGCGCGTTATTCAGGCCCGAAAGCCCGGCGATGGTCGGCAACAGCGTGCGGACGAAAGCGATAAACCGGCCGATCAGCAAGGCGGAAAGACCGTGGCGGTGAAACAGCGCGTGCGCCCGCTGATGATATTGCGCGGGAAGATGGGCAAGCCATCGCTGCACTGTCGCCGTATTGCCCAGCCAGCGTCCCTGAATATAACCGACCCAGCAGCCCAGGCTGGCCGCGGTGGTAAGGATAAACAGCGTTAGCGGAAAATTCATGGTGCCTTTGGCAATCAGCACGCCAACCAGTATCAGCAGGCTGTCGCCCGGCAGAAAAGCGGCGGGAAGCAGGCCATTTTCCAGAAATAAGATCATAAACAGCACCAGATAGATTGCCCAGACCAAAGAAGGATCGGCCAACATGACATAATCCTGGTGCCACAGGGCATAAACCAGTGCTTTGATAGTATCCATAAAGTTTCCCTGAACATCATTGTCAGCCATGTTCCGGCAAAGTTCGTCACATTTTGATGATGATAAGTATGCGTGCTGAACGGCCTCTTAACACGGATGATTTTTAATAATTCTAAAAACAAGGCATGCGATTGTTATCCTGGGCTAAAGGTGCAAAAAACCGCTAATTTTAACCAACCGCCTGCCTGCCAAATGAAAAAAAGGGGTTTCCAGCATGTTGTACAGGCGCGACATTCGGGAGAAAAGCAGTTTTACATAGCCTGACATAATTACGCTTTACTAAGGCGGATCTCGCCGCCTTTGGCGGAACAAAATGCTAATTATTCTGGTTTGAGGGGAAATCGAGGGCGATAACGGGATTTTCCGTAAACATATAGCGATCGATGGCGGAATCGAAGTCGTCCGAGGTGGCGGCGAACAGCATCTCGCGCGTGTGCTCAATATGCTGCCACATAGCCAGTTTGCTGGCGGCGGCATCCTTTCTTATCAGGGCGGCAAGGATACGTTCATGGTCGTCGCACCAGCTTTCAATTGCGCTGTCGTCAATATGTTCATGCAGTTTCAGCCAGTAGGGATTATACAGGCGGTGCAGCCACATTTTTTCTACTATCGCAGCCAGCGCGCCGTTTTGCGTCGCCCGGGCTATCTGCACGTGGAAGCGAAGATCCCATTCGGAATTACGAAAGCGATCTTCTTTTCTGGCCTGCTGTTGAATATCCATCAGCTGCAAAATATCCTGGCGGGTGACCTGAGTCGCGGCAAACTCCGCGATATTGCTCTCGATCAGCTGGCGAGCCTGAAGCAGTTCAAACGGGCCAAAGCTGGCGAATTCAAGCTGCGCGTCGGGAATGACCGCGTTTTGCTGCCGTTGCGATATCACATGAATGCCGGAGCCTTTACGAACTTCGACGTAGCCCTCCACTTCCAGCATGATTATCGCTTCGCGTACCACCGTCCGACTGACGCCCATCTCTTCTGCGATAAGACGTTCAGCGGGCAATTTGTCGCCGACGGCATAAGCGCCTTTTTCCAGACGGCGCTTATACTCTGCGGCGAGCTGTTGGTAAAGACGTCGGGACTCTGTCATCCCCATGATCTTTCTCCTGCAGCATAAAAGGAGATTTGTTATACCACTTTTAGCCTGCTGAAGAAACGATCTTCAGGGCGTCAGAGCGCGTTGGCGCGTTGGCGCGAAGGAGTTGGCGCGGCGTCAGGTTGATTGCTTAACAGCGTCCAGATCTTTTTCGCATTAAATGAAGTTCTCCTGCTCGTTTTCTCAGCCGCAAGCTTCCTGTGCGTTGCGACCTCTCTGACGGGAGCGGGACGGCTTGCCGGTAGAGCACCCGCATAAAAAATGTTCAGCGGCGCGCCTGAACGGCATAACCTTAACTTGTCATACAGGTTGGAAAGGTGAGAACCATCACAAAACAACATTTATCGCCCTGGCGGCTATTTTTACTTATAAATATCAAATAATTAATTTTAGATAGCGATTTACTGCGCCCGTAATTCACCGCTCCTGGTCTTTTTGTGAACTGTTTAACATACCGTCAGCGACAGCGGCGTATATTGGTATGATAACTTTATCGACTAGCCGGAGCGCTACAGGGAGGTGTTATGTCAAAATTTATGGGTGAAGATTTTTTGCTGACCGGCGAATTTGCGCGTCGGCTTTATCACGATTTCGCCGCCGAACAGCCAATTTTCGATTACCACTGCCACTTGCCGCCGCAGCAAATCGCGGACAACTATCGCTTCGCCAATCTTTACGATATCTGGCTGAAGGGCGACCATTATAAGTGGCGTGCGATGCGGGCCAATGGCGTGCCTGAAGCGCTGATCACCGGCGACGCCAGCGACGAAGAGAAATTCCAGGCCTGGGCGAAAACCGTACCGGACACCATTGGCAATCCGCTCTACCACTGGACGCATCTGGAGCTTCGCCGTCCTTTCGGCATAACGGACAGGCTGCTCTCTCCGGCAACGGCCAGGGAAATATGGGAAAGGGGCAACGAGCTGCTGGCGCAGGAGGCGTTTCGCGCTCGCGGCATCATGCAGCAGATGAAAGTTCATATGGCGGGCACCACTGACGATCCCATTGACGATCTGCGCCACCATCGTCGGCTGGCGGAAGATAACACCTTCACTATCAAAGTTTTGCCAAGCTGGCGGCCGGACAAGGCGTTTAATATCGAAGCCGCGGGTTTTAACGACTATCTGCAAAAACTGTCGGCGGCGGCCGATATTGATATCGTGCGCTTCGACGATCTTTGCCGCGCGCTTTCACGTCGTCTCGATCATTTTGAAGCGCACGGCTGCAGGATTTCCGATCACGCGCTGGACGTGGTGATCTATGCCGAAGCCGACGAGGCGACGCTGGACGGTATTCTGGCGCGGCGTCTTGGCGGGATCGCGCCGAGCGGCCATGAGATCGCACAGTTCAGAACGGCGGTGCTGGTCTGGCTGGCGTCGCAGTACGCCAAACGCGGCTGGGCGCAGCAGTATCATATCGGCGCGTTACGCAACGCCAGCAGCCTGCAGTTTGCGCGGCTGGGGCCGGACGTAGGTTTCGACTCGATCAACGACAGCCCGTTCGCCGTGCCGCTGGCGCGCCTGCTGGACGCCCAGCATCGCAATCATGCCCTGCCGAAAACCATTCTCTACTGCCTGAATCCGCGTGATAACGAAACTATCGCCACGATGGCGGGGAATTTTCAGGGCGAAGGGCAGCCGGGCAAGATGCAGTTCGGCTCCGCCTGGTGGTTCAACGATCAGCTCGACGGCATGACGCGGCAGCTGACCCAGCTGGCGCAGATGGGGCTGCTGAGCCGCTTCGTCGGCATGTTAACCGACAGCCGTAGTTTTCTTTCCTATACGCGGCACGACTATTTTCGCCGGCTGCTGTGCGACATGATCGGCGGCTGGGTCGAGGCGGGCCAGGCGCCGGCAGATATCAACCACCTGGGACAGATGGTGCAAAATATTTGCTTCAACAACGCCCGCGACTATTTCGGCATTGAGCTTTAGCTCGCGCAGACAGGGCGTTTCTATGCTCAGCTTAACTCGCAGCCGCTTTCCGGGCCGATCTCACCCTGACCACATTATCCCGTTCGGCGACGGCAACTTTTGGCGGGCCTTTCTGGAGTGGCAAATCGATCTGCTGACCGCTGACGTAGCGGAGCATCTGCAGCGCATCGTCGAAGGCATACGCGCGGCGCTGGCCTGGACAGAGTAAGGAGCAAGTCATGCAGCGCTGGATCAAAATTCATCCTGCCGATAACGTGGCGGTAGCGCTTGAGGATCTGGCCGCTGGCGAAGTGTTGAAGGTGGACGGAGAGCTTCTGTCGCTAAAGCAGGCCATCAGGCGCGGGCATAAGTTCGCCCTGCTGCCGCTGGCCGCCGCCGCGCAGGTCGTGAAATATGGTTTGCCCATCGGCCATACTGTGCGGCCCGTGGCCGCCGGCGAGTTTGTTCATCACCACAACATCCGCACCAACCTGAGCGCGCTGGATGAATATAGCTATCGTCCGGGCTTTATCAGCCTGCCGGCGGGCGATGACGATCGCGAGATCGCTATTTACCGCCGCCGCAACGGCGAGGTCGCGATACGCAATGAGCTCTGGCTTCTGCCTACGGTAGGCTGCGTCAACGGCATCGCGCGGCAGGTTCAGCGGCGCTTTTTACAGGAGTGCAGCGGCGCGATGGACACAGACGGCGTGCAGCTCTTTACCCATCCTTTCGGCTGTTCGCAGCTGGGAGAAGACCATGAGAATACCCGCACCATGCTGCAAAATATGGCGCGTCATCCCAACGCCGGCGCCGTGCTGGTGATCGGCCTGGGCTGCGAGAACAATCAGATCGAGCAGTTCAAAGCGACGCTGGGCGAGTTTGACGCCGAACGCGTCGGCTTTGTGGCGTTGCAGCAGCACGACGATGAAGTCGAAGCCTGCTTAATCCAGCTGCGGCGGCTCTATAAGGCTATGCGCGGCGATTGCCGTGAAGCGGGCCGCCTGAGCGAGCTGAAATTCGGCCTGGAGTGCGGCGGATCGGACGGGCTTTCCGGTATAACGGCGAATCCGCTGCTGGGATGCTTCTCCGACTGGCTTACTGCTCGCGGCGGCACGACGGTGCTGACCGAAGTGCCGGAGATGTTCGGCGCCGAGCGCATCCTGATGAATCGCTGTCGCGACGAGGCAACGTTCCATAAAACGGTCAGCATGATCAACGACTTCAAACACTATTTCCTGGCCCATAACCAGCCCATTTATGAAAATCCTTCTCCCGGCAATAAAGAAGGCGGCATCTCCACGCTGGAGGAGAAATCGCTGGGCTGCACGCAAAAAGCCGGGCGAAGTCAGGTGGTCGACGTGCTGAAATATGGCGAACGCCTGCGGCGACCGGGGCTTAATCTGCTGAGCGCGCCGGGAAATGATGCGGTGGCCACCAGCGCGCTGGCCGGCGCGGGCTGTCAAATGGTGCTGTTCAGCACGGGACGCGGCACGCCTTATGGCGGCTTTGTGCCGACGGTGAAGCTGGCGACCAACAGCGAGCTGGCGACGAAAAAGCCGCACTGGATCGATTTTGATGCGGGCGCGCTGCTGAAGGGAGTGGAAATGGAAACGCTGCTGGCGCAGTTTCTCGATCTGCTGGCGGCGATCGCCAGCGGTCGCCAGACCCGCAACGAACAGAATGATTTTCGCGAGCTGGCGATTTTTAAAAGCGGGGTAACGCTGTAGGTTCCGCCACGGCGCCGTGGCGGACAGAATCAGACCTGCTGCTCGACGCGGCGCTCTTCGGCCATGCAGGCCGCCGCGGTAAACAGAATATCAGCGGAGGAGTTCAGCGCCGTTTCGGCGGAATCCTGCAGCACGCCGATAATAAAGCCTACGGCGACCACCTGCATCGCCATATCGTTCGGGATGCCGAACATATTGCAGGCTACCGGGATCAGCAGCAGCGAACCGCCTGCCACGCCGGAAGCGCCGCAGGCGCAGATGGAGGCGACCAGGCTGAGCAGGATCGCGGTGCCGATATCCACATGGATGCCCAGCGTGTTGACCGCCGCCAGCGTCAGCACGGTGATGGTAATGGAAGCGCCCGCCATACTGATATTGGCGCCGATCGGGATCGAGACGGAGTAGGTATCCTCATCCAGGTTCAGCTTCTTCGCCAGCGCCATATTCACCGGAATATTGGCCGCCGAGCTGCGGGTAAAGAAGGCCGTAACGCCGCTTTCGCGCAGGCAGGTAAAGACCAGCGGATAAGGATTGCGACGGATTTTCCAGTACACCAGGATCGGATTGACCACCAGCGCCATCACCAGCATACAGCCCAGCAGCAGGCCAAGCAGATGCGCGTACTGCCACAGCGCGGAAAAGCCGGTTGAGGCCAGAATGGAGGAAACCAGGCCGAAAATGCCGATCGGCGCGAAGCGGATCACAATGCGCACCAGATAAGTCACGGCGTCGGAGGCATCGTTCAGAAAAGCGCGCGTCGTCTCGCTGCTGTGGCGGAAGGCCAGACCCAGGCCAATCGCCCATACCAGAATACCGATATAGTTGGCGTGCAGCAGCGCGTCGATCGGATTAGACACCATGCTCATTAGCAGGCCGTTCAGCACTGCCAGAATGCCGGAAGGCGGCGTGATCTCGTTATTGGCGGTGGTCAGGGTCAGCGTTTGCGGCAGCAGATGGCTGAACGCCACCGCCAGCACGGCGGCAAAAAAGGTGCTCAGCAGGTAGAGCATGATAATAGGGCGAATATTGGATTTCTGGCCCTGCTTGTGGTTGGCGATAGAGGCGATCACCAGCACCATGACCAGCAGTGGCGCGACGGCCTTCAGCGCGCTAACGAACAGCGTGCCGAGCAGGCTGACGGAAAGCGCGCTCTCTTTGGAAAACCAGGCCAGCGCCAGGCCAGCGACCAGACCGATCATGATCTGGGTAACCAGGCTCGCCTGCAGCAAACGCTGCAGCGGCCCGGAACGACTCTTTTCGATACTCATATAAAAAACCAGCTGTGAAAGTGATGGAATGCGCCCTGGCGTCATACGCGCTGCAAGGTCGGCATCGGTGTGTTTGCGCAGGCAGTATAAGGAAATGTGATAGCAGGGGAAGCGAAAATTGACCTGGCGGCAAATCAAGGTTTCGCCGCCAGGCTGGGTGTTACAGAGAGGTAAAAATTATTTCCGTAGTGCCAGGCGATCGTTACGACGGTTAACCCAGGCATTGATTAACAGCGTTGTCGCCAGGATACCGCCTACCACGCTCAGCGAAACGGCGACCGGAATATGGTAGAAGTCGACGATCAGCATTTTAACGCCGATAAACACCAACACGATGGCCAGGCCATATTTCAGCATCGAGAAGCGTTCCGCCACGTTGGCCAGCAGGAAGTACATCGCGCGCAGGCCCAGAATGGCGAACAGGTTAGAGGTCAGCACGATAAAGGGATCGGTGGTGACGGCGAAAATGGCCGGGATGCTGTCCACGGCGAAAATCACGTCGCTCAGTTCGACCATAATCAACACCAGCAGCAGCGGCGTGGCGTAGAGCAGGCCGTTGCGGCGCACAAAGAACTTTTCGCCTTCCAGATTATCGGTCATGCGCAGGTGGCCGCGCAGCCAGCGCACCACGGGTTTATCGCCGACCGCGCCTTCGTCCTCGCTGCCAGCCATCGCCATCTTGACGCCGGTAAACAGCAGAAACGCGCCGAACAGATAGAGGATCCAGCTAAACTCGGAAACCAGCCAGCTACCGGCGAAAATCATGATGGTGCGTAGTACGATGGCGCCGAGCACGCCGTAGATCAGTACGCGGCGCTGAAGCGCGGCCGGAACGGAGAAGTAGCTGAACAGCATTAGCCAGACGAAAACGTTATCCACGGCCAGCGCTTTTTCCAGCACGTAACCGGTGAGAAACGCCAGCGCCTGGGTATGAGCGATTTGCGGGCCGACGGTTTCTTTCAGATACCACCATAAACCGGCGGCGAACAGCAGCGAGAGACTAATCCAGACCAGCGACCAGAACGCGGCCTGCTTCATCGACATGGTCTGCGCGCCGCGCTTTCCCTGCAGCAGCAGATCGATGGCCAGCATAATCAGCACTACGACAGCGAAGCTGCCCCAGAGTAAAGGCGTGCCTACAGTGTTCATAACTTTATCCTGTCAAAAAAATAGGGCTAACGTCAGAAGACGCCAGCCACATATTTTTCTGTGAGCAAACCTCGCCTTCCGGCAAGGTCTCACTTACAGTCAGGATGCTGACTGCCCGGCAACCGGGTGCTTGCGCACCGTAATGACGATTAACCGACGAAGAAGTTACTCCCCTTTGCAGCAGTGAAGATAGTCAGTGCGGCGAAAGCGGTCAATCTTCCACAGAAATATTTAGCAATATTTACATTGCAAACCGCCCGCAGGCTGAAAAAACCAGGCTGATTTAAAGACGGAACCGCCTTAAATCGCGTCCGATAACCTGCAAAGTCATTATGCTGTTTCTCAATCAACAGGCGTGATATTTCCGGAAGAGGGCGAATGCGAGCATTTGATTTTTAACGCATCCTCTCTCACGATAGGAGCATCACAACGGCGGCGAGGTCAGAAAAATTGATGTCCACGAGCAGTAAACACGCACTTAACTGGACCAGCCTGCTGGTCGCTGTTCCGGTGGGGCTGGTGGCTTCACTGGTCACGCTGGGCTTCCGGCTGCTGATTGAGCAGATCAATCTGCTGCTGTTCAGCAGCCGCCAGGATGTGACCCAGGCTATCCACGTCTGGCCCTGGTACACGTGGCCGCTGATTGTGGGCGTCGGCGGCCTGATTGCCGGATTTTTCCTGCGTTACGCCACCGCGCTTGAGCAGAAAGCGACGGTGCGTACCGATTATCTGGAGGTTATCAACGCTCGTCTGGACGCGGTGCCGACCAAAACCTCGCTGTTTCGCGCGCTCTCTTCCATCGCCAGCATCGGCAGCGGCGCCTCTATCGGTAAGGAAGGGCCGATGGTGCAGCTCTCGGCGCTGGCAGGCAGCCTGATGGGACGTTTCTGCTTTAAAAAACTGCCGTTGAAAAACAGCGACGTGGTGGCGATGGCCGCTGCGGCCGGACTCTCTTCCGTTTATCACGCGCCGCTTGCTTCGGCGATTTTCGTCGCGGAGATCGCCTTCGGCATTTCCGCGCTGCAGCGTCTGATCCCGCTGATTATCTCGGCTGGCGTGGCGGTGCTGACCATGTCGGCGCTGGGCTACCGTTCGGCGATCTATCTCTTTTCCCAGGCGCAGTTTGCGCTGACGCCAACCAGTATCGCGCTGACGGTGCTGATCGGCCTGCTGGCTGGCCTGATCGGCTGGATGCTGATTTGGCTGATCGCGCAGAGCCGCAGGCGCTTCGCCCGCGTCAAAAGCCTGCCGCTGCGGCTGGGGCTGGGCGGCCTGCTGGTTGGCGCGCTGGCCGTCGGCAGCACCAGCGTGTTAGGCAACGGCTACGAAGTGATAGTAGAGATTATGGCCGGCGATTTTATGCTGAAAGGGCTGATTATTCTGCTGCTGCTGAAGATGCTCGCCACGGCGATTTCCGTCGGCTCCAACGCCGTTGGCGGCCTGTTTACGCCTTCGCTGCTGACCGGCGCGCTGCTGGGCGTGGTGGTCGCCAGCGTGGCGGCGCTGGCCGGAATGCCGGTCGACAACGCGGTGATTTTCGCCGTAATCGGTATGGGCGCGGTGCTCGCTGCGGTCAGTCAGGCGCCGCTGATGGCGATGCTGATGGTGCTGGAAATGACGCTGAACAGCAGCCTGCTGTTTCCCACCATGATCGCCTGCGCGCTGGCTTTTATGGTGGTTTATCAGCTGCATTCCAGCAGTACCTATCCGGTCATTAAAAACCACTTCAGCCGCTCCGACGCCAAGTTCGACTTCGATAACGGCATTATCTCGCAGTTTATCGTCTCCGGCGCGGCGCTGCAGCCGCACGATTCCGTCGGCAAGGCGCTGGCGGTCAGCTCGCTGAAGCGCGAACGCTTTGTTTATGTGATCAACGAAAGCGGGCAGTTTCTGGGCGCGGCGTCGATTCACGATATTTCACGCAAGGTGCTGGATAAAGAGATCACGCTCAGCTCGCCGGTCAGCTGCGTGACGGACGAATCCTTTCCCTATGTTTTTGAAAAGCAGACCATTACGGAAGGCTGGGAAGCTTTTGCCCGCGTAACGCTGGAGCGCCTGCCGGTGCTGAACAATCCCGTCGAGCGTAAGTTTTTGGGCGCGCTGACCAAAACCAGCCTGATTCAGAAAGCGAAGGATTTTTTATAGGCGGGTTAGCTCGCCCTGCCGCGTAGCGCCTGTTCGGTCAGCCACAGGCGCGTATCGAACTCCAGCTGGTGGTACTGCGGCTCCATATGGCAACAGAGCTGATAGAACGCCTTGTTGTGATCTTTCTCTTTGATATGCGCCAGCTCATGCACCACGATCATGCGCAGAAAAGCCTCCGGCGCCTGTTTAAAAATGGTCGCCACGCGGATCTCCGCCTTCGCCTTTAGCTTGCCGCCCTGCACGCGGGAAATCGCGGTATGTAGCCCCAGCGCATCCTTCATCACTTTGATTTTACTGTCGTAAATGACCTTGTTCAGCGGCGGCGCGTTGCGCAGAGCCTGGTTTTTCAGCGTCAGCGCATAGTCATACAGCGCCTTGTCGCTGGTAATCGAATGCGTGTCGGGGTAGCGCTTTTGCAGCACTTCACCCAGCCGCTGCTGGTCGATCAGCTGCTGAACCTGAGTCAGCAGCGATTCCGGATAACCTTGTAGATAGAGTAAAGACACGGGCGCTTCCTGGATTTGAATAGCAGGCGGCGATTTTACCACGCGCGCGCCGCCCGACGCGACGCTTTAACCGCGTTGCAAGCCTCTACGCCTTTTCGCATACTGTCGGTTTCACGAATGACCTGGAGCCACCATGATTGATTACAGAGAGCTGTTCAGCGCGGGCGCAAGCTTTGAGACGTTCGCCCGAACCGGCCTTGCCGGTGAAATCGCGGCCGTTAAGGAAGCGCGCGCGAAGCTGGCTTCGGAAGAGTTTGTCGCCAGCGAGCTGAAAGAGCGGATCGGGCAGGTGCGCGGCACTTACTATTTGCTGACCGCCGCCGAGCTGTGGTGTCCCGACTGCCAGCGCAACGTCACCGCCATGCAGTTTATCAGCGAACTGCAGCCGAACGTCTCGCAGGCGATTATCAGCAAAAGTCGGGCGGAGCGCACGCTGCTGCCTGCGCTGGCGCTGGATAAAGTACGCATTCCTTTTACCCTGGTGCTGAACGCGAAATTTGAGCCGATCGGGACTTTTGTCGAGCGGCCGGAGAAGGTGGTTAACGGCGGCGAAGCGGAGCTACAGGCCTACCGCGAAGGCAGGCTGCTGAACGAGGCGATCGAAGATATTCTCGCCATTATCGGCCGACACGAGGCAGGCTGAAAACGGCCTGCGGACGGAGAAGCCGCCGCAGGCGACGCTTTACCCCTGGCGATCGGCGATCTTCAGCGGCGGATGCGGCGAATCGTGAGTCAATTTCACCGGCATATTTTCCCGCGCGGAGCGATAGATCGCCGCCATCAGAATATGATCCTGTAAGCCTTCTTCGCCCGGCGAGTAAGGCGTTTTGTCGTGCAGCACGCACTGCGCGAAATGATCGATCTCCAGCGTAAACTGATTTTTCGGCGACAGCCTCAGCTCGTTGACCTGTTCGGACTGGCCGTTGCGTTGCGCAATCTGCAGGCGCTGTCCCTCATAGGCGAAAGCGTTGTCCAGCGCGATCCAGCCTTTCTCCAGGCGGATGCGCATATCTTTCGCTTCATGCGTGCCGTAGCTGCTGAAGCAGTTGGCGATAGCGCCGGAAGGGAAGCGCAGCGTAAAGGCGATCGTCTCTTCCACTTCGCTGAAGCGCTCGTCATTGCTGGGGTTGATAATCTGCGCGTAAACCTCGACCGGCTCTTCCGCCAGCATAGTGCGCACGCCGTTCAGACAGTAAAGTCCGATATCGGGCAGCACGCCGCCGCCCGCCAGCGCCGCCCGCATTCGCCACTGATCGCCTGGCCCCTGCACCTGGCTGGTGATAGCCTCGATCACGCGCGGCTTGCCCAGCTCGCCGCTTTGCGTCAGGCGCGCCGCCTCAACGTTAAACAGCTCGTGCTGGCAGCGATAGGCGATCATCAGCCTGACCTTAGCCTGTTCGCAGGCGGCGATCATCTCGCGCGCTTCGTCCGGCGTATTCGCCATCGGCTTCTCGCACAGCACATGCTTGCCCGCTTTCGCCGCCGCGACGACGTGATCGCGATGCAGGCCGTTCGGCGTCACCACGTAGACCGCCTGAATCTTCGGGTTGTCGGCCATCTTCTGCATCTCGTCGTAGCGATAGATGGCGTCAGGATCGATGCCGTACTGCTTTGCGACCGCCAGCGCTTTCTCGGGCCGGTCAGAAACCAGCGCCACGGCGCGCGCAAACTGACTTTCGTTCAGCGCGGGCAGGATCTGATTGAGCGAAAGACGTCCCAGTCCGACGATAGCAATGCCTAAACGCTCATCCGGCGGCAGCGGCGCGGCGGGCTGCGGTTCCGGCCGGTCGGCAGCTCCTTTCCAGTTTTCGAATACCACCGCCTGCTCTTTCACTTCCCCTGTGTCGATAGCGTTGGGCGCAAGCGCTTTGCCTGCCGCCGGCAGCGTTGGGCCGCTCTTCGTTCCCGGCCCGGAAGGGGCGTAATCGCGCTGGGATTTAGTCATGCGTCTCTCCTGTTTATGATTGCCGGACCGCGCGCTGTTTCAGCCTGCGCGTCAGCATAAAGTGATTAGTCGTGACGACGGCCGCCAGCGCCAGGCACCAGAGCACCACCGCCAGCAGCGAATATTGGGCGAAGCGGCTGTCGAGCAGCGCGCCGATAAAGGCGGCGATAATCCACACCAGCCAGCGCAGCGCGTAGTTGGCGGCGCTGCGCAGCTCTCCGGCGGCCAGCACGCGGCCCAGCCTGACCAGCGTACCGGTAATAAAAGTCACGCCCGCTTCGCTGCTGCGCACCTGATTCAGCGCGCCCATCGCGGCGCTGATAAGCAGTACGGCGCCCAGCGTGAATTTCTCGCCGACAAAAGGGCAGGCCAGCGCCAGCAGCGCGGCCACCAGCAGCAGCAGGCGCGGCGCGCGCCAGGATCGGGCTTTGTTGCCCAGCCAGGCCGCCAGCGTGGTGCCGGCGATAAAGGCGATAACGATGGTCAGCAGCGGCAGCGCTTTCGCCAGATTGCCCTGCTGAAAGAACTGCGCCATTTTGGAGCTGTTGCCGGTCATATAGACCGCCAGCATCTCTTTGCTGTGCAGATAGAGCAGGGCATCGGTCATACCTGCAGCGGCAATCAGCAGCCAGATGAACGGCGTGGTGGACTCAAAGCGAAACGGCCTGGCATGGGTCATAGGTAAGCGACGCAGCCACGCTGCGCTCCGGCTATATTCGTATAATCAAATATATAGGAGAGGATCGCAGCGGGCGCGAGCGAAGCGGCGGCGGGCGCGCGGCGGGCCGGGCGAAAAAATCAGAAATTTCAGTCGATAAAGGAATAGAAAAAAAAGTCGATTATTTACGCCGGCAAACCGCGTTGAAGCAAGAAAAACGTTTACTGTCGGCGCGTTTTAAGGGATAACTCGCGGGAATTTTTATCCAGCCGGAGATCCCATGAGCCAATTCGAACTGAGCCACCGCACGCTGACGCTGCACCGTTTTCCCCAGATGCGTGACGAAAGCCCGTTACAGGCGTGGGACGCCGCCGATGAATACCTGCTGAAGCAGGTCGCCGATACGCCCGCCAACGGCGCGACGCTGATTTTCAACGATACCTTCGGCGCGCTGGCCTGCGCGCTGGTGGGCGAAGAGCTGTTCAGCATCAGCGACTCCTGGATCAGCCAGCAGGCGACGCGGCAGAATCTGCTGGCGAACGGCATGGACGAAGGCGACGTGCATTTTCTGGACAGCCTGGCCGCGCTGCCCGCCAGCCCGGCACGCGTGCTGATCAAAATCCCTAAAACCCTGGCGCTGCTGGAGCAGCAGCTGCGCGCGCTGCGCAGCGTGGTAACGCCGGACACGCAGGTTATCGCCGCGGGCAAAGCAAAGGATATTCATACCTCGACGCTCCAGCTGTTCGAGCGCGTGCTGGGCGAAACCACTACCTCGCTGGCGGTGAAGAAAGCGCGTCTGATCTACTGCACGCCGACCCTGCCGGAGCTGGCCGAAGGCCCGGAAACCTATAGCTGGACGCTGGACGGCACCGACTATCAGATCCATAACCACGCCAACGTCTTTGCCCGCAGCGGCCTGGACGTCGGCGCGCGCTTCTTTATGGCGCATCTGCCGGACAATATCGACGGCGAAATCGTCGACCTGGGCTGCGGCAACGGTATCATCGGCCTGCTGGCGCTGGAGCAGAATCCAACGGCGGAAGTCCATTTCGTGGATGAATCCTGGATGGCGGTCGCCAGCAGCCGAATGAATGTGGAGGTCAACCGCCCGCAGGATTTGGCGCGCAGCCACTTCGCGGTAAACAACTCGCTGGCCGGTTTCCCTTCCGATCGTCTGCACGCGGTGCTCTGCAATCCGCCGTTCCACCAGCAGAACACGCTGACCGATCATATCGCCTGGCAGATGTTCCGCGACGCGCGCCGCTGCCTGCAGTATGGCGGCGAGCTGCGCATCGTCGGCAATCGTCATCTTGATTACTATCGCAAAATGAAGAAGCTGTTCGGCAACTGCACTACCGTGGCTTCGAACCAGAAGTTTGTTATTTTGCGCTCGGTGAAGCTGCGCTAGCTTTTAGTCAAGGCGGCGCTGGATTATCGCCGCCTGATCCACGAGTAGCGCTGCTGATAGCCGAGCTGGAAATGGCCGTTGCGGCGATAGCTGGCCTGCTCTTCCGCCATGCAGTAGGTGCAGATCTGACTCAGCTCGATCTGCGCTTCCGGTACGCCTTCCCGCATCGCCATCCGCTTAGCCAGCAGCGGCAAATCGAACCAGACGCCCTGCGTGGTGCCAACAGCCTGCGCCCTGATCGCCTGCGGGTTGCGGCTTTGCTGCGCCGACCAGGCCAGCAGCGAACTTAGCTGATGCGGATCTTCCTGATGCATCGCCTCAATCCTGTCTTTGCCCAGCTCATAACAGCATGGCCCTATAGCTGGGCCGATAGCGATATGCAGACTTTCCGGCGTCGCGCCGCGCTGGCAAAGCTGACGAATAGCGTTAATCAACACGCCTTTTAATGCGCCGTTCAGTCCGGCATGAACGACGGCGACCTGTTTTTGCCGCACGTCGGCGAGCAGCACCGGCAGGCAGTCCGCAGTGTAGACGGCGACGGGATGCGAACCTGTGCCAATCAGGCCATCGGCCTCGCGGCTTTTAACGGGAAGCGCTTCGCTGTCCAGCAATACGCTGGCGGTATGGCGCTGACGATTCATCACGCTTTCCGGCGGCGGCGGTTCGCCAGCGGGCTGAAAAGCGTGATCGAGCCAGTCGAAGGAAGAGAGCAGGGCGGAGCGGTAAACGTGCGGCATCGGGCGACCTTTTCAGCGATTGTCGATAACCCTGTCAGCTTAGCCTGGCGACGGTCGTTGTTGCCAGGCCATCGCTAGAGGCTTAACGCCAGCCGCGTGCCCTGCGCGATAGCGAGTCTGGCGTCCAGCTCCAGCGCGCGATCCGCGCCGCCGATAATATGTACAGGGCGATCGCCCAGCGCTTCCGCCAGCCGCCGGTCGGATTGCTGGCCGGCGCAGATCACCACGTTATCCACCGCCAGCAATACCGGCTCGCCCTGGTGCAGAATATGCAGGCCGCTGTCGTCAATCCGCTGATATTCCACGTCGCCCCACATGGCGACGCCGCGCATTTGCAGGCTGGCGCGATGGATCCAGCCGGTGGTTTTGCCAAGAGCGGCGCCGGGTTTACCGGGCTTGCGCTGAAGCAGCCAGATTTCCCGCGCCGACGGCGGCGGCGCCGCCGCGATCAGGCCGCCAAGCTGACGCAGCGTCTGGTCGATGCCCCATTCGCGGCAGAAAGCCATAATATCCTGGCTGGCGGCCTCGCCTTGCTGGCTCAGGAACTCCGCCGTATCGAAACCTATGCCGCCCGCGCCGATAATCGCTACCCGCTTGCCCACCGGTTTTTTATCGCGCAGCACTTCCAGATAGCTCAGTACGCTGGGGTGATCGATGCCCGGTATTTCAGGCGTTCGCGGCAGCACGCCGGTCGCCAGGATCACCCGATCGAAGCCCGCCAGATCGGCCGCCGTGACCGCCTGATTCAGCCGCAGCGTTACGCCATTCAGCACCAGCTGACGCCGGTAGTAGCGCAGCGTTTCGCTGAACTCCTCTTTGCCGGGGATTTGTCGTGCAATGTTGAACTGGCCGCCAATGTCGGCAGCCTGGTCGAACAGCGTCACGCGATGTCCGCGGCTGGCGGCGTTAACGGCGAAAGCCAGTCCGGCTGGCCCGGCGCCGACGACGGCCAGATGCTGCGGATTTGCCGCAGGCGTGATGACCATTTCAGTCTCGTGGCAGGCGCGCGGATTGACCAGGCAGGAGGTCAGCCTGCCGGCGAATATCTGGTCAAGGCAGGCCTGGTTACAGCCGATGCAGGTATTGATCTCGTCGCTGCGGCCCTGCTGCGCCTTGCGTACAAAGGCCGCGTCGGCGAGGAAAGGGCGCGCCATCGACACCATATCGGCGCAGCCTTCGTCCAGCAGCGCCTGCGCCACGTCGGGATGGTTGATGCGGTTGGTGGCAATCAGCGGCACGGTAAGCTCTTGCTTCAGCTGTTGGGTCACCCAGCCGAAAGCGCCGCGCGGTACAGAAGTGGCGATAGTGGGAATACGGGCCTCGTGCCAGCCGATGCCGGTATTGATCAGCGTCGCGCCCGCCTGCTCAATCGCTTTCGCCAGGCGTATTGTTTGCGGCAGCGTATTGCCCTGTTCCACCAGATCGAGCATAGACAGGCGATAAATAATAATAAAGTTCGTGCCTACCGCCTGACGAACCGCGCGCACGATCTCCAGCGCGAAGCGCATGCGCCGCTGCTCGTCACCGCCCCAGTCATCCTGACGCTGGTTGGTTCTGGCGACCAGAAACTGGTTAATCAGATAGCCTTCCGAGCCCATAATCTCTACGCCGTCGTAGCCCGCTTCCTGCGCCAGCGCGGCGCAGCGCGCAAAATCCGCAATCAGCCGCAGAATAGCCTCGTGAGTCAGTTCGTGAGGTTTAAAAGGCGTAATGGGCGACTGAAGTGCAGAAGGCGCTACCAGGCCGGGCTGATAGCTGTAGCGTCCGGCATGCAGAATTTGCAGCGCGATTTTTCCGCCAGCCTGATGGACGGCTTCCGTGATAACGCGATGATGCGGTAGCTGATCGGTATGATTCAGCACGGAAGCGCCCGCCATGACTACGCCTTCCGGCGAAGGCGCGATGCCGCCGGTGACGATAAGCGCCACATCCGCTGCCGCACGCTCGGCGTAAAAGGCTGCAAGGCGGCGCGCGCCGTCAGGATGCTCTTCCAGACCGGTATGCATCGATCCCATCAACACACGGTTTTTCAGCTGCGTGAAACCCAAATCCAGAGGTGAAAACAGGGAAAGGCTCATGATGACGGTCGCTAAAGTGGTCGGATGAGTTCAATGTAGCGGCGACGTAAACAATCTGAAAGCGGCGCGGATAAAAATGTGACGCGCGCCAGACAAATTGTAAAAAGCGGCGTCAGCGCGGCGCGCGAAGTCGATCCAGCGTCTGCCGCCAGCTAAACGGCATCAATTGCGCATAACGCAGCCCATGCTGGCTGAGCGCGTCGGCCAGGCCCTGCTGCGTGCTGACAATGCCTTCGCTCATCGTCGGCGCGATATTGGCGTCCTTTAATGTCTGCACAACTTCGCGCATCTCTTCCGCTCGCCGCTGGCCATGTTCCGCAACCCGGCTAATCAGATAGTCCGGCAGTTCGCCATCCCAGCCCAGCGACGGAAAGCTGGCGTGCAGCGACTCCAGCACCGCCTGCTCTACGCCATAGGCGCGGGCAGCGCCCAGGCACTCGGTGGTCAGCGCTTCCAGCCCTTTGATCATCACGCTGCGGCACATCTTGATAGCCGAAGCTTCGCCCACTTCACGGCTGCGGTAGCGGCTGTTCAGCCCCAGCGACTGGAGTTCGACATCCACGCTTTCCGCCGTTGGGCCGCCTATCAGCAGCGGCGTGCGCAAACCTTTCGGCGGCACAGGCGCCATCACCGCCACATCGATATAGGCTGCGCCAGCGGCCTCGATTAGCTCAGCGGCGGCCAGCTTGGTTGCCGGAGAGACGGAGTTGAGATCGAGAAACGTCTGGCCGTCGCGCAGATCTGTCGCTGCGGCCATCGCCACGTTCAGTGATTCTGCAGCGGTGACCGCAGAAAAAATCAGGCGGGCGTCCTGCAGCGCCTCGCTCATTGAACGGGCGACGCGAACGCCGCAGGCGGCGGCTTCGCGCTCTGTTTCCCGGCGTGTTTCCGGCTGCGTCAGCTTGCGATCCCAGATGGTGACCTCAGCCCGCTGTGCCAGACCGGCAGCGAGGATTGCGCCCGCCTCGCCAAAACCGATAAAAGTCACGGTCGTCATCAGGTTGCCTCCTGTTGCGTGGACGAAACGGGCCAGATATGGCCGGGGATTTGTACTTCGCCAGCGAAAATCAGCCTGGCCGTCCGCAGCAAGCCCGCGCCGGAAAGCTGATGGCGTTTATCGCGCTGAAGCAGCACGCTAAATTCGCCGCCAGGATGCTCAACGCTGAGCCGCTGATTGCGTTCATCGCCGACGCTTGCCAGCCCGTCCGCCACGCTGCCCGGCAGCAGACAGGCGCTGGCTACGCTGACCGCGCCCAGCACGCCGATGGTGGCGTGACAGCGGTGCGGAATAAAAGTCCGGCTGCTGATTGCGCCGCCCGCGCGCGGTGCGGCCAGCAGCGTCATTTTCGGTACGGTGCGCTGGCTGACGTCGCCCAGATTCATCCGCGGCCCGGCCTCCAGGCGGATGGCCTCAAGACGCGCTTTCAACTCCTCGTCGCTATCCAGCTGTTCGGGACTTTCATAGCCGCTGCGGCCCAGATCCGCCGCGCGCAGCAGCACTACCGGCATCCCGTTGTCGATACAGGTCGCTTCGGTGCCATTGAAAACGTCGCGGACGTTGCCGGTCGGCAGCAGCGAACCGCAGCTCGAACCGGCGATATCGCTGAAGTTCAGCACCACTTCCGCCGCCGAGCCGGGTACGCCATCAATTTTCAGCTCGCCGTCATAGTCGATCTCGCCGTGCGGCGTGTTCAGCCTGGCCGTTGCCAACTGCCCGGTATTTTCCATAAAGATGCGCACTTCGGTAACCGGTTTGCTGGCCCCGACCAGGCCGCGCTCAAGGGCAAACGGCCCGACCGCCGCCAGGATATTGCCGCAGTTTTGCCCGTAATCCACGCTGGCGCGATCGACGTTAACCTGGGCGAAGAGGTAGTCGACATCGGCATCGGCGCGCGCCGAGCGGCGAAGAATCGCCACCTTGCTGGTTAGCGGATCGCCGCCGCCCAGCCCATCGATCTGCCGCCTGTCCGGCGATCCCATCACCGCCAGCAGCACGCGATCGCGGAGATCTTTTTCCTGCGGCAGATCTTCCGCCAGAAAGCAGGCGGCTTTAGAGGTGCCGCCGCGCATCAGTAAACAGGGGATTCGGCGCTGGCGCATGTCACTCCTCCAGATCGTCGAGGGTTTCTACATAGCGCAGTCCTTTTTCCGCCAGGCGCGCGCGCATTTGATAAATATCCAGACCCAGCTCGCCCGCCGCCATCCGCGCGCGCTTGCTTTCCTCCAGCTCTTCCCGCTGGCGCGCTTTTTCTGCGATGCGCGCGGTATCGGCGCGAGCCACGACGACGACGCCATCATCGTCGGCAACGATCGTATCGCCTGGCATAATCAGCTGGCCGGCGCAGATTACCGGCACGTTAACCGAGCCGAGCGTCTCTTTTACCGTGCCCTGAGCGTAAACGGCCCGCGACCAGACGCCGAAACCCATCTCACGCAGCGTTCGTGAATCGCGCACGCCATGATCGGCAATCAGCCCAACGACGCCGCGCGCCTGTAAAGAGGTCGCCAGCAGATCGCCGAAGAAGCCGTCAACGCAGGGCGAAGTTGGCACGGCCACCAGCATATCGCCTGGCCGACACTGTTCGACGGCGACATGAAACATCCAGTTATCGCCCGGCGCCAGCAGCACCGTTACCGCGCTGCCCGCCAGGCTTTTATTCTGCTGGATGGGCCGGATAGCGGGATCGAGCAGCCCTTTGCGACCCTGCGCTTCATGCACCGTCGCCACGCCCGAAGCGGCCAGCGAGGCGATATCCTTTTTGTCGGCCCGCTGGATTGCGCGCACGACCACGCCTTTTTGTCCGAGACTCTTCATGCCAGATCCTCCGTTACGCGCGGGAAGATGCTCTGGTAGCCTTCGCCGTAAAGAATATCGCGGGCCGCCGTGATGCCGACATTGCGCTTAGCCTGCACGCCTCGCTGCTGAGCCACGCGCGTGTAGTATTCCCACAAATGCTCCTGGCCCGCCATGCACTGGATAGCCGCGTACTTTTTATCCCAGACGCTGGTGATATCCAGCAGCACGTCCGGCTTCCAGCCGCACTGTTCCGGCTGATGCGGTTCAAAGCAGTAGACCGGCGGCGCGGCGACGATTTTCTCGCCGGGACGGTAGCCTTCCGCCTGGGCAATAATGCGTGCTTCCTGCGCCAGGTTTGTCGCCATCGGGTGATCGTAGTTGTAGGGATCGTGCAGTGAGTGAGTCAGCACGAAATGCGGCTGCACGCGGCGGTATACGTCGGCCAGGCGAAACAGCGTCTCTTTATCGGCGCGCAGCGGATAATCGCCCAGGTCAAAAAACTCAATGCTTGCCCCCAGGATGTCAGCGGCGGCCTGCGCTTCCGAGCGTCGGGCCTGTTTCACCTTCTCTTCGGTCATTTCGCCTTTGCGCCAGAGTTTGGCCGATTCGCCGCGTTCGCCAAAAGAGAGGCAGACCACATGCACGCGGTAACCCTGCTGCTGATGCAGCGCAATCGCGCCGCCGGCGCGCCAGACGAAATCAGCAGAATGGGCGCTGACCACCAGCGCGGTTTTTGTCGAAGTGTCAGTCATGTTCAGGCTCCTTTGCGTTTTTCTTATGCTGGCACTCCGCATGCGTCGGCGATAATTCATTTCATTGCAGCCGCTATGCGTTTTATTTATATTGCCGGTTAAATCACAGCGGGCCAGAGGCGATAAATGACGCGAAAAGCGGAGCGGCACGAAGGCATAAATCTGATGCAAATCAGAGCGTTTTGTCAGGTAGTAGCGCACGGCAGCGTCTCTAAGGCGGCAGATGAGTTATTCCGCACGCAGTCAGCTATCACGCGAGCAATCCACGATCTGGAAGAGACGCTGGCCGCGCCGCTTTTTGAGCGTCACGCGGGCGGAATGCGGCTGACCGACGCCGGAAAATGCATGCTGCCGCGCGCGGAAAGGGCGATGGCGGAGCTACGGCTTATTCCACAGCTGCTGGCCAGGCTGGCGGGAAAAAGCGGGCGTGGTGAAGCAGAGCCGCTGTGGCTATTCAACGTTCGTCGTTTACAGATTTTCGTTACGCTCTGTCAGACGCGGCATATGCAGTCGGTGGCGACGCAGCTGGGGCTGAGCCAGCCCGCCGTCAGCGCCGCGCTAAAAGTGTTGGAAAACGGCGCGCAGACGGTACTGCTGGAAAGGTCGCCGCATGGCATGGCGCCGTCGCTGGCCGGCAGGGAAATAGAACCGGCGATCCGACGCGCGCTAAACGAACTGCGTCATATTCCCGCCGATCTTGCGGCAAGAAAAGGGATCTTACAGGGATCGGTCAGGATCGGCGCGCTGCCGCTGGGCAGAACGCGCCTGCTGCCTCAGGCTATCGTCAGGCTAACGACGCGCTATCCTGGTGTCAGCGTGGTGACCAGCGAAAGCGCCTGGGAGATATTGAGCGCAGAGATGCGCTCGGGCGATATCGATTTTATCTTTGGCGCACTGCGCGACAGCGAGGCGCATAAAGATATCAGCAGCGAAACGCTGTTTGCGGAGGAAATGGTGCTGGTGGCGCGTCGCGATCATCCGCTGACCCGGCAATCGTTTGACTGGCAGAGGTTGCGCACGGCTCGCTGGGTGCTGCCGCGCTCCGCCACGCCCGCTCGTCGTCTGCTCGACAGCTGCTTCCACGCCATGGGCATCCCGGCGCCCGATGCCGTGGTGGAAAGCGGCGATTTGGCGCTGATCCGCGGCCTGCTGCGCGATTCCGATATGCTGACCGCCGTTTCGGCGCATCAGCTGGAAGTAGAGCTGGCTGCGGGAGAGCTGATTGCGCTGGCGACCCTGCCGGATACTCGTCGCGCCATCGGCCTGAGCTATCGCACCGGTTGCCTGCATTCGCCTGCAGCGGAAGCGCTGATCGGCTTTCTGCGTGAGGTTTGCCAGCCGGATGCCAGTCAGGCGGATTTACCCGCGACGGAGTAGAGCACCTGCTGATTGCGCGTTTTCTGAAACTCTTCCAGCGACAGGCCGCGCATCGCCGAGTAGATATGCAGATTGGATACGCCCACCACCGCGCCCAGCTTCTCCAGCAGGAAAAAGCTGACGCCATAATGGATCATGCCGCGCCAGTCCAGTTCGTTAAGCAGCCGCCGCTCTTCTTCGCTCAGCGCCGCTTCTTCATACAGCGCCTGCGGCGTCTGCTTAAAGCGCTCGCGCCAGGCAGGTTGAATCATCCTGTGCAAAAAGCGGTTAATCCGCAGCGCCTTCTGGCTGCGTGCCTGGGTAAAGGGATAGGTGCCCGGCAGCTTCTCGACGCCGCTGAGCTGAAGGTTGATTTTGTCGCGCTGGCGCTGGTGAACTTCGGCGGGCGCTTCCCTGGACTGATTTTCCAGAATCAGCGTGGCGATGCCGGTCATGGAAGGCAGATAGTAAGCCTGATGCAGCTTCTCCACCCGCGCCGACAGCGCGCCGCGCATAATCAGCCACATAATCACTTCCGCGCCTTCCAGGCCGCCAAGCGTGGCGTATTCCGCCAGGGTAATTTCGGTCAGGCGCTGCGGATCGTTGACCAGCATATCGACGAACTGCGCGTCCCATTCGGGATTGTTAAACCCGCAGCGTTCGCCATGTACCTGATGCGAAACGCCGCCCGTCGCCACGATGGCAACGTTGAGATCTTCCGGATAACTTTCAATCGCGCGACGCAGCGCCTGGCCTAATTTATAGCAGCGTCTTGCGCTGGGGATTGGGAACTGTAAAACGCCAACCTGGAGCGGCACCACCTGCACCGGCCAGCCGTTTTCATAAGGCAGCAGCGCTGATAGCGGTGAAAACAGACCGTGATCCAGCGGCTTATCCTGAAAAAAAGACATATCGAATTCGTCCGCCATCAGGCTGGCGCCGATATGCTGTGAAAGCGCTGCATGGCCCTGCACGGGCGGCAGATCGCGCGGGCCGCCGCCTTCATCGGCGACCGCATAGCTGCTGTCGATACCCAGCGTGAAGGCGGAATAGTGATCGAAAAAGAACGACGTCACGTGATCGTTAAAAACGTAGAGCAGCACATCGGGCTTTTTCTCTTCCAGCCAGCGCTGCATCGGCGCAAATCCTTCGAAAATGGGCGCCCAGGCCGCTTCCTGCTGTTTATGGTGATCGACCGCAAAGCCGATGGTAGGCGTGTGCGAGACGGCCAGTCCGCCAATAATTTTCGCCATTTCAGACCTCTTCACTTATCGGTTATTCAGGGTACGCGACAGAGCTGGTAAATCGTTCAGCCCGGCGCCTTTTATCTGCCGGGAAGCCCGGACGTTTTTATGTTGCACAATGGAGAGCGCAGCTAACAAAGCGGGTAGCGATAAAATAATGAAAATCGTGGTCTGGCCCGGGAAAACGCCTAACAGCACGCCGCCCAGCGAAGAACTGAGAATAGCGCCGCTGCGGCCGATGCCGTGCATCCAGCAGACGCCGGTTGCCCGCATTTCCGTGGGATAAAATACCGGAGAAAAAGCCTGCAGGCCGTTCTGCGCGCCGTTGATGCAGAGGCCGCTGATAAACACCAGCACCGCGAGCGCCAGCGGGCCAAAGCCCCAGATCCCCTGCGACAGCAGGCAGAAGCTGCCCACCAGATAGAACAGGGCGATAACATATTTAGCCTGCAGACGATCCATCAGCGCGCCGACCAGCAATCCGCCCAGCGCGCCGCCAAGCTGAAAAAGGCCGGCGACGACGGCGGCGCGTTCCAGCGATACGCCGTTTGAGCGCATAATGGTCGGCAGCCAGCCGTTCAGTAAATAGATCACGAACAGGCCCATAAAATAGGTAAGCCAGAGGATTAGCGTGCCGCGCGCATAGCCGCCGGAAAAGAGCTGCAGCACGCGAGCTTTTTTGGGCACCACCGGCGCGGCCAGCACAAAAGCGGTGGCGGAGGTAAAAGTCCCGCCAAGCCGGTTCAGCGTCGCAGCTATTTTTTCACGGCTGACGCTGTTTACTACCATATACATGGCGGATTCCGGCAGCATAAAGATCAGGAGAGGCAGCATCAGCAGCGGTACAGCGCCGCCGAATACCAGCGTCGAGCGCCAGCCAAAATAGGGCAGCAGGGCGGCGGCGATAAAACCGCTCATTCCGGAACCGATATTAAAGCCGCCATACATCACGGCGATCGCCAGGCTGCGGCGGCGTTCGGGCATATATTCCGCCAGCAGCGTTACGCAGTTCGGCATTACGGCGCCCAGGCCCAGACCGGTCAAAAAGCGCAGCAATGCCATTTCAAAGGGCGAGCGGGCGAAAGCGCTGGCGAGGCTGAAACAGGCGAAGCAGAGGATAGCCAGCAGCAGGATCTTCTTTCGGCCATATCTGTCCGACCACGGGCCAGCGATTAGCGCGCCAAGCGCTACGCCAAACATCGCTGCGCCGAGAATCGGGCCCATGCCGGTTCGGGTAATATTCCAGTTTTCAATCAGCGCTGGCGCAATAAATCCCATTACCGCGGCATCGTAACCGTCAAAAAAGATAATGATGAAACACAGCGCCAGAATCAGCCACTGCTTTGAAGAGATGGCGCGGGAATCAATCCACGCCTTTACATCGACAATATCGCGATCGCTCATGGGTACGCTCTCTGTTTTTTTTATCAATGCCGATAGGGAAGAAAATCGGTTGTTTCCCTTTCGGCATTAACAGCAGGCATTTAAAAAACTATTTGAGGTAAGTTTTCTTATATTTTTTTATCTGAAACAAAGAATTGGTATTTCACTGCTGCGAATTAGCTATACCAGGTTAGGCGGACGGATGCTGTTTGTCTGCCATAAAATGGTTATAGAGGCATGCGTTTTATTTATAGTGTGAGGCGTGTCGTCTTCTGCGATAGCGAGGAAATAACCAAAAGCGATTTTCGCTAAGCGGTAAATGCGAAAGGTCCACTTATTAATCAAGTTATTCCACGAGATCGCAGGTCAGAGGTCGTCCTGTTGCAGCTACCTGAGCTGATTTTTGGAGAGAGTTAACATTTTATTTAACGGCCGCTCGGGTTGTTGCAGCTATCCTGAAGCCGCTACGCAACTCTGCGTTTTGCTGATGGGATGAAAAGGGGAAAAGCGTAAACTGCCTGACGGGTGCTCTGGATCTTTCGGTCCCGGGCATGGCAAGGGACAGAAAGAGAAAGGCCCCACCCGAATCAATCAAAGTGAGGCCAACCCTTATGCCATACAACATAAAGGTAGCCTTTTACCCGCTGGAAAGCAACGGAGAAGGAAGCCAATGAAGACAGCGAAGTTACTCTTTTTGAGCCTGCTCATTATCTGTGTATCGGTACTGATTTTTACATGGATAACGCGCGGCTCGCTGTGTGAACTGCATATCAGACAGGGAGGAACGGAGGTTGTCGCCAGCCTGGCTTACGAATCCGGACGGTAGGGCAACCCGGCGGCGGGATTCGTCTCGCCGCCTGTTGCGGCATGATCCACGAGCACCCTTTTTTGTTTCCCGCAGGCTTTACCTCTTTTCAGATCCGAACGATTTTCGTCAGCTGCGGTTTTATCGCAGGTTCAGTCGCACAGTAACGGTGATTTTTTACGATCGCGCTGGCAGCCTTTCTGCAACTCAGACGGCCTCGTTACATCAGTCGGGAAGCCGCTACGCAACTCTGCGTTTTGCTGGTGGGATGAAAAAGAGGAAAGCGTAAACTGCCTGACGGGTGCTCTGGATCTTTCGGTTCCGGGCAGCCGGGACAGAAAGAGAAAGGCCCCACCTGAATCAATCAAAGTGAGGCCAACCCTTATGCCTAGCAACATAAAGGTAGCCTTTTACCCGCTGGAAAGCAACGGAGAAGGAAGCCAATGAAGACAGCGAAGTTACTCTTTTTGAGCCTGATCATTATCTGTGTATCGGTACTGATTTTTACATGGATAACGCGCGGCTCGCTGTGTGAACTGCATATCAGACAGGGAGGAACGGAGGTTGTCGCCAGCCTGGCTTACGAATCCGGACGGTAAGGCAACCCGGCGGCGGGATTCTTCTCGCCGCCTGTTGCGGCATGATCCACGAGCACCCTTTCCGGTTATCTTTGCTGCAATATTGCAAAAGCGGCAAGGCCTTCTATGCTGCGTTAGCAAATTGTTGTTTCAGAGAGAATAAAATGAGATTTCCCGGTCTGAACAAAGGGTTTTTTATCCTGATCCTGCTTATTGTTACCGTCGCTTTTTTCGAAGTGCTGCGTCCTTACTACTCGGCCGTACTGTGGGCGGCGATTCTGGCCGTGATTTTCCATCCGCTGAAAAATAAAATTCGACAGTGGATGGGAGAAAGAAACGGCGCGGCTTCTCTGCTGACCGTAGCGATCATCTGCCTGATTGTGCTAACGCCGCTGGCGCTGATCCTCTCTTCGCTGGCGGTGGAGTTCAACGTGCTTTACAGCAAAATACAGGGCAACAGCACGCCGCTGCCGACGATGATAACGGAGGTTGTGCACCATTTTCCGCAGTGGGCGCAAAACTATCTGGCCGACCATCAGCTAAATACCGTGAGCGGTATTCAGCAAAAACTTTCGCAGGTTGCGGTACGCGGCAGCCAGTATCTGGCCGGCAGCGTTTTCCTGATCGGTAAGAGCAGCCTGAGCTTTACGCTGGGCTTCGGCATCATGCTTTACCTGCTGTTCTTCCTGTTGAAAGATGGCTCCTGGCTGGTTAACGTCATCCTGAAATCACTGCCGCTTTCACGCTACGTGAAACATCATCTGCTGGCGAAGTTTGCCGCAGTAGCGCGCGCTACGGTAAAAGGCACCGTGGTGGTCGCAGTGGTGCAGGGCGCATTGGGCGGCCTGGCTTTCTGGTTTACCGGCATCGACGCCAGCTTGCTGTGGGGCGCACTGATGGCTTTTCTGTCGCTGGTGCCGGCCGTGGGTTCCGCTATCGTCTGGGTGCCCGCCGCTATCTTCTTTTTCTCTACCGGCATGATCTGGAAAGGGATCTTCCTGGTCGCTTTCTTTGTGGTAATTGTCGGCCTCGTGGATAACTTCCTGCGTCCGCTGCTGGTCGGCAAGGACACTAAAATGCCGGACTACCTGATTCTGATTTCCACGTTAGGCGGCATGGAAATCTACGGGATTAACGGCTTCGTTATCGGGCCGCTGATTGCCGCCCTGTTTATCGCCTGCTGGAACCTGCTTTCCGGTCGGGATAACGAAAGCAACAGCGAAGAGCTGGACAAAGAGTTTATTGAGGAAGGCGAAACGCCGCCCAATAGCTGAGTCAATACAGCGGCCCTGCGGGGCCGCTTTTTTTTCGCCGTTTGGGAAGCTCGTGATAAAACCCCATTCCTATTAGCCTGCCAAATAAAAAGGGAAGAAAAGGACGTCGACGCAGCCACAGCTCCATGCGGCCCGGCGGTTTGCGGCGCGGCTTCTTTCCCGCCTTGCTAATCATTATCTGCAGCGACTGGGTAGCCCAGGTCGCAAAAGCGCGTCGACGCTGCACCTTCTGCAAATCTTTCAGGCTCAGTTTTCCCTTTTTTAGCGGAGCCGAGAGCAAATTAGCGGTTGCGACCGCATCCTGAATCGCCAGGTTAACGCCGACGCCGCCAATCGGCGACATAGCGTGGGCGGCATCGCCGATACACAGCAGGCCGGGTTTCGCCCACTGTTCTAAACGGTCGATACGGATTTCCAGCAGCTTAACCTGTTGCCAGTCGATAATTTCCTGCTGCAGTCGGTTAAAGGTAAAGGGCGAAGCGTCGGCAACCTGGTGCAGAAAAGCGGAAAGTCCGGTGCGCTGCAGATCGGCAAAACTGCCCTGGCTAATCGAGTAGCCGCACTGCCAGTAGTCGCCGCGATCGATCATGATAAAGTGCTTTTTCGGGCCGCGATGGCCCGGCGACCATTCAGGATCGTCCGGCTGTTTAGGCACTTTCATCCACAGCACGTCGCGTGGGGAACCAAAGCGGCGTACCTTCAGCCCTGCCTGATCGCGAACCACAGAGTGACGACCATCGCAGCCGATAACCAAATTGCTGCGGATTTCTTGCCGTTCACCGTCGACAATAGCCTGCACGCCTTTTATCTGTCCCTGTTCTTCAATCAGTTCGCTAACCTGCGCGTTCTGAATCAGCTGAAAATTGGGTAATGCCAGCGCTTTAGCGCTAAGGAAATTCAGGAAATCCCACTGCGGCATAAAAGCGATATATTTGCAGTGGACAGGCAGGCGAGTAAAGTCCGCCATCACGGCTGGCTGGCCGTCGATTTCGCCATAGAGCTTTTCCGCTTTCTGATGCGGCAGCGCCAGAAATTCGTCCAGAAACCCCAGTTGCCGGATGATCTCCAGCGTGGAGGGATGAATGGTGTCGCCCCGAAAATCGCGCAGGAAATCCCCATGTTTTTCCAGCACCGTAACGGGAATGCCGTTACGCGCCAGCAGATAGCCCAGCATCAGGCCCGCCGGACCGGCACCGACGATACAGCAGGAAGATACAGGGCTATGTTGGTGTATATTCATTCAGTTTCATCCGCATAAAGGCTTAATTAATAATAGTTATTATCAAGGCAAGCGGTGGACAGATGGTGCGGCTTTTTTGTGGGGAAGCTGATGTTCAAAGCGGGAAGGCGTGACGGAGATAATATCGCTCACGAGCGAGGAAAACAGGGCTGGTCGATGACGTGCCATAGTGAAGCAATAATGGCCAGACAATTCCAGGGTATTAATAAAGCTATGCAACAGGCTAACCTGATCTCTTGTTATTTAGCCTGCCACTCTTAAAAAAGTAGCGAAAGAACTAACTTTACCGGAATCGGGCAATATTCTTAATTACTACTGATTTATCTGCAGGCATTTACAGGCGGCTTCAGCGGCGTATGATTTATGACCGGAACAGTTTCTGTACTCACAAGGAAGAGAGGCTATGTCAGCACTACAGTTTCCCTGCACCATATTCAAAAGCCAGAACCGGATGGATGACAACAGCGCCAGAGACATGCGCTACGGGGATTTATCGGCATCACAACTAAAAACGCGTTATGGACTGAATTACATCTCCGATCGGGTCGATCCCTGGACGCTGACCCGGCGCTCTGCTCTGGATAATCCACGCTCAATGTTTTGCTGTAACGGACGTCCCGCTGGCGCGAAGATCACCCGCCAGCAGTGTACCGCTATCCTGTTCGATGAATTCCGCCAGCTATCGCGAGAATTTTCCCTGTATGGGCCTTACTGCCACCTGATTGAAAAGATGATTACCCATATGCAGCATGGCGGAGGTACGCCTTTTCGTGATGGGGCGCTGGATCAAGCTCTAAAACAACATATTCGTAATGACAAATCGGAAGACAATAGTACGCGTATTTTACTGGCGAAAACATTCGAAGAAAGAATAAACTGGGATAATAAATATTATCCTGTCGATCAAAAGAATGAGCTTTGCAAAGCCATTCTCAGGGGAAGATTGCCCAAGTTCGATCGGTTTCAGGACAGTTTTAACGGGATGGGGATTACCGTTCATGATACCTGGGCAACGCATATCACTATAAAATCCCTTTCTGTCGCTAACAACCGCTACCGCGCCTTAGTGCATTATAAAATCCAGGATCATTTTGGGCTGGACGATGAAGACATAACGAAAGGTAAATTTCTGGCATTCAATTTCTTTCGTATCTGGTTTGTTTTACAAAGATGTAATTTGTTTGGTTTCAGGCCGTTTATGACTAATATAGAAGCTACTATTGAAATTACGGGGCATCGTAATGGCTATTAAAAAAAAGAAAACCTGCGTTACGTTAATCGCTGTAGCCTGTATCCTGTCAGGTTTTTTTTGGGTATCGCTGCGTCAGGTCGAGATTATAGCCGTACACAAAGATGACCATTATAGTGATGTTTTAGTGAAAAAATTCCCGATAACTGAAAAAGGCAGGATTAAATGGTGGGAGGAAAACAAAAGTATGCTTAAAGAAAAGTATCAAATTCCGATGCCATCATCTGATGGCTCCTTTGTGATTGTCTTTTGGGACTTCGGTGAAGGTTATAAAGAAACGGATGGTTACGATCGGCTTTGTTTTAACGATATGAAACCGCCAATAAATTGTATCGATAAAGATTCACTGCTAATGGTGAGGAACAGCAAAAATACCGGTCTTTATTTTCTTCTGAGTAGTGGATCATACCGGATAAATAGTGAAGGGAAGATAATAAAGATAAAGTCTGACTGAAGTAATGTCTGTGTTGAGAGGTTTTTTCAGGCTAAATGTCAGGATAAGATAGTGTTACTTCTACTCCATCATTTCAGTAAGATAAGAAATGGTATTTGGCATGAGAATTTTCTTACGCTACGATTTGAAGTTATGATACTGTATAAAAACACAGTAAAAGATGGGAGGGAATGTGGATAACGAGTTACAAGAGCGTGTCACGCTTGAACGTGTCGAATTGATAGCCAGGCTGACAACTGAAGGGATGTGCAAAGAGCGGGACAGAGAAATCGCGCTCAATCTGATCGCCGAGATAGCTGCTAACAACACGCTTTCAGATGGAAATTTTTCGGTCGCATTTTCGACCGTGCCTTGTCAAAAATAATCACAGGTGACTGTCAGCAAAACGGGTAAGCAGCCATGCATGCATCAGGTGCATGGTTTTGCATGCTTCGATCCCTTCTGAGGATCCCTTTGAAGGCCTGAGCTGGCGTGGATCCGGCTGGGTCATGCAACTGCATTAAAAGCGATACACGAAGCGGGCAGGCGTGGCGGAGATAGCATTGCGCGCGGAGGCAGCAAACATGTATGCGGCAAGTTATGTTAACGATACAGTGATAGCGGCAATATACGGCTTGTATTGCAAAAAGAGAAGAGAGAGGCTGCATAATGTATGTGAGAGCCTCTGGTAGTCAATGCATGAGCGAATATTAGATATTGCGCTGATATATAAATTTTTTAATTTTATGAGATTCAAAAACTCATCTATGATATTTTGGCTAATAATTTTGCTATATTAGCTTTGGCTTTTAAATTTACTCTTTCCATCATGCCGTCAATCAGTTTAGGTAGCTCCTCATGGTTATTTTTTGGATCATAAGTCATTGCAATAAGTTTCCTCAGAGATCTGTGAATATCTAAAATATTCTGAGGTATTTTATTATTTGTTATAATATAATGCGGGCGTGATTTAGGGTATTTATATGCATATAATTCCATTAATGATGTAATGGCGGGGTCATCCATTGAAAAACCAACAAATAAAAAAGTATAATTCAATAACAGAGAATCTAAAAATAATGAATAGTTTTCGTTTCCGAATGCAAGTCTTATATACTGTGAGCGGGAAAATACTATATTGCTCACGTCATCTATTGAGCCATGAATTTTAATTATATAAGAAGTATCATGATCTTTCAGGATTTTGAAAATATCATTATCTATTTTTGTTAGCACCTTAAAATGTCTTTCGCCATCAGCTAATGATGATGCCCATGCGCTTTCGACCAATTTATCAAAATTTGTTGTAAGTATTATTCTTTGGCCTAATGAAATTAAAGATTTATGCAGTTTAGATGGTTGTGCAGCGCGTCCATATTCTTCGGTAACTTTCCTCTCCCATGTTTCACCATAATCAGCTTGTAATAACTCGCAAGCCAATAGGTAATCTTTGGACTTTATCAAAGACTTTATCTGCCTTTTTAATTTTACATCTCTATTTTCTGCCGCTGCCTCAAGAAAATCCGGCCACCCTTTAAATCTGTTCATTGCATCCAGATTTACACTTGAAGATACGCCAGCACCTATAAATAAAACAACTTTTTGTTGGGCAAGATCATTTATTAAATCTTCATTGTAATTCATTTTATTGTTTTCCGTTATTAGCTTCTTTAATGTTTTCTAAATAACGGCGGGCAATATCGCGGTATAATTCCCTTGCGCTTTTCCGTAATCTTGTATAGTTACCCGTACCGGAAACCGAAATCATTGGTACATGTTGAGATTGAGATTTAGGAGCCAAACTTCCTAGATGCCGAATATCTCCTAAATGAGGGTTCATCGTTTTTGCTGCATATAACTTAGATAAATATTCAGTTATTTTGGATGGAAATATTTCGCCAATATCTTCATACGCTTGGACGCGACGCTTAGTTTTGATTTCATCGGCGTTATCCAAACGGACAGTATCATAACCTGAGCGCTCTTTATGTTGCTGTGTCACATATCCTAAAAATTTTAATTTTCCTTGTGGAGATAATTGCGATAATTCGCTTGGCTCTTCCGATAGTTTTATTCCTGTATCAAGTTCTTTTTTCCAAATTGATACCGTTGTGCCAATATTTTTAATCGCCCACAACGAAAAAACATCTATCGACATAGGGACTACAAAATACTCCATTGCAAGTAGAACTGCACGGTTAATTGCTCCAAGGGAAGGCCCCATGTCGAAGAAAACAAAATCGTAATTTAGTTCTGTAGCTTTCTTTACTAGCTCAGCAAACACGTACGTTGTTCTTATTCCTCGCATGCCGCCGCCTTTTGCATCTCTCCAGTCTCCAGCTAATAAATCTTCCTGAAGGGCCAACCTAGGGTCTCCGACGATTATGTCAAAGCCGAATTTTTCGACATGACGGATTGGAAGGTCACTTTCATATCCTTTGCCAAAAGATAATGGTCTTATGACAGTATAAATACTTTCAGGATTATCTTGGCTGTAAAGATCTTGTGTTTCCGAATCTGTTAATACGTACTGAGTAAGGTTACACTGGGGGTCAGCATCAACGATCAATACTCTTGCGTTAAAGTTAAGCGATAATTCTGCACCTAAATTAGCAACTAAAGTTGTCTTTCCTACTCCACCTTTGTTATTAAAAAAACAAGTTGTCTTTGTTTTAAGTGTTTTTATTTTTTCTATTAATTGAATGTCTTCGAGTGTAAGTTCAATATTTGTGTTTTTGCTTCGAGTATTGCGCGCCATTTTTTATCCTACATTTCGTGAATTTTAAAAGATACAATACGTTTAGATAGTGATACCATTTTCTCAGATTTATTGGGTGTAGACAATATGATATTCCTCACTGAGCTACTTTACAATTTCGTCGTTAACCCAATACAGTAACAATTCCTAATGCATCACCGACTTTAGGCCATCTTGCACCAAAATTGCCAGCGATATTATTTTGATTATAAATGATATCTCTTAGTCTTGTGCTGCACTCTCCAGCGAATACCCCCGAAAAGCGATCACCTCTTCCCCCATCCACTCATTAATCTCCTTCAACCGCTCCTGTAACGGCATCAGCTCATTCCTGACAAAAACCTGTGACGCCTTGACCGCATTGCCGAATCCGCCGGCACCGTCCGGGATAATCCCCATCATTTGCGGCGGCACGCGGTGCGCGCTTAACAGGTCGTCGCGGCTGGCCTTTTTAATGTTAAAGAAATCGTCTTTCGTCGCCACCTCGCTGAGCGGCAAAATTTTAATGCCGTTCGGCTTGCCGTTCGGCGCGTACATAAACAGGTTACGGAAGTTACCCAGGCCTTTCGTGTCGCGCATCGCCTGACGCATCCGAACGACGTCACTGGAACTCTGCGCCGCGTCGGTCATATACAGGATGTAGCCCGCATGCGCGCCGTTCTGGTAGTACTTGCGCCGAAACAGCGTGGCCGCCTCGTTGAGCCAGGCGGAGTTCAGCGCGCTGAGGTATTCCGGCAGGCCGTAAAGCTCCTGATTAATGTCCGGCTCTATCAGGTGAAACACGCTGCCAGCTGCAAACTGATGCGGCTCCTTCCAGTCGTTCACAAACCAGTATTCACCCTCTTTAACGCCCTTGCGGGTAAACTTCGCCGGTGTGGTTTCCAGCCTGAACGGCTTGCCGAGGCTGTTGCGTCGCAGCTCGGCAAAGGCATTCCCGAACACCAGATAATCCAGTGCAAACTTGCTGAACTCCTGCTGACTCAACATCGGATGCGGGATAAAGGTTGATGCCAGAATGTTGCGCTTAACGTAGATGGGCGACCAGAGCCAAACTCTTAAGTTTTCTTTTGATTATAGTCCTGTATAATAATGCGCCATTAAAAAAGGATGATTACTAATGGCGCTATCACAATATTTAAAATTAAAGATCACAGCAGATAAGAAGATTGCCGATGCCTTCAGTAAGGGATTGCAAGGGGTAGGTAATGTAGCCAGAGAGAATATAAGTGACATATATTCAGGTACAGAACGGCTTTCATGGCGCAGTTCTTGCTTCACAGATAAGTACAGTGATGTATGCAACGAATTGAATCTGGAAGATAAAAGGATGTTTCTTTCTGTCTATGAAGCGTATAAAAGGAAAGATGTCTTTTTGGATATGTTTGAACTTTACACCGCCTATCTGTTACGCGATCAGGACGCAAGGAAACTTGAAAGCCCTAATTCTCCAATACAGAAAAAAGTAATGTCTATTGCTGGATTTGCTGCTAACGGCAAAGCATCGAAAGTCACGAAAATGGCTATATCATATGCAATGGCTAAAGGGATAGCAGAAGCCGCGCCAATTTCTATGGCTATCAGAACAGCTATAAATGGTACCAGCTATATTGCTTTATCCGGATTAGGTTTTTATGGGAAAGTGCAAAAATCTGCCATGGCCGCTCGACGTCTGCGTTCAACTAACCCTTTATTTTATCAGGCTCTTTACAAAAATAATCTTGAAATGCTCTATATTTATATTGAAAAGGTTATCAACTCTTTCAATATGAAATTAAGCGGAAGAACATCGCCAACTGAGCAAGATATTATCAGGCTACTGGATGGTATAAAATGAAATTTTTAACAAAGTTTATATTGAATATTGCTATTGATTACGTGCCCGTATTGTTAGTAATTGTTGCGGGCGTATTTTATGTGGTTTTTTTTCCAGATTATTGGGGAAGGCTATTGCTAATCACAATTGCTGTAATATTTATATTGAGCGTTAAGGTTTTTAATAAAATACAGTTTAAATCTAAAGATAAGTAGTATAATTGAGCGTTGTTGTGGTCATTTCCTATGTATTAAAAATGAATTTCATCAGCCCCTATAAAGTGATTGCTGGTGAAAAAGGACCGGGAAAGTATGAGCATTGCTGAAAGGGTCCGTCGTCTTGTTGCCAAATATTTTTGGGAAATGCCAGATAACGCTTCTCTGAGTACAGGTGAAAATGGTGTACTGCCTGAAGAGGCTCATGACTTTTTTGAAGAGTACGTTGAATCATTTCGCGTCGATATGATTAGTTTTGAATTACGCCGATATTTCCCATCACAGAAATACCATTTCTACCAAATGCTATTTTACCAAAATATCTGCGTACCGATCACAATCAACCTGAAGAGTTGACTGCCCAAATGTTGACTGATTCCGCTGAGGCGGGGCAGTGGCTATATTCATGATATTGGCGTTGGTAATGCTTCTACATTAGATATGGCCGGGATTTTTCAAGAAGTGCCAGCCTGTTTTACAGGGTGGCCATAGTATAAAATATTCTCCATCTAGTTGCTGACCATTAATATGGTTAAAGAAATAAAGGAAATGTGCAAAATTATAATATTTATTTTCTTCTTGATATGGCCTGACAACAATCCACCTTCTTTTTTTATTATCACATAAAAAACCACCATGGCGGCTTCCAATAATATGAAAAGTAAAACTATTCCCGCAGCATTTGAAGCAGAATGTAACCCAGGTAGAGGATGGTTTTTTAGTGCATGTATGAAGGAGCCGATAGTAATAAAAAGCATGGCGTTACAGGTAGAACAAAGCCAAAGTAGTATATCGCCGATGACTTTTCTGTAAAAACTTAATGACTTTCCTATGGCAGTATTTTTCCATTCGGGAAGTTGCATTCTTTCAATATCCTTTGTAAACCAAGCTATTGCCATAAAGACGAGTACCCATAAGCCAATGGTATTTATGGATAGACCACTTTTTTCTATTGTATCTTTCAGGTTTTTTGTAAATGAAAAATTCGTTTTGGTGCTTGCCAGGTAAAAAGTAAAACAAGTGAAAAATGTCCATAAAGAAATTCGATATGCCAATTCCCGATACATACTTGCTTTGAACCATTCGTCACAACTGGCTTGCTCTGCTTTCATTTCTTCTCCCTTATAGCATCGAATTTATTTGTGTGGTTGCTTAAACAATTTATCACAAATGAATCTTTCTCTGGACTGACACAGCATAGCGGAACCCCTTTACAGGAGAACCGCCACATGGCCCAGGATTATCACCACGGCGTGCGCGTTGAGGAAATCAACGAGGGCACCCGAACTATCACCACCGTCAGCACGGCAATCGTCGGGCTGGTCTGTACCGCAGACGATGCTGACGCGGCGACTTTTCCGCTGAATAAACCTGTTTTACTTACCGACGTGCTAACGGCCAGCGGCAAAGCTGGCGAGTCCAGCACGTTGGCTTGGTCACAGGATACGATCGCCGACCAGTCGAAACCCGTCACCGTCGTGGCGCATGTACCGCATGGCGAAACCGAAGTGGACACCACGTCCAATATTATCGGGGGCGTAACGGCTGGCGGTTGTCCTGACGGATGAAGAGGAGCCAAAGGTTTTCTCCGAATCAAGCCAGGAGAAACCAAAACTAACTGCCGCACCGTAAAGATTTTCCCGCATTACTCTATACAGAAATCAAGGTTAAGTTGCAGTCAATTCATAGCGAAGCAGGGGAAAGAAGAGGGCGTTGTGATTGCTTCTGCACATACCTGAATGCTGCTAAGCGGGCCGCGATGAAACAGGTGTTGCCGACCTTTTACCGCTAAGCTTCCTTCGCCACGCAATTCCACAACGGTGAAGATTTTTTCGAGTCGAGCTTGGACGGAAAAGCTCACTCAAAGACAGAAGGGCGCATGTTTGCTTTGGTCAGGCATGGTTTGAAAGAAGCAGCCAATCACAAAGAAGTGGCCAGTCATACAGTACCTGTTGAACACTGTAAATCCCTGTCTAAAATATCCTATAGATATCCTGGAAAACAAAAAGGACTCACGCTATTAACGTAAGTCCTTGATAAATTTGGTGGCCCCTGCTGGACTTGAACCAGCGACCAAGCGATTATGAGTCGCCTGCTCTAACCACTGAGCTAAGGGGCCTGTGGCGCGGGATTATAAAGTAACTTGCGGATGCAATCCAGCGCCAGGTGGCTGACTGTCTGTTTTTTACCCACAAGCTTAAGCGGTGTAACTATTTAAATAACAAACCGTTATCGTGCAGCACATCATACCGTAACGTATCCGTTGGCTCATCATCACAAACGTCGACACTAAACTACGCTTTTTGCCACAAATGCAGCGTCCTGAAGCTGTAACCATGCAGGCGCGCCTGTCACCCGACAGGATCCTCAGAATCCACCATACCCAGCTGCTCGCGCTCAGCTTTCCTGCGGCGGAATCAAGGGCGGATGATAGATCGCGGTGCTCCAGTAGCGGCTGCTGGCGTGCTTTTCGGCCAGCCAGCCCTGTTTACGCAGCTGACGAGCGATCAGCTTATTCATAATGCCGTGTCCGGCCAGCAACACGTTGCCTTGCTCAGAAAGCGCTATCAGCTTAGCGGCGGCGAGCCGCGCGCGCTGTTCCGCCTGTTGATAAGATTCTACCGTTCCCGCGTAGCCGCCGAGCCACAGCAGGCGCAGGAGCAAAAGCCAGAAACCAGGCGGAAGATGGGGATAGCCCAGCCGCATCACGGGTAGCGAAACCTCGCTGAACAGCGGATCGACAGAAACGGCTTCCAGCCCCAGCTTTTCCAGCGAGGAAAGCGCGCGAGGCAGTGGACTGGCCACTATATAATCGGCGGTGGCGGCGACTTCCCGGCATCTTTCCGGCGGCATCTCCGCAACCAGCGACATATCGTAAGCTTCGCACCAGGCTGCCATCGCCAGCGCAGGCAGGCGGCCATGCTGAGCGTGATCCGGTTTACCGTGGCGCATCAGGATAATAGTCATAAGCGTCCTTAAAATAATCTATGCAGGTACGGCCTGGTCAGACATAGCCAGCTGCACGCCGCAGCATCATCAATTTGTCACGCACCCATAGTAGAGTGCGCTTGCTGAAACCGGAACAGAGTGACGTAACGGGGTATTTTAAGTAAAGCAGGCTTATATCTTTCAAATAATCAGCTTAAAGCAAATCGATAAAGTTAATTAAATTTATGATTTAAAAAGAATTATATTCAGCTGGTTTCTGGGGAATGTAAAGGTTGGCTAATTTGTTTCGTCTGATGACTTGATTTATCTACGCGCGTAGATACAATGGCGTGCGTTAAAAATTCACGGTGGCGATGCTTTTTTGCACGGTGAAGGTCAAATTTACTTTACGTTTTAAATGACTGATAACTGAAATCGGCGGGCGCAAAGTAGACAGAACGAAGTCCAACACCAGGGAACCCGTTACTGACCTTTAATCATGGCTCAGCAAAAGCACGTCTTGACTGGCGAATGGCCGCATGTCGCAGATAGCCAGGGAAGGCGATAAAAACCTCCTCACCTCAGGGATTTTTTTCATGTTGACACAAAGCAATGGACGGAGCGCCGTTTCTGCGGCGGATGAACGGCTGGCTACGCCGGAAGGACGCAAGGATTTCTGGCGAGCCACCTTTTCCTGCTGGCTTGGTACGGCAATGGAATATGCCGACTTTGCGCTTTACGGCCTGGCGGCCGGCATCATTTTCGGCGATGTGTTCTTCCCTAACGTTACGCCGGCAATGGCGCTGCTGTCGAGTTTTGCCACCTGGTCGGTCGGCTTTATTGCCCGGCCTATCGGCGCGCTCTTTTTCGGCTGGCTGGGCGATCGCAAGGGCCGTAAGGTCGTTATGGTCACCACCATTATTCTGATGGGTCTCTCCACTACGCTAATCGGTGTTATTCCCGGCTACGCCTCCATTGGCTTCTGGGCGCCGGTCTGTCTGGTTGTTTTACGTTTCAGCCAGGGGTTTGGCGCAGGAGCGGAGCTTTCCGGCGGAACGGTAATGCTGGGCGAATATGCGCCAGCGGAAAGACGCGGGCTTGTGTCTTCTATTATTGCGCTGGGGTCAAACAGCGGCACGCTGATCGCGTCGCTGGTCTGGCTGGCCGTGGTGCAGATGGATCAGCAGCAGCTGCAGGAGTGGGGCTGGCGTATTCCTTTTCTCTGTAGTTCGCTGATAGCGCTGCTGGCGCTGTGGATCCGTCGTCATCTGAAAGAAACGCCGGTGTTTGAACGCAAAAACGCGGAGATCCAGGCGGTGCGGGAAGGCAAGCTGGCAATGTACCAGCCTGCGGCCGACCGGACTTTGTGGCAGCGCAGCCGCTCGTTTCTGGTGATGCTTGGCCTGCGCATTGGCGAGAACGGCCCCAGCTACCTGGCGCAGGGTTTTATGATCGGCTATGTAGTTAAGGTGTTAGCGGTGGATAAATCGGTGGCGACGTCGGCGGTCTTTATCGCTTCGCTGCTGGGCTTTCTGATCATTCCTTTTGCTGGCTGGCTTTCCGACCGCTTTGGACGTCGCATTACCTATCGCTGGTTCTGCCTGCTATTAGTGCTTTACGCTTTTCCGGCGTTTATGCTGCTCGATTCGCGCGAGCCGGCGATAGTGATGTCGGTTATCGTCGTTGGCATGGGACTGGCTTCGCTTGGCATCTATGGCGTGCAGGCCGCGTGGGGCGTTGAGATGTTCGGTGTAAAACACCGCTACACTAAAATGGCGACCGCTAAAGAGTTGGGCTCCATTCTTTCCGGCGGCACTGCGCCGCTGGTAGCGGCGGCGCTGTTGTCCTGGACCGGCCACTGGTGGGTTATCGCTACCTATTTCGCGGTGATGGCGGGGATCGGTTTTCTGACCACCTTTGTCGCGCCGGAAACCCGGGGTCGCGATCTCAATGCGCCGGAAGATGCGATTTGATAACGCGGGCTGGCTTTGCCTGCCCGTCAGGGTAAAGAGGTAACAGATTGGCCAGACCAGGTTCCGACAGGGCGACGCGCGCCGATGTAGCCAGAGAAGCCGGCACTTCTGTCGCCGTAGTCAGTTATGTGATCAATAACGGCCCCAGGCCGGTAGCGGAAGCGACCCGCCGTCGCGTGCTGGAAGCGATCAAAAAAACCGACTATCGCCCTAACAGTCTGGCCAGAGCGCTGGCGTTAGGCAGCTCCAGAACCTATGGTCTGGTGGTGCCCAATATCAGCAATGCTTTCATTGCCTCTTTCGCTCACGCGCTGCAGCAGGAAGCGCTCAACAACGGCATGGTCATGCTGCTTGGCGACGCGGGCGACAGCCGCCAGCGCGAGCTGGAGCTGATCAACAGCCTGCTCAGCCAGCAGGTTGACGGCCTGTTCTACAACAGTGTCGATCGTCATCCCTATATCGATATTATTCAGGCCAGCGGTACGCCGCTGGTGATGCTCGACCGTGTCGATCCGGCGCTGAACGTCAATATTCTGCGCGTGGATGAGGCCGAGGCGGCATATCAGGTCGCTTCGCATTTACTCAGCCACGGCTACCAGCAGGTAGGCGCGATCAGCGGCCCGCCAGAAATGTACAACGCGCAGGATCGTCTGACAGGCTGGCGTCAGGCGCTGGCGGAGTTCGGCGTGGCGGAGCGTGCCGAATGGATTTTCCCGGCGCCCTATACGCGGGAAGGCGGCTATCTGGCGGCAAAACAGATGTTGCGGGGCGAAACGCTTCCTCGCGCGCTGTTCGTTTCCAATGAATTACAAGCTATTGGCTTTATCCGGGCGCTGGCAGAGCAGCGACTGCGCGTGCCGGAAGATATCGCGCTGGTCTGCTTTAACGGCACGGCGCAGTCGGCCTTCCATGTGCCTTCGCTGACCACGGTGCGCCAGCCGGTGGAGGCGATGGCGAAAAAAGCGCTGGCGATGCTGGCCGCGCCGCAAAGCGAGGTTCAGCTAAGCGAGTTCTCCCACCAGCTGCAGATCGGTGAATCCTGCGGCTGCGGCCTTATTTCTGCAGCACAAGACTAATTAATGAAAAGAGTAATTATTGATTGCGACCCCGGCAACGGCGTGATCGGCGCTAACGTGGACGATGGTCTGGCGCTGGCTTTAGCGATTGGATCGCCTGCGGTTTCGCTGGAGATGGTCACCATAGTGGCAGGCAATACGCCCAGCCAAACCGGCTTCAACGTGGCGAAAGAGCTGTTCGCCAGGCTGGATCTGGAGGTGCCCGTCTATAAAGGTGCCGATCGGGCGCTGGTGGAGCCGCCCGAGCCCTGGCGCGAAGCGCTGGATAATCGCGTCTGGCATTCGCAGCTGTCGCACCTTTGGCAGGGCGTTCGCGCGCCTCGTGCTTATCAGGCGCCGGGTGAAGAAGCCGCTGACGCGATGGGGAAGCTAATCTGCGCCAACCCGGGAAAAATCACGCTGGTGGCGATCGGCCCGCTGACGAATGTCGCTCTGGCGCTGGAGCGCTACCCGCAAATGGCGGAAGCGGTGCAGGAGATCGCCATTATGGGCGGCGTCTTCGCCCTGGATGATTTTATCAAAGACACCAATTTTGGTCTGGATCCAGAAGCGGCGCGGCGGGTATTGACCTGCGGCGCCGCTATTACGCTGGTACCGATGGACGCCACCACGCAAACGATGTTTACCCACAGCGATCTGCGGCGGATTGAGGCGCTTAATACGCCGCTGGCGAAATTTGTCGGCGAAACGCTGCGGCCGTGGCTCGATTATTCCATGCAGACCCGCAAACTGCCGGGCTGTTGGGTTCATGACGCGCTGGTGATGGCATGGCTAATCGATCAGCGCGTCGCCACGGCGGCGGATTACTATGTTGACGTGGAGCTGAGGCCGGGAATGACGCGAGGCAAATCCTGGCGTTATCGTCTGCCGCTGCGGGTTGATGTGGCCACCGGCGAACCGACCGGTGGTCTGGTGCACGTGCTGCAAAAGGTGGACAACGCCCGGCTGCTGGCGATGCTTGAGCGGGCGCTGGCGTAGCAGGGCCGCACTGGCGACCCTGTTCCGGACGAAAAGCGCCTTTGCTGCCTGGCGGCTTCTTCTTACCTGCGCAGACTCTCTTGTCTGGCGCGTTTTCAGCAGGGCAAATCGGCTCTTTGCTTCGCCCGCTGCCAGCGCAGCGCGTCAATCAGCAGCAAAACCAACAGGCTCACGCCCATCACCGGCAGGCTGACCGCCAGCGCGACGGTGCAGACCAGCAGCAGAAAGCGGGCGCTGAGGCCAAGCCGTCGCCAGTGGTAGGTCAGGGTTTCTGCCGGATGACAACCCTGCGCGGCAGCCGGACGCCGCAGCCACCACAGGCGATAGCCAAGCACAATCATCACGCACAGCCCCAAACCGAAGGCCGCCAGGATAAGCTGATTCGGCAGGCCAAACAGCACGCCCATATGCGCGTCCACGCCCCAGCGGGTGAGTTTCGCCAGCAGGCCGAACTGCGCAAACGCCACTTTATCCATTACGCGAAAGGTCGCAGGATCGACCGCCACGCTGTCTACCCTGGTGGGCCAGCGGCGATCGATCTCGCTGACGACCCAGGCCTTGTTGGCTTTGGTCGTCGGCCTGATTTCGATTTTCTCTGCCTGGATACCGGCTGCGCGAGCGGCTTCTACCACGCCGTCGAACTGCGCTGGCGTAATGCTCACTGAGGTAGCCTGATGCGCGTGGCCGGGCATCGTCATACCGGGCATCGAATGATCATCAGACAGATGATGCTGCGCATGTTCGTCAGCGATAGCGGGCTGGTCAGGCAGCAGCGAAGTATTTACGGCAGGCGTCATCCAGCCGAAATGGCTGCGCATGGCAGAAATATTATCGCCAGCCCAGCGCGACCAGGTCAGTCCGGTAGCGGAGAAGAAGAGCAGGCCGAGCAGCAGCAGCACGCCCAGGGTACTGTGCCGGTAGCGCTGCCGCAGGATCTGCTGGCCCCGACCTTTGGCGCGCTGCGGCGAACGGCCCGTCGCCCAGAGCAGCACGCCGCCGAGCGCCGCAACCCACAGCCAGCTGGCGGCCAATTCGCTGTAGTTCCTGCCAATATCGCCCAGCAGCAGATTACGGTGCAGGTAGTCCAGCCAGGTGCGCAGCGGCAGCACGCCGCTGGTGCCGTAAACCGGCAGCATACCGCGGATCGCCAGCGTACCGGGATCGACAAAAACAGCCGTACTTTCAGAAGGGCGCGACGACGGCGTAGTAAACATCACGCGTGTGGTTTCCAGGGCGGAAGGCGCAGGACGTACGGCGCTGATTGTCATGCCCGAACCTGCGAAGTCCTGAGCGACACGTACCTGATCGGCGAGCGGTCGGGCCGGCTCTGCGCCGTCGGTAAAGAGCTGGTGTGAGTAGAGCGCATTTTCCAACTGCGGCGTGAGAACATAGAGCGTCCCGGTCAGCGCGGCGACAAAGATAAAAGGCGCGATAAACAGGCCGATATAAAAATGCAGGCGACGCAGCAGCGGCAGCAGCGCGCTCTGAGTGGTAACGGCGCGCGAAGGCTGCGCCAGGCTTTTTTCTGACATACGAATTCCATCCGCCTGATTACAGGCATAAGCAGATCACTGTCGCGGGAGCGACGTTCTTTCAGGGAGTGCTTAACGACGCGGCGGCGCGCGCGGATGGAAATAGCGGGGAAAGATGCGGGCGATAACGGGGCTGAGCAGCGGCGGAGCAGGCAATCTTGCTGCCTGCAGCGCTGACCAGAGCGGCGGCAAGCGGGCGAGATCGAGCGGCAGATGAGCCAGCAACACGCAGTAGCCGCAGGCGCTGTCGTCCATCATGGAAAGCGGAGGATGATGTTTGCCATAAACGGGCATCGCGCTTTGGTCGGCGGTCGCGTAATGCCGATGCTCTGCGCCTGCACGCTCCATCGCCATCTCTTCATGCATCGCCATACCCGGCATCATCATGCTGTGCCACGCAGGCGAAACCGCCAGCGATTTAGAAATCACCGGCGCGACAAACAGCAGCATTACGGCAAGCAGGCCCAGCCAGGCAGCGAGCAGGCTATGCCGCCTTTTAATCAGCGACAGGTTTTGCATTTTCTCAACGACAATAAAGCGCTTTGCCTACAAAGCGGCGGCCAGTGTAGCAAATTTAGTCGTTTATGTTGGGAAAAGGTTGCTTACATTCTGAATTAAAGCCTGACAACTGCCCTGAACTTACATTGGTTCTTACATGCTATAAACAAATGCTTAACATTCATGCCGCCGCGGCTGGCGGCTTTTCGCAGGCTGTAAGACAGGAACCTCTCTATGTTTGACTGGACTTCTACCCAGCGCAACGTGGCTTTCGCCAGCTTTGCCAGCTGGATGCTGGATGCGTTCGACTTTTTTATTCTGGTTTTTGTACTGAGCGATATCGCGGCCAATTTCCACGCCGAAATCTCCGAGGTGTCGCTGGCGATTATGCTGACGCTGGCGGTACGGCCAATCGGCGCGCTGCTGTTTGGCCGGCTGGCGGAAAAATATGGCCGTCGGCCAGTGTTGATGAGCAATATTCTGCTCTTTTCGCTGTTTGAACTGCTCTCCGCCTGGTCGCCGACGCTGACCACCTTCCTGATATTGCGCGTAATTTACGGTATCGCGATGGGCGGCGTTTGGGGCGTCGCCTCGTCGCTGGCGATGGAAACGATTCCGGATCGTTCCCGCGGCCTGATGTCAGGCATTTTTCAGGCGGGCTATCCGGCCGGCTATCTGCTGGCGTCGATTATTTTTGGTCTTTGCTACGATTTCGTCGGCTGGCGCGGCATGTTCCTGATTGGCGCGATGCCGGTACTGCTGCTGCCGTTTATCTGGTTTAAGGTGCCGGAATCCCCTGTCTGGCTGGCGGCCAGGGCGCGTAAAGAGAGCGTGGCGCTGCTGCCGGTGGTGCGCAAGCACTGGAAGCTGTGTCTTTATCTGGTCGGCCTGATGGCCTGCTTTAATTTCTTCAGCCACGGCACTCAGGATCTCTATCCGACCTTCCTGAAAGTGCAGCACGGTTTCGACCCGCACACGGTAAGCCTGATCGCTATCGCTTATAACATCGCGGCGATGCTGGGCGGCGTATTTTTTGGTTCGCTTTCGGAAAAGATTGGCCGTAAAAAAGCGATGATCGTCGCCGCGCTGCTGGCTTTGCCGGTGCTGCCGCTGTGGGCTTTCTCCAGCGGTTCGCTGGCTATCGGGCTGGGCGCGTTTCTGATGCAGTTTATGGTGCAGGGCGCGTGGGGCGTAGTGCCGACTTACCTGACCGAGCTGGTGCCCGCCAACACGCGCGCGGTGCTGCCGGGCTTTGTCTACCAGCTTGGCAATCTGATCGCCTCCGTTAACGCCACGCTGCAATCCGGCATCGCCGAAGCGCACGGCAACGATTACGGGCTGGCGATGGCGATAGTGGCGGGAACGGTAGCGGTACTGATCGCGCTGATTGTCGCCTGCGGCAAAGAGACGCGCGGCAAGGCGATAACTCACCGATCAGAGTAAAACTGCGCGGTTACTCCCGTGGCTGGCAGACGTCCACCCAACTGGCGTCGGTCAGCGCCGCCAGCCTGTGCGGAGAGATACGCACCGCGCTATAAATAGATCCGGCGGCGGGCAGCACTTCATCGTACTGCTGCAGCGACAGGTCGCAAAAGATCTGCAAAGGCGTCTCCAGACCAAAAGGGCAGACGCCGCCAACCGGATGGCCTGTCCAGCTGACCACCTCATCGGTGCTGAGCATACGCGCTTTGGCGCCCAGCAAAGCTTTCAGCTTACGGTTATCCAGCCTTAAGTCGCCACAGGTCACGATCAATATCACGCGATCTTTCACCTTCAGCGACAGCGTCTTGGCTATCTGGCCGGGCTTAACGTAGTGCGCACGCGCCGCCTGCGCCACCGTCGCGGTGCTTTCCGCCAGCTCAATAATGTCGATATCGGGCGCGTGGTCGGCAAAAAATTGCCGTACAGACTCCAGGCTCATGCTTCCGCTCCTTTAGACTAGGGGCGATAAAGCTGCCATAGCGCGGGCTGGCTGTAAACGGGTCAGGAAAAATTGAGAAAGTTCGGGGCGTCAGACCGGCTTGAGCGTGCAGTTGCCGCAGCGTTCTACGGCCGGCAGTCGATAGCGCTGACAGCAGGTACGGCGCTGCATCTCGCCGTCGCGCGGCAGCATGGTGCGGTAAAAGGGATTATCGGCGCCGTCGGCCAGCGAACGCGAGAAGAAAAAGGCGTGCTCCAGCTCGGCGCGCAGGCTTTCGCCCAGCAGCGGAGCCAGCTCGCCCAGGAACCACGAGACGGCAAAACCGGTATTGCTCCAGATTAGTTTGCCGTTGATTTCGCCATGCTGCTCTATGCCGGTCACTATCGGCATCAGGCACTGTTGGATCAGGCGATCCATACGGCGGCGCGGACTGAGATAGCGCGCCTCTTCATCTTCCTTTACGTCAATCCAGAAAGCCGCAGGCCGACCCGTTTCGTGAAACTCAACGTGGATACGCTCCGGCGAGCAGTCCAGCGCCCGGTTTTCCAGCAGCAGCGCCATCATCAGCGGCGGCAGAAGCAGGCCCAGATACCACTGCGCCCACAGCGACTGCAGCGGCTTGTTTTCCCTTTGCAGTTCGCCGTGCTCGCGATAGATAAAATCGCCGTAGAGCGCATTCAGCCGCGCGAACTGCTCAGGCTGAGACCACTGCTGCAGCGTAAGCGCTTCGGCGGGCGGCGCGTCGTTAAGCTTTATCGTCTCCAGGAAATAAGCGCGATGCTCGCTGAAGAGCGCGCGCAGCGAACCAGCCAGCGGACGATGGCTCTGCAAAAAGATGAGCGGGGAAGCGGCTGACTCGGGTACCTGACGACGAAGCGTGCTCATGGGTTATCCAGCATCAATCTAAGTGGGAAAACAAATGATAATCGTTCTTGATTGTATCTGAGGCGCAGCGGACAAACAAGCGTCATTTGGCGCGCCGATCGCGCGCGTAATAATCCCGGAATGCGTTAATTTGCATTAATGACGTAATCAAAAAAAGAGACGGTTCTTTTCTCGCTGCCATTAATTTGCATTTAAGAATTTTTGCAGAGAGAAATAATGGCTCAGGGAGAGGAATAATAAAACCTGTAGCCGATTTTAGCGCGGATGCGCATAAAGGAAATCTGAAAAAATCCGCCGAATGCGGCTATGTTCGCAGGCGATAAATCAAATAACAATATTAAGGCAAATTATTTCGCCGACCCGTAGCGGTCAGGTCGGCGAATCTATTAAAGTGCGTCCGCCGGTCTGGACAAATCTTGTCGGTCAACCTCTTCCCAGGAGAGAATAGTATTTCGGCCGCGATTTTTTGCCAGATAAAGCGCGCGATCGGCATTGGCGATCGCGCTGTCAAAATCCTCATCGATTATCGGAGCAAAACCGGCGCTGAGAGTGACATGCGTGGCGACGCGTTCATTAAAAAGATGAGGAATATCCAGTTCATGAATATAGTGGCGGATACGCTCCGAGAGCTTCATGGCGATGGCTTCGTTCACGTTGGTCAGCAGCACCAGAAACTCTTCTCCGCCGTAGCGCGCCACAATATCGCGGGAGCGTACCGCGTCGCGGATGGCGATGGAAACGCGCGCCAGCGCCTGGTCGCCCATCGCATGACCGTAGTTATCGTTGTAGGCTTTGAAATGATCGATATCCAGCAGCAGGACAAAGTGGTTACCTGCATGATTATCAAAGATATTTTTTAATCTGTTCATCAGCCCGCGACGGTTATAGAGGCCGGTCAGCGGATCGAGCATACTCAGGTCGCTCCAGGCCTCTTTCTCTTCATAGAGCTGGTTGACGAGGCGACGGGTAAAGCGGTCGCGCCGGCGCTGCAGCATATGGTTGAGCGTAAAGCCCACCAGCGGCAGCAGGATAACAAAGGCGATAAGCAGCGTATCCTGACCGCGATCCAGCACGATGATCGTGGCCGAAGGCGGCGCGGTGTGCAGGCAAAACGCCAGCAAGTTATCATTCAGCGCAATTGCCGCGATAAAAAAAGCGCTAAAGAGGCTGAGCAGCAAAAAGCTGTTGTCAAAATAGAAAACTAATTCAAATGAGCGAACGATCTGCCATGCCCAAAGCAGACCCGTGGTTAGCGCGGCGATATATAATAGCGGAAATTTCCATCTGGGACGCAAAAGCATCCATAACAATATTAGCCCGCTGAGCAGAGCGATAATCAGCGTGGGCGACAGAAAGCCTTCTTTTCTGCTGTAAATATAAAATAAAGACGCTGCAGCGTTTAAAAAGAGAAATAGCATCAGCGAAAGCCGATATTTGCTGTGAAGCAATTCATTATAGCTTTGTAATTTCATTATTTTCTACTCATGACTGCCTGAATAGCATGCGGCCTGGCCTGAATAAAGGACCATGCCGGGAATAATTTGCTGTTGTTATTATATGGAGATACAGAATAGTAGGGCGGCGCCAATTTAACACTTAATATCTCTGGTGTCATCATCGGGCGTTAACGGCGATCGAGAAATCTTGCTGCAAAATGATAAAAGTTCTTATATGCTATTGCTAATCATTATCATTCGTAGCGCAGGTAAAACGATGCTGACAGCCGTGGTGGCCGCTTGCGGCGTAGGGGGAGTAAGCTGGATGTTGGGAAAAAAACTGGACAGCGGCTGGGGCGTTCTGTTGCCGTGCGCCATTATGCCGCTGATTACCTTAATGAATCTCTCTTTTAGCGAGTGGCGACTGGTGATGGTTATCGCGCTGCTGGCGACCGTGGCGATGCTGTACCATAAACGGCTGCGTCACTATTTGCTGCTGCCTTCCTGTCTGGCGCTGGCGGGCGGCGCGGCGGCGATATCGGTAAACTTCGGCACGCTTTAACTGCGGGCTCGCGCCGTAAAGACGAGCGTGGGCCAATAGCGTACTCTGCAGCAAGCCTGTGGCGGAAACAGGGTCATAAAGCGTAAAACGGGTATGGAGAAAACAGAAGAAACGAACAGAAAAAAAGCAAGAGGACAAACAGGGAGAGGAAAGGTTCAACGTGGTGCGAAGAGAGGGACTTGAACCCTCACGTCCGTAAGAACACTAACACCTGAAGCTAGCGCGTCTACCAATTCCGCCACCTTCGCATCGTGTTGAACTTTTTACCCATGTCACCGCATTGGTGCGAAGAGAGGGACTTGAACCCTCACGTCCGTAAGAACACTAACACCTGAAGCTAGCGCGTCTACCAATTCCGCCACCTTCGCGCAGTGCGCGTAACATGAATAACGTGGTTTTTGGTGCGAAGAGAGGGACTTGAACCCTCACGTCCGTAAGGACACTAACACCTGAAGCTAGCGCGTCTACCAATTCCGCCACCTTCGCGTACCGTCAACATAACAACGTTATATTGCAACCACGGAGGCGCATTCTAGAGATTTTCCCCGGCACGTCAACAGTTATTTAACGCTACTGCGGCGATCGCTGCAGAAAGCGCCAGCTAGCGTGTTCGTAGGCCAAAAAGCGGGGAAAGGAAGCGCCCGCGCCCTTAAAGACGCGGGGCAAAGCTGGCAGCGAGGTATCAGCGTTTGGCTTTCGCCGCTCGTGACCAGACGGCGCGATAAACCTTAAAGCGGCCGGTTTGCGCCAGCACTTCATGGCTGCCGAAGGTTTCGTCGAGCACCTGCGCATAGGGCAGGAAGGCGTTGGCGACAATACGCAGCTCGCCGCCCATATTCAAATGCTTCGCCGCGCCGCGGATCAGCGTCTGCGCCGCGTCCAGGCTGGTCTGCATACCGTCATGGAACGGCGGATTAGAGATAATCAGGTCAAAGCGGCCCTGCACGTCGGAATAGACGTTGCTGGCAAAGACCTCGCCCTCCAGCTCGTTGGCGGCCAGCGTAGCCTTGCTGGCTTCCACCGCCGCCGCGTTGACGTCGGTCAACGTCAGGCGCACCTTCGGCGAGAAGCGCGCCAGCATAGCGGAAAGCACGCCCGCGCCGCAGCCGATATCCAGCACTTTACCTTTCATATGCGGCGTCAGGGTGGAGAGCAGCAGGTTGCTGCCGGCGTCCAGCCCGTCGCGGCTAAAGACGCCCGGCAGCGTCTTGATGGTCAAATCGCCCAGCTCGTAGTCGTTCCAGTAAGCTTTGGCGTCAAATTCCGGCTGCGCGTCCAGGCGACCATGATAGAGGCCGCAGCGGCGCGCGCTGTCAATCTTGTTCAGCGTCGCCCAGCCTTCTACTATCTCCGTCGCGCTGCGTACGCCGCTGCGGTTTTCGCCGACGATAAACAGTTCGCTGCCGACCGGCAGTAAAGAGAGCAGGTTTTCCAGCTGGAACAGCGCTTCCGGCTTGTTCTTCGGCCAGAAGTAGATCAGCGTATCGCAGTCGGCAACCATTTCCGGCGTCGCCACCAGGCCGTAAGAGGCATTTTCACCCATCGCGCGGCTGAGGATCTGCCAGTGATGATACTGTTGGGTATGCACCCGGCTCAGCGCGGTATCCAGTTGGGCGGGCAGGTCATCCTGCAGATCGCCAGCAAACAGCACGCGGCGTTGAGAAAATTCATCACTGTGGCGCAGTATCACTTCACTGGCCGGGGTAAATGCGGACATCGGTGGCTCCTTACAAATCAGAGCGGCGATTATAGTGGTTTGTTGGCGCAGATTCGATGGGTTTGCTAGCATAGCGTCGCAATTGGGCGACCAGACGGGAAAAACGATGTCTTCCAGACGTGACTGGTTATTACAGCAGATGGGCATAACGCAGTATACGCTGCGGCGTCCGCGCGCCCTGCATGGCGAGGTTTCCATCTCGCTGCCGGAACAGACCCGGCTACTGATCGTGGCGGAAACGCCGCCGCCGTTAAGCGATCCGCTGATCCGCGACGTGCTTGCCGCGATGCTGATGCGCGAACACGAGGTGATGGCGCTGACGCCGGAACAGCTGGCGATGCTGCCTGACGATACGCGTTGCGCCAGCTGGTCTTTGGGATTGACTGCGCCGGTGGCCGGCCCTCAACTTACTTCGCCCGTACTGGCGGAGCTTTACCACAACGCCGACGCCAAACGCGCGCTCTGGCAGCAGATCACCCACTATGAAGCAGATTTCTTTACTGACGCCGCAAGATCTTGATCGCGCTTTCGCTATTGAACAGCGCAGCCACGCTTTTCCCTGGAGTGAAAAAACCTTCGCCAGCAATCAGGGCGAACGCTATCTCAACTACCGGCTGGATGTCGGCACAGAGATGGCGGCTTTCGCCATCACCCAAATCGTGCTGGATGAGGCTACGCTGTTTAACCTGGCGGTCGATCCCGCCTTTCAGCGTCGCGGCCTGGGCCGCACGCTGCTGCAACATCTGATTAGCGAGCTGGAGAAGCGCGGCGTATTGACGCTGTGGCTGGAAGTTCGCGCCTCCAATCAGGCCGCCATCGCGCTCTACCAGCAGCTTGATTTCAATGAGGTTTCAGTTCGCCGTAACTACTATCCCACCGCCGAGGGGAAAGAAGACGCCATCATCATGGCGCTAACTATTTAAGGGGCAATCATGCTTACAGAGTGGGACTGGATTTTGTTTGACGCTGACGACACGCTGTTTCACTTTGACGCGTATGCCGGTTTGCAGCGCCTCTTTCAACAGTATGACGTGGTGTTCTCGCCGGATGATTATCAGGAATATCAGGCCATTAACAAGCCGCTGTGGGTGGAATACCAGAACGGCGCCATCACCGCGATGCAGCTACAGCACCAGCGCTTTCAGGGCTGGGCCGACAGGCTGAACGTGACGCCGCACGATCTCAACAGCGGTTTTCTTGGCGCGATGGCCGAACTCTGTCTGCCGCTGGCTGGCGCGGTGAATCTGCTCAACAGCCTGAAAGGCAAAGTGAAGATGGGCATCATCACCAACGGCTTTACGGCGCTGCAGCAGATTCGTCTGGAGCGTACCGGCTTTCTGGAATATTTCGATCTGCTGGTGATCTCCGAGCAGGTTGGTCACGCCAAGCCGCATCTGGCGATATTCGAACACGCGCTGGAAAAAATGGGCAATCCGCCGCGCGAGCGGGTCATGATGGTGGGCGACAATCCGGATTCTGATATCCTGGGCGGGATGCGCGCGGGGCTGGCGACCTGCTGGCTGAATGCCGATAACCGTCCGCTTCCTGAGGGTATTACCCCGACCTGGCAGGTTTCCACCCTGCGTGAACTGGAAGATATTCTGACCGCTTAAGTTTGCCTTTTACGGATCTTTTCGCTGACATAAGGCAAATTATCTGCCTTTCAATCGCCTTTATCCTCCTGTTAAGGGAAAAGGCGATATATTCTTTTTTTTATTTTCATCCCGAAATTACTTCGCGGCACTATACCAAAGTTCAGGGCCAGCCCTGGCTGCCAACATATAATATTTAGTTATTACCTCATTGTTTTTTAGTAACCAATTCCAATAAACAGGTTAAGCTTTCGTCACTAAATTCGGAAACTTTCCATGAAATGCGCGCCATTCAGGCAGAATTTACTTTATTTTTTTCGCATAAGGCTTTCTTAAGTTTCATCGTGCCAGTGCAGGACGTTGAATAATTGGAAAGACTCTGTAAACTTGCCGAAAAAAAACCGCCAGCGTTGGTATTTTACACGGGCAGCCTGCTTCAGCACTGGCCCGTGCGGTAGCTATGGTGGCGATCTTCTTTGATAAACCTGAGTACTTTAATGGGGTTAGCATTTTCTTGTCCCTGTAATGACTGCGGATAATCAATAAAGAAAATCTGAAAAAAAGAGCCTCCACGTTGCTTTTTTTCCGCGCGTTGCCGGCCAACTATCGCAATCCGAAAAGTGCCTGCTGACAGGGCTGCGGGAAAAAGAATCACAAAGTTTACTAATTAACCTGCTAATGGCGTCTCGTAAGCCTGACGCAGGCAAATGCCGCGCGACTGTTTTATTAATGAATCCGGTCGCAATCCCGTTCCGGCTGCTATTGATGCGGCTGGCGCGACCAGCGGAGAGCAGAGCCTTTTCCGCTGTGCCTGACGGCCAGCCGACATGCCTTTCCATACAAGCTATTTCAACAAAAATATCATGAGGACCCGGGTGAAAATTCGAATTGCACTAAGCCTGCTTTTTGTTCTGACGGTTGCGGGATGTAAAGCGCCGCCTCCGCCGATGACCGACGACACCATCGTCTCCAGCACCGTTGACGGGGTTAAGCTGACCTATCGCCATGCAGTGCAGCCGCCGCAAACCTTTACGCCGCTCAACGAAGAGTACCGCGCGCTTTACGCGGCTTCGGTCATGACGCGTCCCGACTTCGGCGGCAAGCTGGTGAGTCATCTGGAAAACGGCAAACCTTATACCGTGCTGGGAACGGTGGAGAACAACTGGTTCGCCATCGCCGAACAGGGCGAAGAGCAGCTGATCGGCTACGTGCCGCTGCGCGCCGTAGTGAAAAGCGATCTGTACGACAAAACCCTGAAAGCGGATGCCCGCCGCAAACGCGTTCGCGCGCCGGCGAAAAAAACCTGCGTTGCGGTTGATGGCGACAGCAAAGCCTGTCAGAACAGCAACAGCGGTACCTGGGTCATCGATTAATAAACGGGCCAACGGCCAGTCATTATGAACAGAAACTTTTTGCGCCTGAGCCTTCAGGCGCTTTTCCTGACCGCACTTAGCGTGCTGGCGGGCTGCTCTTCGCACAGCGTACCTTCGCACTACAGCCTGGCGTTTCAACATCCTCCGCAGCTCAACAACGGCGCACCGCTGAAGGTTCGCGTGCTGCTGCTGAGATCGGACGCCGATTTCATGTCTGCCGATTTTTATTCGCTGCAAAACAAAACCACTGCGCTGCTGGGCGGCGCGCTGTTAAACAGCGAACAACTCTTTCTGATGCCTGGTAAAGGCAACCAAACCCTGCGTGGACAACTTCCCGCCGAGGCTCGCTATATCGGCGTGCTGGCGGAATATCAGGCGCTTGACGGCAAAAAGTGGCGCCTTGCGCTGCCGCTTCCCGTTAGCGCGGATGCGACCAGCGCCGCCTGGCGACAAACCGACAGCGAGCTACAGGCCGACCTTATCGCCAACGACAGCGGACTTCTCGCCGTGACTCACTGATGCCAATACGGAAGCCTTTATGAACAAAGCAGAAAAAGTGGTCTGGACCGAAGGCATGTTCCTGCGTCCGCACCATTTCCAGCAGGCGGAAAGCTATCAGCAGAGTCTGCTGATTAACCAGGCGCAGGCTCAGCGGCCTTACCTGTGGGGTTTTCTGGACTGTGAAATCGACGAGGCGATGCTGCGCCAGGGGAAAATAGCGCTGAGCTCAGCCAGCGGGCTGCTGCCTGACGGCACCTTTTTCTCGTTCCGCGACGGGCGCGACGGCCCGCCGCCGTTGGCCATCCAGGAGAGCCAGGGCAGCGAAAAAATCGTGCTGGCGCTGCCCGCGCGCCGCAACGGCCGCGAAGAGGTGATTTTCGAAGAGGCCGCCGATTCGCTGGCGCGCTACCTCACCTTTGAACGGGAAGTGGACGACTGCAACGCGCTGGCGGTCAGCCCGGCCGCCGTTCAGTTCGGCAAGCTGCGCCTGCGCCTGATGCCCGAAAGCGAGCTTTCCGCCGAGTGGACGGCGATGGCGGTGGTGAAAGTGACCGAGAAGCGCGGCAATCAGGTGCGGCTGGAGAACGACTATATTCCGCCGATGCTCAACTGTAGCGCCAGCCCGCAGCTTTACGACTATCTCAACGATATGCCGGGCCTGCTGCAACAGCGCAGCCAGCAGATCGGTCAGCGGCTGCAGCAGCCGGGCCGTCTCAATACCGCCGATATGGTCGACTTTATGCTGCTGTCGCGGGTGAATCACTATCTCGGCCAGGCCAGCCATCTTAAAAACCTGCCGCTCCTGCATCCCGAACAGCTGTTCGCCGACTGGCTGGCGTTCGCCTGCGAGCTGACGACCTGGACGCCGCAGCGTTTTCCCGACGCTTCGCTGCCGGTTTACGATCACGACGACCTGGGCCGCTGCTTCGGTCAGCTGATGCTGATGCTGCGTCAGGGGCTGTCGCTGGTGCTGGAGGAGAACGCCATCCAGCTGCCGCTCACCGAACGCTCGCACGGGCTTAACGTCGCCACGCTTCCTTCTGGCTCGATGGCGCGCGAGTTCGGCTTTGTCCTGGCGGTACGCGCTAACGTGCCGGCAGATACGCTGCTGACCCATTTCCCGGCGCAGATGAAAGTCGCGCCGGTGACGAAAATCCGCGATCTGGTGCAGCTTCAGCTGCCGGGCATGATTCTGCGCGCGCTCTCCGTGGCGCCGCCGCAGCTGCCGTGGCACGCCGGCTACAGCTATTTCGAACTGGATAAGGGCAGCGAGCTCTGGCAGGAAATGGAAAAATCCGGCACTTTCGCGCTCCATCTGGCCGGCGATTTTCCCGGCCTGGTGATGGAGTTCTGGGCCATTCGTAGTCATTCAGCCTGACGTCAGGAGCGACAACCATGCAGCAACGACAGGCCGCCGCACAGAGCGCAGGCAGCGTTAACCCGTTGGTCGCGGCAGCAAATCCTTTACTGAACGCCATCCCGCAGATCCGCCATTCGGTCACCCACGCCGATCCGGCCGGGCTGCGCCAGCGTCTGATCGACGAGATGCGCCAGTTCGAAATGCATTGCCAGCGCGCCGGACTGCCTTATGAAGTGATTATCGGCGCGCGCTACTGCCTCTGTACCGCTATCGACGAGGCGGCAGCATTGACGCCGTGGGGCAGCGCTGCCTGGCCGGGCCAGGGATTGCTGGTAACCTTTCATAACGAAACCTGGGGCGGCGAAAAGTTCTTCCAGCTGCTGGCCAAACTTTCGCAAAACCCGCGTGAGCAGATCGCGCTGCTGGAGCTGATTAACTACTGTCTGCAGCTTGGTTTTGAAGGGCGCTATCGCGTGCTGGACAACGGCCGCTCGCAGCTGGAAACCATTAAAAGCCGTCTGCTGCAGATGATCCGTTCAGTGCGCGGCGGCTATGCGCTGCCGCTCTCCGCGCACCCGGAAGATCATCCGGTGACGCGCAGGCTCTGGCGTCCCGTGGTGCCGCTGTGGGCCTGCGCCGCGCTGGTGGGCTTTCTGGCCTGTCTGCTTTATATCCTGCTGAACTGGCGGCTCGGCGACGCTACCAGTCCGGTGCTGGCGGCGGTGTATCAAACGCCGCTGCCGGAAGTGACCATTCACAATCCTGCGCCGCCAGCGCCCGCCGCGCTGAACCTGAAAGCTTTCCTGAAGCCGGAAATTGATGAGGGTCTGGTGTCGGTAAGAGACGAAGCGGATCAAAGCGTGGTGACGCTGAAAGGCGATGGCCTGTTCACTTCCGGCTCCACCGCCGTGCGCGGCCGCTACGAGGAGGTGCTGGATCGTATCGCTCAGGCGATGAACAACGTCAGCGGCCGCATTCTGGTGATTGGCTACAGCGATAACGTGCCGATCCGCAGCGCTCGCTTCGCCTCTAACTACGAGCTGTCGCTGGCGCGCGCCAAATCAGTCCAGGAACGGCTGCAGCAGACGCTAAGCCAGCCGGCGCGCGTGAAGGCAGAAGGGCGCGGCGAAACTAATCCGCTGGTGCCGAACACCACTGCCGCCAATCGCGCGCGCAATCGTCGTGTCGATATCACGCTGCTGGTTTCTCCCGATAACACCCGCGCGGAACTGACGTCGCAGCAAGGAAATTAACGGATGATGAATATTCTGTTCGCCATTATGACCAACCGGCTGATGTGGGGCTTTATCGGCATCACCGCGCTGTCGTTCATTATCTGGGTGATCGGGCCGGTTTTCTCGATCGTCGATTCCCGGCCGCTGGAGCCGGAAGTCAACCGCCAGATCAGCATCGCGCTGCTCTATATTGCCTGGGGATTGAGTAACGTGGTGCCACGGCTCTATAACGCCTGGCTCAACCGCAAGCTGATGGGCAGCCTGAATACCACGCCGGATGAGAATGACCCGAACGTCAAGCGCCTGAGCAGCGAAGACAAAGTGCTGGCGGAACGCTTTACCGAAGCGTCGGAGATGCTGAAGAAAGCGCATTTCAGCCGCGCGGGCAACCGTCGCTGGACGCAGCGCTTCAGCCGCCAGTATCTCTATCAGCTTCCCTGGTACGTGATTATCGGCGCGCCGGGCGCGGGCAAAACCACCGCGCTGGTCAACTCCGGCCTGCAATTTCCGCTGGCCGAGCGTTTCGGCAAGGCGGCGCTGCGCGGTATCGGCGGCACGCGCAACTGCGACTGGTGGTTTACCAACGAAGCCGTGCTGCTGGATACGGCGGGCCGCTATACCACCCAGGAGAGTGAACAGCTGCAGGACGCCAGCGAGTGGAATAAATTTATCGGCCTGCTGCGGAAGTATCGCGGCCGTCAACCGGTCAATGGCGTTATCGTCACCGTCAGCGTTTCCGATCTGCTGACCCAGTCGGCGGAAGCGTCGCGTCAACAGGCGCTCTCGCTGCGCCAGCGCCTGATGGAGCTGCACGAGCAGTTGGGCATTCGCTTCCCGGTTTACGTGCTGGTAACCAAAACCGATCTGCTGAAAGGCTTTCGCGCTTACTTCAGCAAGTTCGACAAGGCACAGCGCGACCAGGTCTGGGGCTTCACCTTTCCGTGGGAGCGCGCAAAGCAGGCCGATTTCGATCTGCTCAGCGCCTTTACCCAGGAATATGCGCTGCTGCAGCAGCGGCTGGATGCTGGCCTGCCCGATACGCTGATGCAGGAGAGCGACGCCAAAACCCGCGCGGAAAGCTATCTCTTCCCGCAGGAGTTTGCGGCGCTGCGCCCGCTGCTTAACGACTATCTGGAAACGGTCTTCAGCCGCTCCAACTTTGAAACCCAGTTTTCGCCGCGCGGTATCTGGTTTGCCAGCGGCACGCAGGAAGGCCTGCCGTTTGACCGCGTCATGGGCGAGCTGAGCCGCACCTTACAGCTGCCGCAAAACGAAGAGAGCCATAGCGGCGCCTGGGACAAAGTGGATAAAGCCGCGCCGATCCCCGGTAATAAAGGCCAAAGCTTCTTCCTGAAGGATCTGCTGCAAAACGTTATCTTCCAGGAAGCGGGACTGGCGGGCAGCAACCGCTGGTGGGAGCTACGCAACCGCGCGGTGCTCTGGTCTGGCTATATTCTGCTGGCCAGCGCGCTGATTATCGCCACGCTGCTGTGGAGCACCAGCTACGGCAACAACAAAGCCTATCTGGCGGAAGTGCAGGCTAAAGTGCCGCAGGTTGCCGCGCTGGGCCAGAATCTGCAGAGCGCCGATCTCTATACGCTGCTGCCTTATCTGAACGGCGTGCTGCACCTGCCGGAAAGCGAAGCTTTTGACCTTAATCATCCGCCGATCACGCGCCGTATGGGGCTGTATCGCGGCGAAGAGGTCAGCGACGCCACCCAGTCGCTCTATCAAAAATCGCTGAAGCAGCTGCTGATGCCGCAGGTAGCGCAGCTGATTACCGGCTGGCTGCGCAACGATAACGGCAGCGATGCGGACTACAGCTACGAGGCGCTGAAGGCGTACCGGATGCTCTATCAGCCGAAGCGCTACGACGGCAAGTTCCTGCATGCCTGGGTCATGCTGAATATTGCGCGCAACCAGCCGCAGAACGTGACCCAGGCGCAGATCAAACAACTCGACTGGCATCTGGCGCAGCTGCTGGAAACGCAGATTCAGGCTTCGCCTTATGCGAAAGATGAGGCGCTGATCAAGCGCGAGCAGGCGCTGATTAATCAGATGCCGCTCTCGCAGCGCGTCTACGGTCGCCTGAAACGCCTGCTGGAAAGAGACGAAAGCCTGAAGCCGGTTTCGCTGGCTATGCTGGGCGGCCCGCAGAGCGAGCTGGTCTTCTCGCGCAAAAGCGGCAAATCGATTAGCGACGGCATCCCGGGACTCTTTACGCCGGATGGCTACTGGAACAGCTTCGATAAAAATATCGCGGCGGTGACCAAATCGCTGCACGACGACGATCGATGGGTACTGGATAGCGCAACGCAGGATGAGAACCGTCAGCAGACCGATTACGCGGTGCGCCAGCTCTATATGAGCGACTATATGCGTCAGTGGGACGGGCTGCTGCAGGATATCCAGCTGAACAACAGCGCGGATCTTTCACAGCGTATCAACGCCGCGCGCTTGCTCTCCAGCAACAATTCCCCGCTGCGCAAGCTGGTGATAAATCTCAGCCACTATCTGGTGCTGGATAAGGCCGCGCCGGAAGCGCAAAAAGAGGGCGAGGAGAACAAGGAGAGCGCCAGCGGCACGCTGGAAGCGCTGTTCCACTCTCGCCAGGCGGCTACGGCGGCAGCACAGCCACAAACGCCGGAGCAGTCAGTAACCGCTCACTTTGCGCCGATTACCGAACTGGCGGAGCCGCTGGAGAAGGGCGGCAAAACCATCGCTTTTGACGACTTTCTGCACCAGATCGACGACCTCTATCGCTATCTGACGGCGGTACAGGACGCCGCCAACAGCGGGATGCCGCCGCCGGCCAGCGAGGCGATTAGCCGACTGCAGGCCAGCGCGGGACGACTGCCCGGTTCATTGCAGAACATGTTCACCAGTATGGCGGTGGGCGCCAGCAGCGATACGCAACGTCGCGATATGGACAATATCCGCAAGCGCATCAACGTTGAAGTCGGCAGCTTCTGCCGCCAGGCGATCGCCGGACGCTATCCGCTGACGCGCTCTGCCCGCACGGAAGTTACGCCGGACGATCTGGCGCGGATGTTTGCGCCGGGCAGCGGCCTGATGGACAGCTTTTTCCGCGACAACCTGGCGAACAAAGTCGACACCACTCAGGCCAGCTGGCGCTTTATGCCAGGCATCGACGGCAAGACGCTGCCGGGCGGCGAAAGCGTGCTGCGGCCTTTTCAGCAGGCGCAGAGCATTCGCGACGCCTTTTTTGCCAACGGCGCGACCACGCCTTCGTACCGCGTGACGGTGCGCACCGGGCAGATGGATAACGATATTCTGACCATGACGCTGGACGTTGACGGTCAGCTGCTGCAATACAGCCACGGCCCGCAGGCGGTACAGCTGATGAGCTGGCCCGGCCCCGGCGGCACCAGCCAGGTGCGTATGCAGCTTGGGCTGGCCAACGGCACTACGGCGACGCTGGTCACCAACGGCGCCTGGGCGCTGAACCGTTTCTTCGATCGCGCGCAGCTTTCGCCGGGCGGCAGCAGCCTGAGCCGCCAGGCTTCATTTAACGTCAGCGGCCATCACGTCACGCTGGAATTCACGCCGAACAGCATTCGTAACCCGTTCCAGCTGCCCGGTTTCGCCTGCCCATGACCATGGAAAACAACATGAGCCAGACGCCCGCGCCTTGCTGGTATGGAAAACTGCCGAGCGGCGGCGACTTTTTAAAACGCCGCTTTCCGGAAGCGCTGTTGCAGCAGTGGTCGAACTGGTTTCAGGTCGGCTTGCTGCATCGTCAGGAGAGCGAAAGGCAGGATGAGCGCCAGTTTGCCGACGCGCCGGTATGGAATTTCGTGGTGCCGCCCATGCTGGGTAGCCAACAGATCCAGATGGGCTGCCTGCTGCCCTCGCGCGATAACGTTGGCCGCCTTTATCCGCTTTGCGCACTGGTAACCTTTTCGCCTTCTCACTGGACGCAGCAGCAGCTGGCGACGGCGGGTGACTGGTATCAGCGGCTTGGCCGTATTCTGCTGACCGCGGTTCGCGAAGCCTGGTCCGCCGCAGAACTGGATCAGGCGCTGCTGTCGCTGCCTTTGCCGCCGGTCGCGCAGCCGAAGCAGTCAGAGATCCTGGAAGTAATCGGCTATCAGGAAAGACCGAGCACGCTGAGCTGGCGACGCGTCTCGGACAGCTTCGATCCGCAGCACTACACCAGCTTCTGGTGGACGAATCAGGCTGACGGCAACCCGCTTTATACCCATGTGCACAGCGGCAACTTCACCGGACAGCTGTTCGCCATGCTGTTCGATCCGGGCGCTGGCGCGAAGCCGGGCCGTCACGGCCTCTATCCGCCGATGTTTGAGTAAGGAACTTCGATGAATCTTGATGCGCTACTCGCCCCGATCGGCAACGACCAGCCGTGCGGGGAAAACCTGGAATATGATGCCGACTACATGGCGATGGAGCAGGCCAGCGCGGGCAAAGCGGAGCAGCAGTTCGGCGACACCATTATTCCTGCCGAACCGGCGGACTGGAACAAAGTCGAGAAGCTGGCGAGCAGCCTGCTGACGCGCACCAAAGATCTGCGCGTAATGCTGGCGCTGACGCAGGCGTGGACCCAGCTACGCGGCTTAAGCGGCTATGCCGACGGTCTACAGCTGATTAAGCAGTCGCTGCTGCTGTACTGGGAGCCGCTGTGGCCGGTGCTGACCGACGACGGCGACTATGACCCGTTCTATCGTATCAATGCGCTGGCGGCTTTAAGCGATAAGTCAGCGCTTACTACCGCTTTGCGTCAGGCTCCGCTGCTGCGCAATGCCTCCGACGTCCTTTCGCTGCGTGATGCCTGCGCCTTGCTGGACGGCAGCAAAAGCGAGTGCGAAGAGTTTCCTGGCGGCCGCGCACGGCTGATGGACGAGCTGGCACGCGGCGAACAGCCGGGCATTGTCGCTATCCTCAGTATAAGTGAGCGGTTACAAACAATCCGCGAAACCCTGAGTGAACATCTGGGCGAAAGCGGCGTGCCGGAAATGGAGCAGCTGTTGAAAATGGTTAATACCGTGGCGCAGGCCTGCGAAATAACCGACCTCAGCACGCTGATGCCGGAAAGCCGCAGCGAAGAGACGGAAAGCGCGCCGGTAGCGCAGCCGCTCAGAGCGACACATACCGACTGGCGCAGCGTTCAGCCGGAATCGCGCGCCGACGCGCAGCTGATGCTGGAAAAGGTGAAACAGTACTTTGTACAGCATGAGCCAAGCCACCCGGCGCCGCTGATGATCGACCGCGTGCAGCGCATGATCGAAATGGATTTTATGAGCATTATCCGCGATCTCGCGCCGGACGGCGTACACCAACTGGAAAATATCTTCGGCCGTCGCGACTAAGACGACTGACTCCTTCGACGCGCGGACGTATTTACCGCGCGGCACTCATTTTAACCACGCCTACCTTTGGAGAACATTATGTCAGGTAAATCCAGCGGGCAGAAATTCATCGCCCGTAACCGCGCGCCGCGCGTACAGATCGAGTATGACGTGGAGATCTACGGCGCAGAACGCAAAATCGAGCTGCCGTTTGTGATGGGCGTGATGGCCGATCTGGTCGGCAAGCCGGTTGACAATCTGCCGCCGGTCGACGAACGCAAATTTATGGATATTGACGTCGACAACTTCGACGAGCGCATGAAGGCGCTGAAGCCTCGCGTGGCTTTCCAGGCGCAAAATACCCTGACCGGCGAAGGCAACCTGAATATCGACCTGACCTTTAACAGCATGGAAGATTTCTCGCCGGACGCCGTGGCGCGCAACGTAGAGCCGCTGAGCAAGCTGCTGGACGCGCGTACCCAGCTTTCCAATCTGCTGACCTATATGGACGGCAAAAACGGTGCGGAAGAGCTGATCGCTAAAATCCTTCAGGATCCAACGCTGCTGAAGTCCCTGAGCCATCTGCCGAAGCAGGACGACGCGGCTAAAGAAGGAGAGGCCTGATGAGCAATCAGTTCGAACAGCAGAGCCAGCAGCAGGCCTGGAGCCAGGACGAGTTCAGCTCGCTGCTGAATAAAGAGTTTCGTCCAAAAACCGATTCCGCCCGCTCCGCGGTAGAAAGCGCGGTAAAAACCCTGGCGCAGCAGGCGCTGGAAAACACCGTCACCGCTTCCGACGATGCTTATCGCACTATCCAGGCGCTGATCGCCGAGATTGACGAGAAGCTGTCAAAGCAGGTTAACCAGATTATCCACCATGAAGAGTTCCAGCAGCTGGAAGGCGCATGGCGCGGTCTGAGCCATCTGGTGAACAACTCCGAAACCGACGAGATGCTGAAAATCCGCTTTATGAGCATCTCGAAGAAAGAACTTGGCCGCACGCTGAAGCGCTATAAAGGCGTCGGCTGGGATCAAAGCCCCATCTTCAAAAAAATCTATGAAGAAGAGTATGGCCAGTTCGGCGGCGAGCCGTTCGGCTGCCTGGTTGGCGACTACTACTTCGACCACAGCCCGCAGGACGTGGAGCTGTTAGGCGAGATGGCGCGTATCGGCGCCGCCTCGCACTGCCCGTTTATCACCGGTACCGCGCCGGAAGTGATGCAGATGGAATCCTGGCAGGAGCTGGCTAATCCACGCGACCTGACCAAAATCTTCCAGAACAGCGAATACGCCGCCTGGCGCAGCCTGCGCGAGTCCGAAGACGCGCGCTATCTGGGTCTGGTGATGCCGCGCTTCCTGTCGCGTCTGCCTTACGGCATCCGCAGCAATCCGGTGGACAGCTTCGACTTTGAAGAAGAGACCGAAGGCGCGAACCACAGCAACTACACCTGGGCGAACGCCGCTTACGCGATGGCCGCCAATATCAACCGCTCCTTTAAAGAGTTCGGCTGGTGTACGTCGATTCGCGGCGTGGAATCTGGCGGCGCGGTGGAAAACCTGCCTTGCCACACTTTCCCAAGCGACGACGGCGGCGTGGATATGAAGTGCCCGACCGAAATCGCCATCAGCGACCGCCGCGAAGCCGAGCTGGCGAAAAGCGGCTTTATGCCGCTGGTGCACCGTAAAAACTCCGACTTCGCCGCCTTTATCGGCGCGCAGTCGCTGCAGAAGCCGACCGAATACCACGATCCGGACGCCACCGCCAACGCACGTCTGGCCGCGCGCCTGCCGTACCTGTTCGCCTGCTGCCGCTTCGCGCACTACCTGAAGTGCATCGTGCGCGACAAGATCGGTTCCTTCCGCGAGCGCGAAGAGATGGAGCGCTGGCTGAACGACTGGGTGATGAACTACGTGGACGGCGATCCGGCCAACTCCTCGCAGGAAACCAAATCCCGCAAGCCGCTGGCTTCCGCCGAGGTGCTGGTGGAAGAGCTGGAAGACAATCCGGGCTACTACGCTGCGAAATTCTTCCTGCGTCCACACTATCAGCTGGAAGGATTGACCGTGTCGCTACGCCTGGTCTCTAAGCTGCCTTCACTGAAGAGTGATGAGGCTTAAGGCGTAAAAATGAGGGGCGCTATTCTGCCCCTCATTTTAGCGTGTTATGCACGATATTGGTTAGCTATAGAAACAGATCAGCTTTTTTTTCTTGCCGCCTTTCTCGTCAGGAAAAAAAGGCCAATACAGAGCGTGGTGAAAAGCAATTTACCACCTATTAAGCTTAAATTTCTTTCATCGAAATGTTCATAACGCGCTACAAGCCAAACACCGCTAATGATATCGAAAAGGGCGTACACGCATATGGCTAATAACACAACGCTGAGTAATGCTAAAAATGCCTTTATCATTATTGAGTAATTTTCCTTTTAGTCTGACGTGATGCTGCATTCGCTCTAATTTATAGTCGAATACGCTGTCTGTAAAACGCATTTTAACTTTTGTGCGTACTATTCTGACGCGTAAAAAGTGAGAAAGGCAGACGGTGGGTTCAGGAATTTCTGGACGATCTGTTAAAGGATGTTCGGGAAAAGGCAAAAAGGATTTTTCCTTTTTGTCTGTCGCTGCTTTAAAAAGCAAAATGTTAAATCAATAAAGAGTAAAAAATAATGGCTATTGATATGTTTATGAAAGTTGACGGTGTGACCGGCGAATCGAAAGATTCCAACCACACTGGCTGGACTGATATCACTTCTTTCTCCTGGGGCGCTTCTCAGCCAGGCAACATGTCCGTTGGCGGCGGCGGCGGTGCCGGTAAAGTGAACTTCAACGACCTGCACGTTGAAGCGCTGATCGACAAATCTACTACCGCGCTGCTGAAGAACTGCGCAAGCGGTAAGCACATCACCAAAGTAGAGCTGTCTATCTGCAAAGCTGGCGGCACTCAGGTTGAGTACACCCGCATCACGCTGGAAGACGTGCTGGTGACTAACGTACAATACGTTGGCGCAGACAACGGCGACACCGTGGGCATGAGCTACTCTTTCCAGGCTTCTAAAGTGAAGCAGCAGTACTGGGAGCAGAGTTCTTCCGGCGGCAAAGGCGCAGAAAGCAGCGCTGGCTGGAACATCAAAGAGAATAAAGAAGCTTAATACTGTCGCAATCCCCTTGTTGAGGGGATTGCATTAATTTGATTTATAAGGATTAGCTCGTGAAAGGAATAATTCTGGTTAAAAGGATACAACAAACCCAAAACTCAACGATATCCCGTTATAGTATTCCGGGGACAAAAATTTCCGGTTATATGTTAGAAAGACCCGGGCCTGATACAACGACACCCAATCAAAGATTAAGAATCCCGGAAGGCGTTTATAATCTTAAATGGCATCAAACGGCTAAAGGTTCAATCAAAGCATATAGTCCTGTTCCATTGTTATATAATTCTGCTGTCCCTGTAACACGCTATGTGTTAATACATAATGGAAATAAACCGCAGCATACTGATGGATGCCTTTTAATTGGCAGTTCAAAAGCGGTTGATTTTGTTGGAGGAAGCGTTGGTAAACTAAAAGAGTTAAAGCTATTCTTGCAAAAAAATGGAATTGAAAACTTCAAAGTGATAATAAGTTCACAGTACGAGTAAGTCTTTAAGGAGCAGGTTATGAAAAAAATAACGCTATTAATAACTGTTTTGGTTTCATTATGTACAATTTTCTTTGGTGCGAGTGCTTTTGCTACCACGCAAAAAAATATAACTGGCGTGTTGCAAGCCTACTGGTTTCCGCAGTGGAGTGACGAAGGAAAGCCCAGGCCACCACTTGTTATGATGCGTTTCTTCGAAACGGATGGGAAGGATAATCGCACATATTTTCTTTACGATACTAAAGGAAAAAGTGGAGTAAAAGATTATTTTAAAGTTAAAGAGGCGGAAAATTTCATTAAGAGTAATTTCAAAAATACTCCTGAAGAATTTTTTAAGTTTAAGGAAGGACACACCGAGCAACACGGAATGTTAGTTATCTCTGATGAGTTAGTCATTGCTGAGTGCGACAGCAAGAAAAATTATGCTAAATTTGATTCCTTTAAGCCTGATTCAGAAAGTGATTTTGACATAAAAAAATTAGAGCTGAAATCAGGCTGTGATCCAGAGCCATATGCGGTTATGTTCACGATAAAAGATGGGCACGAAAATGTTTATCTGAAGTCAAAGCCTGATGAAAAGAGTGATGTTGTTACTGATAAACCGGTATCTCAGCCGCTAGTTAGAATTAAAACTATTGATGATAAATGGGTTTATGTTTCCCTGTATGATGCCTCTCAGCCAAATTCGCAATCTGCGACAAAGGGATATGTTAAGATGGAAAATTTAGATATGGTTAATTAGCGCTTATGCCTATATGCCCCCCTTAATGAAAATGACTTGCGGATAGACTAACAAGTTTTTAAGGTTAAATTTTCATTAAGGGATAGCCGTGCGCTGGACATTGATGAAGTGTGCCTGTAGGTGCTTGAGCCGAAAACGCCCGATACAATCAAAAGCTACCAAGCCGTGCATGACCAATGATTATGGCACGCTGATTAATTTTATCGAAACCAACGCTCATGTGCACAGTTATGACGGCGAACATCGAAGGGTTAACTACCCTGGAAAAGACCGATAATGCGTAAATAATATGAAAAAGAAAGTGTTAGCTATAGCGGCGATTGGCTTCTTTGCATTGAGTGGTACTGCCCTGGCTATGGATGATTGCTCAAAAAAAACCAGCGATTCTGAAGTTTTTGCCTGTTCTGAAAACAACCGCGTTGTAGCTGAGAAAGAGTTAAATAAAGAATACTCAGAAGCAAAGAAACGTATTGAGACAACATTCTCTGACGAGCCAGAAGTAAAAAAAGCCTATCTTCCTGTGTTTTTGGATGCTCAGCGTGGCTGGTTAAAATATCGTGATAATCAATGTAAAATGTTTGCACATGTCGCTGCAGAAAAGAGTAACCCTTATGCAGTGTTTACCAATAATTGCATTGCAAAACTGGATGCGCAAAGAAGCAATGAACTTAAAGAAATCCCTTATGATTGATTAATATCGAATCTCGAAGGGGTTATTTTACGCCAACACGCTAGTATAGATGGTAATAACATTTTCGCACGGACTTTTCGGCGGTAAAGGCGTAGAAGATACGTTAGCGGGGCGTCAAAGAGAATAAAGAAGCTTAATGTTTTTATTTAACCTTTCCGACGGATAGGGTTAATAAAGATAAGTTTTGATTAAATAATCAATTCTGATACAGGAGTCTTTGGTGAGCACAATCAGAATAAGCCAGGCTGTAGGCTATGGAAAGATAAATAAATATCGGGATGTGAAAACAGTTCAGTTATTACTTAACAGTAACAAACTCATTACCAATCCAGGTGATGAATTGAATGTTGATGGCTTGATTGGACCAAAAACTATCGAAAGGATAAAAGACTTTCAAAGAAAAGTAGTAAGATTATCTAATCCTGATGGCATTGTTTCCCCTCATGGGCCAACAATGCGTAATTTACATCATCATTCAAATACAGTTAAACCGATAAAATTAAATTTCAACACGGACGTTCAGGAATTAACTGAGGAAATGTACCTAAGTGCCGCAAAAGCACTTAACTGTGAGGTGGCTGCAGTAAAGGCTGTAGTTATTACAGAATCTAAAGTCACTGGCGCTTTCGACGCGCAACGGCGCCCAACGATTCTTTATGAACGACACTATTTTAGTTCCTTAACCAATGGGAAGTACGATAAGTCTCACCCTGAAATTTCTGGACCGCGTTACCAGCATTATGGAAAATTTAGCATACAGTATGACAGACTGAATAAAGCCATAGCGCTTGACCGTCAGGCTGCGCTCAAGTCTGCTTCATGGGGGGCTTTTCAAATAATGGGAAATAACTATAAAACAGCCGGATACGAAAGCATAGAAAAATTCGTTGAAGGAATGAATACAATTACCGGTCAGGTTTATGCATTTGTAAACCACATATCCAATACACCTGTATTATTGAATGCAATCAGAACCAAAAATTGGGCAAAATTTTCTTATTACTATAATGGCTCTGGTTATAAAGAAAAACATTACGATACACAGATGGCAGCTAACTACAATTATGCATTGCATCATTAACTAAGGGTTATTATGAAAGCTATCAATTTTTTTGTGGGAGCAGTATTGTCAATAAGTAGCGCTTTTTCTGTCGCGGGTACAACGTTAAAAAAAATCGACTCAAACAGCTTTAACGATTTTGTGACTGAGAAGGCTTCAAGTACAGGATTATCAAATGTTAAAATTGATACCACGCAAACGTTCGATATTTTTACTAACAATAAAAAGTTAGGAACATTAGTCCAGGGAAAAGGCTGGTTACGAGATGTGCATCCCGTTTGTTTTATCGGATGGTCAGCGGGTCATCGTCCCGATGCATTCTTTATGCAAACGATGGGGGCTGATGATTGGGAAACTGTAGACTGTGATAAAGTTCAGGCTGTCGGTATTCTGTCGCGGTCAGATGATAAAAATGTAAAGATCGCTGTTATTTATAAAGTTGATGTTCGAGGCCAGTATTCGCAAGACTATGTAGTCTTAGGTGTAAAAGATGATGAAGACATTTTTTACGATAAAGATACCACTGAACACTTCCAAAACTCTTATGTTAAAGACCTTGCTTCTATGCGCAAAGAGTATCAAAAGCTGGTCAATGACAATAAATAATACAAGATGAAAAATTCTGTTTTACTCTTTGCTTTTTGCGCGTCCTTTTTTACCTATGCTGATACTGCATTAAAACCCGTTGATATTAGCCCTTACCAAAAATCTCTTTACGAAGCCGGAGAAAAATCAGGCATTAATAATGCGGCTCCGGTGGCTAAGCAAAGCTTTGGTCTCTATACAGACGAAAAGAAAATCGGCACTTTTATTAGCGGGCAGGGCTTTAGCGAGCAGAATAGCGGTATCTGCCTTATCAGTTGGGCGACAGCAGCAGATAATATCGATGTAACAATTCCGACCATAGGAAAAGATCGTTGGGAGGCTGAAGCTTGTAACGGAACGGTAACCGTTGGCGTTTTGTCGCCAGAGGGAGCGGAACAAGTCATTATCGGGGTTATCTATAAGGCGCAGTCACCCAACACTTCATTAATGGAATCCGTGATTTTCGCCATAGACAAACAGCAGCAAAAGCTGACTCTTGACCAAACGCTAACGGAAAAAATTGGCTCGCAGGGTGCGAGCACGCTTGGCAGCCTCAGGCGACTTTATCAGCAGTACGCGAGCAATAGCGTAGAGCAGCTACCAACAGAAGATAGCTCACTGTTACAGGTAGAAGAGGTGATTAAGGCGCATAAGCTAGTTCCCAACGCGGCGTGCGTTAATTACCTGCTAACTAAGAATGCCGAACCCGGTGTGGATCTGGTTGATATAGTGGAAAAGCACGGCGGCGATTGCCCTGGCGATCCGGAAACGCAACCCCGCTTATTCAGCGTCTATGTCGATCAAAAAAGCAAACAGATGATCAGCGATAAAGACGATCCGGTAGAGGGAAATTTTACGCTCTTACTGCCGGGTAAGGCTGGTTAATTTTCTCAGTCAGTAAGGAAACAGAATGCGCCGCATAATGATGCTTCTTACGGCCTTCACTGTCGGCCGCTCTCTGGCCGCGCCGCTGCCGCCAACGCTTAACGGCAGTTGGCAGGTTACGCATGTCGGCATTGATGAGTGGATTCAAAGTAGTCATTACGGCGTACCGGACGATCCTTATCTTGTTGGCCGCCGTGTGGTCATAAGCCAGACAGAGATTAGTACGCCTATGAGCAATCTGTCGACGTGTAAAGCGCCAGAAGTCAGCAGCGGGCCGAATTTAAGTCTGGATGAACTGGTTGCGCTGACCGAAGGCGATCGTCAAACAGAGCCTGTCAAACCTGTAGCTAAAGATTACGGCCTGGCTTTTCCGGGCATTCAGCGGGTCATGCCGCTGATGTTAAATTGCAAACAGGGCAGTTTTGCTGACGAAGGTGCCAATATTAAGCCCTGGCTGGTACTGGCCGACCAAAATACTCTACTGGTCTCTGGCAATATGAGCAGCATCCTGACGCTTAAAAGAGTTACCGACGATCTGCCTTTACCTGCTTTTGACTGCCGCAAAGCGCAACAGGAAGACGAACAGGCTATTTGCCGCTCTTATGATTTGGCCGCATGGGATAAAAGCGTTAAAGAAGCTTATAGCGCCGCCATACAGCAATTAAAACAGAATGATAATAAGCACGAACTTAAACAGGTTATCAGTGCCCAGCGACTATGGATAAAAGAGCGGGCAGCCTGCCAAACAAACAGCCAGTGTCTTTATAAAAGCATGTCCGACCGTATTAATTTTCTCAGCCAATACTATTAATTCTTTGGCAGGCAGCGATCTTTTATGATTGCCACTACCGGAAACACAGCATGAAACGCGTTGTACTCTCTCTCGCTTTATTGACCCCACTTGCCGCGGCCAGCCCGCATCTGGCGGCGGTAGATGCGGATGCCTTTGCGCCTTCGCTTGCGGAAAAAGCCTTGTCGCTGGATATCGCTGGCGCAGAGCCTTCCGGCCAGCAGACCTTTGCCGTGCGGGACAGTGGCCAGCTGCTGGGCGTGCTGGTGCCGGGCAAAGGTCTGCTCAGAGCCGATATGAACGCCTGCTTTATTGGCTGGTCGCGCGACGGCAAAACCGTAGCCAGCCTGACGCCGACCATCGGTTTTGCGCAGTTTGACGGCGAAGCCTGTGAAGATGTCACCAGCGTCGGCGTTATTTCGCGGCCGGATGACAGCGAACTCAAAATTGCCATGATTTATACCGCCACCACGCTGGTAGAAACTTCGCTGGTGGCGGTGGTGCTGGCTTACGATCCGCAGACTCGCTCACTGGTAGTGGATAAAGCGCTAACCAAAAGAGTTAACGATGCAGAGCTGGACAGCGTGCCGAAAATCCGCCGCTTTTACGCCGCGCCAGGCAGTTTTGCCAGCGTAGATGGCACGCTTAAGCCATAACCTTATTTAAAAACTGTCGACATTGCGAAGCTGAGCAGTCGTCAGCAGCCCGTTTCAACTCCCGCCGGTGAACCGCCGGCGCGGCCCGACATCCAACGCAGGAAAACGTGATGCGATTTACGATAGTAGCGACCAAAGCGGGTCAGCAGCCGCCGCAGAGCAGCTGCGACTTTTTGCCGCCGGGCGGCACCATCGGCCGCGGCGCCGATAACAATCTGGTACTGCCGGACGATGACCGCACGATATCCCGCTTACAGGCGATTGTGCATATCACCGCCGACGGCGAATGCCGCATTACCAATCGCGGCAACGTAACGCTGGTTCATCTGAACGATATCCCGCTGGAGCGTGGCCGTCAGGTCGAACTTCAGGATGGCGATATTCTTGGTATCGACGATTACCGTTTACAGGTAACCGATCTGCACGCCGCCGCGCAGCCTGTGGTCAGGCCTGCACCGATTGCTCGTCCTGCTGCACCGAAACAGGAGAGCGCGCCGGCCGCGATCCCCAGCGAAATCTGGGACAGCCTGGCGCAGGAATTTTCTATCAGCGACAACCTGTCCAGCCGCAGTAAGCCCGCGCCTGCCGGCCACGATAATCCGCTGATGGAAAAAGCCCAGGAGCGCAATCCGGTCGATCCGCTGGCGCAGTTTGCTGACAGCAAAGATCCGCTTAACCTGGATCGTCGGGATCAAACGCCCGATTCGCTGTTCCACAATGAATCTTTGTTCGATCAAAAGAGCATCTTTGACGACAGCACGCCGGGTACGCTGGCCTCACAGGATAAAAAGCAGAGTCTGGATCCGATGGCGCTGTTCGGCAACAGCAGCGGCGCGCCTGCGGACAGCGACGATCCGCTGGGCCTGATGATGGGTAACGCCGTGCCGCTGACGCCGCCGGAAGAAGCGCCGCGCAAGCAGGACGCTTTTGTACCGCCTTCGCCAAAAGCGCTGGACAGCAGGCCGCAGCCAGAGCCGCAGTTTGAGGAGCGTGCAGAGCTGAGCCCATCGTCACTGTTTGGCGATGAAGCAGATCTGAATAAGTCGCCGCTGTTTGACGAGGATCCGCAAGCTGCGGATGAGCTAAAGAAGTCGCCGCTGTTCAATGAAAGCGTTTCGGCCAGCGGCACGCCATCCGAAGAAGTGCCGCAGATCGATGCCGACTTTAACGAAAGCGCGCAGCAGCCAGCTGCGCCAGTGCAACCGCCGCGGCAGCAGCAGGATTACGGCGGCATCACGCTGCCGACGCCGCAGGCCGTGCCGCGCAATACCACGCCGCCGCCGAAAGGGCGTTTGCGTATCGATCCGGTCGCCAGCTCAGGCGCACAGCAGAGCCATAGCGGCGCCGCCGATGGCGAACGTCTGAACGGCGAGCTGCTGGAGGCGCTGATAGGCGGCATGGGGCTGAAAGATCTGCAGCCGACGCCGCGCTTCGATCGTGACTCGATGCAGGAGCTGGGTCAGATGCTGAGCATGTTCTCGCAGGGCACCGTCGCTTTACTTTCGTCCCGTTCGATCCTCAAACGCGGCGTAAAAGCGGAAATGACGGTGATCCTCGACGAGGCCAATAACCCGTTCAAGCTGCTGCCTTCCGGCCAGTCAGTGCTGATGCAGATGTTCGGCAGCCGTATGCCCGGCTTTATGCCGCCAAAGCAGTCGGTACGCGATGCGCTGGTAGATCTTCAGGCGCACCAGCTGGGAATGATCGCCGGCATCCGCGCGATTATCGCTTCCATGCTGCAATCCTTTAATCCGCAGCAGCTGGAGGAAGAGGCGCGCGAAGAAGGCGCCATCTCTCGTCTGGCGCTGCCCAACAGCCGTAAAGCCGCGCTGTGGGAGCATTTCACCAAACGCTACGGCGAAACGGCGGGTGAAATCGAGGATGACTTTCATACGCTGTTCGGCGAAGCCTTCCTGCACGCCTACGACATGGAAGTCAATCAGTACAAAGACTCACAAATCAGATCGGAAGAATGATGAATATCACCATTGCCTCTATGTCGCACCAGGGCGCGCGCGAAAGCAACCAGGATCAGACCGGTGAGCATATCGGTAAGCGCTCGGCCTGCTTCGTAGTCTGCGACGGCGTGGCAGGCCTGCCGGGCGGCGACGTTGCGGCGGAACTGGCGCGGGACACGATTCTGCAGCGCTTTGACGGCGAGCGGCATCTGGACGCGCAGAGTATTCGCCAGTACGTCAACGACGCCAACAGCGCTATTCGCCAGCAGCAGGCGCTCAGCGACTACAAGCGCATGGGCACGACGCTGGTCAGTCTGTTTATCGATCGGGATTTCGATCTGGCCTGGTGGGCGCACGCGGGCGACAGCCGCCTTTATCTTTTTCGTCGCGGCTATCTTTACCACGTCACCACCGACCACAGCCTGGTGCAGCAGATGAAAGATGCCGGACATCAGACCGAAGGCATCAACAGCAACCTGCTCTATTTCGCGCTTGGCATGGGCGATGAGGAGCGCGACGCCAGCTACAGCGACGTGGTGGAAATTGAAGACGGCGACGCTTTCCTGCTCTGCACCGACGGCTTCTGGCACGGGCTGTCGCAGGAAAATATGCAGGAGTCGCTGCATATGGTTAATACGCCGGACGAATGGCTGACGCTGATGCAGCAGGCCATCCGCAAAAACGAGCTGCACTCGTCGGCCAGTCAGGACAACTACAGCGCCGTCGCCGTTTGGGTCGGCAATCCGCAGGACACTACGCTGCTGCATTCACTGGAAGCCGCAGCCCGATTTTTTCCTCTTCGTGATTAACATAAGGTTTTCAGAAACACTCATGAAACATTGGCTAACGGGTTTTACCCTGCTGATTGCGTCCACCGCCTGGGCGCAGGATTACCACGTTGTTACCGCGAAAACGCTGCAGATGGATGTCTGGATCGATAACGTCAAGGATCAGAAGCCTGCCAGCTGGTGTAAGCGCGATATTCCGCTACGCATCGTGGCGAACGGCGATAAGGATCCGGCAAACGTCAACGCCCTGCTGCCGCAGGTGGCAAATCTGATGTCTCACAGCTGCGCGAAAATAGCGTCGTTTCAGTGGCAGCTCACCGACAGCAGCGGTAAAGCGCTGGCGCACGGCAGCGCCGCGAAGACGAAACAATGGCAGAGTAAGATCGAAGTGGAAACGCCTGCGGAAGCCATAGCGCCCGCCGCTGAAGCCGCCGCGCCGATTAAACCGGAAGATCTCTCTCCGCCAGCGGATACCACGCCGTGGATCCAGTTCAGCCTGCTCGACGGCTGTCATTTCCGCACCTGGTGGAACAACGGCAGCCAGACCAGCGCGCTGTTCGTGCCGGCCAAAGGCGGCGTGACCTGCGGCGGCGACGGCTGGCTCAGCGGCGACGGCCAGATTACGCGGCTGGGCAACGGCGCGGCCAGAAAGCAGCAGGTCAGCTTTTTACAGGGCTTTCCGGTGTTCAACCTGAATGGCAAAGCGGTAAGCCGCGATATGCAGATCACCACCGTCAACAACGAACGCATGGTGCTCAGCGATGAAAAGTCGCCGCAGAGCTGGATGATTGTGCCTTACGCGCCCACACTGAACGGCTGGCAGGCCGACGGCGCCGTGGTGGTGGCGATGAGCCAGCAGGAAGCCAGCGACGCCAGCACGCTGAAAGCGCGACTGGAGGAAGTTCGCAAAGTCTGGTCGCCTTATCTGGTCGACGGCAAGCTGACCATTAAGCTGGTGGAGGAGATTCATCCTGAGCTGAAAGATCCGGCCGCCGGCGCTTACCGAACGCTTAACTAATCCCTTGCCCGCCAAAGGAACGCTATGAAATCTCTCACTGAACTGATGTCCGGCGCGACCCTTGCGGAAACGCTGGCGCGCGTTGAAAACGACATTAAAAGCCGCCCGGCGGATGCCGATCTGCGTGCGGCCTTTGTGCAGCTGCTTTGTCTGGCGGGCCACTGGCCGCGCGCCAAAACCCAGCTGAAGTCCTGGCTGGCGTTAAAACCGCAGGCGCGGCCGACGGTGACGCTACTGGAGCAGACCATTACCGCAGAGATCCAGCGTGCGGCGGTCTTCGAAGGGCTGGCGATGCCGAGAATGCCCGGCGAGGCTTTCGCCTGGGCAGAAGATCTACTGAAAGCGCTACGCAAGGAGCACGCAAGCGAGGCGGACGAACTGCGCGCGGCGGCTTTTGAGGCGGCGCCGCTCAATCCGGCGCAGGTCATCACGCAGGATGAGCAGGCGCACAGCGTGGCATGGCTGATTGATGGCGATGGCCGCCTTGGCCCGATCTGCGAACTGATCGTCAATGGCCACTACACCTGGCTGCCGTTCGCCGCCATTCGCGAAATGCGTTTTCAGGCGCCGGCCAGCGTCACCGATCTGGTCTGGCGGCACACCGCCGTCACGCTGATCGACGGCAGCGAGCAGGTTTGCCAGCTGCCGGTACGCTATCCGTTCGCCGATACTGCCAGCGACAATCTGCGTCTTGGCGCCGTGACCGAGTGGTCGCCGCTGGATGACCAGCAGTTTATCGGTCACGGCCAGAAAACCTGGCTGAGTGAAGAGCGCGATTTCCCGCTGCTGAGCCTGACGCGTCTCGTTTTCGCCGGAGCGGCGACCGACGATGAGTGATGGCAGAGAACTGCTGCATGGCGGCTATCGTCAGCGCGGCAAAGAGGCAACGACGGCTCGCGACAAAATGCAGCCGTCGCTGTTGGACAGGCTGACCGATAACGCGCCCGACAAGCAGCAGGAAGCGGCCAGCAGCCGCGTGATTTCTCACACCGCGCTGAAACGCAACGTGCTGCGCGACCTGCAGTGGCTGTTCAACAGCATCAATAACGAAGCGCAACAGGATCTATCGCCGTTTCCGCACGTGCGGCGTTCCGCCTGGAACTTTGGCGTCGCGCCGCTGGCGGGACAGCGGATGTCCGATATCGAATGGCAGGATATTCAGCGCAAGCTGACCAACTCCATTTTGCATTTCGAGCCGCGCATTCTGCCGGCAGGCTTACAGGTGCGCTGCATTTCCGATACCAGCTCGCTGAGTCTGCATAACGTGCTGTCGATCGAAATCAAAGGGCGGCTCTGGTGCGTGCCTTATCCGCTGGAGTTTCTGTTCCGTACCGATCTTGATTTAGAAAACGGCCATTTTGAACTGAAAGACGTAGGGTAATCATGGACAGCAAACTGCTCGATTATTACAACCGTGAACTGGCATATCTGCGCGAAATGGGAGCGGAGTTCGCCGCACGCTACCCCAAAGTCGCCGGACGGCTGGGCATGAGCGGCATCGAAGTGGCCGACCCCTACGTTGAGCGGCTGATGGAAGGCTTTGCCTTTTTGACCTCGCGCGTGCAGCTGAAGATGGACGCCGAGTTCCCGCGTTTTTCCCAGCGTATGCTGGAGATGATTGCGCCCAACTACCTTTCGCCGATGCCTTCAATGGCGATTGCCGAGCTGCATCCGGACGGCAAAAAAGGCGATATCAGCGGCGGTTTTCTGGTGCCGCGCGGCACCATGATGGACAGCCAGACGCTGAAAAAGAACGGCGTAACCTGTAGCTACGCCACGGCGCACGACGTCATGCTGCAGCCGTTGCGCATTGACCAGGTGGAGCTGGGCGGCGTGCCGGCGGATATTCCGCTGGGTAGCCTGGGACTGAGCCAGCGCGGCGCGGTCAGCGCGCTGCGTATCCGCCTGCAGTGCTTTAGCGAAGTAGCGCTGAGTCATCTGACGCTCGATAACCTGATGTTCTATCTCAGCGGCCCCGATATTCAGGCGCAGCAGCTGCTGGAGCTGATTATGCAGCACACGGTCGGCGCCTTGTGCCAGACGGTGGAAGCGCAGCCGCAGCGCGTGGCGCTGAGCGACGATGCGCTGAAGCAGGAAGGTTTCGCCGCCGATCAGGCGCTGCTACCGCAGGATCTGCGCAACTTCGACGGTTATCGACTGCTGCAGGAATATTTCGCTTTCCCGGCGCGCTTCCAGTTCGTCAGCGTCAGCGGGCTGGGCGAACTGCCCGCGCGTTGTGGGCCAGAGGTAAAAGCCTTTGAAATCGTGCTGCTGCTGGACAAGGCAGACGCGGCGCTGGAAAGGGTGATCGACAAAAGCCATCTGGCGCTGCACTGCACGCCGGTTATCAATCTGTTCCCGAAAACGGCGGAGCGGCAGAAGGTCAGCGACGGCGCGCATGAGTATCATCTGGTGGTCGATAATATTCGGCCGCTGGATTATGAGATCTATTCGGTACAGAAGCTCTATGCCTCGGGCGATCGCCAGCAGGGCGAACAGATCTTTCGCCCTTTCTGGAGCACCTTCAGCCGGGACGAAGGCGATTACGGCGCTTATTTCTCGCTGCGACGCGAGCAGCGTACCCTGTCGGAACGTGCGCAGCGCTACGGCACGCGTACCGGCTATATCGGCTCGGAGGTCTTTCTCTCGCTGGTGGATGAGCGCCAGTCGCCGTGGCGCGATGATTTACGCTACCTGACGGCAGAAGTGATGTGTACCAGCCGCGACCTGCCGCTGATGCTGCTGGCGCAGGATCAGGGCAATTTTATGATGGCGGACTCGCTGCCTGTAGGTCAGCTCACGCTGCGTAAAGGCCCGACGCCGCCGCGTAAGGCGCTGGCGGAAGGCATGGCGGCCTGGCGGCTGATCGGGCATTTGCAGATGAACTATTTAAGCCTGATGGATAGCGACGACGGCGAAGGCGCTTCGGCGCTGCGCGAGCTGCTGGGACTGTACGCCAACCTGGCGGAAGCGCCGGTCGCGCGGCAGATCGAGGGCATTCGCCACTGTCAGCTGAAGCCGGTGAACCGTCGCGTGCCGGAACCCGGCCCTATCGTGTTCGCGCGCGGTATCGGCATTGAGCTGAGCGTTGACGAACAGGCGTTCTCCGGTGCCAGTCCGTGGCTGCTGGGCAGCGTGCTGGAGCAGGTATTCGCCAGGCTGGTCGCCATCAACAGCTTTACCGAGCTGACGCTAACCAGCCAGCAGCGCGGCGAAATCGGCTACTGGCCCGCGCGCATGGGCAAAAGGGCGCTGGTATGAAAGTGTTGCGCATCCCTCAAGCGCCGCGGCTGCCGCAGGACTTTTGGCCCGGCGTAACACAGGCGCCGTGGCGTTACGATCTGTTCCAGCTGCTGCGCAGGCTGGACGCCCAGAGCGGCGAGCGTTATCCGCTGGGTCGGGCGCCGCAGCCGCGCCATGAACCGCTGCGTATCGGCCAGGAACCGTCGCTGGCCTTCGCGCCCGCCACGCTGTCTAAAGCCAGCCCGCGCGACAATACGCCGCTGCACGATGTTTCGATCCTCAGCTTCGGCCTCTTCGGCCCTAACGGCCCGCTGCCGACGCATCTGACGGAGTATGCCCGCGAGCGCATTACCCATCATCAGGATCGCAGCCTGTCGGCCTTTGCCGATCTGTTTCATCACCGCCTGACGCTGCTTTTCTATCGCGCCTGGGCCGACGCGCAGCCGACGGTATCGCTGGATCGACAAGACGATCGGCGTTTCGAGCGCTATCTGGCCAGCCTGATCGGCATGGGGCTGCCGGCGCAAAGGGAAAAAGGAACCCTGAGCGATCATGCGCGCTATGCGGTGGCGGGCCACTTAACCCGGCAGGCGCGCGACGTAGAAGGCCTGCAAAAAATCCTCAGCCACTACTTTAACGTGCCGGTAAAACTGGTGGAAAACGTGCCGCACTGGCTGCCGATCGACAGCCGTGAGCGGGCAAAGCTGGGCGCGGGCAGACACGCGCCGAAGCTGGGCGAATCGATGTTTTTGGGCGTGGCGGTGCGCGACGTGCAGCATAAGTTTCGCATCGAGCTGGGGCCGATGCCGCTGGACACCTATAACCGCTTTTTGCCGGGCGAAGCCTGGACGCAGCAGCTGCGCGACTGGGTACGGCAGTATCTGGGCATTGAATATGTCTGGGAGCTGCGGCTGATTCTGGCGGCCGAAGAGGCGAAAGGCGTTACGCTGGGCGGCCAGGCCAGACTGGGCTTTAACAGCTGGCTGGGCCAGTTAAACCGCGAGCGGCCGTTACGCGATTTAACCTTCAGTCCGGAATCGCAATAGGTTTAAGCCGCAAGACGTTATAAAAAATAAGCCTTCTCTTCTTATTACAATATTTTGATTGTGCAGCCTGTTGTCGCAGCAGCAAATTTTGTCCCTTCCTCTTTTATAAAGACTTCAACTCACTGAGATCAACCATGTCAGAAATCAGCCGCGCCGTACTGTTCGGCAAACTGGATACGCTGTTATTTACCTCGCTGGAAAGCGCCACCGCCTTTTGCAAGCTGCGCGGCAATCCCTATGTGGAGCTGGTGCACTGGCTGCATCAGCTGATGCAGCAGCAGGATGGCGATCTGCAACAGCTTATTCGCTACTTTTCTCTGGATGAAGAGGCGTTAACGCGCGATATCGTTGCCGCGCTGGATCGTCTGCCTCGCGGCGCCAGCGCGGTATCGGATCTGTCGGAACATATCGATAGCGCGGTGGAACGCGCCTGGGTATATGGTTCGCTGAAGTTCGGCGTGCAGCAGATCCGCGGCGGTCATCTGCTGATCGGCCTGCTGAAAACCTTTAACCTGGCAAACGTGCTGAAAGGCATCTCGCCGCAGTTCGGTCGCGTCAGCGCCGACACGCTGCTGGAGCAGTTCGACAGCGTGTTCGCCAACAGTAAAGAAACCAGCATTGCCGCCGCGCCTGCGCAGGACGGCACCGTGCCGCAGCAGAAAAGCACGCTGGCGCAGTACGCGCAGGATCTGACGGCGCGCGCACGCGAAGGCAAGATCGACCCGATCGCCGGACGCGACGAAGAGATCCGCCAGATGGTGGATATCCTGATGCGTCGCCGCCAGAACAATCCGCTGCTGACCGGCGAAGCGGGCGTGGGTAAAACGGCGGTAGTGGAAGGCCTGGCGCTGCGCATGGCGGCGGGCGACGTGCCGGCGCCTTTGCAGAACGTCCAGCTGTGGCTGCTGGATATCGGCATGCTGCAGGCCGGTGCGGGCATGAAGGGCGAATTTGAAGCGCGGCTTCAGGCGTTGATCAACGAGGTACAATCCAGCACCACGCCGATTATCCTGTTTATCGACGAGATCCACACGCTGATTGGCGCGGGCGGCCAGCAGGGCACGGGCGACGCGGCCAACCTGCTCAAGCCTGCGCTGGCTCGCGGTCAGCTGCGCACCATCGGCGCGACCACGTGGGCGGAATACAAAAAATATATCGAGAAAGATCCGGCGCTGACCCGTCGTTTTCAAACCGTGCAGGTTCAGGAGCCGGATGAGGAAAAGGCGCTGCTGATGCTGCGTAGCGTTGTCGCGCCGCTGGAGAAGCATCACCGTGTGCTGTTGCTAGATGAAGCGGTCGTCGCTGCCGTAAAACTCTCCCATCGCTATATTCCGGCTCGCCAGCTGCCCGATAAAGCCGTAGCGCTGCTGGATACCGCCTGCGCCCGCGTCGCCGTCAGCCAGAGCGCGCAGCCGCCGCAGCTGGAAGATTGCCTGCAGCGCATCCACGCGCTGGAGATCGAAAAAGAGATAGCGGAACGCGAAGCGAAAGTGACGATTGGCGATCCGGCTCGCGTGGTTAAAATCAGCGAGCAGCTTGGCGAACTGGCCATGCAGCGCGATGAATTAGCCGCACGCTGGCAGAACGAGCGCGAACTGGTGGATAGCATTATCGCTTTACGCGCGCAGCTGCACGAAGACAAAGCGGAAGATGTCGCCGCCCTGCACCAGCAGCTTGCCGACCAGCAGCAGCAGCTGAAAACGCTTCAGGGCGAGGCGCCGCTGCTGTTTGCCGCCGTCGATGCTAACGTGGTGGCCGCCGTGGTTTCCGACTGGACGGGCATTCCGCTGGGCCGCATGGTGAAAAACGAGATCGACGCGGTGCTGAAGCTGGCCGACACGCTGAACGAGCGCGTGATTGGTCAGCGCCACGGCCTGGATCTGATCGCTAAACGCGTCCGCACTTCCCGCGCGCGGCTGGACGATCCCAACAAGCCGGTAGGCGTCTTTATGCTCTGCGGCCCGTCCGGCGTCGGTAAGACCGAAACCGCGCTGGCGCTGGCGGAAACCCTTTACGGCGGCGAGCAGAACATCATCACCATCAATATGAGCGAGTTCCAGGAAGCGCACACCGTCTCGACGCTGAAGGGGGCGCCTCCGGGCTATGTCGGCTACGGCGAAGGCGGCGTATTGACTGAAGCGGTGCGCCGCCGTCCTTACAGCGTGGTGCTGCTGGACGAAATCGAAAAAGCGCATCCCGACGTGCATGAGATCTTCTTCCAGGTCTTTGATAAAGGCTGGATGGAGGATGGCGAAGGCCGCCATATCGATTTCCGCAACACGCTGATTATTTTGACTTCTAACGTCGGCACCCAGCTTATCAGCGCCATGTGCGCCGATCCGGAGCTGATGCCGGAACCGGATGCGCTGGCAGGCGCGCTGCGTGGGCCGCTGCTGGAAGTCTTCCCGCCAGCGCTGCTGGGGCGTCTGCTGGTGGTGCCTTACTATCCGCTGAGCGACGAGATGCTCGCCAGCATCGTGCGTTTGCAGCTTAAACGTATCCAGCTGCGTCTGGAGCAGAACCACGGCATCGTCTCTGAAGTGGACGACAGCGTGATTGAACGCATCGTTCAGCGCTGTACTGAGGTAGAATCCGGCGGCCGTATGGTCGATGCCATCCTTACCAACACGCTGCTGCCGCAGATGAGCCAGCTCCTGCTGGATGCGCACCGGCGTGAAGAACAGTACCAACGCCTGCGAGTAACCCTGCACGAGGGCGAGTTCCAGTGTCAGTTTGAGGCGTAAGCCGCAATTAAGAGAGTTGTCCAATATGTCAGAACAAGATATTCCGCGAGCTATTCCTAACGCTCTGCCGGTGGGCTACCGCTTTAACGAGTTTGAAATTAAAGAGGTGATTGGCGGCGGCGGCTTTGGCATCGTCTATCGCGCCTGGGACCACCAGCTCGAACGTACCATCGCCATCAAAGAGTTTATGCCCGCCTCGCTTGCGGTGCGCAATGATGACCTGACGCTGGTGCTGCGCAGCGAGCGCTTCAGCAAAAGTTTTCACGCCGGGCTGAACAGCTTTATTCAGGAGGCGCGGCTGCTGGCCCGCTTTAACCATCCGAATCTGCTGCACGTGCTGCGCTTCTGGGTGCAGAACGATACCGCTTATATGGGCACGGCGTTCTATACCGGCACCACGCTGTCGCAGCTGCACAGCCGCCGCCCGGAGATGATCAGCGAAGCCTGGATCCGCTGCCTGCTGCCGCCGCTGTTCGGCGCGATTAATACTATCCACCGCGAAGGCTATCTGCATCGCGATATCTCACTGGATAATATCCAGATTCAGGAGAACGGCGTGCCGGTGCTGCTGGACTTCGGCTCGGCGCGTAAGGCGATCGGCAACCTCTCCGACGAGACCGAAACCATGCTCAAGCCGGGCTTTGCGCCGATTGAGCAATACAGCGACGACAACGAAAGCGAGCAGGGCAGCTGGACCGATATCTACGCGCTGGGCGCGGTGCTGCATACGCTGATCGTTGGCTCGCCGCCGCCGGTCAGCGTGGTGCGCAGCATCGAGGATAACTATAAGCCGCTGATGCAGCAAAAGCCGGAAGGCTACTCGCTGCCGCTGCTGCACGCGATTGACCGCGCGCTGGCGCTGCAGCCGGAGGATCGTCCGCAGACGGTGGATGAGTTTGCCGCGCTGATGGAGCTTTCCGCCAGCGATATCAACGAAATCCTCGAAGTGAAGGTCAGCGGGCCGGGCACCATGCTGGTACCGGTTGAGGAGAAAGCGCCAGCGTCGAAAGCCGCCGGGCTGAAGCGTTTTATGGTGCCAGGCCTGATTGCCGCTGGCGTGCTGGTAGGTATTGGCGTCGGCGCGCTGCTCGCCGGTGGCGGCAGCGACGCGCCGCAGACCGCTGCCACGAATCCGCCAGCGGCCGCGCCTTCTGCGCCAGCGGCAACCTCTGCGCCAGCCGTCGCTGCGCAGCCGCCAGCGGCAACCGCTAAAGCGGAACCTGAAGCCGTGCCGCCTGCCGCCGAGCCGGAACCGGTTGCTCAGGTTTATATCAAGCTGCTGCCGGGCGACAAAGTAGCGATGAACGGCAGCGCTCAGGCGCTGGTGCCGTCGCCGAACGGCTTCGCCATGCTGCAGCTGCCGCCGGGCGACTACCGCTTCAGCATCAGCAACGGCGGCCAGACGCGCAGCCAGAGCATCACTGTGGATCGCGAAGGCGTCTGGCTGCTTAATCCGCAAAGCTGAGTGAGCTGGCGGAAGGTGCAGACCCGGCCTTCCGCAAAAACGAAAAGCGCGAATGAGTAAATCTTTACCCGGCCGACATGGTGCCGGGTCTGTCAGTCAGGGAAACCGTTTTAGTCTTTGAAACCTGCGGCTGGCGATCCTGAAAGATCATCGTTCAACGCGTTATTTAAGGTGTGGATTAAATTAATTATTAGCATGGTAAGATCTCAGTTATGAATTGGATTGGGTATTTTCTTTTTCTGGGCCTCGCCGTATCCTTTATCTGGAACGGTAAGGATTTCTTCAATAAAAAAGAGTGGTTGCTTTTTGGCCTGAAGTTTATTGGGGTTTTCGCGGGTATCGCTATTTCCTCTGTGATATTAAAAAACATACTTATAGTCTGGCCGCTGATTAATACAGACGTCGCAACAGATGCAATTAAAAAGTCCAGCATGTCATTTATATGCGTTCTTAGCGTAAAGTTTATGGTCGTAATGATTTGTAGAATATTTTCAACTATCACCGGATTCCATGAAAAATATAATCAGGCGAACTATTCTAAAATAGTCTGGCTATCCGAACAAACGGGAACGCCACTCCTTTCTCTTGCAAAATGCCTTGCCACCGCGGGTGGCGCGCTCATGTTATATGGCGTGTGGCTGGCGCAACCTCTGGCTCAATAACTTGTTACCCAACTTATAACATTATCATCAGCCCGGCGTAGCCGGGCCAGTCCGGGAAACCACCATGTTTGATCGTATCACCGTCCTTCTGCCGGTCGAGGGCCTGCTGTTCTGGAAACTCAATGGCCGGGAATCCCTTTCCGAATCCTTTGAACTCACCGTTGAGCTGCTGGCGACCTCCGCGCGTATCGACCGCAAAACGCTGCTGGGCCAGCCGATAACCGTCTGCATCCCGACGCAGGGGCTGATGGCCACGCGCTACCTCAACGGCAAAATCACCCAGGCGGGCGTCTACAGCCAGGAGCTGAACGGCACGCGCTACGCGGTCTACCGCCTGACCATGGAGCCGGATCTGTGGCCGATGAAGCGCGACCGCAACCTGCGCATCTTCCAGAGCCAGACGGCGGTGGCGATTATCAAAACGCTGCTGGGCGAGTACGGCGTGACGGTGGAGGACAGGCTCACCGGCAGCTACCGCGTGTGGGAATACTGCGTGCAGTATCAGGAAAGCAGCTTCGACTTTATCAGCCGCCTGATGGAGCTGGAGGGGATTTACTACTTCTTCCGCCACGAGGCGGACAGGCACACGCTGGTGCTGACCGACAGCGCGCAGCAGCACGCGCCGTACCCGGACTACGAAATTATCCCGTATCACCAGACGCCGTCGGGCGGCAGCACGGGCGAGGAAGGCGTGAGCGTGTGGGAGATGGAAGACCGCGTGACGCCGGGCATTTACAGCATCGACGACTATGACTTCCGCAAGCCGAACGCGTGGATGCTGCAGGCGCGGCAGAACCCGGCCTCACCGGCGCCGGGCCAGATAGACGTCTACGACTGGCCGGGCCACTTTGTCGACCACGACCACGGCGAGTTCTACGCGAAAATCCGCCAGGAAGTATGGCAGGTGGAGCACCAGCAAATCAGCGCGGTGGGCACGGCGCTGGGCCTGGCGCCGGGTTATACCTTCGGGCTGCTGAACGCGCCGTTCTTCAGCGACAACGGCGAGTACCTGACGGTAAGCGCGTACTACGACTTTGAAGAGAACCGCTACGCCAGCGGCGGCGACGGCAGCACGAAGCACAACATCGCCATCCGGGTTATCCCGTCGGACGTGACGTTCCGCAGCGCGCCGAAAACGCCGTGGCCGCGCACGCACGGGCCGCAGACGGCGAAGGTGGTGGGGCCGAAGGGCGAATCCATCTGGACGGACAAATATGGCCGCATCAAGGTGAAGTTCCACTGGGACAGGCTGGCGAAAGGCGACGACACCAGCTCGTGCTGGGTGCGCGTGTCGAGCGCCTGGGCGGGCCAGGGCTTCGGCGGCGTGCAGATCCCGCGCGTCAACGACGAGGTGGTGATCGACTTTATCAACGGCGATCCGGACAGGCCGATCGTGACGGGCCGCGTTTACAACGAGGCGAGCATGCCGCCGTGGGCGCTGCCGGGCGCGGCAACGCAGATGGGCTTTTTAAGCCGCTCGAAAGACGGCACGCCGGACAACGCCAACGCGCTGCGCTTTGAAGACAAGGCGGGCGAAGAGCAGGTGTGGATCCAGGCGCAGAAGAATATGGATACCAATATTAAAAATGACGAAACCCGCACGGTGGGTGGCTACTCGGCTTTGCAGGTTGAGAGAGACTACAGCACGAAAATTTTTGGCTCCTGTTTTAATACCACGCAGTGCGAACACTATGAGCTGGTTGGCTGGGAGTATACGGTCAGATCGGACGGCAGGATGCAGCTGGCTTCCAGCAAAAGCATTAGCCTGGTAAGCGGCGATAGCATGCTGACGCTTGACGCCAACGGCACCGTTTCCATCCAGTGTAAAAATTTTCAGATCAACGCTTCAGAACAGGGGCAAATCAATACGGGCGGTACGCTCGATCTGAATATCAAACAGCCGGAAACCGCGCCGTCGCCTTCACCAACGCCAAAAGATATTGCCAGCGAATTAGAGAAAGAATTAAACGATAAAGGGAGCGATGCATGAGCCAGAAAAAGGAATATTGGTTAACGGAAGGCAAACTGCATCTGCCGGAAATTTGTCAGGAACAAAGCATTACTATCCTCAAGCTGCCGAAAGCGCGCGCCACGCTGGTAGTAACTCGCGCCTGGGATGTGAAAGAAGGCGAAGAAGAAAGCTATCTGAAACAGCAGCTGATGAAAGTGAAGCGCGATATGAAAAAATTCGCTGCCGAAGAGGTTCAGGAAACGCGCTTTGGCAATTTACCTGCACGGGAAGTGGCAATGCGTTTCGAAAATCAGGGTGTAGCGGTGGTTCAAAAATTGCTGGTAGTCAGAACCGACACGCATCTGATGACGCTAACCTATAGCCGTGCAGGCGCTTTTGATGCTGATTCGCTGACCGTCTGGCAGGATATCAAACAGGGATTTATTCCTGCTGTGGGATCGGAGGCCTGAGTTATGTCTGAACTGACCGCTGCCCGTTTAGACGATCCTTTAGTTCACAGCTCGGCGCTGGCCGATCTTGTCAGCGGACTGGTAGAAGGGGCTATTTATACCGGCATTTTAGTCGGTGCCGGCATGCTGTTTGCCGTTAATCCCGTGGCTGGCGTCGCTGTCGGCGCCGGATTAATGATCGGTGCAATGGCGTCCGGCTATCCTGAAAAACTCGGCAACCAGGCCAGCGACGCCGTAGATGGCCTGCTTGATACGTTGGGCATGCGTGGGCCGCCGGATGCGGTGATAACCAGCGGTTCCGATAACGTGAATATTATGGGCAAACCGGCGGCTCGCGCGGCAGGTACGGTAAATCGCGACTGGCTGGCCACATCCTCTGACGACAGCGAAGAAGCGCCAGGCCTGAAGGATATTGCGATGGCCGTGGCCGGAGGCATCGCCTCGACCGTACGTCATCCGGGAGCCGCTATCAGTTCCGCAATGGATAAGATCAGCCATCTTAGCGCGGCATCTGTGGGCAGCTGGTTTGGCAATCTCTGGGACGATTTGGTTCAGCCAACCGTAGCCAGCGCCAGCCCCTACGCCACGCCAGCCAATAAAGATACCGTGGCCTGTACCAAAGGGCACCTTGCCGAAAACGCCAATTTCCTGGCGGAAGGCTCGAAAAAAGTTTTTATCAACGGTCATCCAGCCGTGCGCAATGGCCATCGCAGCACCTGCGAAGCGACCATTCAGGTTAGTGAAAATCCTCGCGTGCGGATTGGCGGCGACAGCGTCGTAGTGCGCGATATCCGCAGCGGCAAAAATATGCTGGCTTATTTTGTCGGCGGTCTGCTGAGCGGCGGGATTGGTAAAGAAGGCGCTAAGCTGCTGGAACAGCTTTTCTCACGCATCGCCGCACGACGCGCACTGCGTCAAATCACCTGTACCATTGTTTCCGAAGCCGGAGGAACGGTTGCTGCAGGCGCTATTTCCTCTGCGGCGATGCAGAGTTTTCACCCGGTTAACTATGCTACCGGCGCCAAGATCCTGGCTGGTCAGGACGATCTTGATTTTGTGCTGGAAGATCGCATCCCGCTTTACTGGCAGCGTATCTACCACAGCCGCAATCTGAACACAGGCATGTTCGGTACGGGCTGGATGATGCCGTTCGAAACGCGCCTGATCCGCTTTCGTGATGAGGATGGTTCTTTTCAATTTGCCTGGCGGGACGTAACCGGCCAGGAGCTGGGATTGGGCGAGATCGCGCCAGGCGACGTGGTGCGTTTTGATGAAGATGGCTTTACGCTGTTCTGCTCGCTGCAGGGCGTGATCGTCATGCAAACCGCGCAGGGTGAATTTCATCTTTACGAGCCGGATCCGCTGCGCGAAGGTGAATGGCGTATCGGTCGCATTTACGATCGCCATGAAAATTGCCAGCATCTTACCTGGAATGAAGCCGGACAGCTGGTTGTCATCGCTGGCGATAACGAAGCGCTGGACGTTCGTCTTAGCTATGAACCGTTACACGGAAGAGTGACTGCAATCGATCAGGTTGTGGGCGATGAACTGCGTCCGCTGATGCGCTACAGCTACAATTCGCAGGGACAGCTGATTGCCGTACAGGATGCGGATGACGTTGAAACGCGCCGCTTCAGTTGGGATCGTGCTAGCGATTTGATGGCGTCGCACAGCTATGCCACCGGCATGAGCGTTGAGTATCAGTGGCAGCCAGCTACCGATTCACGCTACTGGCGCGTTTATGAATACCAGGTAGTGGACGAGCATAAAAATTGCCTTGAACACTGGTTGATCGATGCTGATGAAGAAGCGCGTAGCGCCACGGTGACCTGTTTCTCCGGCGGCACCACGCAGCATCGCTGGGATAACCTTTGCCGTATTACCGACTATATCGACAGCTATGGCGCGCACTGGTCGTATCGCTGGGCGGAACAGGGCGAGTTGCTGATGGCGACACGTGTGGGCGATCGGGTCTGGGAATATGACTACGATGAACGCGCTAATCTGGCGATGGTGCGCGATCCTGCAGGCCGCACGTCGACCACTATCTGGCATCCTTCCTATGCGTTTCCGCTGAAAGAAGTCCAGCCCGACGGCGCTGTATGGCAATACCAGTACAACGATGCCGGAGATGTGGTGGCCGTCACCGATCCGCTCGGCGGCACCAGTCGTTTTACATGGAATGAGCAGGGCGATTTAACCACGCGTACCGACGCGCTGGAAAACACGCATCGCTTCTGGTGGAACGAACGCGGTCAGCTACAGCGCGACGAAGACTGCTCCGGCCATCAGAGTCACCGCCGTTACGACGATGCCGGCATGCTAGTGAGTAGCACGGATGCGGAAGGCAATACCACGCGCTATCGCTGGAGCAAAGCGGGCCGTTTACAGTGTCTGACGCGTGCTGATGGGCGTGAGACGGAATATGAGTACGATCGTGCCGGAATGCTGGTCGGGGAGAACGTCGACAGTTTTTCAGAGCGGCACGTAACCCGTAACGTGCGCGGGCAGATCGTCAGCCAAACCGATCCGGCAGGGCATATTACCCGCTATCAATACGATCGCTTTGGGCGAATGACTGCGTTAATTAATCCAAACGGCGATCGCTGGCAGTTTGAGTATGACAATAGCCAGCGCCTGCTGGCGCAGGTTGACTATGCGGGCCGGCGCAAAAGCTATGGTTATGACGAGCTGGGCCAGGTTACGGAAGTGGTACAGCATCCGCTGCCTGTTGAAGGCGAAAACTTGCAGCCTTACCGCACGCGGTTTGAATATGACGAAGTTAGTCGCCTGACGGTGAAAACCACACAGCATCACCGTACCGAATATCACTATGGCCCGGACAGCGTAGAGGTCAGAAAGATAGCGCTGGCGGAGTGGCAGAAGGCCCGGTCTGAGGGCCGTGAAGCCGAAGCCGAGGTGCTGGCCTTAACCAGCGACGCGCTGGGTAATCTGCTTAGCGAAGAAAACAGCGGCGGCCTGTTCTGGCATCAGTACGATGCGTTGGGTAATCTGAGCAGTACTACGCTGCCGGACGGCCGCGAACTAAGTTGTCTGCGTTACGGCACCGGCCATCTGCTGCAGATGAACCTGAAGCAGCATGGAAAGCAGACTGAAATCGCAGGCTACCAGCGCGACAAACTGCACCGTGAAATCGATCGTACCCAGGGCGCGTTGCATCAGGAAACACGCTACGATCCGGCCGGACGGATCGTAATGCGCCGCAGCGGCTTTATCGATCGTTCAGGCGTGGTTTTTGAACGGCGTTACCGCTGGGATTCTCTGGATCAGGTCATGCAGCAAATGGTATTGGACAGCGCAACGCGGCAGAACGAGTGGGCGAACCAGCAGCAGCGTTTCGGCTATGATGCGGCAGGCCAGGTCACGCGTGAGGTGCGGGCTGATAAAGAAGAACATTTCAGCTGGGACGCAGCCGGAAACCAGACCGAAAAGCCGGGCGAAACCGTATGGCGCAACCTGCTGCTCAGGCTGAAGGGCGCGCGCTGGCGCTACGACGGCTTTGGCCGCATGACGTGGCGGAAAGCCTCTTCTCAAGCCGTAGAGCAACACTTCAGCTATGACGATGAACATCGCATCAGTGAAGTACGCTTTGACGGGCACAAAGAATTCAGCCGCGCGGAATACCGTTACGATGCTGTCGGGCGTCGCATCCAGAAAATCCTGCACCGACATGGCAAAGAGCCGGAGGTTATCTCGTTCCTGTGGAGCGGATTACGGATGGTGGGCGAGAGCAGCAGCCTTCAGCCTGCGCGTAACACGCAGTACATCTACAGCGAAAACAGCTGGGAACCGCTGGCGCGGGTGGACAGCATCGGTGAACAGTCGGATGTTTTCTGGTACCACACCGAACTGAACGGCCTGCCGGAACGTATGACCGACGAGCATGGCGAAGTGGTGTGGCGTGGCCGCTTTTCTACGTGGGGCGAGACGGAGCGCGAAAGCGCAACCGGTTTCCAGGCCGTGCAGCAGAATCTCCGGTTCCAGGGACAGTACCTGGACAGAGAGACGGGCCTTCATTACAATTTGTTCCGGTATTACGATCCGGTTGGCGGACGGTTTACGCAGGTTGACCCTATTGGGCTGGCGGGCGGGGTTAATACTTATGGTTATGTGGGCGATCCTCTGACCTGGGTTGATCCACTGGGGCTTGCAGGCTGTGCCAGAGCATTGAACCGGGCAATGAGAAAGGCTAATAAAACATTAGCAAGCGTTGAAGGCCATATGATGAGGGCATGGAACAAGGTTCGGGGATCTGCTGCACACCATATTGTTGCTTGGGATGACCCAAGAGCTTTAAGAGCTCGAGTAATACTCGAAAAACATGATATCCACATAGATTCAGCCGAGAATGGAATATTCTTAAAGCACATTGATCCTAATTCAATTCAACCTGGAGCTTATCATCGAGTAATTCATACGAATAAGTACTATGATAATGTAGTTTCACGTATACAGAGTGCAGATATGATAGATGGGAAACAAGGTGTTATCGATGAGTTGAATGCTATTAGAGATGATCTATTATTTAACAGGAATATATATTAGTGATATTATGAAAGTATATAAAATCAAGCATGACCATTCAAAATATAAGTTTTATCTGCAGGATGATAAAGATCCATTAGCAGTTAAGGCATTCTCCAATTATGGTGTTAAACTGTCTAATGATTGGGTTCCATTTAATGTGTTTTTATTTGAAGGTAAAACAAAAAAAGAAAAGGAATTGAGAGAGGATATAAATTCTTCATGTTTTGATGATGGTTTGCTATACGTATCTGAAGATGTAGCTTTTAATGTGTTTAATGAATTAAATGAAGTTGAAATTTTGCCAATTCATACTAATAATAAAATTGATTTTAAATATATAAATGTAATAAATGTATTGCCCTCACTAAAATATCATAGTAAAGATGAACTTAAAGAGATGTATCAGACAGGTAAATATATTTTTGATAAAGAAGTAATTGAACAGCAATATATATTTAGAGATAAAATTTTATCTTCAACATACTTTGTCACTGAAAAATTTATTTCAAAATTTGGAAAGAAATTTAAAGGGGTGGTTTTTATAGAGGTTGGGGAGGTTTAAATTAAGTTAAATTTTATATATGTGTGATTTTAAGAGTGTGTTTGATTGTTTATAAATCTAAAACGCATGATGCTTATAAGTAAAGTTGAGTGTGGGGATTAATAAAGTGTGATGGGGCTTTCTTTCTTTAGTCGATATTTTAATATGTTATGACCCTGTTAAGTTTATTATTTATTTTTAAGTTTGAATGGTTTATAACGAGAATTGAATAAAAGTGTAATTTTTATATAGTAAGCTGGAAATGAGAATAACACATCTTCCGGCTTTATTTTTAGCTGTCAACTTATATTGGTAAAGCCTGCCCTTTTGTCGGGGCTGCTCAATCTTCGGCTTCTTATGCAAGAGCGCACCTACAGTTGGTGCAGCCGTATTTTTTTACAACTGTCTGGGAGCCAGACCAGAAAGCCACTTATCACCTTCAGATTTACTCTGCTTCAATCTCAAATCCCGCTTGAGCTAGTTATCCAGGATCTAATCAATATCGTCTTTGAGCGGCATACAATTGTGAGCCGGTGGCGCGGGTGGATAACATTGGTGACACACCGAGCTGAACGGTCTGCTGGAACGCATGACCGACGAGCATGGCGAAGTGGTGTGGCGTGGAAGCTTCTCTACGTGGGGCGAGACGAAGCGCGAAAGCGCAACCGGTTTTCAGGCCGTGCAGCAGAATCTCCGGTTCCAGGGACAGTACCTGGGCAGAGGGACGGGCCTTCATTACAATTTGTTCCGGTATTACGATCCGGTTGGCGGACGGTTTACGCAGGTTGACCCTATTGGGCTGGCGGGTAGGGTTAATATTTATGGTTATGTGGGAGATCCGTTAACCTGGGTTGACCCACTGGGGCTGGGTCCTTGTAAACCTTACGTATATTTTAATAAAACGCATAAAGATTCATTACCCAAGCCTAAAGGGTTGGCCCAAATGGTGGAAAGTTACAATCACATCACGGTCTTCAGTAGGAATGGGCTGTAAATAAACTATCACAATATGGCTATAATCCTAAGCTAGCTCTAACAATAACCTTAGAAACAGCTAAAGGAATGCCGCACACTATTATTTCGAATGGGCAAAATATTAGAAGAGACTTTAGAGTAGCCCAAGGTAAAGGAAAGTGGTCATTTTCTTTGCAAGAAAAATTGATGTATATACGAGATAATCTAGAATTTTCTGATTTTGATAATAAAACGATTAGTCAAGTTCTTGAGCAGCAGTATAGAATTTTAGATAAATTAAATGTCCCTTACAATAGGATATAGAGAATATGAAAATTAATGTGTCAAAGTTGCATAGTGATTTTAGAATGGACGTAAAAAACCAAGGTTCTTCAATCGAGCAAATAAAAAGAATGCAAGATTTTTTTCAGATAAGAAAACCCCAGATGAATATGTAGATTTTATCTCGGAGTTTTCAGAGGTCGAAATTTTAGTGCAGGGTGATTCATATATAAGAATATGGGGCGCTGAAGGCTGTATTGAAATGAATCAATCCTATCATATTCAAAATCATATTCCTGAAGCTATAGCCATAGGCGATGATGAAGGCGGACAGGTAATATTTTATGCGGATGGAGATAACGGATACGGTCTTTACAAAGTCGGATTTGGAAATTTAGATATAGATGATGCTGTTTACATATCCTCTTCCCTTTATGACCTGTTAGTTAAAGGGAATGGAGTCGATAATTTATCTTAGATTACATGCTTAGGGAAGCTACACAACTCTAATTGTATTACATTTCCCTAAACATCCTCAGTTTGAATTAGTATGTGCTAAAGCAGGTGGGTAGTTAGCTGATTTAGAATGTCAATATAGTGAAGGTGCTGAAAAGTAAACAGATAATGATATTTATTTTGCAAAGCCGTTGCTCATCCTCAGACTATAAATAGACCATTTTTAGTGTAACAACACCAAGCTGAACGGCCTGCCGGAACGTATGACCGACGAGCATGGCGAAGTGGTGTGGCGTGGCCGCTTTTCTACGTGGGGCGAGACGGAGCGCGAAAGCGCAACCGGTTTCCAGGCCGTGCAGCAGAACCTGCGGTTCCAGGGACAGTACCTGGATCGTGAAAGCGGGCTGCACTACAATCTGTTCCGGTATTACGATCCGGTTGGCGGACGGTTTACCCAGGTTGACCCTATTGGGCTGGCGGGTGGGGTTAATACTTATGCGTATGCGCCTAATGCGTTGAATTGGGTGGATCCGCTGGGGCTGAGTCGGTGTAAGCCTGAAAAATGGGATGTAAATTCTCATCAGGCCAACAAGAATGCAGTGAAAGGGCTAAATCTTGGTTTAGACTCTCATCACGTAGGGCAGAAAAACCTTATGAAAGATTTGGTCGAAGGATATGATCCCATGACTGCTCCAGCAATGTTAGTTCCCCGTGTTGGCCATACCGTATCGAAAGAAGGGGTCGGAATTGTATCCAGAAGCAAAATAAATGCTAATACTGGGGTGCCTTTTACGAATGCCAGAGATGTTATTGCAAGAGACATCAAAGAATTAAGAAGAGTTTACCCTGAAATACCGAACAATAAACTACAGGATCTTATCGATTTAAACAAAGAAATGTACCCTGAACTAAGGTAATGAGGATTATATGAATCTTGATGAACAAGTAGTTAATGCAATTTTCAATGAGTTGTTTGAAGATATCTCTGCGCGTTATAAAGAATCTTTAAAAAAAACGGAAAATAATGATGTCGATGTTTATGCTAAAGCAAGAAATGCTCTGGCTAAGTTAAGTGATGCTGATAGAGATTGTGTTTTAAAATTTATTGATGTTGCTATTGCCGATAGTGCTTCAGTAATTTTAGGGACACTTGATGGTTCTCACTATCCAGATAATATTGACGGTGATTTTATTGTTACTTATAAAGATGATGAAATACAGGGTAGTCTGCAAGACCTATTTATAGAAAAAGTTGAAGATAAAGGGATATATAAATAAGATAAGCCGGAAGCGATCCCCGGGATCCTTCCGATTTTATTTTAACTGACAACTTTGGCCAGCAGCGCCTGCTGTCGGCAGAAGCCGAAACGGTCACCTTTATCTGGAGCGGATTACGGATGGTGGGCAAGAGCAGCAGCCTTCGGCCTGCGCGTAACACGCAGTACATCTACAGCGAAAACAGCCGGGAACCGCTGGCGCGGGTGGACAGCATTAGCGGGCAGTCGGATGTTTTCTGGTATCACACCGAGCTGAACGGCCTGCCAGAACGCATGCTCGACGAGCATGGCGAAGTGGTGTGGCGTGGACGCTTCTCTACATGGAGTGAGACGGAGCGCGAAAGCGCAACCGGTTTTCAGGCCGTGCAGCAGAACCTGCGGTTCCAGGGACAGTACCTGGATCGTGAAAGCGGACTGCACTACAATTTGTTCCGGTATTACGATCCGGTTGGCGGACGGTTTACGCAGGTTGACCCTATTGGGCTGGCGGGTGGGGTTAATATTTATGCGTATGCGCCTAATGCGTTGAACTGGATGGATTCGCTAGGGCTGAGTAAGTGTAGTCTGAAAAAAGTTGATGCACTAAACCATGATTATCTTTTAACTTTATCTTATCAAAATTATCCGCAAAAATTTGGCCATATAGATGATGCCATTTCAATTGGTCATCCACAAATAGTAACTATTTAACGAGATTTAGCTAAAAAAATCGTAAGTTAAGACTGAAAGGTATAATAATAAGAAAACAGTTTGATACAGATGAATAGCCTATAGCGATTTTAGTAAGGGATGTACTGGAGTAAGTGTAAGATATATTAATCCAAACGATAACCGTGGAGCCGGATTTGTGACAGGTAAAGCATTATCAGACTTGCCTGAAAGAACAAAAATAAAGGTAGAGGTTATAAAATGAGTTCAGGTACACAATCATATAATTTATTGATTTCACATAATCAAATCCAGGTGCGTTCCAGGGAGTTTGATGAGGCATCATGTAAGTGGGGTAATAAAAACCTGGGACAAGGCGCGGTAATTCATGATGACTATGTGGTTTTTGATCCTTTGCCTGATGATACTTTTGGCGCCTATATTGATATTTGTTTTAAAAGTATATTTGAAATTGATAAAAACGTTCAAAGATGTATTATGGTTCCATTTCTTATTAAATCGAAAGGTAGCCTTGTCGTTGCATCTGCTAGTGAAAAGTTTACTGTAGATTTGAGTTATTCCCCTGGTAAGTATGATCTTTATTATGAAGTTTGCGAGGGTGACGAAATTTATTATCGATTAACTTTTGTAAGTCCTTCAGTTAAATCTCATCCTAGATATATTATTGATGACCCCTGGGGCGGTGTTAAGGATAAAAGTTTAGAACTCGAATATTTGTAATTGATTTGAGTGTTATTTTATTTACGTTTCTTAAAATTAAATAATGACTTAGAACATCCATCCTCCATAATTAGGGTGAATGGATGTAGTTACTTAGGGCTAGCGTAAATTAATAAAGAGTTATGTAAATTTACAATTAGTTCCAGAAGTTATTTCACCATCAACCAATCTATTCGGATTTTTTAAATTTCCCTCCGCACCCATTTGAATACGACGTAGCGAACCGCCTGACGGTGAAAACGGTGGGGTTAATACTTATGGTTATGTGGGCGATCCTCTGACCTGGGTTGATCCACTGGGATGGATGAGCTGCTCGACAGATGCGGCAACCTTAAGAAAAAATATGACAGAGGCCGGTATGATTACTCCGGGTTATAAAAATGCTGCTCATCATATCGTTATGTCTAATTCTAGTGACCCAAGAATGGTTGAGTTGCGCTTAAAAATGGATGAATTTGATTTGCATTTTAATGATTTCTATAACGGAGTATTTTTACCAACCAGTTCTAAAGAAAAGCTTTTATCTAATGCAATAAGCCCGGCGCACAGTAAAATACATATTAATATTTACAAACAAAATGTTTATGATAGGTTAATTAAAGCCAATAATGCTGATGAATTTGTAGATGGTTTAGATAGCATAAGAAATTAAATTCTAAATGGTCATTTTAATTATTAAGGTTACGCTATGAAAGAACTCGAAAGTTTAGAGAAAGAATTCTGCACTATACAAAATAATCAGAAAGATAAGCATGATGAGCTTTTGAATGATTCTCAAGGTAAAATAAGCGAATGCAAATACTCAGATAGGATTTTAATAAATTTTTACCCATTTGAAAGTGAAATTTACGGTTTAAAAAAAGGCAAAGAATTAAAAGAAATAAATAAAACGAAGAAGTCATTAAGGAAAAATTATTTTGACTCTAATGGAAGATTAATTATGGTCGAAGGTATTTTAGCTGATGAACGAGTTACTAGCAGGGATTTTTATTATTACAGGGAAGGTTTTTTAGAAAGAGTTTCCTTCCAGAAAATTGGTTCCTTTAAAATTAAGTCTCTGGCGAGATATTATAATTCACAAGAGGGTTGTAAGTTAGTAAACAAGGCAGTTATGGGTGAATCGTATTGGGATTTTAACTTGTCAAACAACCAACTAATTTCTATTTTAGTAAATGAACGACAATCTGTAAATGATGATTTTCAAGAGAGGGAAGTGGTTTTTTGTTATAATGAAAAAAATGAGCTGGACGTTATAATTAACAAATATAAAAATGGAAGTTCTCAAGTGATATATGATGGCAATAAGTAGTTGTTGATTTATGCAACACTTATGAGGTTGGTTAATTATATAAGGTTAAGTTAATTGATGTCATACGTGGGTGGTTATTTCCGCTGGATATAAATAGTAATTATATTATCTAATAGTTATATCCAGACGTTAAGCAGACTGAGCCGCATCGGTTTATTAGGGTTTAAAATTAAATTTGCTGCTGGCTAAGCTATCGTTGCCGCTAATACTTAGTGTTTTTCTGGTAGTAAATCGTGTACCAGAGGATAAAAATCCACCTGCGTAGCAGGTGGTATTGATTGTGCCCCATAGGGGCGTACTTAGCTCTGACTCTGAGAGCCACGCTTCATACATCTCTTAAGCGAAGCTGGTTCTCTCCCTGTTCATGCTTTTTCTGACACTTCACATATTTACTGATCATCTCTTCGTTTATACCTACGGTATCCACGCAGTAGCCTCGTGCCCAGAATTGATCTCCCCATAATTTATTCTTTCTCAGGTACGGGAATTTACTGAACAGTCGAAGAGCCGTTTTACCTTTCAGATGACCAATCACATGCGAAATTGAAAGTCGCGGCGGGACTTTTACTAACAGGTGGACATGGTCCAGCTGTACATTCAGCTCCACCACTTCTATCCCGAGCTGTTCACTCGAAATCCTTATCTGTCTGTAAACCTCCCTGCCCACATTATTCCTCAGGATGCGGAATCGGTACTTGGGTGTCCATACGATATGATATTGACAACACCACAGCACATGAGATGCTTTCTGGAATCTACTCATGGTTAAATCCTTATTAGTTATAGGGATAACAAATTCGGATTTTCCCATGAGTAGCATTACTGGCAGAGCCAGTTCTTTGCTTACCATCCCCATAGGAGGTGGGGTGTATTTGCGTATAAAAATATCAAAACGATGGTTTCGACAAAGCCATCATTTTTAATGAGATTCTTTTTATTAGTGGGAAATTATTTATTAAATAATTTATAGTTTTCATGTTAATAAAGCTTCAACTAGCATTTTACATGCGAATATTAGTTTTTTTCTAAGGTGCCCAAAAAGGAGGAGGTGATTGGTGAAATAGGATGCTGAAGCAATAGTTTTATATCATTAAACTCAAGTTGGTTATAACTTAATAATAAGATATAAATTGATTATTTTTAGTAAAACTGGTTACGATGGTTGAACTTATCTCGCTGTTATTTTATCTGCCTATTTTAGATAAAACAGCCAGAGCTTACTGAAAGATCTACCTCATTTTCCGCCTTTATTATGTAAGCCGTGTTATAGACAAGCTGCAGTACGCGCATCTGCCGTAATAAAAATCAATCTTATCTAAGACACGTTGCATCAGAAAACCCGCTACGATTTAGCACGCCAGGTCACGCGTGAGATGCGGGCTTATAAAGAAGAGTCCCTAATGCGTTGAATTAGGTTGATCCGCTGGGGCTGAGTCCTTGTACAAGTAACCATGCAGAAGAAAGTAATATAGTCTATCGTGCTCTGACGCGAGAGGATGCAGCCAGAGTTGCTGCAGGTAAATCTATTCAGGGTAAAGCGATGAACGGTACCTGGACCGCAGCAGAACATGTAGCGAACCAGCCCCCTTCTAAAGATTCAGTAGCCGCTGGTGGACCGTGGAAAAATAGCCCATGGATTTCAACAACAAAAAATATTGAGATAGCCAAAGCATACGATAGTGGCTTCGGAATTGTTAAGATAGATTTAGATAAAATAAATTCTCTAAAGGTGCAGGTATGGGAGCATGTTCCAAGAACAAGCGGCATTGAGGGACTGCCTTATCATCGCTCTGTTTGGGCTCAGGAAGTTACTGTACTCCATGAAATTCCATCATCAGCTATAAAGGTATTATAAAATGTTAATAAATAGAGATAACGCTTTAGATTTTTTTAAAAATAACGTCAGCAATTTTCTTTATCCGATAAAAATGGGTGGGAATGTCGACATGAACGCCTATAAAGAACTGTTGTTGACTTTAGATGAAATTACACGGATTTTTAAATGCGACGACATGATTTCCAAGGAGTTGTTGAGTGAAATCTGTTTAACTGCAGAAGGCGTTTCCTCAGAGGCTTCGAATATTAAAGGTCATGACTTAAACTTGATGGCGGAAGAAATACTATTAAGATTTAATTTATTATTGTCAGGTAAAACAATCGATGATAGTAAACCAGTTGTTGGGCGTATTTTTTAATGAGTTGCTATATTAAATTTTATAAAGTTAATGATCCATTCGGTTGCTTTTCTAACTTTTCAAAACATTCATTTAATCTGGATGATGAAACGTGGTTAACCGCCGAGCATTATTTTCAATCCAGAAAGTTTCTTGACGAAAATATCAAGGAAAAAATTCGTGCGGTCGCATCTCCCATGGATGCTGCTTTGCTTGGTAGAAACAGAAATTACACCCTCGTACAAAACTGGGAGTCTATTAAAGATGATGTGATGAGAGTGGCTGTTTTTGAAAAATTCTCGCAGAATGATGATATAAAAGAAATCCTTTTATCGACAGGGGATGCAATAATAATTGAGCACACAAGAAATGATAGTTACTGGGGTGACGGGGGTGATGGCAGTGGAAAAAACATGCTGGGCTTGATTCTTATGGAAACCAGGGAAAAACTCAGGGGCGGTTAATTTTTGTCAATGCTAAAGTTTTTTATGTTTAATGCTTCTCGTTGATACTTAAGCTTTAATGCTTTGAAAATTTGGCAGCATAAATAAATGATTTTGTGCCATTAAAAAAACATTTCAGCTATGACGATGAACATCGCATCAGTGAAGTACGCTTTGATGGTCATAAAGAATTCAGTTGCGCGGAATACCGTTACGATGCTGTCGGGCGTCGCATCCAGAAAATCCTGCACCGACACAGTAAAGAAGCCGAAACGGTCACCTTTATCTGGAGCGGATTACGGATGGTGGGTGAGAGCAGCAGCCTTCAGCCTGCGCGTAACACGCAGTACATCTACAGCGAAAACAGCTGGAAACCGCTGGCGCGGGTGGACAGCATTAGCGGCAGTCGGATGTTTTCTGGTATCACACCGAGCTGAACGGCCTGCCAGAACGCATGCTCGACGAGCATGGCGAAGTGGTGTGGCGTGGACGCTTCTCTACATGGAGCGAGACGGAGCGCGAAAGCGCAACCGGTTTCCAGATCGTACAGCAGAACGCAGGGCCAGTATCTGGACAGAGAAATTGTATTGGATGCGAAGATAGCAGTTCGTAACGTAAAGACAGAGTATGACGTATCGTGCATAGCGGGCAGCCTTTAACGCGCTGCCCGCTATGCCGTTCAAAACCGCCAGTCTTACTTCGCCAGCTTGTCTTCGGTGCGCAGCTCAAAGTCAGAGGCGTCGTGACGCTCGTGCAGCTGTTCGGCGGGTTCGCCCCAGGTGCGGTTGACGATACGGCCGCGCTTTACGGCAGGACGCTGCGCGATCTCATCGGCCCAACGCTGCAGGTTTTTGTAGGAGCCAGCGTCCAGGAACTCGGCGGCGTTATACAGCTGCCCTTTAACCAGCGCGCCGTACCACGGCCAGATGGCGATATCGGCAATGGTGTAATCATCGCCAGCAATATAGCGGTTGTCCGCCAGCTGACGATCCAGCAGATCAAGCTGGCGCTTGGCTTCCATGGTAAAGCGGTCGATAGCGTACTCGATTTTTACCGGCGCATAGTTATAGAAGTGGCCGAAGCCGCCGCCCAGGTAAGGCGCGGAACCCTGCAGCCAGAACAGCCAGTTCAGCGTTTCTGTGCGGCCTGCCGGATCTTTCGGCAGGAAATGACCATACTTCTCCGCCAGGTAAAGCAGGATGGCGCCGGACTCAAACACGCGGGTCGGCGGCGTGGTGGAAGTGTCCAGCAGCGCAGGAATTTTAGAGTTCGGGTTCACTTCCACAAAGCCGGAAGAGAACTGATCGCTGTCGCCAATACGGATCAGGTGCGCATCATATTCGGCATCGTTGACGTTTAGCGCCAGCAGTTCTTCCAGTAAAATGGTGACTTTCTGGCCGTTAGGCGTGCCCATTGAATAGAGCTGCAAAGGGTGTTTGCCGACCGGCAGGATCGCTTCATGGCGCGCGCCGGCGGTCGGGCGGTTGATGCTGCCCCAGGTGCCGCCGGCGTTTTTGTTCTCTGACCAGACTTTAGCTGGCTGGTAATCGTTGCTCATAGAATTTTCCCTTTTCACGGTTGGATGGCGTAGCGGAACTGACTTTTCGCCGTTAATGGACTAAAAATAGCGTCGATTGCCGCCTGTCACCAAAAGCGGATGTTACATCTGATGTCAGATATAGCACTGCCACCGCACGAGCGTTTATCTGGAAAGAGCTATCCCGTCGCTAATTCAGAGAGTTCCGCAGGAGAAAAACAATGGATAAGCATGATAAAGCCGCGCTGCAACAGGCCGGATTGACCTTAACGGCTGACGGCCGCGTTTGCTGCTACTGGCAGCCCACGATGCCGGACTATCACGATAATGAATGGGGCAAACCGGTGTTTGACGATCGTCGTCTGTTTGAAAAAGTCTGTCTTGAAGGTTTTCATTCCGGCATGTCGTGGCAGCTTATCTATAACAAGCGCGAGAACTTTCGGCGCGCCTTCGCTGATTTCGATTTCTATAAGGTCGCGACGTTTGGGGAAGAAGAGATAGCCAGGCTGATGGCTGATAAAAGCATTGTGCGCAATCGGGCAAAAATCCTTTCCACTATCAATAACGCGCAGCGGGCTATCGAGCTGACTGAAGAGACAGGCTCGCTGGCGGAATGGTTTTGGCAGTTCGCGCCATCAGCGGAAGATCGCCCGGCCGTCATCGATCTGACGTACTGGCAGCAGACCAAAACCTCGCCAGAGGCGATAAAAATGTCGAAGGCGCTGAAAAAGCGCGGCTGGACATGGGTTGGGCCGGTCACCGCTTATTCGCTGATGCAGGCGCTGGGTCTGGTCAACGATCATCTTACCGGCTGTGAGTGTCGTGAGAAGCGGGAAGAAGAGAGAAACGCCTGAAGAAAACCGCCCCTTGCGGGACGGTTTTGAGCTTACTTGCCTGCTACATTGATGGTCACCGCAATTGAGTTATGGGAGATATTCCATTTCCCGCTTACGGTGGAGAACAATGCACCAGTAACAACGACAACAATACCGCTTCATTGTGCGGTCCTTGCACAGACCGCTTCACGGCGACACCACCGGAGATATTGCCGTGAATGCAAGCACCGGGATGCGCTTGCGTTTACGGCCGTTGGAAATCCCTTTCTGAATCCGGTGCCCGCTGCTATACGGCGAAAAGGTCCGCCGAAATTGTACACTATATAAACTGAATGGCTACTTGACACGTCATGATGAGCCGCTCAAAATATGAGCCTCGGGATGCGCTTGCGTTAGATTTATAACGAAGCCTGCTGGAAAGGCCGCTAACCTGACCAGCACAAAAGAACCGCCATTACGGCGGTTTTTTTGTCTCTGACGTTTGCTCTGTAGCAACGTCGCTTTCCCCCTGGCTGGCGGAGAAATGGAATCCGCGCCGCATACCGTCTGCAAAAAATGGTCGTGATGTGTCATGCTTTGCGGCCTTTCTGCCATTTCCGTCAGGCAAGCGCCGTTGTGGATTGTGTATAGCGTCCGAATCGGCGAAAATGCCGGCCATTGATGATTAATCGCCAGTGTCTTCCTGAGCAAATCGCGCAGCGGCGGCACAGCACCAAACAGAGTTTTTTCATGTCAAATGCACCTTTTATGCAAGAGGTGGCTCGTCGCCGCACTTTTGCCATTATCTCGCACCCGGATGCCGGTAAAACAACCATCACCGAAAAGGTACTGCTGTTCGGACAGGCGATTCAGACCGCCGGTACGGTTAAAGGTCGTGGTTCCAGCCAGCACGCGAAATCCGACTGGATGGAGATGGAAAAGCAGCGTGGGATCTCCATTACCACTTCCGTGATGCAGTTTCCCTATCGTGACAGCCTGGTTAACCTGCTGGATACGCCGGGACACGAAGACTTCTCGGAAGATACCTACCGCACGCTGACGGCGGTCGACTGCTGCCTGATGGTGATCGACGCCGCAAAAGGCGTTGAGGATCGTACCCGCAAGCTGATGGAAGTAACGCGTCTGCGCGATACGCCGATCCTGACCTTTATGAACAAGCTGGATCGCGATATCCGCGATCCGATGGAAGTGCTGGACGAAGTCGAAAGCGAGCTGAAAATCGCCTGCGCGCCGATCACCTGGCCAATCGGCTGCGGCAAGCTGTTTAAAGGCGTCTATCACCTTTATAAAAACGAAACCTATCTTTATCAGTCCGGTAAAGGCCACACCATCCAGGAAGTACGCGTGGTGAAAGGGCTGGATAATCCGGATCTGGATGCGGCCATCGGCGAAGAGCTGGCAGGTCAGCTGCGCGAAGAGCTGGAGCTGGTGCAGGGCGCGTCTCACGAGTTCGATAAAGAAGCTTTCCTGTCCGGTCAGCTTTCCCCGGTCTTCTTCGGTACGGCGCTGGGCAACTTCGGCGTGGATCATATGCTGGATGGGTTAGTGGAATGGGCGCCGTCGCCGATGCCGCGTGAAACCGATACCCGCACCGTTACCGCCGCGGACGAGAAATTTACCGGCTTCGTGTTTAAAATTCAGGCGAACATGGATCCGAAACACCGCGACCGCGTGGCGTTTCTGCGTGTGGTTTCCGGTAAGTACGAGAAAGGCATGAAGCTGCGTCAGGTTCGCCTGGGCAAAGACGTGGTGATTGCCGACGCGCTAACCTTTATGGCCGGCGACCGCTCCCATGTGGAAGAAGCTTATCCGGGCGATATCATCGGCCTGCATAACCACGGCACCATTCAGATTGGCGATACTTTTACCCAGGGCGAAAACATGAAGTTCACCGGCATTCCGAACTTCGCGCCGGAGCTGTTCCGTCGTATTCGCCTGCGCGATCCGCTCAAGCAGAAGCAGCTGCTGAAAGGGCTGGTGCAGCTGTCGGAAGAGGGCGCGGTACAGGTGTTTCGTCCCGTTCACAACAACGATCTGATTGTGGGCGCGGTCGGCGTGCTGCAGTTTGACGTGGTGGTCGCTCGCCTGAAAAGCGAATACAACGTCGAAGCTATCTATGAATCGGTCAACGTTGCTACCGCGCGCTGGGTAGAATGCAGCGACGTGAAGAAGTTCGATGAATTTCAGCGTAAGAACGAGGTAAACCTGGCGCTGGATGGCGGTGATAACCTGACCTATATCGCGCCGACTATGGTGAACCTGAACATTACTCAGGAACGTTATCCTGATGTCGTGTTCCGCAAAACGCGCGAGCACTGATTGTAATAAGCCGCAGCGCTGCCGTACGCGCGCTGCTCTCGCTAAGGCGGCGCTTCGGGCGCCGCTTTTTTTTGTCGTTTCGGCGCCCGCTATCGCCGTAATCCTTTCCTACAGACTCATCTTAAAAAATTCCGCTTTTGCCCATTTATCCGCCATATCAACCACAAAGGGCAGCAAAATTCAGATCAGCGTCTATATTTATTTCAACAGGACGCAAAATATGTGGCGCGGTTGCTACAAAGCCTGATTACTGCAGTCACGCCGTTTGTGACTGAAAACTCACAGTTGTGGGTGCATCAACCTAAGAAGGAAGAGATCGATGAACAAGACTAAGATTGCTAAAACTCTGATGGCTGCTCTGGTAGGTTCTGCACTGGTTAGTGGCGCTGCGATGGCAGAAGACACCACGACGCCGAAAGTACAGTCTACTACTGACAGCGCGAGTTCTAAGATCGATAGCTCTATGAAAAAAGTCGGTGGATACATGGATGACAGCGGCGTGACCGCCAAGGTTAAAGCAGCCCTGGTTGATAACGACGCTATTAAAAGTACGGATATCTCAGTAAAAACTCACGAAGGCGTGGTAACGCTGAGTGGTTTTGTCGCTTCACAGGATCAGGCTGAACTGGCCGTGGCCGAAGCGAAAAAAATTGAGGGCGTAAAATCCGTCAGCGATAAACTGCACGTAAAAGACAGCACCAAAAGTAGCGTCAGCGGCTATGCCGGTGATGCGGCAACAACCAGCGAAATCAAAGCTAAACTGTTAGCGGACGACATTGTGCCGTCTCGTAACGTGAAGGTTGAAACCACCAATGGCGTGGTTCAGCTCTCCGGTACGGTAAAAACCAAAGCACAGTCCGAGCGTGCTGAGGGCATCGCCAAAGCGATTGAAGGCGTGAAGAGCGTCAAAAACGATCTGGCGGTGAAATCGTAATACCGGCGCGGGCCAGCTGGCCCGTGACAGCGCTAGCGCAGTAACAGCGTAGTCATGCTGAATTCAGGCAGAAATCAATAACAGATGATGTTCGATTTTAATATAGGGTAAGGAGAAGCTTATGTTTCGTTGGGGTATTATCTTTCTGGTTATCGCACTGATCGCCGCTGCCTTAGGCTTCGGTGGTCTGGCTGGTACAGCTGCATGGGCGGCGAAAATCGTCTTCGTAGTGGGTATCATTATCTTCCTGATCAGCCTGTTTACCGGTCGGAAGAAACTTTAGTTTGATGCTCTCCCGGCAGCGTACGTGCTGCCGTTGGAAGGCCGCAGCGGGCTGAAAAGCCCGCCTGCAATCACCCTCTTATTTCCTCTTTATTACCTGCATCTCTTTTCGCCACATTTCGTCACTCTTTTTCCCCTCTGTATTAGCATTCATAGCAATTAGCGCCAAATGCTGGCGACAGCGTAGACGTATGCTCACTGCACGATAAATGCGGGAGAAGAGAACGGTGGGCCAACGCATTCCGATTACGCTCGGCAATATCGCGCCGCTGGCGCTGAAGCCTTTCCATCCCGGCAGGCTTGCTCTGGTTTGTGAAGGCGGCGGTCAGCGCGGCATCTTTACCGCTGGCGTGCTGGATGAGTTCCAGCGAGCCGGATATAACCCTTTCAATTTACTGATTGGCACTTCCGCCGGTGCGCAAAACCTTTCCGCTTTTATCTGCGGACAGCAAGGCTACGCGCGACGCGTCATTACGCGTTACACCACCAGCAAACTCTTTTTTGATCCGCTGCGTTTCGTGCGCGGCGGCCACCTTATCGATTTGGACTGGCTGACGGGTATTACCGCGCAAGAGTTTCCACTGGCGATGGCGGCGGGCGAGCAGGCGTTTGCGGAAGGACGAGAGTTTTATATGTGCGCCTGCCGCAGCGATGACTACTCGCCCGGCTACTTCGCGCCTACGGCGGCTAACTGGCTGAACATTATCAAAGCTTCCAGCGCCATTCCGGGCATGTATCGACCCGGCGTCGATCTGGATGGCGTCAGCTATCTTGATGGCGGTATCAGCGATGCTATTCCTGTTCGTGAAGCGGCGCGTCGCGGCGCCGACACCATTGTGGTGATCCGTACCGTGCCGTCGCAGATGACCTATACGCCGCAGTGGTTAAAGCGTATCGAACGCTGGTTGGATAAGGGCGCGCTGCAGCCGCTGGTAAATATCATGCACCTGCATGAAGAAAGCTATCGCCAGACGCAGGAGTTTATTAACGAGCCGCCGGGCGATCTCACTGTTATTGAGATCTTTCCACCGCACGCGCTGGCAAGTATGGCGCTGGGTAGCCGCATCGCCTCGCTGAATCAGGATTATCATCTGGGTCGCCGCTGCGGCCGCTATTTCCTGGCTACAATAGGGCAGTGGCTGCATGGCGAAGCACTGGCAGCGCCAGCCGCCAACGAACCGTCTGTCGTTCCGGCGGCAGGCAATGATGATTTTCCGGAAGGATCGCTGGCATGACCCGTTTTGTCGACACGCACTGTCACTTTGATTTCGAGCCTTTCTGCGGTAACGAAGCGGAAAGCCTGCAACGGGCGGCGGAAGCTGGCGTGGAGAAGATCATTGTTGTCGGCGTTTCAGCGGATCGTTTTGCTGGCGTAATGGCGCTGGCGGAAAAGCACGCGCCTTTATACGCGGCGCTGGGCACGCATCCGATGGCGATTGGTCAACATCAGGAAGCACATCTGCAGCAGCTGGAAGCGCATCTGCGCCAGCGCTCGCCAAAACTGGTAGCGATCGGCGAGATCGGTCTGGATCTTTTTATTGAGGATCCGCAGTTCGATAAGCAACAGGCGGTGCTGGATGCGCAGCTGCGGCTGGCTCGCGATTACGATCTGCCGGTTATTCTGCATTCGCGCCGTACCCACGATAAGCTGGCGATGCATTTACGCAAACTCGATTTGCCCGCTCGCGGCGTAGTGCACGGCTTTGCCGGTAGCGAGCAGCAGGCGCTGGCTTTTATCCGCGAAGGGTTCGCGATTGGCGTCGGCGGCACCATTACCTACGAGCGGGCCAGTAAAACGCGTAACGCTATCGCTCGTCTGCCGCTGACTTCGCTGCTGCTGGAAACCGACTCGCCGGATATGCCGGTGCAGGGATTTCAGGGCCAGCCGAACCGTCCTGAAAGAATCGCAAACGTCTGGCGAAGCCTGTGTGAAATCCGCGAGGAGTCGCCGCAGGAGATCGCCGAAACCATTCGGGAAAATACCCGCAGGCTGTTTGGTATTTAACCCCGTCCATGTTTTGCCAAAGGCTTAGCCAGGCAAAATCCTGAAAAATCTTTCCGCCGCTTCTTCTGTTACCGCTCCTGTCCATACTATCAGTATGAACAGGTTACGCCGTCAGCAAATGTGATTATCATAACATGACGCCAGCTTCGCCTGTGGCGGGTTTCAGCGCTGAAATAAGTGACTCATCTCACTATTTTTATACAATTGCTGCAACAGAATCTAGATCAGTGTGAAAACCATCACGGATAACCGCCGTGATGGATGTTATTATTTTAACATTCGTCTTTGCCTGCTCACGTTTGGGCAAAACCAGCCTCTTTTCCGGAGAAGACTATGACCGATTTAACCGCAGCTGCCGTTCGTGCGCTAAAGCTGATGGATTTAACCACGCTAAATGATGACGATACGGAAGCGAAAGTGATCGCGCTGTGCCAGCAGGCCAAATCGCCGGTTGGCAACACGGCGGCCATCTGCATCTATCCGCGCTTTATTCCGATCGCCCGCAAAACGCTGCGCGAGCAGGAAACGCCGGATATTCGCATCGCTACCGTCACCAACTTCCCGCACGGTAACGATGATATTGAAATCGCGCTGGCGGAAACCCATGCGGCTATCGCCTACGGCGCTGACGAAGTGGACGTGGTGTTCCCGTACCGCGCGCTGATGGCCGGTAATGAGGAAGTCGGCTACGACATGGTGTACGCCTGCAAAGAGGCGTGCGCGGATGCGGGCGTGCTGCTGAAAGTCATTATCGAAACCGGCGAGCTGAAAACCGAGGAGCTGATCCGTAAAGCTTCGGAAATCGCTATCGATGCCGGCGCGGACTTTATCAAAACCTCGACCGGCAAAGTCGCGGTTAACGCCACGCCGGAATCGGCGGAGATTATGCTGCGGACGATCGCCGAAAAAGGCGTTAAACATCAGGTCGGCTTTAAACCGGCGGGCGGCGTGAAAACCGCGGAAGACGCGGCGCTTTATCTGAAGCTGGCGGACGATATTCTGGGTGAAGAGTGGGCCGACGCGCGCCACTTCCGCTTTGGCGCTTCCAGCCTGCTCGCCAGCTTGCTGAACGCGGCAGGTCACTCATCCGCTAAAAGTGATTCCGCTTACTAATACCGCTTTATGACCAGGCCAGCCCGCAGCTAAAAAGCGGGCACCTGATCCATTCGCCCGGATGCGATGCCCGGGCCAGCTAACCTCACCAGGGGGTAACGTGTTTCTGCCACAGGAAATTATCCGTAAAAAAAGAGATGGCCAGGCGCTGAGCGAAGAGGAGATCCGCTTTTTTATTAACGGCATACGCGATAACGCGGTGTCGGAAGGGCAGATCGCCGCGCTGGCGATGACCATCTGGTTTCACGATATGACGCTGCCGGAGCGCGTGGCGCTGACGATGGCGATGCGCGATTCCGGTTCGGTGCTGAACTGGCAAAGCCTGGGGCTGAACGGGCCGGTCGTGGATAAGCACTCCACCGGCGGCGTGGGCGACGTAACGTCGCTAATGCTTGGCCCTATGGTAGCTGCCTGCGGCGGCTATGTGCCGATGATCTCCGGGCGCGGGCTTGGTCATACCGGCGGCACGCTGGATAAGCTGGAGGCGATCCCCGGCTTCGATATTTTTCCGGACGACCAGATTTTCCGCAACATTATTAAAGAGGTCGGCGTGGCAATTATTGGCCAGACCAACTCGCTGGCGCCCGCCGACAAGCGTTTCTACGCTACGCGCGATATTACGGCGACGGTGGATTCCATTCCGCTGATCACCGCTTCTATCCTGGCGAAAAAGCTGGCTGAAGGCCTGGACGCGCTGGTGATGGATGTGAAAGTTGGCTCCGGCGCCTTTATGCCGACTTTCGAGCAGTCCGATCTGCTGGCGCAGGCCATTGTTGGCGTAGCGAACGGCGCGGGCTGCAAAACCACCGCGCTGCTGACCGATATGAATCAGGTACTCGCCTCCAGCGCAGGCAACGCGCTGGAAGTTCGTGAGGCGGTGCGTTTCCTGACGGGCGAGTATCGCAATCCGCGCCTGCTGGAAGTGACGATGGCGCTGAGCGCCGAAATGCTGATTTCCGGCGGGCTGGCGGCCGACAGCGACGAGGCGATGGGCAAGCTGCAGGCGGTGCTGGACAACGGTCGCGCGGCGGAAGTGTTCTCGCATATGGTGGCCGCGCAAAAAGGCCCGACGGACTTTATCGAAAATCTGGATCGCTATCTGCCCGCGCCGATGCTCAGTAAAGCGGTTTACGCGGATAAACCCGGCATCGTCAGCGCCATGGATACCCGCGCGTTGGGCATGGCCGTGGTGGCGATGGGCGGCGGCCGCCGTCGCGCCAGCGATACCATTGACTACAGCGTAGGGCTGAGCGATATGGCGCAGCTGGGCGACAGTGTGGACAACCAGCGGCCGCTTGCTGTGATCCACGCCGCCAGCGAAGCGGGCTGGCAGGAAGCCGCCGCAGCGGTAAGAGAGGCGATTACGCTGACGGAAAAATCGCCGCCGCCGACGCCAGTTATTTATCGCAGAATCGCCGGATAAGCGGCATACTGTTCTGATCGATAAAATTTAGCTCATCGCGTTAACAACGCAGGAGACCACGATGAAACGTGCATTTATTATGGTGCTCGACTCTTTCGGCATTGGGTCAAGCAAAGACGCTCACAAGTTTGGCGATGAAGGTTCCGATACGCTGGGGCATATCGCCGAAGCCTGTTTTAAAGGCGAAGCGGATATCGGCCGTAAAGGGCCGCTGCACCTGCCTAACCTTACCGCGCTGGGTCTGGGGAAAGCGGCGGAAGCATCCACCGGCAAATTCCCGTTGGGGCTGGATAAAGACGCGGAAATCATTGGCGCTTACGCTTACGCCAGTGAACTCTCTTCCGGCAAGGATACGCCTTCCGGTCACTGGGAGATCGCCGGCGTGCCGGTACTGTTCGACTGGGGCTACTTCACCGAGAAAGAAAACAGCTTCCCGCAGGCGCTGCTGGACGAGCTGGTGGAAAAAGCCGGCCTGCCGGGCTATCTGGGCAACTGTCACTCATCCGGCACGGTAATCCTCGACCAGCTGGGCGAAGAGCATATGAAAACCGGCAAGCCGATTTTTTATACCTCGGCCGACTCAGTGTTCCAGATTGCCTGCCACGAGGAAACGTTCGGGCTGCAGCGCCTGTACGACCTGTGCGAAATCGCCCGTGAAGCGCTGACCGAAGGCGGCTACAACATCGGCCGCGTGATCGCGCGTCCTTTTGTTGGCGATAAAGCGGGCCACTTCGAGCGTACCGGCAACCGTCACGATCTGGCCGTTGAGCCGCCATCGCCGACCATCCTGAAAAAGCTGGTGGAGGAGAAGGGCGGCGAAGTGGTTTCCGTAGGCAAGATTGCGGATATCTACGCGCACGTCGGCATCACCAAAAAAGTGAAGGCGACCGGGCTGGACGCGCTGTTTGACGCTACCGTGCAGGAGATGAAAACGGCGCCGGACAACAGTATCGTTTTTACCAACTTTGTGGATTTCGACTCTACCTGGGGTCATCGACGCGATGTGGCTGGCTATGCTGGCGGTCTGGAGCTGTTCGACCGTCGTTTGCCGGAGCTGATGGCGCTGGTGGAAGAGGGCGATATTCTGATCCTCACCGCCGATCACGGCTGCGATCCGACCTGGCAAGGCACGGAACACACGCGCGAGCATATCCCGATTCTGATTTACGGCCCGAACGTTAAGCCCGGCTCGCTGGGATATCGTGACACCTTCGCCGATATCGGTCAGACTGTCGCGACCTATTTTGGCCTGTCCGCAATGGAATATGGCAAGAGTATGCTGTAATCAGCGCAACGTAACATGCCGACGCAGGTCGGCTAAGCAATAAGGATAAAAGATGGCTACCCCTCATATTAACGCAGAAATGGGCGATTTCGCTGACGTAGTGCTGATGCCGGGCGATCCGCTGCGCGCGAAGCATATTGCGGAAAACTTTTTGCAGGATGCCGTGGAAGTCAACAACGTGCGCGGGATGCTGGGCTATACCGGCACCTACAAAGGCCGCAAAATCTCCGTGATGGGCCACGGTATGGGCATTCCGTCCTGCTCAATTTACGCTAAAGAGCTGATCACCGAGTTCGGCGTGAAGAAGATTATCCGCGTCGGTTCCTGCGGCGCGGTTCGCGCGGATGTTAAGCTGCGCGACATCGTGATCGGTATGGGCGCGAGCACCGACTCCAAAGTGAACCGTATGCGTTTTAAAGACCATGATTTCGCAGCGATTGCGGATTTCGATATGGTGCGTGACGCGGTAGATGCGGCGAAAAACCTGGGCGTGGAAGCACGCGTCGGCAACATCTTCTCTGCCGATCTGTTCTATACCCCTGATCCGCAGATGTTTGACGTAATGGAAAAGTACGGCATCCTGGGCGTGGAAATGGAAGCGGCCGGTATCTACGGCGTGGCGGCGGAATTCGGCGCGAAAGCGCTGGCGATCTGCACCGTTTCCGACCATATCCGCACGCACGAGCAGACCACGGCGGCAGAGCGTCAGACCACGTTCAACGACATGGTCGAAATCGCGCTGGAATCCGTGCTGCTGGGCGATAAGGCCTGATCCTTTCATCAGCCATGACAAAAGGGTAAATCCCGCTGGCCGCCTCGCGCGGTCAGCGTTTTAAAGTATCTCTTCATAAATCGCCGCGTTTTTCTCACCTCTCTGTATTTTATTACAGATTAAAAATAGGGTGATATTTGTCAGTCAGAGTGATTAAAACGTATGGTTTTATAAATATAAGCGGCTAAGTCTTATTATCAGAGCAATCTAAAAACCGTAAATAACTCTCTCGTCTGAATTTTTCAGGCGAAACTTTATACTCGACTGGCGAGCTGCGCTATGCAGCTCGCCTGTTTCGCTACTCCGTATCCTTTTTTTCCGGCTGTTCGGTAAACTCTTTTACCGGACGATTGGCCGTCAGCAAAAACGGCGACTGCTGCCAGCGCGTGCGGCGATCTCTGAGCAGCGTCCGCGTCAGAATAATGCCGATAGCCAGCGCCAGCAGCATCATCAGCCGCAGGATATTGGTGGTGTTGTCGACCTGGCGCGAATCTGTTACCAGCACGTGCGTATCCAGAGTGACGCGCAGAAAGCCGCGCGGCCCGTCCTCACTGATTAGCGGCTCGACCAGCTGATGGTTGAAGTAGCTGCCGGCCCGCTGGCCGTCCAGCGCCAGCCGATCGCGCACGTTAATGGCTTCGCCGCTGCGCGCCAGCAGCGCGCCGCTGTCGTCATACACCGACGCGTCCAGAACACGGCTCTCTTTGGTCAGCTGCGACAGGATATCGACGATTTTCTGATGGTTGTCATCGCTGCTCTCCATCAGCGGCGTCAGGCTGAAGGCGACCTGGCGGGTCAGCGTGCGCGCCAGCTCCTCAACCTGCTCCGAGCGGGCCACCTGATGGCCCATGCTGAACCAGGACGCGCCCTGCATCAGCACCACCAGCAGCGCCAGGCAAATCAGGACGATCGCCGTGCGGTGCAGCCGGAATGTTAGTTTGGCTTTAGCCATTTTTACCCTTCACGCTTTGTCCGGAAACGGAACCGCATTTATGTTGCCAGAAGCGGGCGAGACAGGGTAGCCTCTTGCGTGATTAATCTGTCCCCTACAGGAGCTGTAATGCCAAATAGTCTGACCTGGTGCGACCTGCCTTCCGATGTCTCTCTCTGGCCGGGTTTGCCTCTTTCCCTTAGCGGCGATGAAGTGATGCCGCTGGATTATCGCGCTGGCCGTACCGGCTGGCTTCTGTATGGGCGCAATCTGAATAAGGATCGGCTGACGGCGCTGCAGCATAAGCTGGGCGCGGCGATAGTGATTGTCAGCGCCTGGACGGTGGAGGATTATCAGGTGATCCGCCTGGCGGGATCGCTGACGCCGCGCGCGACCAAACTGGCGCACGACGCCGGGCTGGACGTCGCGCCGCTGGGCCGCATTCCGCATCTGAAAACGCCAGGCCTGCTGGTAATGGATATGGATTCCACCGCGATCGAGATTGAGTGCATCGACGAGATCGCCAAACTGGCGGGCAGCGGCGAGCTGGTGGCGGAAGTAACCGAACGCGCGATGCGCGGCGAGCTGGATTTTACCGCCAGCCTGCGCCAGCGTGTGGCTACACTTAAAGATGCCGATGCCAATATTCTGCAAAAGGTACGCAACGAACTGCCGCTGATGCCGGGGTTAAGCTCGCTGGTGCATAAGCTGCAGGCGTTGGGCTGGCACGTGGCTATCGCTTCCGGCGGCTTTACTTACTTTGCGGAATACCTGCGCGATACGCTGCACCTTTCCGCCATCGTCGCCAACCAGCTGGAAATTCGCGACGGCAAGCTGACCGGCGAAGTGCTGGGCGATATCGTCGATGCGAAATATAAAGCGGAGACGCTGCGCAAGCTGGCGAAACGGTTTGAGATCGCGCCGGAACAAACGGTGGCGATTGGCGACGGCGCTAACGATCTGCTGATGATTCAGGCTTCGGCGCTGGGCATCGCCTATCACGCCAAGCCAAAAGTAAACGAAAAAACAGAAGTGACCATTCGTCATGCTGACCTGATGGGGGTGTTCTGCATCCTGACCGGCAGCCTGATCCACGAAGAACGCTAAGGGGTAGATTTGGCCAAAGCGGTAAAACGCGCCTTTGTTTGTAACGAATGCGGCGCAGATTATCCACGCTGGCAGGGGCAATGCAGCGCCTGTCACGCCTGGAACACCATCACCGAGGTGCGCCTGGCGGCGTCGCCAACGGTGGCTCGCAACGAACGTCTGACCGGCTACGCGGGCAGCGCCGGCCCAAGCCGTGTGCAAAAGCTGTCGGAAATCAGCCTGGAAGCGCTGCCGCGTTTCTCCACCGGCTTTAAGGAGTTTGACCGCGTGCTGGGCGGCGGCGTGGTGCCGGGCAGCGCCATTCTGATCGGCGGTAATCCCGGCGCGGGGAAAAGTACGCTGCTGCTGCAGACGCTTTGTAAGCTCTCTGAAAACATGAAGACGCTCTACGTCACCGGCGAAGAATCTTTGCAGCAGGTGGCGATGCGCGCGCATCGTCTCGGGCTGCCGACCGCCAACCTGAATATGCTTTCAGAAACCAGCATCGAGCAGATCTGTCTGATTGCCGAGCAGGAAGAGCCGAAGCTGATGGTGATTGACTCCATCCAGGTGATGCATATGGCGGATATCCAGTCTTCGCCCGGTAGCGTGGCGCAGGTCAGGGAAACCGCCGCTTATCTTACCCGCTTCGCCAAAACGCGCGGCGTGGCGATCGTGATGGTCGGCCACGTCACCAAAGATGGCTCGCTGGCGGGGCCGAAAGTGCTTGAGCACTGTATCGACTGCTCGGTGCTGCTGGACGGCGATGCGGACTCCCGTTTCCGCACGCTGCGCAGCCATAAAAACCGCTTCGGCGCGGTTAACGAGCTGGGCGTGTTCGCCATGACCGAGCAGGGCCTGCGTGAAGTCAGCAATCCATCCGCTATCTTCCTTAGCCGCGGCGATGAGATCACCTCCGGCAGTTCGGTAATGGTGCTGTGGGAAGGCACGCGGCCGCTGCTGGTAGAGATTCAGGCGCTGGTGGATCACTCGATGTTGGGCAATCCCAGACGCGTGGCGGTCGGCCTGGAGCAGAACCGTCTGGCGATCCTGCTGGCGGTGCTGCACCGCCACGGCGGCCTGCAGATGGCCGATCAGGACGTGTTCGTCAACGTGGTCGGCGGCGTTAAGGTCACGGAAACCAGCGCGGATCTGGCGCTGATGCTATCGATGGTTTCCAGCCTGCGCGACCGGCCTTTGCCGCAGGATCTGGTGGTGTTTGGCGAGGTCGGCCTGGCCGGCGAGATCCGTCCGGTACCGAGCGGGCAGGAACGTATTTCCGAAGCGGCGAAGCATGGCTTCCGCCGCGCGATCGTGCCCATCGCCAACGTGCCGAAGAAAACGCCGGAGAATATGAAAGTGTACGGCGTGAAGAAGCTGGCCGACGCGCTGGCGATCCTCGACGAGCTCTAACTTAAAAGCGGAGCGTGACGCGCTCCGCACTTCAAAGCGGCGGAAAGCACGCCCGTTATGCAGGAGGCACCCGGTGTCGTCATTTGATTATCTGAAAACGGCTATTCGCCAGCAGGGCTGTACGCTACAGCAGGTGGCGGAAGCCAGCGGCATGACTAAAGGCTATCTCAGCCAGCTGCTCAACGCCAAGATCAAAAGCCCCAGCGCGCAGAAGCTGGAGGCGCTGCACCGCTATCTTGGGCTGGAATTTCCGCGCCGCGAAAAAACCGTCGGCGTGGTTTTCGGCAAATTCTATCCGCTGCATACCGGCCATATTTATCTGATCCAGCGCGCCTGCAGTCAGGTCGACGAACTGCATATCATCATGGGCTATGATGAGCCGCGCGACCGCGAGCTGTTCGAGGCCAGCGCCATGTCGCAGCAGCCGACCGTCAGCGATCGTCTGCGCTGGCTGCTGCAAACCTTTAAGTACCAGAAAAATATCCGTATCCATTCGTTTAACGAAGAGGGTATGGAGCCTTATCCGCACGGCTGGGACGTCTGGAGCCGCGGTATCAACGACTTTATGGAAAACCACGGCATTATCCCGAACCGGGTTTACACCAGCGAAGAGCCGGATGCGCCGCAGTATCAGCAGCATCTGGGGATTGAGGCGGTGCTGATCGATCCTAAACGATCTTTTATGAATATCAGCGGCGCGCAGATCCGCCAGGATCCTTTTCGCTACTGGGAATATATTCCGACGGAAGTGAAGCCGTTCTTTGTACGCACCGTGGCGATTCTGGGCGGCGAATCCAGCGGCAAGTCGACGCTGGTTAACAAGCTGGCAAATATTTTTAACACCACCAGCGCCTGGGAATTTGGCCGCGACTACGTTTTCTCGCATCTGGGCGGCGACGAGATGGCGCTGCAGTATTCCGACTACGACAAGATCGCGCTGGGCCAGGCGCAGTACATCGATTTTGCCGTCAAATACGCTAACAAGGTCGCCTTTATCGATACGGATTTCGTCACTACTCAGGCGTTTTGCAAAAAGTACGAAGGGCGCGAGCACCCTTTTGTGCAGGCGATGATTGATGAGTATCGCTTCGACCTGGTCATTCTGGTGGAAAACAACGTGCCCTGGGTCGCGGACGGTTTGCGCAGTCTCGGCAGCTCGGTGGATCGCAAAGAGTTCCAGGCGCTGTTGGTTTCAATGCTGAAGGCGAACAATATTGAGTTTGTTCATGTCGAGCAGGACAGCTACGACGAGCGCTTCCTGCGCTGCGTGGAGCTGGTGCAGGAGATGCTTGGCGAATAACAGGAGCGCCTCGGCGCTCCTTTTTAGCGAGTCAGGCCAGCGCCCGCAGCGCGTTTACGCTACGCTGGCGTACAAACAGCCCCAACAGCGCCATGCCGGTCAACGCCAGCACGCTGGCCAGCAGAAAGGCCGACGAGTAGCCGCCGCCGTACTGGATCAGAAAGCCGGTAATGCCCGGTGATAAAATTCCCGCCAGATTCGCCAGCAGATGCACGAAGCCGCCGGCGGTGCCGATGCGTTCTGCCGGCACGATATCCTGCAGTAGCGACCAGCACGCCTGCGGCGTCATATAGGCGAAGACGCTGGCCAGCGTAATCAGCGAAACGGCGATCGTCACGTTGCTGGCCCAGGCCGTGAGCATGACGCAAACCGCGGCGACCGCCAGCCCAAAGAAAATTACCAGCTTGCGCGACAGCAGAAAATTACCGGTACGGCGGAACAGCGCATCGGAAATCACGCCGCCGCCGATAAAGCCGACGGTAGCGCCCAGCCACGGCAGAATGCCGATCAGGCTCATGCTTTTGATATCCAGATGCTGAAAGTCAGTGAGGTAACTGGGCAGCCAGGACAAAAAGAAAAACTGGATATAGTTGAAACAGAAAAAGGCGGCCGCGACGCCAAGTACCGGCAGCGACAGTACGTAATGCCAGAGCGGCGTCTGGCGGGTATCGCCGGTTTTGGTTACGCGCGTGGCGGGACGCTGGGCGGCAATCATCTGCCTTTCAGGTTCGCTGACGCGCGGATGCTGTTCCGGCCGGTCGCGAAACAGCCACAGCCAGAAGGCCAGCCAGACAAAGCCCAGCGCGGCAATCACGACGAAAGAGACGCGCCAGCCAAAATGCAGCCCGACCAGTCCAACCACGGGCGCAGCAATAGCGGCGCCCAGCGGTTGGCCGGCGTTGGTGAAGCCAACCGCGCGGCCGACTTCCTTACGGGGAAACCAGTTGGAGATTGATTTGTTGGTGGTGGTGCCCATCGGGCCTTCGCCGATACCAAACAGCACGCGCACAATCAGCAGATGCGCGAAGCTGCCCGCCAGCGCCGTGGCGCCGCAGAACAGCGACCAGATCGCGGCCGCCCAGCCGAACACTTTACGCGGGCCATAGCGATCCGCGGCCCAGCCGCCCAAAAAGCAGAACAGGCAGTAGCCGATAAAAAAACAGCTGAACAGAATGCCCATCTGCGCGTCGTCAATCTGCAGATCCTTTTTCACCAGTGGCGCCATCACCGACAGCGCAGCGCGATCCAGATAGTTCAGGATACCGGCGAAGAACAGCAGCAGCGCCACGACGCTGCGATAGTTTTTAAACATGACTGCTCTCCGCGGTTAAGGTGATATGGCTGAGGGTATGCTTTTTCAACACTTCGGCATCTGGTCTGAAGCCCAGGCCGGGCGCGTCGGGCAACCGCATCATGGGTTTGAAATCTAACTGGGGATAAAGCAGCGGCGAGAAGCGGATCCAGGGCACTTCCAGCTGGATATCGTCGGGCAGCGCCGCGACCAGATGCGCCGTCGCCAGCAGCCCGGCGCCATAGTAAAAGCAGTGTGGTACGACCCTAATGCCGTGCTGAGCGGCGCGCTCGAAGACGCGCAGCGATGCCGTGATACCGCCCACTTTCGCCACGCTTGGCTGCAACACATCGACGGCCTGCGCGCCATAGAAAGGCTCAAAACCCCATTCGCCGGAAGCGTTTTCGCCCGCCGCTATCGGCGTGCCCGCGCGGCGCACTTCCGCCAGCCCGGCGATATCGTCCGGCGGCCAGATCGGCTCTTCCAGCCAGCCCAGCTTCAGCTCCGCCAGCTGCTGCGCGCGATGGCTGGCTTCGGCTACCGTCCACGGACAGTTGACGTCCACCATCAGCGTCGCTTCCGGCGGCAACGCGGCTCTGGCGGCGGCGATGGCGGCGTAGTCGGTTTCATGCAGTTTGAGCGTGCGGAACCCTGCCTGCCACGCGCGCCGCACCTGGCGGGCGACCTCTTCAGGCTGGTTGTTGTAGCTGACCAGGCTGGCGTAAAGGCCGATTTCGCGACGTTTTGCTCCCAGCAGCTGCCACAGAGGCTGTTCCAGGCGCTGACCCAGCAGATCCCAGAGCGCAATATCTATCGCCGACAGCGCATAGCGCACCGGCCCGCTGCGGCCAAAGGCGTGTAGCGCCTGCTCCGCCTCGCAGACCAGCGCCGTTAACGCCTCGCGGCTTTGCGGTACGGCTTTGCCCAGAAAAAGCGGACTCACCAGCGATTGCAGCGCCTGCGCCGTAACCGGATTGCACAGATGGCCGAAGCCTTCTCCCCAGCCCTGGCGACCCTCGTCTGTCGTAACGCGCACCAGCAGCGTTTCCATCTTTTTTAACGCGGGCGAAGCGGCGTTCCAGGCAGTTTCCGCCGCCAGCTCGCTACGATCGCTTTCAAAAGGAATAGCGAGGCGAATCACCTCAATGTGACTGATTTTCATGCCATAGACCTCATTGGTAAGAGAGTCGGCGGCTTGTAATTAGAGAGTAGAGCGCCGCTGACCGTACAGGATAAGCATGCTGCCGCTTCAGTATAAAAAGGCGCTCAGGCTGGGGCATCGTACAGCCGCACAAGGATGGCGGGGGAAGATAAGTCAAATTTTGGCATCTGGCTAAGCGGTTGCGGGATGGGTCACAGAAGCCGCGATAACCATAAAAAAAGAGCTGCCGGAAAACCGGCAGCCCTGTAAAAGGCGCTCGCGGTCACGCTCACACTATCAGCCTGAAAAGGCGGGGATTATCCCCGCCCGCGGCTACTTGCCGGATTCGTAAGCCAGAAACGCCGTTACCTCCCTTTGCTCATCCCTGTAGCGAACTTCGCAGAGCGATTTCCGTATCAGGACGGTGAACAGCAGCAGCGTCAAACAGACGATGGCTATGCACCAGAAAAGGGCGTTTTGCGGCAGTTTCATGGCCTGCTTCTCCTTGCCTTGCGGCTGGCAAGAGGCTACTCTGATGATGTTTGAGCATGCAGATGGCCTCGTTGGTTAATTGGAAAATTACCTTCGGGGCTTTCTTCTTTCTGCCTCACGACACCTCAGCGTTACAACCGACGGCCAGAGGCAAAAAGCCTCAAGCGCCGGCGCCATTATAATCCCGCTCTATTTTTGCGTTTGCGAGCCGTCTCGGGGATCAGTAAACCATCACTACTTTGCCGCGCATATGGCCTTCCAGTACCAGACGATGCGCTTCGTTGAGCGTTTCCACGCTTAAGCCCTGCAGCGTTTTACTGAGCGAGGTCGTCACTTTGCCTTCATCCAGCAATTTGGCGGTGGCATCCAGAATCTCTCCCTGACGGGCGATGTCCGGCGTGTTATACATGCTGCGCGTATACATAAATTCCCAGTGCAGCGCGGCGCTTTTCAGCTTGAGCTGATCCATATTCAGCGGTTTTTCGTTTTCCACAATGGTGCAGATCTGGCCCTGCGGCGCAATCAGCTGCGCCAGCGTGTCCCAGTGGCCGTCGGTGTCGTTCAGGCAGAAAATATAATCCACCTGCTTCAGGCCCTGTTTTTCCAGTTCGGCTGGCATATCTTTATAATCAATCACCAGATCCGCGCCGCGATCTTTACACCACTGCGCCGAATCGGGACGCGAAGCGGTGGCGATGATTTTGACTTTGCTGTGCAGCTTCGCGAATGGAATCGCCAGCGAGCCCACGCCGCCCGCGCCGCCGACAATCAGCAGCGTTTTACCTTCTTTGGCTTTATCGATCAGCAGACGATCGAACAGACCTTCCCACGCGGTCAGCGCGGTCAGCGGAATAGCGGCGGCTTCGGCCCAGTTTAGCGAAGCGGGCTTGCGGCCGACGATCCGGGAGTCGACCAGCTGCTGCGTCGCGTTGCTGCCCGGACGAGTGAGGTCGCCCGCATAGTAAACTTCGTCTCCTGGTTTCAGGTTGCTCACCTTGTCGCCCACTTCCAGCACGACGCCGCTGGCGTCCCAACCCAGAATGCGAGGTTCGGCAAGGCCGTTTTTCTGCGCGCCTTTATGCACCTTGGTATCGACCGGATTGACCGAGGCGGCTTTCACCTCAACCAGCAGATCGTAGCCTTCAGGGCCACGCTTATCTGTTTGTATTTCAATAAATTGATCCGTTTTTTCTGGATTAACAGCAATTGCTCTGATTGTCATAGCGCATCTCCTTTAAGTTGTGTTATTGAGTGTAGAAGCTAAGCAGACTAATGATAAGTCGTACAATCAAGAACTCAGTGTTCGTTTCAGGTGAACAATAATGTTTAAACAGCTGCAGGATATGGCTCTCTTTGCAATGGTGGCCGAGTGCGGCAGTTTTACCGGGGCGGCGAAGCGCGCGGGGTTGCCCAAATCAAGCGTCAGCCAGCGTATCAGCCAGCTTGAACAGGCGCTGGGGCTGCGTCTGATCAATCGGACTACGCGTCAGCTCAACCTGACTTTCGCCGGCGAGCGTTATCTGGTGCACTGCCGGGAGATGCTGCAGGCCAGCGAAAGGGCCGCCATGACCATCGATCGCCTGCGGGACAATCCCAGCGGACGGCTGCGTATCACTTCGCCAGCGGGCATTGGCGCCACGCTGCTGGCTCGCTTTAACGCCGCCTTCCAGAAGGCCTGGCCGGATGTAATGCTGGAGGTATCAGTGTCGGATGAAGTCCGCGATATTGTGCAGGAAGGCTACGATATCGCGCTGCGTACCGGACAGCCGCAGGACTCTTCGCTGATTGGCCGCCGGGTTGGCTACACTCAGCGCTTGCTGGTCGCTTCGCCTGGTTATCTGGCGGGTTATGAAGCGTTAACGCACCCTCTGCAGCTGGCGGAACACCGCTGCATCGCACATCAGGTATGGAACGAGTGGGCGCTAAGAAAAGGGGACGAGTATTACCGCTGGCAGCTGCCGCCGGTACATACCACCGATAACCTGCTCTACGCACGAGAGTGCGCGCTGGCGGGCGCCGGTATTACGCTGCTGCCGGAAATGCTGGCAAAAGAGATGCTGGCCGCAGGAAAGCTGGTGGAGGTGTTGCAGGAGTGGAAAGCGTTAGGCAGCGAGCTGTGGCTGGTTTATCAAAGCCGCAAGCTGAATTCGCCCGCGCTGGTGCGCTTTGTGGATTTCGCGCTGGAGTCAGAAATTTTTCAGGAGTTTTATCGCTAGAAAAAACGCCGCGTCCGCAAACAGCCGGACGCGGCGATATAGCCGGTTTACTTGGTCATACGCTTGTACTTGATGCGCTTAGGCTCCAGCGCTTCGGCGCCCAGGGTACGCTTCTTGTACTCTTCGTATTCGGTGAAGTTACCTTCGAAGAATTCGATTTTGCCCTCGTCCTGATAGTCCAGGATATGGGTGGCGATACGGTCCAGGAACCAACGGTCATGCGAGATTACCATCGCGCAGCCCGGGAACTCCAGCAGGGCGTTTTCCAGCGCGCGCAGGGTTTCGATATCCAGGTCGTTGGTTGGCTCATCGAGCAGCAGCATGTTGCCGCCAACCTGCAGCAGCTTGGCCAGATGCAGGCGACCGCGTTCGCCGCCGGAGAGTTCGCCCACGCGTTTACCCTGGTCGACGCCCTTAAAGTTAAAACGGCCGACGTAGGCGCGGCTTGGCATCTCAATGTTACCGATGCGCATGATATCCTGGCCGCCGGAAACTTCTTCCCAGACGGTTTTCGAATTGTCCATGCTGTCGCGGAACTGATCCACCGAGGCCAGCTTCACGGTATCGCCCAGTACGATGCTGCCGGAATCCGGCTGCTCCTGACCGGACATCATGCGGAACAGCGTCGATTTACCCGCGCCGTTCGGACCGATGATGCCGACAATCGCGCCTTTCGGCACGGAGAAGGAGAGGTCGTCAATCAGTACGCGATCGCCGTAGGATTTACGCAGGTTGCTGACTTCCAACACTTTATCGCCCAGGCGAGCGCCTGGCGGAATAAAGAGTTCGTTGGTTTCATTACGCTTCTGGTATTCGGTGCTGTTCAGCTCTTCAAAGCGGGCCAGACGGGCCTTGCCTTTGGACTGACGACCTTTAGTGCCAGCGCGCACCCACTCCAGCTCTTTCTCGATCGATTTACGGCGGGCCGCTTCGCTTGAGGCTTCCTGCGCCAGGCGGGCATCTTTCTGCTCCAGCCATGACGAGTAGTTGCCTTCCCACGGAATACCCTCGCCGCGGTCCAGCTCCAGGATCCAGCCAGCTACGTTGTCCAGGAAGTAGCGGTCGTGGGTAATTGCAACCACGGTGCCTTCGAAGTCGTGCAGGAAGCGTTCCAGCCAGGCCACGGATTCGGCGTCCAGGTGGTTGGTCGGTTCGTCCAGCAGCAGCATGTCCGGCTTTTCCAGCAGCAGACGGCATAGCGCGACGCGACGACGCTCACCACCGGAAAGATTAGCGATTTTCGCATCCCAGTCCGGCAGGCGCAGCGCATCGGCGGCGCGTTCCAGCTGGGTGTTCAGGTTGTGGCCATCGTGCGCCTGGATAATCTCTTCCAGACGGCCCTGTTCTGCGGCCAGCTTGTCGAAGTCCGCGTCTTCTTCCGCGTAGAGCGCGTAGACTTCGTCCAGACGCTTCAGCGCGCCAACGACCTCGGCCAGCGCCTCTTCCACCGATTCGCGAACGGTATGCTCCAGATTGAGCTGCGGCTCCTGCGGCAGATAGCCGATCTTAATGCCGGGCTGCGGACGAGCTTCCCCTTCGATATCTTTATCGATGCCGGCCATAATGCGCAGCAGCGTTGATTTACCCGCGCCGTTCAGGCCCAGCACGCCGATTTTGGCGCCGGGGAAAAAGCTCAGGGAGATGTTTTTCAGAATATGACGCTTCGGCGGTACCACTTTGCCGACGCGATGCATGCTATAGACGAATTGAGCCACGTAGGATGAGCCTCTTGGTGTCTGTGTAATAATCGGGGCAGTCGCTGCCCGCTCAGATAGCGAAGTTTAGCTGGTTTCACCCGGCAATCACAGCCGCAGGCGGCAGATTATCCCGGGAGCGAGGTGCGATATTGCGTCACGCCCGCCAGTTCCAGCTGCCGGGCCAGCTTTGGCGGTGCTACGTCGTCGCTGATCAGCGTATCAAATAAAGAAAGATCGCCAATGCGGGCCGGCAGCACTTTGCCAAATTTGCTGCTGTCCGCCACCAGAAATTTATGGCTGGCGCGCTGCAAAGCCTGATGCTTCATCGGCAACTCGTTGAGATTAAAGCAGGTCACGCCCTGATCCACATCGATACCGGCCGCCGAAATAAAGGCTTTGGCGGGACAAAGATTATCGATGGCCGATCCCTGGCCGAGCGGCGTGAATATCGCGTTATCGGCGTGAAATTCGCCGCCGTTAAGGATCACTTTACAGCCTGGCTTCTCCTTCAGCGCCAGAAAGGTGTTGACCGCGCAGCAGACGGCGATAAATTCCAGCTCGTTGTCGATAGCCTCGATAATCCAGGGCATGGTGGTGCCGCAGTCGAAAAACACCGTTTCGCCGGGCTGGATAAGCGTGGCCGCCAGCTGGCCCAGCCGACGCTTTTTCTCTACGTTATGCGTCTGCTGATCGGAGACAAAGTAGTGGCGCTGGGTCGCTTTAGGGTCGCTGACGATATAGCCGCCAAGCAGCACCACGGAAGAGGGCTGTTCGCCAAGATCGCGGCGAATAGTCATTTCGGAGACGCCCAGCAGCGCCGCCGCCTCTTTCAGATGGATCTTGTCGGTACGCTTCAGCGCATGCGCCAGTCTTTTTACCCGCTCGCTGCTACGGCTTTCCATAACGGATTGTTCCTGCATAAGAATATCGGAAACCGTCTTCTGGCATAAAGTTCCGTTATTTTAACGAGTTGCACCAGGAATCAGGCGGAGAGGCTATCTTACCCGTATCGGGAAAGCGCCGCAAACGACAGCGTTTGCGGCAGAGGAAGCGAGGGTTACGCGGTAGGGATTTTCAGCGCGCTGCTGCCGGTCATCGCGGCGATAATTTCCTGATGGCAGGCGATAATGGAGTGATGATCTGCCGCCAGCGGCACGACGCTAAGATGCGGACAGATCTTGCCTAAGCCGTTATCGGCCAGCGCCAGCACTTCTCGCCCGTCATCCTCATTGGTGATGCTCAGATCGACAAACTTCATGGCTTTGAACAGCGTTACCCTGGTGCGCTGAAGCGGGGCGCTTATCGGCTGATTATTTAACCTCAGCTCAGTCTCTTCGATACGGATAGCGCGTTCCGCCGCCTCGCCATGCAAGCCGATAGCGGTTAGCAGCGATCTCAGCATGCCCGGCACGATACGCTGCTGTACATCGGTTTGATAAAGGCTGTCCAGCACGTAAACGTGAATATGTTGATAACCTGCACGTTCAAGCTGTGCGGCGATCTCCAGCGCGATAAGTCCGCCCATTGACCAGCCAAGCAGATAAATCGGTCGATCTTCCGGCAGGCCGCGGCGCTGCATATGCTGCAAATAGTAACCGGCCAGTGCGGGCAGGGCGGATACCACAGGCTGATTAAAAAGGTTGTAGTTATTAATGCCGATGACGTTCATTTTGCCTTCGAGACTCATCGCCAAATCCTGATAGATTTCACAGCCTACGATGGCGGGATGCACCATCCATAAATCGCGACTGGCGGTATGCACGTTCAGCGGTCGTAGCAGTTGAAAGCCTTCCTGCGGTTTGTTCAGCTGCAGCAGCAGTTTTTGCAAGGGTTCCGGCGAAGCGGCCTGTGCATCGGGACGATAACCGGTACGGATGGCTTCAGCCTGTTCGCGTAGCGTAGAGTGAGAAAAGAGCGTTTTAATATCAACGGCTACTCCCCGTTTTTTCAGCCGCATCATCAGCTGGATGGCATGAATGGAATGGCCGCCCAGCTCGAAAAAATCATCATCGCGGCCAATTTGCGTCGCGCCCAGCAGATCGGCCCAGCAGGCGGCCAGCAGGTGCTCCTCGTCGTTAACCGGCGGCAGAAAGCTTTTCTCCTGTCGCGCCTGCAAATCGGGTTGCGGCAGCGCTTTCCGATCCAGTTTGCCATTGGGCGACAGCGGGAAGGCGTCCAGCTGCACTATCGTAGCCGGGATCATATAGTCGGGCAGCGCCTCTTTCAGCTGATTACGAAGTCGTTGCGCAAGATCGGCTTCCTGTTTTGCAACCACCCAGGCCACCAGCCGCTTATCGCCCGCGCCGTCATCGCACGCCTGCACCAGCGCGCCCTCGATGCCGTCGCAGCCGCCAAGCTGCTGTTCGATTTCGCCCAGCTCGATACGCAGGCCGTGAATTTTCACCTGATAATCGTTGCGGCCCAAATACTCAATGCTGCCGTCGTCCAGCCAGCGCGCCAGATCGCCAGTTTTATAAAGTCTGGCTTTGCTATCGGCGCTGAAGGGATCGGGGATAAAGCGTTCGCGGCTCAGTTCGGGGCGATTGAGGTAGCCTCGGGCGACCTGAACGCCGCCGATATGCAGCTCGCCGCTGACGCCCGGCGGCACCGGCTGCAGCTGCGCGTCGAGGATATAAAGGCGCGTATTGGCGATGGGTTTGCCGATAGGCACCAGCGGGCGTGGATCATCAGGCTGGCAGTGCCAGCAGGAGACATCCACTGCCGCTTCCGTCGGGCCGTACAGGTTGTGCAGCGCGGCCTGCGGCAACAGCTGGTGACAGCGCTGCACGGTCGCCAGCGGCAGCGCCTCGCCGCTGCAAATGACGCGTTGCAGGCTGCCGCACTGCGCGCTTTCGCCGTGGCGTAAAAAAAGCTGCAGCATGGAAGGCACAAAGTGCAGCGTGGTGACCCGATGCCGCTGTATAAATTCGCTGAGATAATCCGGCTCACGGTGACCGCCGGGCTTCGCCAGCGCCAGCCGCGCGCCGATCATCAGCGGCCAGAAAAACTCCCACACCGAAACGTCGAAGCTGAACGGCGTTTTTTGCAGCACTGTCTCTTCCGGCCGCAGCTGGTAAGCCTGCTGCATCCATCGCAGTCGGTTCATCACGGCCAGGTGCTCGTTCATCACGCCTTTCGGCTTGCCGGTCGATCCCGAGGTGTAGATGACGTAGGCCAGCGAGCGCTGCGGATCGTCGCAGGCTGCAGAAAGGTTGCCCGTCGGCGCTTCCCGCCAGCGCTTTTTATCCGCCAGCAGATGCAGGCGAGGAAGCGACCCCAGATCTTTAAGCGCCGTTTCGCCCGCGTTGTCCACCAGCAGCGCCACGGCGCCACAGTCGTCCAGCATATGCGCCAGGCGATCGCGGGGGTAATCCGGATCGAGCGGGACATAGGCGCCGCCCGCTTTCAGTATTGCCAGTAGCGCCACCACCATCTCTTTGCCGCGCTCCACGCAAAGCGCCACGCGGTCGTCCGCTTTAATACCCTGACGCCGCAGTTGCCAGGCGAGCTGGTTGGCCTGCCGGTTCAGCGACTGATAGCTGGTTTCCTGCGCGCAGCCGCAAAGGGCGATGGCGTCAGGCCGTTCAGCGGCCCGCTGCTCAAAATAGCGATGGATGCCCTCGGGAAAGGACCAGGCTTCGTCAGTGAGGTTCCAGTCATGAAAAATTTTGCGCCGCTCGTCGGGCAGCAGCAGCGGCAAATGCGCCATCGGCAGATCCTGCGGGCTGTCCAGAATAGCCTCCATCATTTGCAGCAGGCGATCCGCAATACGTTGCGCCTCCTCTTCGCTAAACCACGCCAGATTGACGTTACACTCCAGCAGCGGATCGTCGCCGGGATGGTAATGGCGCAGATAGATGGCCAGCGGCATCTGCTCATGTTGATGATGCATCGCCTCGACCTTTAGCGGCATGCCGTTAAGTTCTATGTCGGTCGGAAAGGTTTCCAGCGAAAAGCTCATGTCGAAGAGCTGGCGGCGGCCTTGCTGGCTCAGACGCAAATGACGATTCAGTTCGGCGATGGGGAAACGCTGATGGCGATAGCCGCGACGCAGCTCGGCGGCAACCTGTTTAATTAAAGGCGCAAAAGGCTCTCCGCTGTCGACAGCGAGCCTGATCGGCAGCATAGAGGAAAACATACCGAGAGTTTGCTTGTAGCGCGCGCCGCTGCGGTTATGCACCGGCACGCCCAGCATCACGGAATCGGTCTGCCACTGGCGCGCGAACCAGCAGGCGATAAGCGCATTGAAAAAATGCATGGCGGAACCGCCGTGCCGCGCGGCAAACGCTTCGAGCTGACTATAGCGAGCCGCTGAAATACGTCGTACGGCCTGAAAGCTCGGCTGCACATCCTGAAAGCCCTGACGACGTTCGAGCAGCGAAGCGGGCGCTTCGGCAAAGCGATTAATCCAGTATTCCCGATCGTGGTGGTAGCGATCCGAACGTAAATAGCCGTGGTCATAAGCAATAAATTCGCTATAGCCAGGTGCGGTCGCGACCGGCAAACTTTCCTGCGCCAGCAGCGCTTTATAACGGGACATAATCATTTTGCTTAACAGCGAAACGGAGGTGCCGTCGGCAATAATGTGATGGGCGTTGATAAGCCAGAAAGAAGTTGATTCATTAACCTTAACGATAATACTTCGCCAAAGCAGTTCACCATACAGATTAAAAGGGCGAATAAACTGTCGGTTAATAAAGGCTTTCGCTTCGTCGATGGAGAGAGAGGCCTTACTTAAATCATGGAATTCGAGAATAGGTTCTTTTTTATGGACGGTCGTCTGATTAACACCCTGCTCATTCTCTCTCAGTACAAGATTTAATGCGTCATGCTGCGGCATAATTTGCCGGATAGCTTTATGTAATAATGCAAAATTGAGGGTTGTATCAAGGCGCCACAGCGCGCCCACGTTATAACAAGGCGCTTCCGGGGTCAGAAGCTGGTCGAGCCAGACGGCCTGCTGTACGGTAGTCAGGGGGAAAATAGCCACGCAAATACCTCCGATGAGGGATAACTGGAAATTCAGGGTCTGAATAAGAGTGAATAGTATATTAATCTTTCAGAAAGATGACATAAAAATATAGGCTAATTGTTCCGGCTGAATTAACCACGCTAAATATGTTGCTAATTGACAGGCATCCGCAGGAGATGTTTTTTGATAAGCAGGCGTGTATTGTATTACAGAGATGCCAGTCTGTTTTAGAGACGGCTGTACATTAAACAGCAACTGAAAATATAGAGTTAATCGTCGGGTTATTTATTTTTGGGATGCTCGTATAATTATTGATGCAAATAATGTCAGAGAAGGGAAATAAAATGGGGATGAGATGGTAATATAATTATCGGCGATTATTAAGTCATTATTCCTGCAGGCGTTGCCAGCGTTTTATTAAATTTGTCGGGAGCATCGCCGCCAGGAGATGGCCAATTGCCTGTGAAAAGCGTTATTCGGGCGCGCTGGCTACACTATCTGCGCGCCCTGAATATCCGCTTAGCCTTTAACCCAGCGGTGCATAAGCGACTTTGTCAGTTCAAACGCCGCAAACAGCAGCGCGCCGACGGCCAGGGTAATCAGCCAGAAGTCCAGCGGCAGCGGCACGGTGTCGAAAAGTGCATTCATGGCAGGCCAGGTGATTAGCGCCAGCTGGAGCAGCGCCATAAGGCAGCCAGCCAGCCAGACGCCGCGGCTTTTCAGCAGATTACTGTTCAGCGAGAAACGCTCCGGCTCACGGCAGTTCAACAAATAAGCGCACTGCGCCGTTACCAGGGTTTGCAGCAGCATGGTACGAATAAAGGCCGGCTCGTAGCCGCGCGACTGCAGCCAGATCTCCATCACGAAAGCGCTCAGCATAATCAGGACGCCGACAAAGCCGATGCGCCAGAACAGCCTGCTCTCCGCTTCCCGCGATCCGGACGAGTCGCCCTTTTCGAAAGCCAGACTAAGAGCCAGCGCGATCGATGCCGTGATATTGATCCATAAAATCTGCAGCGGCGTCAGCGGCATCATTTTTCCCGCCAGCATGGCGACGATAAACAGCAGCGTTTGCGCAAGGCAAACCGGCAGCACGAACCGCACGGCTTTTTTCAGCCTGTCGCGAACGCGCCGCCCTTCCTGAATTGCGCTGGCGATAGTGGCGAAGCTGCTGTCAGTCGCCGTCAGATCGGCGACTTCCTGCGCTATCGCGGCACTGTTGGCGCCTGTGGCTATCCCGACATCGGCCTGCTTCAGCGCCGGCGCGTGGTAAACGCCGTTGCCCGTGATGCCGACTACTTCGCCCTCGCTCTGCAGCGCGGCGATCAGGCCCAGCTTATGCTGTGGCTCCAGATCGACGAAAATATCGTAACGGCTGGCAGCCTGCGCCAGTTCGGCATCGGTCATACGCTCAAGCCGGGCGCCGCTCAGCACGTTGCGGCTGTCGCCGATGCCCAGCATCCGGCCAATAGACAGCGCCGTTTCCGGACGATCGTCAGCCATCATTTTCACCCGGATCCCGGCACGATGGCAGAGGGCTATCGCTTCTGCTGCCTCAGGCCGCGGTGGATCCATGATGGCCGCCATACCGCAGAATATCAGGCCGTTTTGTAGCTCTTCGTGGCCGAGAGCGGCCTGATCTTTATTGGCCAGGCGACAGGCGCTGGCGACCAGATGCAGTCCTTCACCGGCATACTGCGCTATCTGCTGCTGCCAGTAGCCACTATCCAGCGGCGCAAGACCCTGCTCGGTTTGCTGAAAATCGCATAACCGCAAAAGCGCTTCCGGGTCGCCGGTCGCCAGAAGATAACCGATGCCGTTAATCTGATGGTGAGTAGCCTGATACTTTCTGGCGGGATCGAACGGCAGCTTTTCCAGCAGCTGCGTTTCCGCTTCGGGCAAACGCGCTTTGGCCGCCGCTACCTTGAGCGCGCCTGATATCGGCTCGCCGACAACGCGCCATTCTCCCTGCTCGTTTTTCAACAGCTCGCTGTCGTTGCAGAGATCCATATTTTGCAGCAGGCGGCTGAGAAGGGGATGCGCGGCGGGCTCCACCACCTGATAGACTTTTTCCTGCAGAAAACGGCCTTCCGGCCGATGGCCGTTACCCTCGACGCGGATCGTTTCGTTGTGCAGTATCAGCGCTTTTACCGTCATTTCATTTGTGGTGAGCACGCCGGTTTTATCGCTGCAGATGACGGTCATCGCGCCCAGGGTTTCCGCGCCAGGCAGTCTGCGCACAACGATTTTTTTCCTCGCCATCGTGCGTGCGCCCAGCATAAGCGTCAGGGCGATAATTGCCGGTAAGCCTTCCGGCACGGCGGAGAGAGCCAGACCCGCTAGTTTCGGCGTCAGCTCGGCTATTGGCAGGCCGTGCCGCAGCAGTGAAAAGATAAACAGGAAAGCGATTAGCGTTATCACCAGCAGCAAAAAGCCGTTGCCGAATCTCTCAAGCTGCCTTAACAGCGGGATTTGTCGGGGTTTAATGGCCGTCAGCGTTTGCTGGATTTTACCCAGCTCCGTTTTTTCTCCGGTAGCGATCACGACACCGGTCGCGCTGCCCGAGACGATGATTGAGCCGGAAAAAAGCATTGTTTCACGACGGCTCGCCGGCTCCTCGCCCTGGGCTATGGTAGCCTGTCTGCTGACGATGGCCGTTTCGCCAGTCAGCGCAGTTTCATCCACGCGCAGATTAAGCGCGTCGATCAGACGTAGATCGGCAGGCACTTTATCGCCCGTTTTCAGCATGACAATATCGCCAGGCACCAGCTCGCTGGCATTAATCTGCAAAACATTGCCGTCGCGTTTGACCAGCGCCCGATCGGGCAGCATCTTCTCAAGGCTTTTTAACGCCTTTTCCTCATCGCTCTGCTGCAGCCAGCCGACCAACACGTTAAGCGCGATCGCGGCGAGTATAGCGCCGGTATCCAGCCAGCGTCCCGTTACGGCCGTTAAAAACGCGGCGACCAGCAGAATGCAGGTCAGGGCGTCGGTGCAGTGAGCCAGTAAGCGTATTGCCGGATGCGGGCTATCGCCTGTCGGCAGCTTGTTAGGGCCGATGCCGACCAGACGCTTTTGCGCCTCTTCTGCACTCAAGCCGGATTCATGGCTGTGCATTCTTCTTATTACGCCAGCGGCATCATAGCGAGACCAGGCAGGCGCCGGTTTTAATTTTTGCGTCACGGGTAATCCTTGCGGGAATGTTGATCACGGAAACGCTCTGCGAAGCGCATAAAATCATCGTAACTGGCTGTTTTCCGCCAGATAAAGAGAAGAGGCGGATCTGGTTGATGCGCGCAGGGCAAGCTATGCTGAAGTAAAAAAGCAGAACGATTGTTGATCGCAATTAACCTTTAACCGGCAAAAAGCGCCAAACGGCGTCTGATTGACCCGCTGTTTAAAGAGGTCAGGTTGCGTAAATTTGCCGATGCGACATAGCGGGAGCGGCCAAGCCTGGTTAGCATGTTAAGAGCCGGAATGGTAAGAACAGGACAAAGAGAGGCGTTAACGTGGGAAAAGTCATGGCGGACAAGTGGCAGTTTTGGATAGCGGGCGCCTGCATGGCGCTGGTTGCGGGCACGGCGCAGGCCGATTCGCTGGATGCGCAGCGTGCCCGCTATCTGGAGATCAAGCAGGCCTGGGACAATAAACAGATGGATCAGGTGGCGCAGCTGATGCCCACGCTGCGCGATTACCCGCTTTATCCTTACCTTGAGTATCGTCAGCTGGCGCAAAACCTCGATCAGCAGAGCGGCTTCGTCATCAACGACTTTATTCAAAAATATCCTACGTTGCCGCCAGTACGCACGCTTTCCTCACGTTTTATCAACGAGCTGGCGCGACGTGAAGACTGGCGCGGGCTGCTGGTGTTCAGTCCAACCGAGCCAAAACCAGTCGCTGCGCGCTGTAACTGGTACTACGCCAAATGGGCGACCGGCGAACAGCAGGTGGCCTGGAAAGGCGCCAAAACCATCTGGCTGCGCGGCACTTCACTGCCTGCTACCTGCGATAAGCTGTTCAGCGTCTGGCAGGCGGCAGGCGAGCAGACGCCGATTACCACGCTGGAGCGGATCCGTCTGGCGATGGTGGCCGGCAACAGCAGTCTGGTGACTTTCCTGGCGAAGCAGCTGCCCGATGATTATCAGACCATCGCTAACGCGATAATGGATTTACAGAACAATCCGCAGAACGTCGAGGCGTTTGCCCGCGTGGCCGGCCCGACCGATTTTACCCGTCAGGCGACCTCTATCGCTTTCGCGCGCGTGGCGCGTGAAGATGCCGAAAATGCCCGAGCGGTGATCCCGTCGCTGGTGCGGCTGCAGAAGATGAACGAGCAGGAGGAGCAGGCGCTGAAAGAAGCGGTCGCCTGGCGGCTGATGGGCAGCGACGTGACATCAGAGCAGGCCCGCTGGCGCGATGACGTGGTGATGCGCAGCGATTCTGATTCGCTGATTGAGCGTCGCGTCAGAATGTCTTTGGGCAATAACGATCGGCGCGGGCTAAATACCTGGATTGCGCGGCTGCCTGTTGAAAGCAAACAGAAAGATGAGTGGCAATACTGGCAGGCGGATCTGCTGTTGGAGAAAGGCCGGAAAGAAGAAGCGGATAAAATTCTGCGCGGCCTGATGCAGGAGCGCGGCTTCTATCCGATGGTCGCTGCGCAGCGGCTTGGCGTCGCCTACCCTTTACAGGTTGACGAGGCGCCGGCAGTAGAACGCGGCCTGACGCAGGGGCCGGAAATCGCCCGCGTGCGCGAGCTGATGTACTGGAACATGGATAACCTGGCTAGAACCGAATGGAGCTATCTGGTCGGCAGCAAAAGCCGCAGCCAGCAGCAGCAGCTGGCGCGCTACGCTTATGAGCAGAACTGGTGGGTACTCAGCGTGCAGGCGACCATTTCGGGCAAGCTGTGGAACAGCCTGAGAGAGCGCTTCCCGCTGGCTTACCAGGAGCAGTTTAAACGCTACAGCCAGGGGAAAGCGATCCCTGTCAGCTACGCGATGGCGATCGCCCGTCAGGAGAGCGCCTGGAATCCGAAAGCCCGTTCACCGGTCGGCGCATCCGGTCTGATGCAGGTGATGCCCGCGACCGCGCAGCATACGGTGAAGGTTTACAGCCTGCCTGGCTACAGCAACAGCAGTCAGCTGCTGGATCCGGAAACCAATATTCAGATCGGTACGCAATATCTTGAATCGGTTTATCAGCAGTTTGGTCAGAATCGCATTTTCTCATCGGCCGCTTACAACGCCGGGCCGTCGCGGGTTAAAACCTGGCTGGGGAACAGTGCCGGACGGCTGGACGCGGTCGCCTTTATCGAAACCATTCCTTTTTCGGAAACGCGCAATTATGTGAAAAACGTGCTGGCTTATGACGCTTACTATCGTCACTTTATGGATAAATCGGACAATATCCTTACCGACAGCGAGTGGCAGCGACGCTATTGATCCCGCACGGCCTGTGCTATGCTGCTGTACTAGTTAATGAGTATGGGCCACCTATGACCGAATCTTCCGTTCCTGTAACCATGGAACCCCACAACGAAGAGTGGCAGCGCTTTGTGGCGCTGCTGCAGCACGCCTTTGACAGCGGGCTACACCTGCCGCTGCTGCAGCTGATGATGACGCCGGACGAGCGCGAGGCGCTGGGCACGCGCCTGCGTATTATTGAAGAGCTGATGCGCGGCGAGATGAGCCAGCGCGAGCTGAAAAACGATCTGGGCGTGGGCATCGCCACTATTACCCGAGGTTCCAACAGCCTGAAAAGCGCGCCGCCAGCGCTGAAAGACTGGCTGGAGGCGCAGCTGCTGAACCGCTCAGATAAGATCTGATTCGTCGGGATTTTGCTGATAAACGGCGTTGTGAAAAGGGCAAAGCGCCAGGATCAGCGCCTGGTGATAGACGCTGGTGCGGCTCAGCTGTCCGGCGGTAAAGGCGCCGATAGCGCCGCCTTTATGCTTGATGTTTTCAATGCCGGTCAGGCTCGCCATCACCTCGCCCAGTTCGCGTCCCTCAGCAATGCCTTTTACCACCACCGGCGGCAGCGTAAAGCTGGCGGAGCGAGACTCACCGCGCTGCTGCTGGTTTTCAATCACCATCCAGGCAAAAGCGCTTTCCCCTTCAATACCCGCCTCGATCGCCACCCAGAAATCCGCATCGGGGCGAAGACGACGCGCATTCTGTACGCGCTGACGTGCGCCAGTTCTCGTTTCCGCATCGGTAAGGGGCTGCAGAGCAACGCCGCTGTCGACCTCGACGCCTTCCGTATGGCAGGATCCTTCACCGAAAATATCGCTGAAAGCCTGAGAAATTGCCTTAATTTTTGCCGGATTAATGGTTGCAGCGACAACATGGTACATAATTGTTTGAACCCCTTACGCAAATTTGCCGCAGTATAACGGAAAACAGCAATGTTACAGGTCTATCTTGTTCGCCACGGAGAAACGCTTTGGAATGCAGCGAGACGCATTCAGGGACAGTCGGACAGCGCGCTGACAGCTAAAGGAGAGCAGCAGGCACGTCAGGTGGGAGAGCGGATGAAACATCTGGGCATCACCCATGTTATCGCCAGCGATTTGGGCCGCACCAAACGCACCGCAGAGATCATCGCGGACGCCTGCGGCTGCGACGTTACGTTGGATCCTCGCCTGCGCGAGCTCAATATGGGCGTGCTGGAGCAGCGGCCACTGGATTCGCTGACGCCGGAAGAAGAAAGCTGGCGCGCCACGCTGGTCAACGGCACGGAAAATGGTCGTATCCCGAACGGCGAGTCGATGACGGAAATGGCGATTCGTATGCACGAGGCGCTGAATGCCTGTCTGCAGCTGCCGGCCGGTAGCCGTCCGCTGTTGGTCAGTCACGGCATGGCGCTGGGCGTGCTGGTCAGCACGCTGCTGGGCCTGCCTGCTCATGCCGAGCGCCGGCTACGGCTGCGTAACTGCTCCATTTCCCGTGTCGATTATCAGCAGAGCGCCTGGCTGGCCTCCGGCTGGGTCGTGGAAACGGCCGGTGACGTCTCGCATCTGGACGAACCGGCGCTGGATGAGCTGCAGCGCTAGCGGCCGGTTAAGCGGGCTGGCGGCGGATAGGAATCAGGTATTCGCAGCGAATATCTTTTGGCGGCTCCGGCAGCCTTTTTCCGCCGTGCGTGTAAAAACGCTCGATATCCTGACCATGCCGACGCGTTAGCTGCAGCGTCGGCATACAGGTGCCGTAAACCAGCAGGATAAACTCCTGCAGGCTGGTTCTTGGCCCTTCATAGGTGAACTGCACATATTCTCCGCCTTCCAGCAGCACGGTTTGCGTGGCCGGTACCGGTTGAAAAAGCTTATCGGACGGCACGGCGGTCGTGTAGAGGATCTCCTGCTCGTCATCTTTTTCCAGGCTGGGGCGTGACTGATGCAGACCGTACAGCACGGGCGGGATCGTATCCGTTTCCGTCAGGAACTGCCGCCAGAAATGCAGGCGCATCTCATCGCGATAGCTGGAGATTTGCTCCAGCGTGCAGGTATAGCTTTGCGTTTGTCCCACCAGCACCGTTTCCGGCAGGGTGACCCAGGTAGCTTCAGGCAGCTGAAAGTCGTCCAGACGAATCGGCGGACGCAGGCCAAAAGAGTGCCAGTCAGAGGCGCGGCGATACCAGGCCGGCGTCTGGTTGAACTGTTTTTTAAACGCGCGGGTAAAAGTCTGCTGCGAGTCAAAGCGGTACTGCAGGGCGATATCCAGAATAGGGCGGCTGGTCAGGCGAAGCGCGACCGCCGCTTTAGAGAGCCGACGCGCACGGATATAGGCGCCAATAGCGTTACCGGTGACTTCCTTGAACATTCTCTGCAAATGCCATTTTGAATAACCGGCTCTGGCGGCAACGTGATCCAAAGAGAGCGGCTGGTCAAGATGGCTTTCAAGCCAGACGAGCAAATCGCGAATGATACCGGCTTGATCCATAAATCGTCCTCATCCTGGTTAAAATTGGCGCAATCGCAGTTCCAAAAATTACTGATGGCGCACAGGGGGTTCTCAGTGCGGTATGCTATACCGTCGCGCGCCAGATCCGCCAGCGCAAATAAGCTAAACGGGTTAACTTACAATGTCATCTATTTTCTATGCAATGGTAACGTTATGACAATGAGAAAATTGTTAATAGTCACTGCTGTGATTTTCGCGCCTTTTATCGCACGCGCTGAAGTGGTCGGTTCTGTCGATACCACGTTTAAAGTGTTCGGACCCGATCATAAAATCGTGGTGGAAGCGTTTGACGATCCCGACGTTCAGAACGTGACCTGCTACCTCAGCCGTGCGAAAACGGGCGGAATCAAAGGCGGTTTAGGCCTGGCGGAAGATACTTCAGACGCCGCCATCTCCTGCCAGCAGGTTGGGCCGATAACGCTCAGCGAGAAGATCGCCCAGGGAAAAGCGGAAGGTGAAGTGGTTTTTCGTAAACGCACATCACTGGTCTTTAAAAAGCTGCAGGTGGTACGTTTTTACGACCGCAAACGTAACGCGCTTATCTATCTCAGCTATTCCGACAAAGTCGTAGAGGGGTCGCCCAAAAACGCGCTGAGCGCCGTGCCCATCATGCCGTGGAGCCGCTAAGAGAACAAGACCAGGGCCGTGTGAAACGGCCCTTTAGCGCGACACCGGTTATTCCTGCAGGTCGCCGCAGAAACGGTAACCTTCGCCGTGAATGGTGGCGATGATTTCCGGCGTATCCGGCGTAGACTCGAAATGCTTACGAATACGGCGGATAGTGACGTCAACGGTACGGTCATGCGGCTTCAGCTCGCGGCCGGTCATTTTCTTCAGCAGATCGGCGCGGGTTTGAATCTTGCCCGGATTTTCGCAGAAGTGCAGCATGGCGCGGAACTCGCTGCGCGGCAGCTTGTACTGCTCGCCCTGCGGGCTGATCAGGGAACGGCTGTTGATATCCAGCTCCCAGCCGTTGAAGCGATAGCTCTCAACCAGCTTACGCTCTTCGCTGTGCGGCGCCAGGTTCATGGTACGCGACAGCAGGTTGCGGGCACGGATAGTCAGCTCGCGCGGATTGAAAGGCTTGGTGATATAGTCGTCGGCGCCGATTTCCAGACCGAGGATTTTATCGACCTCGTTGTCCCTGCCGGTCAGGAACATGAGCGCTACATTGGCCTGTTCGCGTAACTCGCGTGCCAGCAACAGGCCGTTTTTGCCGGGAAGGTTAATGTCCATGATGACCAGGTTGACGTCGTTCTCGGTCAAAACCTGATGCATTTCTGCACCGTCCGTAGCTTCATAAACCATGTAGCCTTCGGCCTCAAAAATACTTTTGAGAGTATTACGAGTAACTAATTCGTCTTCAACGATAAGTATGTGCGGGGTCTGCATGTGTTCGCTACCTAAAATTGCCAAAAAACGATATGGGCATACAGCGGTTACCCTGTTCAGGTAATACGCAAGCGTTAACTAACGCTTTGCGCGGGCTGTACGGAATATGTTCACAAGCCATTCATGGACCGGAACATCCCAGGTAAAAAGGGCATAGTCCCTGTCTCGGCAAGGTCAAAAATGGCGTATATCCTAACCTCATTAACAGCAACATAACAGCACAAGCCACGGCCAACAGCCAATAAATAAAGCTTAATTGACTTATATCAAACCAATTGTAGCACGTTGAGGTGCGGTTGAAAAATGCCTCACAGAAGGGAGGTTTAGCGCACAAAGTACGCTTTCAGACGAAAAAAATTCACGCTTTGTGATAAAAGAGTATAGCTAATTTTTAACATTTCTTAATTCACTGAAGTAAATGAGTTTATCTGTAGATAAATGTTTTTATCAGTAAAATTTGCATAAAAGTCTGCTGACTTTCGATTATAGCTGGTCAGACCGGCTGTAATTATGTTGTTGATTTGTTAAAAGCATGGTGAACCTTTCACGTCCACCCTATCTCTTAGTTATTGTTAAAATATGTCCAAAATGAACTTAAGAAGGCCGGCATGCGTTTTTCTCTGATACTTGTTTCACCTGCGCGCCCCGAGAATGTCGGGGCGGCAGCCCGCGCGATGAAAACCATGGGGTTTGATGAATTGCGCATCGTCAATAGCCAGGCGCATCAGGATCCCGCAGCGCGGCGTGTCGCTCATGGCGCCAACGATATCCTGGAGAAAGCCACGCACTGGCCATCGCTGGCCGCCGCGCTGGCGGATATTGATTTCAGTGTCGCCACCACCGCGCGCAGCCGGGCGAAATTTCGCTACTACGCGACGCCGCAGCAGGTGGAAAGCCAGCTGGCGGAAAAGCAGCAGTGGATCGGCAGCGCGGCGCTGATATTTGGCCGCGAGGATACCGGCCTGACCAACGATGAACTGGAGCTGGCCGATCTGCTGACCGGGATCCCGATGGCGGCGGACTATCCCTCGCTCAACCTGGGCCAGGCGGTAATGGTTTACTGTTATCAGCTTTCGGCTCTGCGTCAGGTTTCTGCCGCGCAGGCCGATGCTGCCGACGGACGGCAGCTTCACGCGTTGCGGCAGCGGGTCGATCTGCTGATCGAGCATCTGGCGGTCGGCGATGACCATAAGCTGGTCGACTGGCTGGATCAGCGACTGGGCCTGCTGCAACAGCGCGATACCGCTATGCTGCATCGCCTGCTGCACGACATAGAAAAAAAACTTATAGATAAAAAGCCTGAGTAATTTTCTGCAGACAGTGAAACATGCTGATGGTATCGCGGTTTCGCCCTCATTAAGATCTGTTTTCAGCGCAAAACCCTGGCGGGTGTTTTGTCAGCGTTTTTCTGCCTGCGGATAAAAAAATTGACTTAGTTGGAGGTTTGCTTTACTTCTGGAAGCGGACAAATTCAAGACAGACAGTAAAATCTAAAATGCGTACTCACAGCCTGATGACAACAATCATTATTACCACCATCACCATTACCACAGGTAACGGTGCGGGCTGACGCATACAGGAAAAATAAAAAAAGCCCGCACCTTAAACAGTGCGGGCTTTTTTTTCGGCAAAAATTCAGGAGATGATTATGCGAGTGCTGAAATTCGGTGGAACCTCAGTCGCCAACGCGGAAAGGTTTTTGCGCGTGGCGGATATTCTGGAGAGCAATGCTAAGCAGGGACAGGTCGCTACCGTATTGTCCGCGCCAGCGAAAATCACCAACCATCTGGTGGCGATGATTGAAAAAACCATCAGCGGGCAGGATGCCCAGGCCAACCTGCTGGACGCCGAAGCGATTTTCGACGCGCTGCTGAAAGGCCTGGCGGCGGCGGAGCTGAATTTCGACCATGCTCGCCTGAAAGCCGTAGTCGATGCCGAATTCGCCCAGCTAAAGCAGGTGCTGCACGGTATCAGCCTGCTCGGGCAGTGTCCGGACAGCGTTAACGCCGCCATTATTTGCCGGGGCGAGAAACTGTCGATCGCCATTATGGAAGGGCTGCTGCAGGCTCGCGGCTACGGCGTCAGCGTAATCGATCCTGTTGAGAAGCTGCTGGCCGTCGGCCACTATCTTGAGTCCACCGTAGATATTCCTGAATCCACTCGCCGTATCGCTGCAGGCCAGATCCCGGCGGAAAATATGATCCTGATGGCGGGCTTTACCGCCGGAAACGACAAGGGCGAGCTGGTGGTGCTGGGCCGCAACGGCTCCGACTATTCCGCTGCCGTGCTGGCCGCCTGTCTGCGCGCCGACTGCTGTGAGATATGGACCGACGTTGACGGCGTTTATACCTGCGACCCGCGCCAGGTGCCTGATGCGCGCCTGCTGAAAACCATGTCCTATCAGGAGGCGATGGAGCTTTCCTACTTTGGCGCCAAGGTGCTGCATCCGCGCACCATTACGCCAATCGCCCAGTTTCAGATTCCGTGTCTTATCAAAAACACCGCCAATCCCCAGGCGCCCGGCACGCTGATCGGCGGTGACAGCACCGACGAGGACAATCCGGTCAAAGGCATCACCAACCTGAACAATATGGCGATGTTCAACGTCTCCGGGCCAGGCATGAAAGGCATGGTCGGCATGGCGGCGCGAGTGTTTGCAGCCATGTCCCGCAGCGGCATCTCTGTAGTGTTGATTACGCAATCTTCTTCCGAATACAGTATCAGCTTCTGCGTGCCGCAGAGCGATCAGCTGCGCGCGCGGCGCGTGCTGGAAGAGGCGTTTTTCCTGGAGCTGAAGGATGGTTTGCTGGAGCCGCTGGACGTGATGGAGAACCTGGCGGTGATCTCGGTTGTCGGCGACGGTATGCGCACGCTGCGCGGCATTTCCGCGAAGTTTTTCTCGGCGCTGGCGCGAGCCAATATCAATATTGTCGCTATCGCCCAGGGCTCTTCCGAGCGCTCTATTTCAGTAGTGGTGCACAATGATGACGCCACTACCGGCGTGCGTGTGGTGCATCAGATGCTGTTCGCCACCGATCAGGTTATCGAAGTTTTCGTCATTGGCGTCGGCGGCGTCGGAGCGGCGCTGATCGATCAGCTTTCCCGCCAGCAGGCCTGGCTGAAGAAAAAACATATCGATCTGCGCGTCTGCGGTATCGCCAACTCCAGAGCGCTGTTGACCAACGTTCACGGCATTCCGCTGGACAACTGGCAGGCCGCGCTGCAGGAAGCGAAAGAACCTTTCAACCTGGCGCGCCTGAACCGGCTGGTGAAAGAGTATCATCTGCTTAACCCGGTGATTGTCGACTGTACCTCCAGCCAGGCCGTGGCCGACCAGTATGCCGATTTTCTGGCGGATGGCTTCCATGTGGTGACGCCGAATAAAAAGGCCAATACCTCTTCCTGGCACTATTACCAGCAGATGCGCGCGGCGGCGGCGAAATCGCGTCGCAAGTTCCTGTACGATACCAACGTCGGCGCTGGCCTGCCGGTTATTGAAAATCTGCAGAATCTGCTGAACGCGGGCGACGAGCTGCTGCGTTTTTCCGGCATTCTTTCCGGCTCGCTGTCGTTTATTTTCGGCAAGCTGGATGAAGGCGTTTCGCTGTCGGAAGCGACCCGCACAGCGCGCGAGCTGGGCTTTACCGAACCGGATCCGCGCGACGATCTTTCCGGCATGGATGTGGCGCGCAAACTGCTGATCCTGGCGCGTGAAGCGGGCTACCAGCTGGAGCTGAGCGATATAGAAATCGAAGCGGTGCTGCCGGAAGCCTTTAACGCGCTGGATGTGGAAACCTTTATGCAGCGTCTGCCTGAGCTGGACGAGCACTTTGCCGCCCGCGTCGCTCAGGCGGCCGAAGAGGGCAAAGTCTTGCGCTTTGTCGGCGCAATCGAAGAGGGCGGCCGCTGCCGCGTGAAGATTGATGCCGTTGACGGCAACGATCCGCTGTATAAAGTGAAAAACGGCGAGAACGCCCTGGCGTTTTACAGCCGCTACTATCAGCCGATTCCGCTGGTGCTGCGCGGCTACGGCGCCGGCAACGATGTGACCGCCGCAGGCGTGTTCGCCGATCTGTTACGCACTTTGTCATGGAAGTTGGGAGTTTAAACATGGTTAAGATCTATGCGCCCGCCTCAATCGGCAACGTTAGCGTGGGTTTTGATGTGCTGGGCGCGGCGGTATCGCCGGTTGACGGCACGCTGCTGGGCGACTGCGTAACGGTGGAAGCGGCCAGCGAATTCAGCCTGCGCAATGAAGGGCGTTTTGTCAGCAAGCTGCCGGCGAACCCGCAGGAAAATATCGTCTGGCAGTGCTGGGATCGCTTTTGCGAGGCGATTGGCGAACGCGTACCGGTCGCGATAACGCTGGAAAAAAATATGCCGATCGGCTCTGGCCTGGGATCGAGCGCCTGCTCGGTGGTCGCCGGCCTGATGGCGATGAATGAGTATTGCGACAGGCCGTTAAACGACAACGAACTGCTGACGCTGATGGGCGAGCTGGAAGGCCGCGTGTCCGGCAGCGTTCACTTCGATAACGTCGCGCCCTGTTTTCTCGGCGGCCTGCAGCTGATGCTGGAGGAGAACGGCATTATCAGCCAGCCGGTGCCAAATTTTGACGACTGGCTGTGGGTAATGGCTTATCCGGGCATCAAGGTGTCTACCGCCGAAGCGAGAGCGATCCTGCCCGCGCAGTATCGCAAGGAAGATATCATCAGACATGGTCGCTATCTGGGCGGCTTTATTCACGCCTGCCATACTCAGCAGCCGGAACTGGCGGCGAAGCTGATGCGCGACGTGGTGGCGGAACCTTACCGCACGAAACTATTACCGGGCTTCGCCAATGCCCGCCAGGCCGCCCAGGATATCGGCGCGCTGGCCTGCGGCATTTCCGGCTCCGGCCCGACGCTGTTCGCCGTCTGCAATCAGGCCGACACGGCGCAGCGCATGGCGGACTGGCTCCGCCAGCACTACCTGCAAAACGAAGAAGGCTTCGTCCATATTTGCCGCTTAGACACGGCTGGCGCACGTAAACTGGGATAACGCATGAAACTTTATAATCTGAAAGATCACAACGAACAGGTCAGCTTTTCACAGGCGGTTAAGCAGGGCCTGGGCAAACAGCAGGGACTCTTTTTTCCGCTGGAGCTGCCGGAGTTTGAACTGACCGATATCGACGCCATGCTGGAGATGGATTTCGTCAGCCGCAGCAGCAAAATTCTTTCCGCTTTTATCGGCGATGAAATCGACGCGCACCATCTGCACGAGCGCGTGAAAAACGCTTTTGCGTTCCCGGCGCCGGTAGCGAAGGTGACTGACAATATTTCCGCGCTGGAGCTGTTTCATGGCCCAACGCTGGCGTTTAAAGACTTCGGCGGCCGTTTTATGGCGCAGATGCTCTCTTACGTCAGCGGCGCGGATGAAAAGATCACCATTCTGACCGCCACCTCCGGCGATACCGGCGCGGCTGTGGCCCACGCCTTTTACGGCATGGATAACGTGCGCGTGGTGATCCTCTATCCACAAGGCAAAATCAGCCCGCTGCAGGAAAAACTCTTCTGTACGCTGGGCGGCAACATTCAGACCATCGCTATCGATGGCGATTTCGACACCTGTCAGTCGCTGGTCAAACAGGCGTTCGACGACGAGCCGTTGAAGAAAGCGATCGGCCTGAACTCGGCGAACTCGATTAATATCAGCCGTCTGCTGGCGCAGATTTGCTACTACTTCGAGGCTGTAGCGCAGCTGCCGCAGGAGAAGCGTAATCAGCTGGTGGTTTCCGTGCCCAGCGGCAATTTCGGCGATCTGACTGCGGGCCTGCTGGCGAAATCGCTGGGCCTGCCAGTGAAGCGCTTTATCGCCGCCACCAACGCCAACGACACCGTGCCGCGCTTCCTGAAGGCCGGCGAGTGGCTGCCTGCCGCAACCGTCTCGACGCTGTCCAACGCGATGGACGTCAGCCAGCCGAATAACTGGCCGCGCGTGGAAGAGCTGTTCCGCCGCAAAACCTGGCGCCTGACCGATCTGGGCTACGGCGCGGTGGATGACGAGACTACCCGCGCCACTATGCGCGAGCTGGCCGACCTGGGCTATATCTCCGAGCCGCACGCCGCCATCGCTTACCGTCTGCTGCGCGATCAGCTGCAGGAAGGCGAGTTCGGGCTGTTCCTGGGCACGGCGCATCCGGCCAAGTTCAAAGAGAGCGTGGAGGAGATATTGGGCCAGCCGCTGCCGCTGCCGAAAGAGCTGGCGGATCGGGCGGAGCTGCCGCTGCTGTCGCACAAGATGGCTGCCGACTTCGCCGAACTGCGCGACTTCCTGCTCTATAAATAACGCTTCCGGCCCTTATTCTTTAAGGGCCGTTTTCATAGCGCTTTGCTGATTGCCCTCAAACCGTTCCGCTGGCTGGCTGCTGGCCTGAATTTCCTGCTGCTGATGAACCGGAAGGCTGCTGGCTTTGCGGCGGCGCGCTAAGGGTTTGCTGTCCCCGCACGTCCGCTGCCGGATTGGGTTGCCCGGCTGCGGTGATATTCGCTGGCCCGTTTTCCGCAGCGGCTACGGCGCCTCGTACTTTGCTGTGCGCCTGATAGATCTGGTTCACCATTTTATAAGTCAGGCCGAAAGCGGCCGCAGTGCCGCCATTGTTAAACAGGCTGGAGAGCAGCGGCGAAATATTGCCTTTGGTCGCCGCATTCAGTACCTGTTGCGCCGCCAGCGTGCTGGCGTTAGCGATATTGTTCCAGCTCAGGCGGGCGATGGAGTGGTCCAGCAAACGGCCATAATCCTTCATCGGCAGGGAAGGCGAGAATTTTTGCGAGTCGCCTGCGCGTTTGGCGTCATAGTGCTTGCCGAGAAACGCGTCGCCGGTTTCAATGACGGTGTTGCAGGCGGCACGAATAGCGGAAACCAGCGCGCCCATCTGGTGCAGCTCTTTGCCGCTCAGCCGCTGTCCCGCCGCATCGCGGATTTCCGGCCCGGAAACGCTATAGCCCTGCGGCAGCGCTTTTTGAATCAGGCCGTCCTGCAGCATCCCCATCGCCAGCGTGTTCAGCGTGTACCAGGCGCCGTTGGTGCGCATATGGTCATCGCTGACGCCGTGGCTGGGCTTGCCGTCGCGCGACGCCACCATGCTGCCGGTAGCCTGCAGAGACTCGCGAGTCACGGCGTAAAGCACGTTGCGCAGCTGGGTGCTGAGAACCCGAGCCGTCAGGCCTGAGTTGCCGGTCAGCGCGCCAGCGACCGACATGCCGATATTCATTAGCTCCGCCGCTACCTGCTGGCCGGTTACGCGTTGCGAATCCCGCTGATGTTTATCCACCATGCTTTGCCACTGCTGCGGCTTATCGCGCTGCATTACGGCGGCCTGATCCGGGCTCAGTCCGAACTGGCCGCGCACGGCGACGGCATTGTTCTGCGGATCGCGGGCGAGTCTGGGTTCCCTGATGCGGCTGTGGGCGGCGATATTGGCCAGCGAAACCGCCACCTGCAGGCCTACGGCGGCGGCAGGATGTTTCTCTGCCAGATGGGGCAGCATCATATTGTAGGCTTCGATAAAAGCTTCTTCGCGCATCAGCGTCGGCAGTCCGCAGGTGACCATCTGCTGCAGCGCGTGGCCGCCCAGCGCGCCCCAGGCTTTGTTTTGCAGCGGCGCGGAGGCGAACTTGCCCAGGGTGACGGCGGAGTGTTTGGTTTCTTCCCAGCCCGCTTTGCCCGCCACTTTAGCGCCTTGCCAGCTCTTATTGCCGACATATTTCGTGCCCTGCCAGCCCGCTTTGCCAACCACCGTCATTTTATCGGCGGTATAGCTGCCGCCGGTTTTCAGGCCGTCCCAGGCAAGGTTGCCGGCGCTTTGCAGGCCGCCGGAAGCTGTTTTCATCCCTTGCTTCGCGCCGCCGGCGAGGTCGGATAAAAACTGTCCTGCGTTGCGGCTGGCCCTGGCCGCGCGCCCCGGATTCGCGTCGGGCATCGGGCCGCTTTCAATATCGCCCCGGCTATTTTGTACGGTCATTGGCTGAAGAACGGGCGCGCGCTGGATGGAATCGTTCATAAGTTGCCTCTCTGGTTATCATCGCTGAAAGCCATCGTCAGCGTCATCAGGGTCGCCAGCCATTCCGCCAAATCATTGCCGTCCAGCGCCAGAGTGTCCCAGCGCGAGAGCAAACTGACCTGCTCATCGTATAGACCCAGCGAGCAGTTGGTCAGCGTCTTTAAGTCGCCGTTAGCGAGCAGAATCTGGCGGGCCGACTCTTTGCTCAATGCCAGCGGCGTAGAGAGAAAAAGATGACGCTGGTCGCCGTCGGCAGTAAGAGCAATATCACGCTCGGGAAAGCGCAGCGAACAGAAGCAGCCGTTCAGATCGTATTGCGTCGCGGGCAGCCGCAGCGACTCAATCGCCTGCCGCACCAGCGGATAGTGCCATTCTGAGGCCAGCGCCTGTTCCGCCAGCGCGTCGACTGCCATTGCCGTTTGCCGCTGCCAGCCCGTTATCCAGCCCGGCAGCGCGGGTATTACATTCTCTTCCTGCGCCGCATCTTGCTGGCCCAGAGAAAACAGCAGATCGATCAGGCTGGCGGCCAGCGCGTCGAGATCGTTGAGTATTTCAGCCAGCGCTACGGCATCATCAACCGTATCGACTGCCAGACGTCTGCTCAGCAGCGTTGCGCCCGATTCGTCCAGCGAGAGGCTGATGCCGTTCATCGCCATAGCGACGCCGTTGGCGCGCAGCAGCACCTGCTGCCAGCTTTCAGGATAAATCTCCGCTGGCGTGCGCAAATAGCCGACGGCCAGCCATAGCGGCACGGGCGCCTCACTCTGGCAGATCATCACCACATGCAGCGCATCGAGCTGTAATAAGCCCGTTTGGGCAAACTGCCGCTGCGTCTGTTCATCCACGCCAAACTGCGCGGCCGCCGCCTTTAGCCAGGCGTGCGAGACGGCCGGCAGCGGATTTTGCAGGGAAGAAACTGCAGAAGGTTCCACTGACGGATGCGAGGCCTGCCAGGCCCGTTCCGCCACGTTTTTGAGAAGCGCTTGCCGATCCATATCCACCTCGCGGCTAAGTATTTAAGCCTTGGTGGTGCGGAAGCTGTCATGGTTCTGTCATCGGGGAAGGTATAACAAAATGCTATGGCAGAAGAGGGCAGGCGGTCTGAAAAAGGCCGCCTGAGAGCATTAAGCGATTTCGCGACGTTTAAACACCAGTTCGCGTTCGCTGCTTTCATCGGCAGCGAAAAAGTAGCCGTCGACCGTGAAAGCTTTCAGCTGTTCCGGCTGCGTCAGGCGGTTTTCAATAATGTAACGGCTCATCAAACCGCGGGCTTTTTTGGCATAGAAGCTGATGATTTTAAATTTGCCGTTTTTCTCGTCCAGGAATACCGGCTTGACGACGCGGCCCTGCAATTTTGCAGGCTTTACCGCTTTAAAGTATTCGTCGGAAGCGAGATTGATCAGCACGTCATCATCCTGTTCGGCCAGTGCCGCATTCAGCGCTTCGGTCAACTTATCGCCCCAGAAGGCGTAGAGATCTTTTCCGGCGGGATTCGATAGCTTCGTGCCCATCTCAAGCCGGTAGGGCTGCATCAAATCCAGCGGGCGCAGCAGGCCGTAAAGGCCGGAAAGCATACGCAGATGGCGCTGGGCAAAAGCGAAATCCTCTTCCTTTAGCGTTTCCGCCGCCAGCCCGGTATAGACGTCGCCCTTAAAAGCCAGCATCGCCTGGCGTGCGTTGTCCGGCGTAAAAGGCGTTTGCCAGTTCTGGAAACGGCCGGCGTTTAAATCGGCCAGCTTGTCGCTAATGTCCATCAGCGAAGCAATTTGCGCCGGTGTTAAATCGCGCGCTACCGCTATCAGCTTTTGGGCATCATCCAGCAGCGCAGGTTGCGTAAAGCTGGTGGTCGCCAGCGGGCTTGTAAAATCCAGCGTTTTGGCCGGGGAGATCACCATCAACATCGCAGAGTCCTTGTGTAAAGAGCCGTCGGAAGGCAAAAAAGAAGCGCGGGCAGTGTAGCAAAAAAGCGTATCGATTCGACAAATCGCTGCTATTGAGCGGGACGAAATTGCTAAAAATCGGCACGATTTAGCACTCAGTGGCCTTGCCGCAAGCTTACCTTGCATGGGCGGTCTCGCGTGATATTATCCGTGACAGACAGTTTCAAGAACCCGATAACTCTTCTGAGAGAATGACAATCATGACGGATAAACTGACTTCCCTGCGCCAGCTCACCACCGTTGTTGCCGATACCGGCGACATCGCAGCGATGAAGCTGTACCAGCCGCAAGACGCCACCACCAACCCTTCGCTGATCCTCAATGCCGCCGGCATCCCGGAATACCGCAAGCTGATCGACGAAGCTGTGACGTGGGCGCGCGAGCAGAGCAGCAAGAAAGAAGAGCAGATCCAGTACGCGGCCGATATGCTGAACGTGAAGATCGGTCTGGAGATCCTGAAGCTGGTGCCTGGCCGTATCTCTACAGAAGTGGATGCGCGTCTCTCTTACGATACCGAAGGCAGCATCAATAAAGCGCGCGCGCTGATCAAACTCTATAACGACGCCGGCATCAGCAACGATCGCATCCTGATCAAGCTGGCCTCTACCTGGCAGGGCATTCGCGCCGCCGAGCAGCTGGAAAAAGAAGGCATCAACTGTAACCTGACGCTGCTGTTCTCCTTCGCCCAGGCTCGCGCCTGCGCCGAAGCGGGCGTTTACCTGATTTCGCCGTTCGTTGGCCGTATTCTGGACTGGTACAAAGCCAATACCGACAAAAAAGAGTACGCGGCGCATGAAGATCCGGGCGTGATTTCCGTTTCCGAAATTTACCAGTACTACAAGCAGCACGGTTACGAAACCGTGGTGATGGGCGCCAGCTTCCGTAACGTTGGCGAGATCATCGAGCTGGCCGGCTGCGACCGTCTGACCATTTCTCCGGCGCTGCTGAAAGAGCTGGCGGAAAGCGAAGGCACGCTGGAGCGTAAGCTCTCTTACACCGGCGAAGTCAAAGCGCGTCCGGCCAAAATGACCGAAGCCGAGTTCCTGTGGGAGCACAACCAGGACCCGATGGCGGTCGACAAGCTGGCGCAGGGCATCCGCAACTTCGCGCTGGATCAGGCCAAGCTGGATAAAATGCTGGCTGAACTGCTGTAACTTCCTCGCGCGGCCGGTTCGCCGGCCGCGTTCTGTACATCAAGCGCGGCAATGTTTATCCTTCCTCCATTCCCCTTTTAAAACCGCGTCCGCACTCACGGCGGCCGGCATCACAGTGACGACACAATGAATACTTTACGCATAGGACTGATCTCCGTTTCCGATCGCGCCGCCAACGGCATTTATCAGGACGAGGGATTGCCGGCGCTGGAAGCCTGGCTCTCTCAAGCGCTGGCAACCCCTTTTACCGTGGAAAAACGACTGGTGCCCGACGAGCAGCCGATGATTGAACATGCGATCTGCGAGCTGGTGGACGAAATGTTCTGTCATCTGGTGCTGACCACGGGCGGAACCGGCCCGGCGCGTCGTGACGTCACGCCGGATGCGACGCTGGCCGTCGCCGATCGTGAAATGCCGGGCTTTGGCGAGCAGATGCGGCAAATCAGCCTCAACTTTGTGCCGACCGCTATTCTTTCGCGCCAGGTCGGCGTAATCCGCAAACAGTCATTGATCATTAATCTGCCGGGACAGCCGAAATCGATTAAAGAGACGCTGGAAGGCCTGAAAGACAGCGAAGGCAAAACCCAGGTGCACGGCATTTTCGCCAGCGTGCCTTACTGCATTCAACTACTGGATGGCCCCTGGGTGGAAACCCATGAGAAGGTAGTAGCAGCATTTCGCCCGAAAAGCGCCAGACGCGAAACAAACAGCTAAAGATCGCCCAATTCAGGCATAAAACTCAGCGCCGCTGGTGTAGCGGAAAATGAACGGTATAGTCAGGCTGACTTTACACTTTCATTAACCTCTGGCTGCGCGACGATGATGCATAACAACCACGCTCGCCGGTTAAACCGGCAGGATTATAAAACGCTTTCTCTGGCCGCGCTGGGCGGCGCGCTGGAGTTCTATGATTTTATTATTTTTGTTTTTTTCGCCGCGGTAATCGGCGAACTTTTCTTTCCGGCGGATATTCCTGACTGGCTACGCCAGGCGCAGACCTTCGCTATCTTTGCGGCAGGCTACCTCGCGCGCCCGCTCGGCGGCATTATCATGGCGCACTTCGGCGACAGCAAAGGGCGTAAGAAAATGTTCAGCCTGAGTATTTTGCTGATGGCGCTGCCGACACTGGCGATGGGACTGCTGCCAACTTACGCCTCGCTTGGCGTAGCGGCGCCGATTCTGCTGCTGCTGCTGCGCATTCTACAGGGCGCTGCTATTGGCGGCGAAGTGCCGGGAGCATGGGTTTTCGTGGCTGAACACGTGCCGGAAAAGCGTATCGGCTTCGCCTGCGGCACGCTGACCGCCGGACTGACGGCAGGTATTTTGTTAGGCTCGCTGGTCGCCACTTTAATCACTACCACGCTTTCAGCGCAGAGCATCGCGCAGTTTGGCTGGCGTATTCCCTTCTTCCTCGGCGGCGTCTTTGGTCTGATTGCGCTCTGGCTGCGTCGCTGGCTGCATGAAACGCCGGTCTTTAGAGAAATGCAGGCACGCAAGGCGCTGGCGCAGGAACTGCCGCTGAAAACTATCGTCACGGCGCATCGTCGGAGCGTGGCGGTTGCCATGTTGCTTACCTGGCTGCTTTCCGCCTGTATTGTGGTGGTGATCCTGATGGCGCCCGCGCTGCTGCAAAAAACTTATGGATTGCCGGCGGCGCAAACCCTGCAGGCGAATAGTCTGGCAACGGTGATGCTGTTAATTGGCTGCGTTATGGCGGGAACAGCAGCGGATCGTTTTGGCGTGGGCAGAACGCTGGTTGCGGGAAGCCTGTTGCTGGCGGTTGGCTGTACCTGCTTTTTTTACGCCGCTGCGGCCGCGCCCCAGTATCTGTATGCCAGCTACGCGCTGGCGGGCCTTTGCGTGGGCGTAGTCGGCGTCACGCCCTGTATTATGGTCAAAGCTTTTCCGGCAGAGGTGCGTTTCACCGGTATCTCTTTTTCCTACAACGTCGCCTACGCTATCTTCGGCGGCCTGACGCCGATTTCGGTGACTTTTATGATGAAGCTGACGCCAATGGCGCCGCTGTGTTACGTGTTGAGCCTGGCTTTGATGGGATGCGTACTCGGCGGCTGGCTGTGCGGCGGCAAACGACCGCTGTTAACGCAGGTCAGCGCGCGCTAAGCCCCGGTTGCGGGGCTTGATGCTCAGGCTTTGATCACGCCCGTCGGCAGCGCCTGACGGCCCAGCTGCTCGTTAATCACTTCCGCCATCGCCAGATAGATAGCGCTGGCGCCGCATAGGATGCCTTCGAAGCCGGCAACGGTCAGCACGGCCGCGCTGCCCGTGATATTACCGATCGCCAGCAACGCGAACAGCAGCGTCAGGCTGGCGAAGACGAACTGTAGCGCACGGTTGGCCTTCAGCGTGCCGAAGAACATAAATAGCGTAAAAATGCCCCACAACGCCAGCCAGACGCCCAGCAGCACCGCATCGGTCGGCGCTGCAAGCCCCAGCTTCGGCAGCAGCAGGATGCCGACCAGGCTCAGCCAGAAACAGCCATAGGCGGTAAAAGCGGTTAGTCCGAAGGTGTTCCCTTTTTTATATTCCAACATGCCCGCCAGAATTTGCGCCAGACCGCCGAAAAAAATGCCCATGCTGATCACTACCGAGGTCAGCGGGAAAAAGCCTGCGTTGTGCAGGTTCAGCAGTATGGTGGTCATCCCAAACCCCATCAGGCCCAGCGGGCCCGGATTTGCCAGTTTATTGTTATGCATAAGTCCTCTGCGATAACGAAAAATTAAAATAGTGTTGCGCGAGCAGGGCGGCGAACCGCCGCTTTGCGGTAAAGCGCGCGGCATCATAATGAGCGCACGAAAGGCGCACATTGATCTGAAGAAGGATAAAAACGAAATTTTTTTCAACTCGCCCCTTGATGACGGGCGCGCAGGCCCCATCTTATTTGGCATCCAAGGCTGTGTAGCGAAAAAAAAGCGCGGCGCCGGGAGTTGAAACGGCAAAAACCGCCCGCATTAAGTGTGCATAACCTGATTTGAAATGAATTTAAGTGGGAGACGTTTAGATGGGCAAGATTATCGGTATTGACTTAGGTACAACCAACTCTTGTGTCGCCATTATGGATGGCGGCAAAGCGCGTGTACTGGAGAATGCGGAAGGCGATCGCACCACGCCATCCATCATCGCTTATACCCAGGATGGTGAAACCCTGGTTGGTCAGCCTGCTAAACGCCAGGCGGTTACCAACCCACAGAATACCCTGTTTGCGATCAAGCGCCTGATTGGCCGTCGCTTCCAGGACGAAGAAGTGCAGCGCGACATCAAAATTATGCCTTACCAGATCATCGGCGCCGACAATGGCGACGCATGGCTGGACGTGAAAGGCCAGAAGATGGCGCCGCCGCAGGTTTCTGCCGAAGTGCTGAAAAAAATGAAAAAGACGGCGGAAGATTACCTGGGCGAGCCGGTAACCGAAGCGGTTATCACCGTACCGGCCTACTTTAACGACGCGCAGCGTCAGGCGACCAAAGACGCTGGCCGCATCGCGGGTCTGGACGTAAAACGTATTATCAACGAACCTACCGCAGCGGCGCTGGCTTACGGTATGGATAAAGGCCAGGGCAACCGCACTATCGCGGTTTATGACCTGGGCGGCGGTACTTTCGATATCTCTATTATCGAAATCGACGAAGTCGACGGCGAAAAAACCTTCGAAGTACTGGCTACCAACGGTGATACTCACCTGGGCGGCGAAGACTTCGACAGCCGTATGATCAACTATCTGGTCGCGGAGTTTAAGAAAGATCAGGGCATCGATCTGCACAACGATCCGCTGGCGATGCAGCGTCTGAAAGAAGCCGCAGAGAAAGCGAAAATCGAACTTTCTTCCGCGCAGCAGACCGACGTGAATCTGCCGTATATCACTGCTGACGCTACTGGCCCTAAACACCTGAACATCAAGGTGACCCGTGCGAAGCTGGAATCGCTGGTAGAAGATCTGGTAAGCCGTTCTATCGAGCCGCTGAAAGTTGCTCTGCAGGATGCTGGCCTGTCCGTGTCCGACATCAACGACGTGATCCTGGTCGGCGGTCAGACTCGTATGCCAATGGTGCAGGCGAAAGTAGCCGAGTTCTTTGGCAAAGAGCCGCGTAAAGACGTGAACCCGGATGAAGCGGTAGCGGTAGGCGCAGCGGTACAGGGCGGCGTGCTGGCGGGTGACGTGAAAGACGTTCTGCTGCTGGACGTGACTCCACTGTCGCTGGGTATCGAAACCATGGGCGGCGTGATGACTTCGCTGATTGCGAAGAACACCACTATTCCAACCAAGCACAGCCAGGTGTTCTCTACGGCGGAAGATAACCAGTCCGCGGTAACCATTCACGTGGTGCAGGGTGAGCGTAAACGCGCGGCGGATAACAAATCGCTGGGCCAGTTCAACCTGGACGGCATTCAGCCGGCACCGCGCGGTATGCCGCAGATCGAAGTTACTTTCGATATTGACGCCGATGGTATTCTGCACGTTTCCGCTAAAGACAAAAACAGCGGTAAAGAGCAGAAAATCACCATCAAGGCTTCTTCCGGCTTGAACGACGATGAAATCGAAAAAATGGTGCGCGATGCGGAAGCTAACGCCGAAGCCGACCGTAAGTTCGAAGAGCTGGTGCAGATCCGTAACCAGGCTGACCATCTGTCGCACAGCACGCGTAAGCAGCTGGACGAAGCGGGCGACAAGCTGCCTGCGGACGACAAAGCGCCGATCGAAGCGGCTCTGACCGATTTGAACACCGCGCTGAAAGGCGAGGACAAAGCGGAAATCGAAGCGAAGATGCAGGCGCTGATGGAAGTTTCCAGCAAGCTGATGGAGTTCGCTCAGCAGCAGCAGGCCGCTGGCGGCGCAGCTGACGCGGCCGACGCTTCCGCGAAGAAAGACGACGACGTGGTCGACGCCGAGTTCGAAGAAGTTAAAGACAAAAAATAATCGCCCTTGAGCGGGCACGGTGGGCCGAAAGGCCCCCAGTGAAACCTACGGGCGTCGGAGTTTTCTCCACGCCCGTTCACGCATGTTGAGGGCAGGATCACCATAATGGCGAAGCAAGACTACTACGAGATTTTGGGCGTTTCGCGATCGGCGGACGAGCGCGAAATCAAAAAGGCTTATAAACGCCTGGCGATGAAGCATCACCCCGATCGTAATCCGGGCGATAAAGAATCAGAAGCCAAATTTAAAGAGGTCAAGGAAGCCTATGAAATTCTGACCGACGCGCAGAAACGCGCGGCTTACGATCAGTATGGTCACGCGGCCTTCGAACAGGGCGGCATGGGCGGCGGCGGCGGTTTTGGCGGCGGCGGCGCAGACTTCAGCGATATCTTTGGCGACGTGTTCGGCGATATCTTCGGCGGAGGACGCCGTCAGCAGCGTGCCGCACGCGGCGCCGATTTGCGCTACAACATGGAGCTGACGCTTGAAGAAGCCGTCCGCGGCGTGTCCAAAGAGATCCGCATCCCTACGCTGGAAGAGTGCGACGTCTGCCACGGCAGCGGCGCGAAGGCGGGAACGCAGCCGCAAACCTGTCCGACCTGTCATGGTCAGGGCCAGGTTCAGATGCGTCAGGGCTTTTTCACCGTGCAGCAGGCGTGTCCGACCTGTCACGGTCGCGGTTCCATCATTAAAGATCCCTGCAACGCCTGTCACGGACATGGCCGCGTAGAGCGCTCTAAAACGCTGTCGGTGAAAATCCCGGCTGGCGTGGATACCGGCGATCGCATTCGTCTTTCCGGCGAAGGAGAAGCGGGCGAGCACGGCGCGTCGTCGGGCGATCTGTACGTTCAGGTGCAGGTGCGCAAACACCCTATCTTCGAACGTGAAGAGAACAACCTCTATTGCGAAGTGCCAATTAACTTTGCGATGGCGGCGCTGGGCGGCGAGATTGAAGTGCCAACGCTGGACGGCCGCGTCAAGCTGAAGGTGCCTGCGGAGACGCAGACCGGCAAGCTGTTCCGTATGCGCGGTAAAGGCGTGAAGTCCGTACGCGGTGGCGCTCAGGGCGACCTGCTGTGTCGCGTAGTGGTGGAAACGCCGGTCAGCCTGAACGAGAAGCAGAAAAGCCTGCTGCGCGAGCTGGAGGAGAGCTTCGGCGGCGCCGGCGGCGAGAAGAACAGCCCACGTTCGAAAAGCTTTTTCGACGGCGTGAAGAAGTTTTTCGACGATCTGACCCGCTAGCGCGAGTCACTAAAAAGGCAGCTGAGAAGCTGCCTTTTTGCATTAAAGGCGAAGAGCGACCGCGATCGGGTCAGTTGGCCTGCTGTAGCCCGGCAAGTTCATGGTCTGAGAGGCCGGTCATTTTTATCACCGTATCCTGCTCGATGCCGTTTTGCAGCATGGCGTGAGCGATTTTCAGCGTAGCTTCGCGTTCGCCTTGTATGCGTCCTTTCTCCAGACCTTTTTGTTCCAGATATTCGGCAATAGTCATTAACACATCCTCCTGTGGCGATGAGCGGCTGGCAAGCTTCTGCAGAAGCTGCTCCGGATGAATCGTTGAGCCGGTTTGCACCATCCAGTTCATCAGGGTTACTAACTGCTCGCCCGTAGTGTAACCCTCAAGCAATAAGGCTACCAGTTTTTCACTCATTTCCACCAGGTCACGGGTTTGAGCGTGCTTCAGCAGCAGTTCCAGCATCGCCATTTTCCGGTGTTGCATAATGTCGCTATCGTTCAGCGTGCCCGTATCGACCAGGGGAAAACTGCTGGTGTAAAGCTGCCGTGCAAGCTCAGGATCGGTGAACAATGCCGTCCAGTCGGTGGTATAGGGCCACGGGCTGGCGCGTCCGTGACAAAATAACATTGGGATAACCAGCGGCAGTGTCTCATGTCCAGCTTCAAGATGCTGCTGCATGGCTGCGACAGCATAGCGCATCAGGCGAAATGCCATATGTTTGTCCGCGCTGCTCTGGTGTTCAATCAGCGTATAGATATAGCCGGTACCCCTGTTCGTACGCAGCGAATAAAGCACATCGGCGAAATAGGTGCGTAAATTTTCCTCAATAAAGCTGCCCGATTCAAGCCGGAGCGTAGAGAGATCGCAAATTTGCAGCAGCGGCGCGGGTAGATGAAAAGTCAGGAAATCCCGCGCGGTATCGGGATCGGTCAAAAAGGTTTTAAACAGTCCATCGTGAGGTACAGGAGAAATCGCTTTCATCGTCCTTTCCTGAAGCGAGAAATTATTTCGCTACTCTGCCACAGAATTGCCGACGGGCAGGATCGACATTGCCGCTATGCGGCGCGTCTCGTAAAGAATTGTCCGGCGACGGCTTTTTGCCCGATAAACGGCCCTTAAGCGTTTTTCTCGCCGCCGTAAGCGCGTATGCTGTCAGGCCGCACAATCATCTCTGTATCAGGAAAGACTCCGATGAAATCAGCGCTTAAGCGACTACTAAATAATGAAGCAACAGGCGGCATGGTTCTGATCGTCGCCGCTGCGATCGCCATGTTCCTGGCTAACAACGCCACTACTCAACAAACCTACCAGTCTCTTCTGGCCACGCCGGTCGAATTTCGTTTCGGCGCGCTGGATATCAGCAAAGATCTGCTGCTGTGGATCAATGACGCGCTGATGGCGCTGTTCTTTTTAATGATTGGGCTGGAGGTTAAGCACGAACTGGTGTCGGGCTCGCTGGCCACGCGCGAACGCGCTATGTTTCCGCTGATAGCGGCCGTCGGCGGGATGATCGCGCCCGGCGCCATTTACGCTTTGCTGAACCATAACGACTCTCTGGCCATTCACGGCTGGGCGATTCCGACCGCGACGGATATCGCTTTTGCCTTAGGGATTCTGGCGCTGCTCGGCAGTCGCGTGCCGCCGGCACTGAAAATGTTTCTGATGGCGCTGGCGGTAATAGACGATCTGGGCGCCATTCTGATTATCGCCTTCTTTTATACGCAGGATCTCTCGCTGGCCTCGCTTGGCGTGGCGGCAGGCGCGATTGTGGTGCTGGCGCTGCTGAACCGGCTGGGCGTACGCAATATCTCCATTTATATGCTGGTTGGCCTGGTGCTCTGGGTTGCCGTACTGAAGTCCGGCGTGCACGCTACGCTGGCGGGCGTGATCGTCGGCTTCTTTGTGCCTCTTGAGAAGCAGAACGGCCACTCTCCGGCTATTCATCTGGCGCACGGCCTGTCGCCCTGGGTGAGCTGGCTAATCCTGCCTTTGTTCGCTTTTGCCAACGCAGGCGTCTCGCTGAGCGGCGTTTCGCTCGACGGACTTTTTTCCGCCGTGCCGCTGGGCATCATTCTGGGGCTGTTTATCGGTAAACCGTTAGGCATCACCCTAATCTGCTGGCTGGCCGTAAAGCTGCGCATCGCCGCGCTGCCGGAAAGCACCCGTATGCGGGATATTTCAGCTATTGGCGTGCTGTGCGGTATCGGCTTTACCATGTCGATTTTTATCGCCTCGCTGGCTTTCGACGCGAAGCACGAAGAGATGGTGACGCTGGCGAAGCTGGGTATTCTGACCGGTTCGATTGTTTCTGCAGTGGTGGGCTATACGCTGCTGCGTATTAAATTACGCTAACGGTCGGCGGCGGCAGGTTGCCTGTCGCCGCGCCTCTGGCCAGTAAACCGGGCCGGATAGCGGGCATAAAAAAACCTGCCTGAGCAGGTTTTTTTATCAAAGCTGATAAACAGACGGGCGATTAAGCCAGTTTGTTGATCTGAGCAGTCAGGTTTGCTTTATGACGTGCCGCTTTGTTTTTGTGGATCAGGCCTTTAGCTGCCTGACGATCCACGATTGGCTGCATTTCATTAAATGCATTCTGCGCAGCTGCTTTATCGCCAGTAGCGATAGCCGCGTATACTTTCTTGATAAAAGTACGCATCATTGAACGACGGCTAGCGTTGTGCTTACGACGCTTCTCAGACGTTACGGCGCGTTTCTTAGCTGATTTGATATTAGCCAAGGTCCAACTCCCAAATAGTTCTATGAGGACAATTCAAAGGCCGAGGAATATGCCTCTTTAGCCCGTGGTTGTCAATGGATTTGTGCAAATAAGCGCCGCTGAAACAACGACACCTGGTTACGTTTCGATGGCGCAAGATTCTACCAGCTTCACGGCGATGAATACAGCTTATTCACAATAAAAATGGTATCGCCTGTCAGCGGCGACAGAAAAAGCCGGCATTAAAGCGGTAAAGGCACATTCGCGGGTTAACCTTCCTGGTGGTAGTTGGTATAATCCGCCGATTTCCACGAACCTGAGCCAGCCATGAAGTTTATCCGCGGCATACATAACCTCCGGGAGCAGCATCGCGGCTGCGTACTGACCATTGGTAATTTCGATGGCGTGCATCGCGGCCATCAGGCGCTGCTGGCCCGACTGCGTGAAGAGGGGCGCAAGCGCAAGCTGCCGGTAGTGGTCATGCTGTTTGAACCGCAGCCGCTGGAGCTGTTTGCCGCCGATAAGGCGCCCGCACGGCTGACGCGGCTGCGCGAGAAGCTGCGCTATCTGCAGAAAGCGGGCGTGGATGCCGTACTCTGCCTGCGCTTCGACCGGCGTTTTGCCGCGCAGTCCGCGCACAGCTTCGTCGCCGATCTGCTGGTCGACAAACTCGACGTGCGCTTTCTGGCGGTCGGCGACGATTTCCGCTTTGGCGCTGGTCGCGAAGGGGATTTCCTGTTATTACAGAAAGCGGGCCATGACTACGGTTTTGACGTTATCAGCACCCAAACCTTTTGCGACGACGGCAGGCGCATCAGCAGTACGGCGGTGCGCCAGGCGCTGGCGGCGGACGATTTACCGCTGGCGAACGCGCTTCTGGGACATCCCTTCAGCCTATCCGGTCGCGTGGTGCACGGCGACGCGCTGGGCCGCACCATCGGCTTTCCCACGGCTAATCTGCCGTTAAGGCGCTACGTTTCGCCGGTGAAAGGCGTCTACGCCGTCGAGGTGCATGGCCTCGGTGACAAACCTTTGCCCGGCGTCGCTAATATCGGCACTCGCCCCACGGTGGCGGGCATACGCCAGCAGCTGGAAGTCCATCTGCTGGACATTGCAATTGACCTGTATGGGCGCCATATAGAAGTGGTGCTGTGTGAAAAAATACGAAACGAGCAGCGTTTTGCCTCGCTTGACGCGCTCAAAGAGCAAATTGCCAGAGACGTGGTGGCCGCCCGAAACTTTTTCGGACTGAGCGCACCGGTTTAAACAGAAGCGAAATACGGAATCGAGAATCTGATGAGTGACTATAAATCTACCCTGAATTTGCCGGAAACGGGGTTCCCGATGCGTGGCGATCTGGCCAAACGCGAACCGGGAATGCTGCAGCGCTGGTATGATGACAATCTGTACGGCATCATCCGCGAAGCCAAAAAAGGGAAAAAAACCTTTATCCTGCATGACGGCCCTCCTTATGCGAACGGCAGCATTCATATTGGTCACTCAGTTAATAAGATTCTGAAAGACATTATCGTTAAGTCCAAAGGCCTGGCGGGTTTCGATGCGCCTTATGTGCCGGGCTGGGACTGTCACGGTCTGCCAATCGAGCATAAAGTCGAGCAGATGATCGGCAAGCCGGGCGAAAAAGTCACGGCGGCGGAATTTCGCGAAGCGTGCCGTAACTACGCCGCCGAGCAGGTTGAAGGCCAGAAAAAAGACTTTATCCGTCTGGGCGTGCTCGGTGACTGGGATCATCCTTACCTGACGATGAACTTCCAGACCGAAGCCAATATCATTCGCGCGCTCGGCAAAATCATCGGCAACGGCCATTTGCACAAAGGCGCCAAGCCGGTGCACTGGTGTCTGGACTGCCGCTCCGCGCTGGCGGAAGCGGAGGTCGAGTATTACGACAAAACCTCGCCGTCTATCGATGTGATGTTCAATGCCATCGATGCCGACGACGTGCGCGCTAAATTCGGCGCCGATAAGGTTGAGGGCCCAATCTCGCTGGTGATCTGGACCACCACGCCGTGGACGATGCCGGCCAACCGCGCTATCTCTCTGCACCCTGATTTCGATTACCAGCTGGTACAGATTGAAGGCCGTGCGCTGATTCTGGCGAAAGATCTGGTGGAAAGCGTAATGAAGCGCGCTGGTATCAGCGAATGGCAGGTGCTGGGCGAAGCTAAAGGCGCGACGCTGGAGCTGCAGCCTTTCCAGCATCCTTTCCTCGATATCACTTCGCCTGTGGTTCTGGGCGAGCACGTGACGCTGGAAGCGGGTACCGGCGCCGTACATACCGCACCGGGTCACGGCCCGGACGACTACGTTATCGGCCAGAAATACGGCATCGAAGCGGCTAACCCGGTCGGCCCGGACGGTCGCTACCTGCCGGGTACTTATCCGACGCTGGACGGCGTAAACGTCTTTAAAGCCAACGATATGATCGTTGAACTGCTGCGTGAAAAGGGCGCGCTGCTGCATGTTGAGAAACTGCTGCACAGCTATCCGCACTGCTGGCGCCATAAAACGCCGATCATCTTCCGCGCCACGCCGCAGTGGTTTATCAGCATGGATCAGAAAGGCCTGCGCGAGCAGTCGCTGAAAGAGATTAAAGGCGGGCAGTGGATCCCGGACTGGGGCCAAGCGCGTATCGAGTCTATGGTCGCCAACCGTCCCGACTGGTGCATCTCGCGTCAGCGTACCTGGGGCGTACCGATGGCGCTGTTTGTGCATAAAGAAACTGAACAGCTGCATCCGGATACGCTGGTGCTGATGGAGAAAGTGGCGCAGCGCGTCGAGCAGGACGGCATTCAGGCCTGGTGGGATCTCGACGCGTTCGATCTGATGGGCGACGACGCGGAAAACTACGTCAAGGTGCCGGATACGCTGGATGTCTGGTTCGATTCAGGCTCCACCAGCTATTCGGTGGTGGACGCGCGTCCGGAATTTGAAGGCCACACGCCAGATATGTATCTGGAAGGCTCCGATCAGCATCGCGGCTGGTTTATGTCCTCGCTGATGATTTCTACGGCGATGAAAGGCAAAGCGCCTTATCGTCAGGTACTGACGCACGGCTTCACCGTGGACGGTCAGGGCCGCAAAATGTCCAAGTCGATCGGTAACACCGTGTCGCCGCAGGACGTCATGAACAAGCTGGGCGGCGACATTCTGCGCCTGTGGGTGGCGTCTACCGACTATTCCGGCGAAATGGCGGTATCGGACGAGATCCTGAAGCGTTCTGCGGACGCCTATCGTCGTATCCGCAACACCGCGCGCTTCCTGCTGGCTAACCTGAACGGCTTTAACCCGGAAACGGATATGGTCAGCCCGGAAGAAATGGTGGTGCTGGATCGCTGGGCGGTAGGCCGTGCTAAAGCGGCGCAGGACGATATTATCGCTTCCTACGACAGCTACGACTTCCACGAAGTGGTGCAGCGTCTGATGCAGTTCTGTTCGATCGAGATGGGCTCTTTCTATCTGGATATCATCAAAGATCGTCAGTACACCGCCAAGGCCGACGGCGTGGCGCGCCGCAGCTGCCAGACCGCGCTTTACTATATCGCTGAAGCGCTGGTGCGCTGGATGGCGCCGATCATGTCCTTTACCGCGGATGAGATCTGGAATGAGCTGCCGGGCGAGCGTGCAAAATACGTCTTCACCGAAGAGTGGTTCGACGGGCTGTTCGATCTGGCGGAAAGCGAGCCGATGAACGACGCTTTCTGGGCCGAGCTGCTGAAGGTGCGCGGCGAAGTCAACAAAACCATCGAGCAGGCGCGCGCCGATAAGCGTTTGGGCGGCTCGCTGGAAGCAACCGTCACGCTGTACGCCGATGCGGCGCTGGCGCAAAAGCTTACCAGCCTGGGCGACGAGCTGCGCTTTGTGCTGCTGACTTCCGGCGCGCAGGTAGCGGACTATGCGCTGGCGACCGAAGAAGCGCAGCAGAGCGAGCTGGTGAAAGGTCTGAAGATTGCGCTGCACAAAGCGGAAGGCGAGAAGTGCCCGCGCTGCTGGCATTACGCGACCGATATCGGGCAAAGCGCGGAGCATCCGGAAATCTGCGGCCGCTGCGTCACTAACGTCAGCGGCGCTGGCGAACAGCGTAAGTTCGCCTGATGAAGCCGATTCTCTCAACCGGGCTGCGCTGGCTATGGCTGGTGCTGGTGGTAATCGCCATCGACTTTGGCAGCAAGCAGTGGATTATGGACACGCTGATGCTGCACGAGTCGATGCCGGTGATGCCGTTCTTTAACTTTTTCTATGCGCACAACTACGGCGCGGCGTTCAGCTTCCTGGCGGACAAAGGCGGCTGGCAGCGCTGGTTCTTCGCCGCCATCGCGGTGGCTATCGCCATCGCGCTGCTGGTGATGATGTATCGCACCGAGGCCAGCAAAAAGCTCAATAACATCGCCTACGCGTTGATTATCGGCGGCGCGCTGGGCAATCTGTTCGATCGCGCTTACCACGGCTTTGTGGTCGATTTCATCGACTTCTACGTGGGCGACTGGCATTTCGCCACGTTTAACATCGCAGACTGCGGCATCTGTATCGGTGCCGCGCTGATTGTGCTGGAAGGGTTTCTGACGCCCGCCAGCAAAGCGAAAAGGGCAGAGCATGACTGATTCTGTACAGCGCGACAGCGCAGTGCTGGTGCATTTCACCTTAAAACTTGCCGACGGCTCTACGGCGGAATCCACGCGCGAAAACGGCAAGCCCGCGCTATTCAGCCTGGGCGACGGCAGCCTCTCCGCCGAGCTGGAGGAGCAGCTGCTGGGCCTTGCGCCTGGCGACAAGAAAGCCTTCTCGCTGGGGCCGGATGCGGCGTTCGGCCAGGCCAGTCCGGATCTTATCCAGTACTTCTCCCGCCGCGATTTCCGCGAGTCGGGCGAGCCGGAAATCGGGGCCATCATGCTGTTCAGCGGCATGGACGGCAACGAAATGCCGGGCGTGATCCGCGAAATTTCCGGCGATTCCATTACCGTGGATTTCAACCATCCGCTGGCCGGGCAAACTATTCACTTTGATGTAGAAGTACTGGAAATCAATCCGGTACTGGAGGCGACCAATGCAAATCCTGCTGGCTAATCCTCGCGGCTTCTGCGCCGGCGTCGATCGCGCCATCAGCATCGTAGAGCGCGCGCTGGAGATGTATGGCGCGCCTATCTACGTGCGTCATGAAGTGGTGCATAACCGCTATGTCGTCAACAGCCTGCGGGAGCGTGGCGCTATCTTTATCGAAGAGATTAGCGAAGTGCCGGACGACTCGATTCTGATTTTCTCCGCGCATGGCGTTTCTCAGGCGGTGCGGGCAGAAGCCAAAGCGCGCAACCTGACCATGCTGTTTGATGCCACCTGTCCGCTGGTGACCAAAGTGCATATGGAAGTCGCCCGTGCCAGCCGCAAAGGAACCGAAGCGATTCTGATTGGCCATGCTGGCCATCCGGAAGTTGAAGGCACAATGGGGCAGTACAGCAATACGGCTGGCGGCATGTATCTGGTGGAGTCGCCGGCGGACGTCTATAAGCTGCAGGTGAAAAACGAAGAAAACCTCTGCTTTATGACGCAGACCACGCTTTCCGTCGATGATACTTCCGATATTATCGACGCGCTGCGCGACCGCTTTCCTAAAATCATCGGGCCGCGTAAAGACGATATTTGCTATGCCACCACCAATCGTCAGGAAGCGGTGCGTACGCTGGCGAAAGACGCGGATGTGGTGCTGGTGGTCGGCTCGCGCAACTCCTCCAACTCCAATCGTCTGGCTGAACTGGCGCAGCGCGCGGGCAAGCTGGCGCGGCTGATCGATTCGGCGGACGATATTCAGGAAGAGTGGATTAAGGGCGTTAGCTGCGTTGGCGTGACGGCGGGCGCTTCCGCGCCGGATATTCTGGTGCAGCAGGTGATCCAGCGGCTGCGCGAGCTGGGCGGCGAAGCCGCTATCGAGCTGATCGGCCGCGAAGAGAATATCGTGTTCGAAGTGCCGAAAGAGCTGCGTGTGGAAGTAAAGCAGGTCGATTAGCGCCACGCCACAATGAGATACTGAAACCCGAAGGAAAACATTAGTTCCGTTTTCGCTTCGGGTTTTTTATTGCCCATCTTCAGCGCGTAGCAGCGCTCTTTTTTCTTAATCTGCTGGTTAAAAAAAGCCAAACAGATCAACTTTTCTAATGTTTTATCTTGCTCCCGCAGGCAAAGCCGTCTTTTATAGGGACAGGAACAGAAAAACAATCAGGAGGAAAAGATGGGTCATTACGAAATACGCAAATCACACAAGCAGACGGATCAGCCCTGGTATTTTGTGCTGGTCGCCAACAATCATGAAATTATCGCCACTAGCGAAATGTACGCCAGCAAGCAGGGCGCGCTGAACGGGATTAACTCCGTACGCGTTAACGCGCCATCCGAGGATGTCCGCGATAAAAGCTGAAGCGCGGCGGAGGCGATTTTTCTGTCTCCGCCGTTCAACTTCGCTATGCTTACTCCTTGCCGTAATACTAAGGAGTCTGCATTGAATATTATCGCGATCATGGGACCGCACCACGCGTTCTATAAGGATGAACCCATCCGCGAGCTGGCTGGCGCACTAACCGCTCAGGGCTTTCAACCCATCTATCCTAAAGACGCCGGCGACCTGCTGAAGCTGATTGAACATAATCCACGCATCTGCGGCGTGATCTTTGACTGGGACGAATACGGGTTCGATCTCTGCAGCGATATCAATCAGCTGAATGAATATCTGCCGCTGTACGCTTTTATCAATACGCACTCCACGATGGACGTCAGCGTGAATCAGATGCGTATGGCGATCTGGTTTTTCGAATATGGCCTGGGCGCGTCGGAAGAGATTGGCCAGCGTATTCGCCAGTATACCGATGAATATATCGATACCATTACGCCGCCGCTGACCAAAGCGCTGTTCACCTACGTTAAAGAGGGGAAATACACCTTCTGTACGCCAGGCCATATGGCGGGAACGGCGTTTCAGAAAAGCCCGGTCGGCAGCCTGTTTTACGATTTCTTCGGCGGCAACGCGCTGAAAGCGGACGTCTCGATTTCGGTGACGGAGCTGGGTTCGCTGCTCGACCATACCGGCCCGCATCTGGAAGCGGAAGAGTATATCGCGCGAACCTTCGGCGCGGAACAAAGCTACATGGTGACCAACGGCACCTCGACCTCGAATAAAATCGTCGGCATGTACGCCGCGCCATCGGGCAGCACGGTGCTGATTGACCGCAACTGCCATAAATCGCTCACTCACTTACTGATGATGAGCGATATCATTCCGATCTGGCTGAAGCCGACGCGCAACGCGCTGGGTATTCTGGGCGGCATCCCTAAACGCGAATTTACCCGCGACAGCATTGCGCAAAAGGTCGGGCAGACCGAGCGCGCCAGCTGGCCGGTGCATGCGGTGATTACCAATTCCACCTATGACGGGCTGCTCTATAACACGCAATACATCAAAGAGACGCTGGACGTGCCGTCGATTCACTTTGACTCCGCCTGGGTGCCCTACACCAATTTTCATCCTATTTACCGTGGGTTAAGCGGGATGAGCGGCGACCGCACGCCGGGCAAGGTGATCTACGAAACGCAGTCCACGCACAAACTGCTGGCCGCCTTTTCTCAGGCTTCGCTGATCCATATTAAAGGCGAGTACGATGAGCAGACCTTTAACGAAGCCTATATGATGCACACCACCACTTCGCCGAATTATCCCATCGTGGCATCGATTGAAACGGCGGCGGCGATGCTGCGTGGCAACCCAGGCAAGCGGCTGATCAACCGTTCCGTGGAGCGTGCGCTGCATTTCCGTCGTGAAGTCCAACGGCTGCGGGAAGAGTCGGAAGGCTGGTTTTTTGATATCTGGCAGCCCGAAGGCGTGGACGAACCGCGCTGCTGGCCGATCCAGCCAGGCGAAGAAGAGTGGCACGGTTTCAACGACGCCGATGCCGACCATATGTATCTCGATCCGATCAAAGTCACCATTCTGACGCCGGGCATGAGCGAGCAGGGCGAAATGGCGGACGAAGGCATTCCGGCGGCGCTGGTGGCGAAATACCTCGACGAGCGCGGCGTAGTGGTGGAGAAAACCGGGCCTTACAATCTGCTGTTCCTGTTCAGCATCGGTATTGATAAAACCAAAGCGATGAGCGTGCTGCGTGGCCTGACCGAGTTTAAGCGCGCTTACGATCTCAATCTGCGTGTCAGAAACATGCTGCCGGATCTCTATGCACAGGCGCCGGAGTTCTACCGCAATATGCGCATCCAGACGCTGGCGAAGGGCATCCATACGCTGATCCGCGATCACGATTTGCCCCGACTGATGCTGCAGGCCTTCGACACGCTGCCAGAGATGAAGCTGACGCCGCACCAGATGTTCCAGCAGCAGGTGAAAGGCAATGTGGAAACGGTCGATATCAGTAAGCTGGTGGGACGAGTCTCGGCCAATATGATCCTGCCTTATCCGCCAGGCGTGCCGGTAGTGATGCCGGGCGAGATGATCACCGAAGAGAGCCGCGCGGTGCTCGACTTCCTGCTGATGCTCTGCACCATTGGCCGCCACTATCCCGGCTTTGAAACGGATATTCACGGCGCCACTCTGACCGACGAAGGGCAATATCTGGTTCGCGTGCTAAAGGCGTAGCGACGCCGGCTGACGACATTAGCAGGCCCGCTTCCAGAATTGTGCCATTGTCGCGCGCTTCCGGTCTGCGTAAGGTAGCCGGAAGCCATTTTAAGGAGAAAGCATGTTTATCAGGCAGATTCATCATATCGCCATCATCGCCAGCCATTACGAAATCAGCAAAGCGTTTTACTGCGACGTGCTGGGCTTTACCCTGATGGGCGAAGTCTACCGGGAGGCGCGTGATTCGTGGAAGGGCGATCTCGCATTGAACGGCGACTACGCTATCGAACTTTTCTCTTTTCCTTCGCCGCCCACGCGGCCAAACGGGCCAGAAGCCTGCGGCCTGCGCCATCTGGCGTTTAGCGTAGAGGATATCGAGGCGGCGAAACGGCAGCTGGAAGAGAAAGGGGTGGTTTGCGAAGCGATCCGCGTCGATCCGCTGACCGACAAGCGTTATACCTTCTTTAAAGATCCGGATGGTTTGCCGCTGGAGCTTTACCAGGCGTAAAATAGCGCCTGGCCGCTTTTGGCCGGGCCTATTTGCTTCAGGGATTTGCATGTCACTGTCCGAACTTCAGGAACGCCTTGCCGGGCAGCGGCAGCTGCTGGTGGCCTACAGCGGCGGGCTGGATTCCAGCGTGCTGCTGCATCAGCTGGTCTGCCTGCGTCACCAGCAGGATCTCTCGCTACGCGCTATCCATATTCATCACGGCCTCAATCCGCTGGCGGATAGCTGGGCGGAGCAGTGTCGGCAGCAATGCGCTCGGTGGCAGGTGGAGCTGACGATCGTCAAAGTGCAGGTCGATGGACGGGAAAAAGGCATCGAAGCGGCGGCTCGTGAGGCGCGCTATCGGGCCTTCCGCCGCGCTATTCAGCCTGGTGAAGTCCTGCTGACCGCGCAGCATCTGGACGACCAGTGCGAAACGGTGCTGCTGGCGCTGAAAAGAGGCAGCGGCCCGGCTGGCCTGGCCGCTATGCCAGCAGAGGCGAAGTTTGGCGAGCATTTGCATTTAAGGCCTCTGCTCTCGCAAACGCGCGCGCAGCTGGAGCTGTGGGCTACGGAGCATCAACTGAGCTGGACAGAGGACGACAGCAACCAGGATACGCGCTACGACCGTAACTTCCTTCGCCAGGTTATCCTTCCTGAACTGAACGCGCGCTGGCCTCATTTTGCACGAGCAGCGGCGCGCAGCGCGGCGCTTTGCGGTGAACAGGAGCAGTTGCTGGACGAACTGCTGGCGGAGTCGCTCGCTTCGCTTGTTGACGGACAGGGCGCGCTGGCGATTGCGCCGCTGATGACGATGAGCGAAAGCCGTCGCGCGGCGTTGCTGCGTCGCTGGATAGCGCAGCATCAGGGGTTGATGCCTTCACGCGACGCGCTGGCGCGTATCTGGCAGGAAGTGGCGTGCAGTCGCGAAGATGCGGAGCCGCGCCTGCGGCTGGGCGACTTTGAGGTAAGACGGTTTCGCGACAGGCTTTACTGGCTGGCGCGTATCGATTCGGTTCGCGAGCAGATTATCGTCTGGCCTGAAGGCGTGGAAGAACTGATGCTGCCGGCAAAAATGGGCAAACTGATTCGGGGCAACACAGGCGTAGAGGTGCGCGCGCCGCGGGCCGATGAAGCAGTCAGCGTGCGCTTTCAGGCGCAGGGAAGAGTTCATATCGTCGGACGCGCGGGCAGTCGGCCGCTGAAAAAAATCTGGCAGGAACTTGGCATACCGCCGTGGCTGCGTGAACGCACGCCGCTGCTGTTTTATGGCAGCCAATTGATTGCCGCTGTGGGCGTCTTCGTTACCCGTGAAGGCGAGCCTGAAAAACAACCCGGCTGGCGAATTTGCTGGCAACAGGATGAGCAATGAAAAAAATAATCGTGCTGGCGCTGCTGCTGGCGACCAGTTTACCCGCGCTGGGGGCCGATGCTCAGGCAGGACAGCAGAAAGCCGCCAGCTGTCAGGGCTGTCATGGCACGGCGGGCAAAGCCTCCGTGGCGCTTTATCCTAATCTGGCGGGGCAGAACGCCGACTATCTGGCGCACGCGCTACAGGCCTATAAAAAGGGCGAGCGCAGCGGTGGTCAGGCGGAAGTCATGAAGGCTTTTGTCGCAGGACTGAGCGAGGAAGATATGGCGGATTTAGCGGCTTACTACGCGGGTTTGCAACCCTGATAACGAAGGGCGGAAACGCTTCCGCCCGGATGGAAGTTAATCAGACTCGCTGACTACGACGGTGCCCAGCTCCGGATGGCTGAAGCTGGCAATATGATCCAGACGCAGCTCGCGGATCTCGCCTGAGAGATCGACGACCAGGTACTCTACTTTTTTGCGTAGCAGCATATCTGTTGCCTTTGCCTTTAGCTGTTCGCCGTCTTTCAGCGTCAGCGCCAGCGTCAGTTGCTTCTGGCAGGCAAGTTCCAGATTGTCGTAATCATCGCAGTTGATCGGTCGGTAATCATTCGTCAACATAATCGCTCACCAGTAAGTTAGCAGCAGCAAAAGCTGCCTGTTCCCTGATTGAAGAGTGTAGCTCAGGATTGGCGGCTACCTCATTCAGTGCTTTTAAAACGCAACCTATCGCGTCCGGCACGTATCCCAGATCGCCGCTGCCGATCTCGGCGTATTTACGACGAACTAATTCACAATAATGCACATGCACCTCAAGAGTTTCTTTGGCGACCCGGCGACTATAACACAGGGTTTCACGGGAAATCAGCCAGGCGAAGCGTGATTTGCTGGCGGCGCGGGTTACAATGCCCGGCGACAATTATAAGGAATCCCATGGCACTTAAAGCGACCATCTATAAAGCCACTGTCAACGTGGCCGATATGGATAAAAACGTTTTTCTGGACAGCGTGCTGACGCTGGCCCGACATCCTTCTGAAACGGAAGAGCGATTGATGCTGCGCCTACTGGCCTGGCTGGTCAACGCGCACGAGCGGTTGACCTTCACCCGAGGCTTAAGCGCCGAAGACGAGCCGGAAATCTGGCTGATGAACGATCACAACGGCATTGACGTCTGGATTGAGCTGGGCTTGCCGGACGAGCGACGGTTAAAAAAAGCGTGCAGTCGCGCAGCGCAAGTATACTTGTATACTTATAACGCTCGCGCCGCGCAGATCTGGCGGCAGCAGAACCAGACTAAGCTACAGCAGGAGAACCTGACGGTGCGTTTCCTGGATGACGAACAGCTGAAAGCGCTCACACAGCTGGCCTCGCGCTCGATGACCCTGCAGGCAACGATTCAGGACGGCATCATCTGGCTCTCAAACGAGCAGCATCATCTGGAACTGCGCTTTGTGGACTGGGTGGTCAAAGGTAAACCGGTATGATCGTGCTGTCGCGTAACGCCGTTATTGCAGACAGCGAGCTGGAATTAACCGCTATTCGCGCGCAGGGCAACGGCGGTCAGAACGTCAATAAAAGTTCGACGGCGATCCATCTGCGCTTTGATATCCGCGCCTCCAGCCTGCCTGACTTTTATAAAGAGCGCCTGCTGTCGGCCAGCCATCACCTGATTACGTCGGAAGGCGTGGTCATTATCAAGGCGCAGGAGTACCGCAGCCAGGAGATGAACCGGGAAGCGGCGCTGAAAAGGCTGGAAAACCTGATTCAGGAGCTGACGGTCGTAGAGAAAGCCCGGCGGCTTGGGCGACCCACGCTGGCGTCGAAAAAGCGGCGGCTGGAAGGGAAAGCGCGGAAAGCCGCTACCAAATCGCTGCGCGGCAAAATGCGGCGCGTATCTGACTGACTATCTGCCAGAAGGAGGGAAAATGAAAAAGATCCTGATCGTACTGATGGCTTCGCTGTTTTTCGGCCCGCTGATGGGCTGTCAAAATTACGATGCGGCGGCCACCGTGCAGCCGCGTGAAAAGAAAATGCAGCAATATCAGGGCGTCATTCCCTGCGCCGATTGCGAAGGTATAGAAGTGACGCTCGCGCTACAGCAGGGCGGCCGCTACAGCCTGCAGGAACGCTATCTGACGCCGGGCGGCGCTAGCTTAAGCCAGCAGGGAAACTGGACGCGCACGGCGGAGAAGCTGGTGCTGATTTCGGATAAGGGCGAGAAACGCTATTTTCGTCCGCGCGACAGCGGGCTGGAGATGACGGATGCCAGCGGCGAAGCGATTTCGACAACGCTGAACTATCGGCTGCAGCCGATCGAGGCGGGAAGCTGAAGCGGCGGGAGCTGGCCCGCCGCCTGATTATCAGCCGTTGATTTCAGCCAGCAGGAAATCCAGAATTTCGCTGGTTTTGATCATCTGCTTCTCGCCTGCGCGGCGGGATTTGTACTCCACCTCTTCGCTGTCGAGATTGCGGTCGCCGATCACGACGGTGTGCGGTACGCCAATCAGTTCCATGTCGGCAAACATGACGCCCGGACGCTCTTTGCGATCGTCCAGAATTACGTCGACGCCTTTAGCCCGCAGCTGGTTATAGAGCTCTTCAGCCAGTTCCTTGACGCGGAAAGATTTGTGCATGTTCATCGGCAGGATAGCGACCTGGAACGGCGCCAGCGCCGCTGGCCAGATAATGCCGCGCTCGTCGTGGTTCTGCTCGATAGCGGCAGCCACGATACGGGTAATGCCGATGCCGTAGCAGCCCATAGTCAGCACCTGATTACGACCATCTTCGCCCTGTACGGAGGCTTTCATCGCTTCGGAATATTTGGTGCCGAGCTGGAAAATATGGCCCACTTCGATGCCGCGCTTAATCAGCAGCGTGCCTTTACCGTCCGGGCTGGCGTCGCCTTCCACTACGTTACGCAGATCGGCCACGCGAGGCAGCGGCAGATCGCGCTGCCAGTTGATGCCGGTCAGATGCTTGCCGTCTTTGTTGGCGCCAGCGCAGAAGTCACTCATCATCGCCACCGTGCGATCGACCACGATTGGCAGCGTCAGACCGACCGGGCCAAGCGAGCCCGGGCCAGCGCCCAGCGCCGCACGGATATCCTCTTCGCTGGCGAAAGTTAGCGGCGTGGCGACGATATCGACCTTTTCCGCTTTGATTTCGTTCAGTTCATGATCGCCGCGCACCATCAGCGCCACCAGGCCATGACCGCTCTCTTTAGTGGCTTTCACCAGCAGCGTCTTCACGGTTTTCTCAATCGGCAGCTTGTGCTGCTCAACCAGCGCCGCGATGGTTTTGGCGTTCGGCGTATCAATTTCCACCATCGGCTGAGTGGCGTCCGCGCGGCTGCCGGCCGGCGCGACGGCTTCGGCCAGCTCGATATTGGCCGCGTAGTCCGATTCCGTAGAGAAGACGATATCGTCTTCGCCGCTTTCAGCCAGTACCTGGAACTCATGCGAAGCGCTGCCGCCGATGGAGCCGGTATCGGCCTGCACCGCGCGGAAATCCAGCCCCATGCGCGTGAAACACTGGCTGTAGGCGCGGTACATGTCGTCGTAAGTCGCCTGCAGCGATTCCTGAGTGGTATGGAACGAGTAGGCGTCTTTCATGATGAACTCGCGCGAGCGCATCACGCCAAAGCGAGGACGCACCTCATCGCGGAATTTAGTCTGGATCTGGAACAGATTCAGCGGCAGCTGCTTGTAAGAGCTCAGCTCGTTGCGGATGAGATCGGTGATCACTTCCTCGTGCGTTGGGCCAAGCACGAAAGGACGGTCGCCACGATCGACCAGGCGCAGCAGCTCAGGCCCGTACTGCTCCCAGCGTCCGCTCTCCTGCCACAGATCGGCTGGCTGCACCACCGGCATAGAGATCTCGATAGCGCCGGCGTTGTTCATCTCTTCACGCACGATGTTTTCGACTTTTTTCAGAACGCGCAGACCGGTCGGCAGCCAGGTATAGAGGCCGGAAGCCAGCTTGCGGATCATCCCGGCGCGCAGCATCAGCTGATGGCTGATCACTTCAGCGTCGGCAGGCGTCTCCTTCTGAGTGGAGAGCAGATATTGAGTAGTACGCATGAGTTACGGTTCCAGTTAAGCAGAAAGCGACATTAAGCCAGGCTAAAAAATTGCTGGCGGCTAGTGTACCAGCGTGATCGGAGACTCAAAAGAGACAGAAGATAAATTAACGACGCTCTACGGCGGTCACCAGCGTGCCCGAGGCATTCACAAGCCAGCGAACGTTGAAATCCAGCAGCCAGGCGGCGTACTCCCGCTCGGGCTCTTCGCCTTTGCGGTAGGCTGGACGCGGATCCTGTGCCAGCACTTCGGTGATAAAGCGTTCCAGATGCGGATAGCGATCAATGTATTGGGCAATCTGCTGCACGGCCTGCGGCGAGAAAGCGACCGGCATAGAGGCTTCCGGTGCTTGCTGGGCAAAGCCCGCTCGTGCCGATGGAATCGACTCGGCAAAAGGCAGATAGGGTTTGATATCTACCACCGGCGTGCCGTCAACCAGATCCAGGCTGCCCAGCTCCAGCACGACTTCGCCTTTTTCCGTGCGGATATTTTTTAGCTCAACCAGCGACATGCCGATGGGATTAGGACGGAAGGTGGAGCGGGTAGCGAAAACGCCCATGCGCGCGTTGCCGCCGAGCCGGGGAGGGCGAACGGTCGGCCGCCAGCCGCCTTCCATGGTCTGATGAAAAACAAACAGTAGCCATAAATGGCTGAACGCTTCCAGCCCGCGCACCGCTTCCGGCTGATTATAGGGCGGCAGCAGCCGCAGCTCGCCGCCGCCGTCCTGAATCAGGCCGGGCTGGCGCGGTACGGCGAACTTCTCCTTCCACGGGGAATGGATGGTGCCGATCGGCTGAAAGGTAACACTCATTGGCCGCTGACTTTCAGGGCAGAGCCCTGGCAAACTGCCTGACGATAGCAGCCCTGAGAATTTGTGACGATTTCGCATTTATGCAGCAGCACCGCGTTGGCTTTCATGGCGGAAGCGCGAAGCTGCATCTTTTTACGGGCGGTGGCGATAGTGGGCGGCGAGCTTTGTCTGTCGCTCTGACACTCTTCGCCATAGACTTCGCCCAGATCGCGGAAAGGCTTGCTGACCAGATCGCTGGCGTCGCTGTAAAGTTTTACCGGTGCGGGACGCGGCGCGGGTGTGCTCCTGACTGGCTCAGCTTGCGCTGGCTGCTTAAAAGGCTCTACAGGCTTATAAGGCTTATGCAGCAACGAACACCCTGTCAGCGAAAGAGCTAACAAACAGAGCGGTACAACACGCATGGGAACATCCTCATTGTCGGCAAAAGAGGCGTTATTGAAGCAAGCCCGGCGGCAAATAACAAGCACGCATAAATGAACAAAGCGGGCTATAGCCCGCTTTGTTAAGGTAATGACCCGATACCGACAGTATCAGCCGGTACTGAGGAGAGATTACCAGCCTTTCACCGCGCCGCCGTTGAAAATCTTGTCGGCGGCCTGTTCCACTTCGTCAGACTGGTAAGCCTGCACGAATTTCTTCACGTTTTCCGCATCTTTATTATCTTCGCGGGACACAATGATATTGACGTAAGGTGAATCTTTATCCTCAACGAAGATGCCGTCTTTGGCCGGCGTCAGGTTGATCTGGCTGGCGTAGGTGGTGTTGATCACGGCCAGCGCAATCTGCTGATCGTCCAGCGAGCGCGGCAGCTGCGGCGCTTCCAGCTCAACCAACTTGATATTTTTTGGGTTCTCTACCACGTCCAAAACGGTTGGCAGCAGCCCAACGCCCTCTTTCAGCTTGATCAGACCCACTTTCTGCAGCAGCAGCAGCGAGCGACCCAGGTTGGTTGGATCGTTCGGGATAGCAACCTGCGCGCCGTTTTGCAGCTCATCCAGCGACTTGATCTTTTTCGAATAGCCAGCGATAGGATAGACAAAAGTGTTACCAACCGGCACCAGCTTATAGTTGCGGTCTTTGATCTGCTGATCCAGATAAGGTTTGTGCTGGAAAGCGTTAACGTCGATATCGCCTTTGCTCAACGCTTCGTTCGGCAATACGTAGTCGTTGAAGGTCACCAGCTCGACGTCGAGGCCATATTTGTCTTTGGCGACCTTTTTCGCTACTTCAGCGACCTGCTGCTCTGCACCGACGATAACGCCGACTTTAATATGATTTGGATCTTTCGCTTTCTGATCGCATCCTGCCAGCGCCAGCGTACCAATCAGCGCACCCACAGCGGCAATCGTTTTAAAATTAAAAGACATATCCTTTCCTTAATCTGTAAGAAACGTTATTTACTTGTGGGTGACAGCACGAACGATGCGGTCGCCACAGAACTGAATCAAATAAACCAAAACCACCAACAGCACCAGCACGGTATTCATCACCGTGGCGTTATAGCCAATATAGCCATACTGAATGCCAATCTGCCCCAGACCGCCTGCACCAACCGCGCCACCCATAGCAGAGTAGCCCACCAGGGTAATAAGCGTAATGGTTGCCGCGTTAATCAAACCGGGAAGCGCTTCCGGCAGCAGCACTTTCTTGACGATTTGCAATGGCGTGGCGCCCATTGCGCGCGAAGCCTCGATCAGACCGTGCGGCAGCTCCAGCAGCGTGTTTTCCACCATACGCGCGATAAAGGGCGCGGCGCCGATAGTCAGAGGCACGATCGCCGCTTGCAAACCAATTGAGGTGCCGACAATCATCCGGGTAAAAGGAATCATCCATACCAGCAGAATAATAAAAGGGATCGCGCGGAAAATATTTACTATTGCCGACAGGAAGCGATAGAGCCCGCGATGCTCAATAATCTGGCCCGGACGCGTAACATAAAGCAGCACGCCCAGCGGCAGCCCAAGTACGAAACCAAAGAAACCGGAAACAAAGGTCATCACCAGCGTTTCCCATACGCCGCGGCAGAGCAGCAGAATCATCGCCTCAGACATAACCCAATACCTCTACCTTTACGTGGTGTTCCTGCAGAAAAGCGATCGCCGTCTGCGTGTCGGCCGCCGCGCCGTGCATCTCCGCCAGCATAATGCCGAACTTCACGCCGCCGGCGTAATCCATCTGCGCGCTGATAATGTTGTTATTGACGTTAAAGCGACGAGCCGCTTCCGAAAGCAGCGGCGCGTCAACGGATTTGCCGGTAAATTCCAGACGCAATAAAGGTACGCTGTCCGCTTTCGCCGTGGCCGACAGACGCGCCGCATAATCTTCCGGTATATCCAGATGCAGCGTGGACTGAATAAACTGTTGCGCCAGCGGCGTTTTGGGATGAGAGAAGACCTCGCTCACCGTATCCTGCTCAATCAATTGCCCATTGCTGATTACCGCTACGCGATCGCAGATGCGTTTCACTACGTCCATCTCATGGGTAATCAGCAGAATGGTGATCCCCAGCCGACGATTGATATCCTTTAACAGCTCCAGAATCGCTCTGGTTGTCGCCGGATCCAGCGCGCTGGTGGCTTCATCGCACAGCAGCACTTTTGGATTGGTCGCCAGCGCGCGGGCAATAGCCACGCGCTGCTTCTGGCCGCCGGAGAGATTGGCCGGCCAGGCGTCGTGCTTGTCTGCAAGCCCTACCAGCTCCAGCAGCTCGCTAACCCGCGAGTTGATTTCGTTACGGGAAAGTTTGCCCAGCTCCAGCGGCAGCGCCACGTTGCCCGCGACGGTACGTGAATTCAACAGATTAAAATGCTGAAAAATCATGCCGATTTGACGACGGGCCTGGGTTAGCTGGCTTTCTGAAAAGGCGGTTAGATCCTGGTTATCGACCAAAACGGTGCCGGAAGTGGGGCGCTCAAGCAAATTTACGCAGCGGATAAGCGTACTTTTCCCGGCGCCGGACGAGCCGATGACGCCGTAAATTTGTCCGGCAGGCACTTCCAGGCTGACATCGGTCAGCGCGGTGATAGTGCGAGTGCCCTGTCGGAACACTTTGCTGATATTTTGAAGTTTTATCATTTTATTATCTAAGTTAGCCGTGGCGAATAGTCGTCTGCATTATCGCAGCGAGCTGCGAGTGGATGGTAAGGCATCCAGACGTCTGAATCAATCCAATGCACGCTTAAGGAGCATTCTCGCTCACCCCGTAAACATGCGATACTCTGTCTTAACATTAGTAGCAGGAGTTTCTACGTGACGAACAAAGTCCCCGCAGTATTTCTCGACCGTGACGGCACCATGAATGTCGATCATGGCTACGTTCATGAGATCGACAACTTCCAGTTTATCGACGGCGCTATTGAAGCGATGCGTGAACTGAAGAAAATGGGTTTTGCGCTGGTTATGGTTACCAACCAGTCGGGCATTGCGCGCGGTATCTTTACCGAAGATACCTTTATGCAGCTGACAGAATGGATGGACTGGTCGCTGGCCGATCGCGAAGTAGATCTGGATGGCATCTATTATTGTCCGCATCATCCGGAAGGCGCGGTGGAAGAGTATCGACAGCAGTGCGAATGCCGTAAGCCGCAACCGGGCATGCTGCTCTCTGCGCAAAAGGAGTTGAACATCGATATGGCCGCTTCTTATATGGTAGGCGACAAGATTGATGACATGCTGGCAGGTAAAGCGGCAGGCGTTGGTATAAAGGTGCTGGTACGTAGCGGCAAGCCGGTTACTGAAGAGAGCGAAAATGCAGCAGATTGGGTGATTGATAGCCTGGCTGACCTGCCTTCCCGTATCAAAAAGCGCTAAAAAGCAGCGTTGCGAGCAAAAATAGAGCGAACGATAAAAAAGTTTGTTTTTATGCTTGCCTTCCCGCGGCGCGTCCCTATAATGCGCCTCCATCGACACGGAACAACGGCTTACAGGCCGCCGGGTTGAGAGGTTCAGGAAGCTGAACCGCCGGAGAAAAACTTCTGAAAAAGAGGTTGACTCTGAAGGAGGAAAGCGTAAGATACGCCACCTCGCAGTAAGACGCTACGGCGCTTACCGCACCGCTCTTTAACAATTTATCAGACAATCTGTGTGGGCACTCGCAGGATTGATATCAGCGTCTCCGGACGCAAAAAAATATCAAGTCTTAAGAGTGAACACGTAATAAATTCATTACGACGTTTTCCTTGAGCATCGCTACACGAGTGGTAGCAAATCAAGCTTTTAATTGAAGAGTTTGATCATGGCTCAGATTGAACGCTGGCGGCAGGCCTAACACATGCAAGT
>NZ_JAKUMN010000004.1:0-395834 GCF_037026505.1 Erwinia sp. CGal63
GCCGTAGCGCGGTGGTCCCACCTGACCCCATGCCGAACTCAGAAGTGAAACGCCGTAGCGCCGATGGTAGTGTGGGGTCTCCCCATGCGAGAGTAGGGAACTGCCAGGCATCAATTAGAGCAGTAAATGTGAGTTAACCATTTGCGCTCAGACCTTCCGGTGACGCGGAAAGGGTGAAACACCTGATATCAGAAGCGACATTCTGAGTTCAGTACAGAATCGGTGGAGCGGTAGTTCAGTTGGTTAGAATACCTGCCTGTCACGCAGGGGGTCGCGGGTTCGAGCCCCGTCCGTTCCGCCACTTAATATAAGGCCCTGAGCAATTGCTCAGGGCTTTTTTTTTTGCCTGTAGCTTTATCTGGTCAGCCTTTTCCCTCATCCTGTTTTCGTGAAAAGTGATATCACCCTCAATCCGTTCATACAGGATTGTGTCTGAGCCATTCGCTAACAAAGTCGATAAAAGATCTTATGCGCGAGTTAACCGCGCGGTCGCCGTAATATACGGCGTTGAAAGGCATATCTACCGGCAAGACTTTATCCGCCATGACTTCCACCAGCGTACCTTCGCTAAGATCTCTATTGATCATAAAATCCGACAGGCAGGCGATGCCATTTCCGGTCAGGCATAGCTGTCTGAGCGTTTCGCCGCTGTTTGAAGTGCTGGCAGGGGTAATATCATAAAGCTGACCGTCAGCGTTAGCGACAGGCCAGCGATTTAAACTCAGCGGCTCGACAAAGCCCAGGCAGGCGTGCTGTGACAGCTCTTCTACAGATTGCGGCGTACCATGCTGTTGCAGCCATTCAGGGCTGGCGACTATCTTACGGCGGCTGTTAAACAACAGGCGAGCGCGCAGGCTGGAGTCGGTAAGAGTACCGGCGCGGATCGCCACGTCCACTTTTCTTTCAATCAGATTGATATAGGTTTCAGAGGAAACCAGCGAGATCGCCACTTCAGGAAAGCGCTCACGAAAAGGTTTTATCATCGGCATCAGCAAATGCAGTACAACCGGCGTGGCGGCATCAATACGCAACGAGCCCTGCGGCAGCCTTTTACGCTCTGTTAGTTCATTTTCAGCCGCTAACATCTCCTGAAGGATCGTCTGCACTCGTTTAAAATAAATTTCGCCTTCCTCTGTGAGTTTAATTTGCCGTGTCGTACGGGTTAATAGTTCTACCTCCAGCCGCGTTTCCAGTCTCTTCACCGCACGGCTGACCGCGGAATTAGCCATCTTTAGCCGTTCGGCGGCTTTGCTGAAGCTACCGCTTTCCACTACGGCGACAAAAATCGCCAGCTCCTCTGAGTTTGCTTTCATAAACGCTTCCCGAACGAAATAAGTTTGCTGATGTGCTGCCGGCCATTAAAACATGGGGGAAACGGGGATGCCATCTGCCCACGGCTACCGGTTACAGAATGAAGCGCTGCAGCGGGACGCCGGCGGTAAATCGACTACAGTTATAGGCTGGGTTTGTACCTGCTTACTTTCAACGGGTACTTATCAGGCGCCTCTGATTGAAACCCGGCCATAAAGCCCCTATAACTGAAGGTAGAGATGATAAGTCAACATGCAGAGGTCAGACGCTAACGTGCGGAAAAAAACTTATGCCATGAGGTATGTTGCAGGACAGCCAGCGGAACGTATTTTTCCGCCGGGCGCGATGCTGCATATGGGCAAAGCGTTACCGCCCGGCGCGCCGCTAACGACTCATTCAACGCTGCGCGTTCTGGTCTGGAACATTTTTAAGCAGCAGCGTGCAGAGTGGCTGTCGGTACTGCAGGATTTCGGTAAAGACGCGCAATTGGTACTGCTGCAGGAAGCGCAAACTACACCGGAGCTGATACGCTTTGCCACCAGTAATTATCTGGCGGCGGATCAGGTGCCGGCTTTCGTGCTGCCCCAGCACCCTTCGGGCGTGATGACGCTGGCTGCTGCGCATCCGGTTTACTGCTATCCGCTAAGGGAGCGTGAGCCGCTGCTGCGACTGGCTAAATCTGCCCTGGTTACCGCCTATCCGCTGCCGGACGGTAAGATGCTGATGGTGGTCAATATCCATGCCGTGAACTTCAGTCTGGGGATCGACGTTTACAGCAAGCAGCTTGGCCCTATCGGCGAGCAAATTATTCACCATAAAGGGCCGGTGATCATGGCTGGCGACTTCAATGCCTGGAGCCGTCAGCGCATTAATGCGCTGTACTCCTTTGCCCATAATATGGGGCTGCACGAGGTCAATTTTACCGACGATCATCGCCGTAAAGCATTTGGCAGACCGCTGGATTTTGTTTTTTACCGCGATATGGACGTGGCGGAAGCCTCCGTACTGGTGACGCGTGCCTCCGATCACAACCCACTGCTGGTAGAGTTTACTCCTTAAGCCGTCCGCTTAACTAAAGCCACGGCCCGCACAGGCGAAGCGGAAGCGCCTTTAATACGCAACGGCAGGGCGATAAAGGTAAAAGCCGACGGCAGGCTATAGAGTCTGGCCAGGCTTTCGATAATCATACCGTCCGCGCTCAGTACCGCCTGATGGGCCGGATATTCTTTGCTGTCAGCACAATCCAGAGACATAGCGTCCGTGCCGAAAACGCTTACTCCCTTTTCCAGCAAGTAGTGCGCGGCTTCAGCGGAAAGTCCCGGCCAGCCGCACATAAACTCAGCATGATCGGGACGGCAGCGCCATTTTTTATCGTAGCCGGTACGAAACAAAACGATGTCCTGCGCGACGATCTCACCGTGACTCTCTTCCCAATCCTCAATCATGCCAAAGGTGATTAAACCGTTTTGCGGCAGGTGAGACATATCCAGGCAGCGGCCGCGTCCGGTTAGCCGACGCACGTTAACGCTATCAATGCTTTTTCCTTGCGGTATAAAATGCGCCGGCGCGTCTATATGGGTGCCGCAATGGTCGCCCAAGCTAAGCTGACAGTTATAATTACCATCGCCTGCAGCAAAGGTTTCCGCGCTGCTCAGAAAAAAACGGCCATCACCTGGCCAGACCGGCATACCTTCCTTGTAATCGTGGCTTAGTTCAATCAGGCGATGCTGGTTTAGTAGCGCAACTAATTCGTCAGTCATGGCGATCTCTGCTCTGTCACAGGAGCAGGCAGTAAAGCACAGCAGAGAGGGGCGGGAAACGACGGATATAAAAAAACCAGTCCGAAGACTGGTTTTTATACGCGGCACCTTTAGCTGTCAGGCGTGGTGGTGTTGCTGACAAACAGCGTTAGCTTGTCGCCAGGCTGGATATTATCCAGACCGCCGCTGTTCCAGCGCAGCAGATCTTTCATCCCTACGCCGTGACGTTTTGCGATGCTGGCCAGAGAATCACCTTTACGAACTTTATAGGTGATGCTGTTGCCATTATCGGCCAGTCTGGTTGCGCTTTCGCTGCCGCCCAGGCTGAGCGTCTGTCCCGGTTTGATTATTCCACCGCGCAGGTTATTGGCCTGCTGAAGCGTTTTAACCGATACGTTCAGGCGTTTCGCAATGCCTGACAGCGTATCGCCGTTGCGCACCTTATAGGTACTGTTACTGGCCAGCGCCGTCGGCTGTACTGCCGCAATATCGCCTGTTGCCAGGGAGTTGCGCAGTTTCGCCACGTTCGACTTCGGCACCATAATGTAGTGCGGGCCGTTAGGGGCGGTCTTGCCGCGCTTATAGCCTGTATTAAAGCTCTTCAGCTTGCTGAGCGACATGCCGGCCATTTCCGCCGCCTGCGTCAGTTCAATCTGCTGACCCACTTCGACACGCGCCAGCGCGCGGGTTTCGTTAGGTTCAGGAAGACGAATACCGTAACGCTTGTTGTTTTTCAGCAGCTCGCTCAACGCCAGCATTTTCGGCACGTACACCGTGGTTTCGCGCGGCAGCGACAGCGACCAGAAATCGGTCGGCTTACCGCGAGCCTTATTGCTCTTGATCGCCTTCAGCACGCGGCCTTCGCCACTGTTGTAGGCGGCTACGGTCAGCAGCCAGTCGCCATCAAACATATTGTTCAGGCGCTGCATCATATCCAGGGCGACTTTGGTGGAAGCGACAATATCGCGACGACCGTCATACCACTGGTTCTGTTTGAGCCCGTAGTTACGTCCCGTTTGCGGCACTATCTGCCAGATGCCGGCGGCATTGGCAGAAGAGGTCGCATGAGGATCAAAAGCGCTCTCCACTATGGGTAATAGTACCAGTTCCATCGGCATCTTACGTTGCTTAATCTGCTCGACTATCCAGTACATATACGGCTCAGCCCGTAACGTTACATCGTGGAGATAGCTCTTGTTTCTTAAATACTTTTGTTTTTGTTCGCGTATCCGGGGGTTTTCCGGAACCTTCATCTTCAGCTCATCGCTGACAAAACTCCATAGATCCTGATCTTTCGCCAGGCTGGTTCCATCGTCCTGCCAGCGTGGTGATAACAACCGATCTGCGTTTTGACTGCTCTGCGCTGAAGACAAACTCTGTGCATGCTGTTCAGGTGCGTCATGCTTTGACGCCTGGCACCCCACCAGCAGGACCGAGGCGAGTAATATCGCTTTAGCCTTCATGTGTGTGTCATTGTTCGCTTAAAAGACGAGCAACTATACGTGCTCGGGCTGCTCAACACAACCCGAAAAATCAAAAATGGTCTTTCTTCTCGCGTAGAGTTGCAAAAACATTCCATTCATGTTGCGGAGGTGTTTCAAATCCAATTACTTTTTGTAATTCATGATCTTGCGTACGCAGAAAAACATTTATTTGCCGCTCGAAAGCGAGCGTTACGGGCAAGGAAACTGCATTTTTTGCCCGTAACTCCTTAATTTCGCGGTAATAGCCTGCTATTTTCGCATCCTCAGGCAGCAGCGAAACGGCAAACTTCATGTTTGATAACGTATATTCGTGCGCGCAGCACACCAGCGTTTCACCGGGTAACTGATTAAGCTTTTGAAAAGAATTAAACATCTGTTCAGGCGTGCCTTCAAAGAGACGACCGCACCCGCCCGAGAACAGCGTATCGCCACAGAAAAGGTAAGGTCGGCTGTAGTATGAGATATGTCCTAAAGTGTGACCCGGTGTAGCGATTACGCTAAATTCAAGTCCCAAAATAGCGATTTTATCGCCTTCACGAACAATCCGGCCTGCGCCCTTATCCCTTGTTTCCTCAGGCCCGTAAACTATCAGATCGGGATACTTTCGCAGCAGTTCTTTTACGCCGCCGACGTGATCCTGATGGTGGTGGGTAAGCAGAATCGCTGCCGGCCGCCACTGGTTTTTTTGCAGTGTCGCCAACACTGGCGCCGCTTCGCCCGGATCGACGATCAGGCAGTCGCCCTGTTCGTTATTTAATGTCCAGATGTAGTTATCCTGAAAAGCCGGAATGCTGGTAAGATTCATTATCGCCTCGCTGACCTGGCCGCAATGGAAAGAAGATGGTAAAGCATGAAGCCCGCTAAAACACGCCAAATTCGTCACGTGCCGCACTCCTGGGATGAGATGCCCTGGGGAGACTATTATCGTGACGCGCTTAATCAGCATCTGCAACCCTGCCTCGACAGGCTGTATGGTTTCCATCTGTTGAAAATTGGCCAGCTAAGCGCGCAAATCGATACTGAAAGCTGCGCTATCTCGCATCAGGTTAACGTGGGATTAAGCGGTGAAAATCTACAGGTTATCGCCGAGTCCGGCAGCCTGCCTTTTGAATCCAAATCGATCGACGCCTGCCTGCTGGCGCACACGCTTGCCTGGAGCAGCGATCCGCATCGTATCCTGCGTGAGGTCGATCGCGTGTTGATCGATGACGGCTGGATGATTATCAGCGGCTTTAATCTCTTCAGCGTATTGGGTATGGGAAAATTGATCCCTGGCCTGCGTCGGCAGGTGCCGTGGAACAGCCGCATGTTTACGCAGACGAGGCTAATAGACTGGCTTAGCCTGTTGAACTATGAGGTGGTACAGCGCACACGCTTTCAGGTATTACCCTGGAACCGGCAGGGCGGCAAAGTCATCAGCACGCATCTTCCGGCGCTGGGCTGCCTGAGTATTATCGTGGCGCGCAAACGCACCTTTCCGTTAATTATGAATCCGGCCAAAAAGGCGGCCGCGAAAAGAAGGCTGGCGCCAGCCGTTGGCGCTACCAGCCGTATGCGCCAGCGCCATCAGGATTCCGACTGATAGCCAATATCTTCAAAGGCTGGACTGCCTGCGGCGGCACGCGCCAGCTCGTCGCAGCGTTCATTCTCCGGATGGCCCGCGTGGCCTTTAACCCATTCCCATTTTATCTGATGCTGGCCCAGTGCCGTATCCAGCCGCTTCCATAAATCGACGTTTTTTACCGGCTTTTTATCCGCCGTTTTCCAGCCGCGTTTTTTCCAGTTATGGATCCAGCTGGTAATACCCTGGCGCACGTACTGGCTGTCTGTGCTCAGCACCACTTCGCATGGCTGGGTCAGCGCTTCCAACGCGACGATAGCCGCCATCAGCTCCATGCGATTATTGGTGGTCAACTGATAGCCGGCGCTGAACGTTTTCTCATGCTGGCCGTAGCGCAAAATAGCACCGTATCCGCCTGGGCCGGGATTGCCAAGACAAGAACCATCGGTGAAAATTTCTACCTGTTTAGGCATCTCTGGTAGACTCCCTGTGGAAAAACGCCAAGTCTGACATAAACGGGTCCTATGAGCACAGTAAATACAACGCGCCAGATTGTCCTGGATACTGAAACCACCGGTATGAATATGATCGGGGTGCATTATGAAGGGCATCGCATCATTGAAATCGGTGCCGTTGAGGTGGTAAACCGTCGTCTCACCGGCAATAACTTTCATGTTTACCTCAAGCCCGACCGCCTGGTCGATCCGGAGGCTTTCGGCGTTCACGGTATCGCCGACGAGTTTCTGGCCGACAAGCCGACCTTTGCCGAAATCGCCGATGATTTCATCGACTATATAAAAGGCGCCGAGCTGGTGATCCATAACGCCTCGTTCGATATCGGCTTTATGGACTATGAATTCGGCATGCTGGGCCGCAATCTTCCCAAAACGGAAACCTTCTGTCAGATCACCGACAGCCTGGCGATGGCGCGCAAGCTGTTTCCCGGCAAGCGCAACAGCCTTGATGCGCTCTGCTCGCGTTACGAAATAGACAACAGCAAGCGAACGCTGCACGGCGCGCTGCTTGACTCCGAAATTCTGGCTGAAGTATTCCTGGCTATGACCGGCGGCCAGACGTCGCTGAAGTTCTCCATGGAAGGCGACAGGCAGGAGCAGAGCAATGACGAGGCTATTTACCGCGTTACGCGTCCGGCTTCCGGCCTGTGCGTGCTGGCGGCGACCGAGGACGAGATTGCCGCGCACGAAGCGCGCCTCGACCTGGTAATGAAGAAGGGCGGAAGCTGCCTGTGGCGCGCCTGAAAGGGCTGAAAAGCCGCACCAGCTGAAAAAACAGCCAGTCGATCGGAAAGCCGCAGAAAAAGCATTGACGCCATGCGGCGCGCACCGTAATATTCGCCCCGTTCCCGACGGGGAACAAAGCGCGGAGCGGTAGTTCAGTTGGTTAGAATACCTGCCTGTCACGCAGGGGGTCGCGGGTTCGAGCCCCGTCCGTTCCGCCAAGTATTCGAAAAGCCTGATGCAGAAATGCATCAGGCTTTCGTCGTTTCAGAACTGTGCAAGCAGTCTCTTGCTCGCCTTTTATCCCAGAGTTAATGAAGCTTTACCAAAAGCATCAAGCCACTGCTGCTCGAACTGCTCTACGGCGGCGGCCACCGCTGGGGAAGAAAAGATCTGCCCGGCGACGTCCAGCGGTAAAGTAATAGCGCCGCAGCCGGCCAGCATACAATCCAGCGCCTGGCGCGGCGTTTTAAAGCTGGCGGCCAGCACCATGGACGAAGGCGCATGCAGCGTCAGCAGCTGCTGAAGATCTTTTACCGTCTGGATCCCGCTGCCGCCCTGAGCGTCAATTCGATTAACGTAAGGCGCAACGTATTCCGCGCCAGCCAGCGCTGAAAACAAGCCCTGCGCCGCGCCATAAACCGCTGTGCCCAGCGTCGGCACGCCTTCCTGCTTTAGCCATTTAAGCGCGCTCAGGCCCTCAGCCGTCACGGGAATTTTCACCACTAAATTCGGCACGATTGCGCGTAGTTGCAATGCTTCCTGCGCCATTTCTTCCGCCCGGGAGGCAATCACCTGCGCAAACAGCTTGCCCTGACCGCCCAGCGCTTCCTGCAGCTCAGGCAGTAGCGTCGTCAGCGGCTTTTTGCCGCCCGCCACAATAGACGGGTTCGTTGTGACGCCTGCCAGCGGCAGCACGCGAGCTAAACGTTTCACCGCATTCACGTCAGATGTATCAAGATAGAGTTCCATACCAGTCCCTTAAGTCATTTGTGAGCTGAAGCCAGGTTTACGAATCTTATCCCGCCTGCGGTTTTTTTTATTGCTCAGGGTCAATGTTACTTTCTTTCGAAACCTATTTAATCTTCGTACGTAAGTTGCAGGGGCCAGATGATGATCTTTAATATCCAGCGTTACTCCACGCATGATGGGCCAGGCATTCGCACCGTAGTCTTTTTAAAAGGCTGCTCGCTAAGGTGCCGCTGGTGCCAGAATCCCGAGAGCTATTCACGACATCGGGAACTGTTATTTGACGCGCGGTTTTGCTTACCGGGCTGTCAGCTCTGTCAGCAGGCCGCTCCGCAGGCTATTGTCCGACAGCCTGAACAGCTGACAATTTGTCGCGTAAAGCTGCAGCCGCAGGATTTAACGGCGCTGGAAAACTGCTGCCCGACGCAGGCGCTAACAGTGTGCGGAGAGGAGAAAAGCGCGGAAGAGATTATGGCGGTAGTAAGGCGTGATAAACCTTTCTATCAGCGTAGCGCTGGCGGCATGACATTATCGGGAGGCGAACCTTTTATGCAGCCCGCGCTGGCGGAAGCGCTGCTGCGCGCCTGCCATCAGGAAAATATTCATACCGCTGTGGAAACCTGTCTGCACGTGCCGTGGCGCTCAATAATGCCCAGCCTTCCTGATATCGATCTCTTCCTGGCCGACCTGAAGCATACCGACGAAACGAAATTTCAGGCATGGACTAAAGGCTCGGCAAAGCGCGTGCTGGCTAACCTGCGTAAAGTGGCGGCGGCAGGCAAGCCAATGACTATTCGTGTGCCGTTAATCCCGGGTTTTAATACCGATCGGCAAGCCCTTCAGCAAATCGTCGATTTTGTCGCTGACGAACTGCAGGTCAGCGATATCCATTTTCTTCCTTATCACACACTCGGCAGAAACAAATACGCCTTACTCGACCAACCTTATCTGGCGCCGGATAACCCGCTGACCTGCCCGAAAACGCTCGATTTCGCGCAAGCCTACGCAGAGCGGCGAGGCCTGAAGCCTTTATTAAGAGGATAAAGCGATGACCGTACTTAATCTTGATACCCTGAGCAACCGTATCCGCGACCATAAAGAAGCGTTAATCCATATCACCAAACCGCCCATCTGTACCGAGCGGGCGCGGCACTACAGCGAAATTTATCAACGGCATCAGGACAAACCGGTGCCGGTTTGCCGCGCGCTGGCGCTGGCGCATCATCTGGCGGAGCGTACTCTCTGGATCCAGCACGATGAGCTGATTGTCGGCAATCAGGCAAGCAAAGTGCGAGCCGCGCCGATTTTTCCTGAATATACCGTTTCGTGGATCGAAAAAGAGATCGACGATCTGGCGGATCGTCCGGGCGCAGGCTTTACCGTTACGGAAGAGGATAAACGCGTGCTGCACGAAATCTGTCCGTGGTGGCGCGGCCAAACCGTACAGGATCGCTGCTACGGCATGTTTACCGATGAGCAAAAGGCGCTGCTGGCAACCGGCATCATCAAAGCAGAAGGCAATATGACTTCCGGCGATGCGCATCTGGCGGTGAATTTTCCACTATTGTTGGAAAAAGGGCTGGATGGTCTGCAGGAAAAAGTAGCGGCGCGGCGGGCGGAGATCGATCTGACGCGCCTGGATGATCTGCATGGCGAACAGTTCCTGAAAGCTATCGCCATCGTGCTGCAGGCCATCAGCGAGCATATTCACCGTTATGCCGGGCTGGCCCGCACGATGGCGGAAAGCGAAAGCAGGGCCGAACGCCGGAAAGAATTGCTAACCATGGCGGAAAACTGCGAAATCATCGCCCATCGGCCGCCGGAAACCTTCTGGCAGGCGCTGCAGCTTTGCTACTTTATCCAGCTGTTTTTGCAGATTGAATCCAACGGGCACTCTGTTTCTTTTGGTCGCATGGATCAATATCTCTATCCCTGGTACCGTCGCGATGTGGAAATGGAGCAGCGCATCGACCGCGAACAGGCGATTGAACTACTGCAAAGCTGCTGGCTGAAGCTGCTGGAGGTCAACAAAATTCGTTCCGGCACTCACTCCAAAGCTTCTGCGGGCAGCCCGCTGTACCAGAATGTCACCATTGGCGGCCAGAACCTGATTGCAGGTCAGGCGCGGGATGCCGTCAATCCACTCTCTTACGCCATCCTGGAATCCTGCGGTCGACTGCGTTCAACCCAGCCGAATCTGAGCGTGCGCTACCATGCGGGCATTAGCGACGATTTTCTGGACGCCTGCGTGCAGGTTATCCGCTGCGGTTTTGGGATGCCCGCCTTTAATAACGATGAGATCGTCATTCCTGAATTTATCCGGCTGGGCGTGGAGCCGGCGGACGCTTACCAGTATGCCGCTATCGGCTGTATCGAAACCGCCGTCGGCGGTAAATGGGGCTATCGCTGCACCGGTATGAGCTTTATTAATTTTGCGCGCGTGATGCTGGCGTCACTGGAAAGCGGTCGTGACGCTACCAGCGGCCAAACGTTTCTGCCGCAGGAGAAAGCCCTTTCCACGGGCAGTTTCGCGGATTTCAGTGAGGTCATGGCGGCCTGGGACAGGCAGATACGTTACTACACGCGCAAATCTATAGAAATTGAGTACGTCGTGGATACGATGCTGGAAGAAAACGCGCACGATATTCTCTGTTCGGCGCTGGTGGATAACTGTATTGAGCGGGCGAAAAGCATCAAGCAGGGCGGTGCTAAGTATGACTGGGTTTCCGGTTTGCAGGTAGGCATCGCTAATCTGGGCAACAGCCTGGCGGCGGTAAAAAAACTGGTATTTGAACAGGGCGCCGTTGCCCAGCAGGCGCTCGCGGAAGCGCTGGCGACAGATTTCGAAGGGCTGAGCGGCGAGCAGCTTCGTCAGCGGCTGGTGAACGGCGCGCCAAAATATGGTAACGATGATGACTATGTGGATGAACTGCTGAGGCAGGCTTATCAGAGCTATATTGATGAGCTGCAAAACTATGTTAATCCACGCTATGGCCGTGGCCCGATCGGCGGTCGCTACTATGCGGGCACCTCTTCCATCTCCGCCAATGTGCCTTTCGGCGCGCAAACTATGACGACGCCGGATGGCCGTAAAGCCGGAACGCCGCTGGCGGAAGGCGCCAGTCCGTCTTCGGGAACCGATCGCCTGGGGCCGACAGCGGTAATCAATTCCGTCAGCAAGCTGCCTGTGGAATCCATTCTGGGCGGCGTACTGCTGAACCAGAAGCTGAATCCCGCTACGCTGGACAACCCTGGCGATCGGCAAAAACTGATGCTGCTGCTACGTACCTTTTTTGAAGAGCATAAAGGCTGGCATATTCAGTACAATATCGTCTCGCGCGAGACGCTATGCGCCGCCAAAGAAAATCCTGACGCTTACCGCGATTTGGTGGTGCGGGTCGCCGGCTATTCCGCTTTCTTTACCGCGCTTTCGCCGGACACGCAGGATGATATTATCGCGCGTACTGAACATATGCTGTAGCTGTTGATTAGCAGGCCGATTTCGCCAGGCGAAGCCGGCCTTTTTTGCTGGCAGGTTCTTTACAGAATTATCTTCGTTAAAATTCCTGGCCGCCATCAACACGCCTTAATAACAGAAGACGGGGGACGCAATGTGCTTATACCGCGTCCTTTTACCTCTTCTGCACCGCCATACGGCTATAGCTTTGCGCAGCACCCGCGCACTCTTCACGCGCCATCCAGCGATAGCCGCCAGCCGCCAGGGCGACGCCAATAAACCAGCTAAAATTCGCCACTTCATGCAGCGAAGGCGAAAAACTGATCGCCAGCCCAATCAGCACCGACGGCAGCAGCGCGGCAATCGCCTTAGGATTGAAACCGCCGCGATACCAGTATTTACCCTGTGGCGTAGCGTTAAACAGATCGTCGGTTGAAATTTTTCCGCGCTTAATCAGATAGAAATCGCACAGCAGAATACCGAACAGCGGGCCGATAAAGGCGCCGAGCACGTCCAGCGTATAGTGGATCAGTTCAGGCGACTGAAAAAGATTCCACGGCGTCAGCAGCACCGAGCCGACAGCGGCGATCATCCCGCCGGTACGAAAGCTTATTTTCTGCGGCGAACAGTTGGAAAAATCGAAAGCGGGCGAAACAAAGTTGGCGACGATATTAATGCCGATAGTGGCGGTAATCATGGTGAGCAGGCCAACGGCTACCGCCAGATCGCTGCCTACGCGGCTGACGGTTTCAATAGGATCGGTGATCATATGGCCAAACAGCGACTGCGTACCGGAAACGATCACCACCGTCACCACGGAAAACAGCAGAAAATTAAACGGCAGACCCCAGCGGTTGCCCCGACGGATCGCTGTCATGCTCTTGCCATAGCGGGCGAAATCGCCAAAGTTAAGCAGCGGCCCGGAGAAATAGGAAACCACCAGCGCCGTCGCGGTAATCATCTGCCACAGCTGCTGGCCGCCGCTTAGCTGTTTGGCAGACAGCGTGAAAGAGATGCCGTCAAAACCCGTCTTGTATACAATCCATCCCGCCAGCGCCACCATTACCACATAAACCGCCGGGCCGGCGACATCGATAAAGCGTTTAATCGCGTTCATACCGTGCCAGAACACCAGCGCCTGCGCCAGCCACATAAAGCCAAAGCAGATCCAACCGAGCTGCGACAGGCCAAGCCAGGAAACCTGCGTCATCGGCGCCAGCGAAGGCCAGAATTTCAGCGAAACCAGCATCAGCGCGTTAGCTGCCAGGTAAGTCTGGATCCCGTACCAGGCGAAAGCGATCAGGCCGCGTATCACCGCCGGAATATTGGCGCCGAACACGCCAAAAGCCTGACGGCACACCACCGCATAAGGGACGCCGGTCATCTGGCTGGGCTTCGCCACCAGATTAGCGAAAAGCTGCACGATACAAATCCCCGCCAGCAGGCAAATCAGCACCTGCCAGCTCGCCAGTCCCAGCGTAAAGAAGCTGGCTGCCACCACATAGCCGCCCATGCTGTGCACGTCCGACATCCAGAAAGAAAAGATATTGTACCAGCTCCAGTTCTGCTCGCGCGTTGGGGCCAGATCCTCATTGCACAGCCGCGGGCTGTAGCTGGCGCGAGCTTCCTCTGCCGACGCCGGAGAAACATTTAGACTCTTTGGCATGAAACCTGCTCCTCAACAGTTAACTGACAATCACACGATTCAAAAGAGGCATTGCAGGATCCAGGCCAGAAACGCATTTCATGTATACAAAATAGAGATCTACTGTGTACGATTCTTAGCGAGATAAACCTGAACGGACCAGGAAATGAATAGTGAAACCGGCCTGAAAACGGCCTCCGACCTGAATGACAAAGACGAACTGATTTATCAGGCGTTGATGAAAGCGATGGTGGAACGCCAGCTGCCGCCGGGCTGCAAACTGCCGGAAGAGGCGCTTTCTGGCGTCTTTGGCGTCAGCCGCACCGGTATTCGTAAAGTGCTGACGCGCCTCGCCGCAGTGCAGATGGTTGTTTTAACGCCCAAACGTGGTGCACAGGTCGCCACGCCTTCCGTGGAAGAGGCGCAGGATATCTTCCGTACCCGCGAACTGCTCGAGTGCGCCAATCTGCCGGCCGTGCTGGCGCGCTGTCAATCGACTCATCTGGCCGCGCTGGAAAAGCTGATCCGCCAGGAGCAGCAGGCGCACGACGCGCACGACGGGCCGGCGGCGATTCGTCTTTCCGCCGCTTTTCATATTCAGCTACAGGCGATTTCGGGCAACCAGGTGCTGACCGAAATGGTGACGCGGCTGACTCAGCGTTCGTCGCTGGTGATTGCGGCCTGGGGCGCGCCCTGGCAGCAGGGTTGCCGCTGCGACGATCACGGCGAGCTGATCGCGTTGCTCAGGCAAAAAGCGCTGGCGCCGCTCACTGAAGCAATGCGGCAACATTTTGCGCATATAGTGGCGAGCCTGCACTTTGAGCGCGGCGGTGAAACGCTACCGGACTTTGCCAGCCTGTTCGCCGATTTTGGAGAAGAAAATGCACGCTAAACGACTTATCCAGGTGATCAACCCCAATACCAGCCTGGCGATGACCGACACCATTGGGGAAGCGGCGCGCGGCGCGGCTTCATCGGACACCGAAATCCTGGCGGTTTGCCCGTCCGAAGGCGTCCCTTCCATCGAAGGACATTTTGACGAAGCGGTAGCCGCCATCGGCGTGCTGGAGCAGGTTAAAGCCGGACGCGAGCAGGGCGTTTGCGGACACGTTATCGCCTGCTTCGGCGATCCGGGCCTGCTGGCCGCGCGTGAAATAGCCGCCGGCCCGGTAATCGGTATCGCCGAGGCGGCCATGCATATGGCCACAATGGTCGCCACTCGCTTTTCGGTAGTCACCACCTTGCCGAGGACGGTGATTATCGCCCGTCATCTGTTGCGGCAGTATGGTTTTGAACACCACTGCGCCGCGCTGCACGCCATTGATTTGCCGGTGCTGGCGCTGGAGGACGGCAGCGGGCTGGCGCAGGAAAAAGTCCGGCAGCGCTGTATACAGGCCAAAAAAGAGGATGGCAGCGGCGCCATCGTGCTGGGCTGCGGCGGTATGGCCCGGCTTGCGCGCGAGCTGACGCTGGAGCTGGAGATGCCGGTCATCGACGGCGTCGGCGCAGCGGTAAAAATGGTGGAATCGCTGGTGGCGCTGGGACTGTCGACCAGCAAACAGGGCGATCTTGCCTGGCCGGTGCGAAAAACCCTGTCGGGTCAGTTTAAGCGCCTAAACTAAGTTATCTTGCCCTGGAACAGGACTGCGATCATGACCGATGCTGATGAAAAAAAAGAGTACAGCTTTAATAAAAACTATCCCCGCGATCTGATCGGCTATGCAGGTAAACCGCCACATGCGGCCTGGCCGGATAATGCGCGCATCGCCGTGCAGTTTGTTCTGAACTATGAGGAAGGCGCGGAAAACAGCGTGCTGCATGGCGATACCGGATCCGAGCAATTTCTGTCGGACATTATCGGCGCGGCCAGCTATCCCGAACGCCATATGTCGATGGAATCGCTGTACGAATATGGCTCCCGCGCCGGTTTCTGGCGTATACACAACGAATTTCAAAAGCGCGGCCTGCCGTTAAGCGTGTTCGGCGTGGCAATGGCGCTGGCGCGGCATCCGGATATCGTCGAGGCGATCAAAAGCGCTGACTATGATGTGGTCAGCCACGGCTGGCGCTGGATCCACTATCAGGCGATGGATGCGAAAACCGAACGTCAACACATGCAGCAGGCGGTAGATACGCTGACCGATCTGTTCGGCAAAGCACCAACCGGCTGGTATACGGGACGCGACAGCCCGAACACGCGCAGGCTGGTGGTAGAGCAGGGCGGCTTTAGCTACGATAGCGACAACTATGGCGACGATCTGCCGTTCTGGACAAAAGTGACCTGTCAGGACGGCACGGTAAAACCGCATCTGATCGTCCCCTACACTTTAGAAACAAACGACATGCGTTTCGCCACGCCGCAGGGCTTTAATACGGCGGAACAGTTCTATACCTACCTGAAGGACAGCTTTGACGTGCTGTATGAGGAAGGCGAAACCGCGCCGAAAATGCTCTCTGTCGGTATGCACTGCCGCCTGTTAGGGCGACCAGGCCGCTTCCGCGCGCTGCAGCGTTTTCTGGACTATATCCAGCAGCATGAAAAAGTCTGGATCTGTACGCGCCAGCAGATTGCCGAGCACTGGATAAAAACGCATCCGGCGCCGGAAGTTTGACCGACGCGGCGCGGATTCGTCGTACTGCTCTTAAATAAGGCTCGCTCAGGCGAGCCTTTATTATTACTGTGGGGCGCTATTAATAAAGCGGGACGCCGCCAAATTACATGGCGTTGCATTATTTTACGAGCGGCCTTCCATATTAAAATAAAGCGTGCGTCGTTACCGGGAATGCTATTGACGGCGGAATACAAAGGAATAGAGTAGGCGAGCGTTACAGCAAAAAGGGTATAGCGCTGCGGGGCTGACGAAGAGAGCAGGCAAACTGCAATAAAAGTATCGCTGGCGCGGCAAGGAGCTGAAGATGGCAAGAAAGATGAATGAAAGAGAGCCGTACAGAACCCTGGCCGGTTCTGAAGCCGGATGCCGGGAGAGCAACCAGGGCTGGGGTGACAGGCTTGAAAGCCGCACAGCCAGGCTGGAAACAAGCGTTGATCATATCAAAACCGACATTCGCGATATCAAAATCGATTTGCGGGAGTTACGCCAGGATCTTAAGCATGAAACCACCGCTCTCAGAGAAGATCTGAATCGGGAAACCACTGCGCTGCGTCAGGACATTATGCGAGAAACGGGTGCGCTACGTGAAGATTTGACCCGGGAAACCACCGCGCTGCGTCAGGACATTGTGCGGGAGACGAGTGCGCTACGCGAAGATTGGACTCGGGAGACGACCGCGCTGCGTCAGGATCTCGTGCGCGAAACCACCAGCCTGCGGAAAGAAGCCACCAGCCTGCGCAAAGAAGCCAGAACGGACTTTCGCCTGATGTTCGGCGCGCTTATCTCTGTAGCGCTTGGCCTGGCGGGGTTAATGGCGAAGGGGTTTCACTGGCTTTAATTCCTGACGTCAGAGCCTGATATTTTTTCAGGGTTATGTTACGCATTATGCTTTTCTCGCGGCCGACGATAATTCGACAATATTTTCGCTAACGCTATAAATAAAATAAATAAGCGCAGCTCGTTATTGATTTCTTTAACCGGTCGCAATAAACAGCGCAGGATAACGTTGCGAACAATAGTGTCATACTCCGCTGTTAACCGATGACCAATACAGCGATCTGGCCGCCTGCGAATAATTGTCGGTTAAGGTGCAGTGAACCAGGCGGAGCGCAGCCTCCGTGCCGCGACGCTCGCTATTGATTAGCTCATCAGGCTTACCTGCGCGGCGACAATGCGCCAGCCTTCAGGCAGCTTTACCCAGGTCTGCTGCTGACGGCCAATTTTATCCGTGCCGTCACGGGTAAATTCCGTGCTGCATACCGCGTAATCTTCGCCGAAAGTGGTGATCACCGTGTTGTGCAGCTGACGGTCGAGTCCCTTAGCGGGCCGTGCGGCGCGAAAAGCGCGGATGGCTTCGATACCGTAAAGGTTTTCTCCGGCGCCCAGCCGCACGGTACGCTCATCGTGCCAGAACAGCTCGTCCAGCGTCGCTGTATCGTTACTGACCAACGCCTGCTCGTAGCGATAAAAAGCGCTGGTGACCTCTGCCAGCACCGCCGGCCTGTTAATTTGATTGCTCATGTTAATCCTTGTGCGACAGGCGCTTTGGCGATACCCATTTTTTCCAGCATCCAGGCGGCGCGCAGGCAGGCTTCTTCTTTAAACGGCGCGGCGATAAGCTGCAGGCCGATTGGCAGGCCGTCCGGCGTCAGCAGCGGCACCGTTGTCACCGGCAGACCGAGGAAAGAGATGGGCTGGGTCAGCATTCCCATGCTGGCACGGATTGGCAGATCGCTGCCGTTAATGCGCATTGTTTCCTGACCGATAGCCGTGGCGCTGGTGGGCGTGGCGGGCGCAATCAGTACGTCAAACTGCTCAAACAGCGGTAGCGTCTGTTCGCGGAAGTAGCGACGAAAGCGCTGCGCCTGCACGTACCAGGCTGAAGGCGTCATCGCGCCGGCCAGCAGCCGCTCGCGCGACAGCGGTTCGAAACGCTCCGGCTGCGCGCGCAGCGCAGGCAGATACGCATTGCCGCCTTCGGAAGCGGTAAGAATAAACGCGGCGGTGCGGGCCAGCGCGGCTTCCGGCATCAGGACTTCCTCCTGCGCGTTTAGCGCCCTGGCCGCTGCGGCCACGGCCGCACGCGCGCGATCGTCGCACCAGGTCTGGAAATAGCCGCCCAGCACGGCGCAGCGTAAGCCTTCGGCGCCGCGCTGCAGCAGAGGATATGCGGGATGCACAGCTTTTTCCGCCTGAAAATCGTCGCGCTTATCGCGGCCCTGCAGCGCGTCGTAAACCTGGGCCAGATCCTCGGTGGTGCGGGCGAAAGGGCCGACATGATCCAGGCTGGCGACGAACGGCTGGCTACCGCTGCGCGACAGCCGGCCAAAGGTCGGTTTCAGGCCGAAGATCCCGCACAGCGAGGCGGGCACGCGAATGGAGCCGTTGGTGTCCGACCCCAGCGAGAAATGCGCCAGCCCCGAAGCGACTGCGGCCGCCGAGCCGCCGGAGGAGCCGCCAGCGATACGCTGTAAATCATGAGGATTGCGCGTAGCATCGTAGTGACTGTTTTCCGTGGTAAAGCCGTAGGCATAGGCGTCCATATTCAACATGCCGGAGAGCAGCGCGCCCGCTTCGCTCAGTTTGCGCACCGCCCAGCTGTCTTCGCGGGCTGCGGGGCGATCGCTGAACAGGCTGGCGCCCGCCAGCGTGGTATGGCCCGCCACATCGAAAAGATTTTTTACCGCATAGGGCACCGCCGCCAGCGCAGGTAAAGGACGATCTTCTTTACGCAAACGATCGATACGATCGGCTTCGCTGAACATACGATCCGCCGTTACGGCTGTCCAGGCGTTGATCTGCGGATTGCTTTGTTCGATCCCGTCCAGGGTTTGCTGCGCGATCTCACGGGCGCTCAGCTCGCCTTTTACCAGCGCGGCCTGCAGGCCGGCAACAGAGAAATCACTGAGCTTCATGCTTTATAAACTCCCGCGACTTCCTGGCGCTCGTCCAGAGGGAAAGCCATCAGCGGCCCGGCCATATCGGCAATGCGTGAAAATTGCGTCAGCAGCTCGGCGCGACGCTGGTCGTCCAGCTTCATATCCAGCAGCTGCTCCATTTGCGCCACATAAGCGGCCAAATCTGTCGGTTGCATTCTCTCTCCTGTTAAAAACCGGCCGCGCTGCCGTTGCTGCGGGGATCGCAGGCGCCTTCCAGCATGCCGTTGGTATGGCGGACGATGGCGCCCGCGTGTCCGACCGCCTCGCTGAAATCGGGCAGCGCTTCGACTTCGTGCCCCAGCTCGCGCAGGCGGTTAAAAGTGTCGGGGGAAAAGCGGCCTTCCAGCTTCAGCGAATCGGAAGCCTGGCCCCAGGTTCGTCCAAGCAGCCAGCGCGGCGCGCTGACGCACTGTTGCAGCGGCATGTTCTGCACCACATGACGGGTAAAGATTGCTGCCTGAGTTTGCGGCTGGCCGTCGCCGCCCATTGAGCCATAAACCATCGTGCGTCCGTCGTTCAGCCGCGCGGCGGCGGGATTCAGCGTATGGAAAGGTTGCTTTCCCGGCGCCAGAGCCAGCAGATGGGCGGGATCGAGACTAAAGGCCGCGCCGCGGTTCTGCCAGGTAATGCCGGTACCGGGGATCACCACACCGCTGCCGAATTCGTGATAAAGACTCTGGATAAAGGAAACGGCCAGGCCGCTGCTGTCCATAACGCCCATCCAGACGGTATCGCCCGGGCCTTTGCCGGTTCCCCACGGCGCGGCGCGGCAATCGCTGATCTGGCCCGCCAGCGCCTGCAGCCGATCGGTATCCAGCAGCGCCTGCATCTCTTCGCTCATATGCAGCGGGTCGGTGATATAGCGGTCGCGCAGGTCGAAAGCCAGCTTGGTGGCCTCCACTATGCGGTGTATGGTCTGCGCCTCGTCCGCCTCTGCCATCTTCAGATGATTAGTAATGCCGAGGATCGCCAGCGATACCAGGCCCTGCGTCGGCGGCGTCATATTAAATATTTCGCCATAGTCATGCTTAACGCTCAGCGGCCTGCGGCGTTTCGCCCGCTGCTTATTCAGATCCTCCAGCGTAATCGGCATCCCGAGCGCGGACATTTCGCCAGCCAGCCGGTTCGCCAGCGAGCCGCGATAGAAACACTCCAGGCCTTCTTCCGTCAGCAGGCTCAGCGTGCTGGCCAGTTCCGGTTGGGTAAAGCGGCTGCCGGCGCGCGGCACTTCGCCATCCGGCAGAAAGGTAGCGGCGAAGCCGGGCTGATCCGCCAGCTCCTGATATTTGCCGGCGGTAGCGGTCGCCTGCGAGGCAGTGACGGGAATGCCGTCCGCGGCGTAGCGAATGGCGTCGGCCAGCAGGCGCGAAAGCGGCATAACGGCGCCGCCGGACTCTTTTGCCACCGCCAGCGCTTCCGCCCAGCCGCTTACCGTGCCGGCAACGGTCAGCGCCGCTTTCGGCCCGCGATGAGGGATCGCCGCCACGTCCTGATAGAAGGCGAAATCAGCCAGCGAACCCGCCGCGCCGCTGGCGTCGATAGCCACAGGATCGCCCTGTGGCGGCATGATTAGCCAGAAACCGTCGCCGCCCAGGCCATTCATATGGGGATAGACCACGGCGATAGTGGCCGCTGCCGCCACCATCGCTTCGATCGCGCTGCCGCCTTCGCGCAGGACGGCCAGCGCGCTTTCGCTGGCAAGATGGTGCGGCGTCACGGCCATACCGAGCGGCGCGATATTACTTTGAATCATCACAATCTCACTATTGGTGACAGAGAGCAGGATCAAGCAAGAGCCGTTCCACTTTGCCACGGCTTTGCCCGTTAGGTGTCGCGCGTGCCGTCGAAACCCGCCGCGACCGCCATGCGAACCAGAGAAAATTCTTCTTCAGGCATGGTATTTGTATAAGCTCTTCCTCTCTGAAACGAAAGTTACGAAGGGTTACGCCATGAAGCAGCTTGATGAACGTCTGAAAAGCCACTATCCGCAGCTGTCGCCGCAGGAACAGCGCGCGGCGGACTTTATCTTCGATCACTTCGACGACCTTATCAGCTACAACAGCGCGGAACTGGCGCGGCTCAGCGGCGTTTCCAAAGCGACCGTCAGCCGCCTGTTCAGGCGGCTCGGCTATGAAAAATATCGCGATATGCGCGATGAGCTGCGTACTTTACGCCAGAGCGGAATGCCGCTGACCGACAACCGCGACGCGGTGCAGGGCAACACTTTACTGGCGCGTCACTACAAGCAGGAGATGGCGAACCTCACGCAATTAGTCAGCCAGCTGGATGCGGCGCAGTTCAGCGAAGTCGTACAAAAGCTGGCCGTCAGCAGACGTATTTTTATTGTCGGGATGCGCAATTCCTGGCCGGTAGCGCTGCATTTCAGGCAGCAGCTGTTACAGGCGAGAGGCGATGTGGTGGTTTTACCGCAGCCGGGACAGACGCTGGCGGAAGAACTGCCGGATATCACGCCGGACGATATCGTGGTGGCTGTCGCTTTTCGCCGTCGTCCGCGCATCATAAAGCCGCTCCTGCAGCAGCTGCGGCAGGCAAACATCCCCACGCTGGTGATCTGCGAGCCTCAGGCGCAGACGATTCTTGCTCTGGCTCGCTGGCAGCTCTGCGCGCCGCTGGACAGCGTTTCCGCCTTCGACAGCTACGCCTGCGCCAACAGTTTAATTAACCTGCTGACCAACGCGCTGCTGCACGAGCTGTTGAGTAAAGGCCGCCAGCGCATTCATCAAATCGCCGACCTCTACAGCCAGCTGGAGGAGCTGGAGCAACGCTGACAGGGCACCATTTTGGTGCTTTGCTTTATGACGGGGCATCCTGCAGAACCCTGTTACTCTCTTATTAAGCGTCTCTGCTGCTGAACGTTGTTACCCGCTTTCTGCCTGGTTAAAAAGCCTTTTTATGCTTTCTCTGGCTCGCTGAAGTGATTTCCCGCGCTTGCTCTCTCTCTGGCACATTAGTTGCAGAAGCTTTTATCAGGAATCTTTCGTTTCATCTTGTATCGACCGGGGAAGAAAAAATGAAAAAAGCACTACTGATGATAGCGGGCGCGGCCCTGATGTTTACGCACTTCGCCAAAGCGGACCAGCTGCAGGATATTGAAAAGCGCGGCGTACTTCGCGTGGCGGTGCCGCAGGATTTTCCGCCTTTTGGGTCGGTGGGCACCGATCTGCAGCCTCAGGGCTACGATATTGATATGGCGAAATACCTGGCCGGCCAGATGAAACTTAAGTTACAGCTGGTGCCGGTAACCAGCGCCAACCGCGTGCCTTATCTGCAAACCGACAAGGTGGATCTGGTGATTTCCAGCCTGGGGAAAAATCCCGAGCGGGAAAACGTTATCGCCTTCAGCCGCGCCTATGCGCCTTTCTTTCTGGGCGTCTTTGGGCCAAAAGAGGCGGCGCTGAAGGACGCGGCTGCGCTGAGCGGTAAATCGATCGGCGTGACGCGCGGCGCGGTGGAAGATATGGTGCTGAGCGATGCGGCGCCGAAAGATGCGCAGTTAAAACGCTATGAAGATAACAACACCACGCTGTCGGCTTACCTGTCGGGTCAGGTGCAGTTTGTGGCGACCGGCAACCTGGTGGTTGCGGCGATTGCGCGACAGAACGCCGATAAAGCGCCAGTGGCGAAATTTATGCTGAAGGATTCGCCCTGCTTTATCGGTATGCGTAAAAACGAACCGGCGCTGAAGGCGAAGGTGGATGCGCTGATCGAGCGGGCGGTGAAGGATAAAACGCTGGATAATCTGTCGCAGCAGTGGCTGAAGGCGCCGCTGCCGGCCGACTTCAGCGCGTAAGGCGGCATCCCGATGGCGCAACTTAATTTTCCCGCTCTGCTGCCTTACTGGCCGCAGCTGCTGGCCGGGTTATGGGTCACTATACAGCTGACCGTAATGGCGACCATTGGCGGCGTGGCGCTGGGTATTCTGGGCGCGGCGCTGCGCAGCGGACAGCCTTCTGCGCTCAGCCGCCTGTGGGGCGGTTACGTAGAGCTCATCCGCAATACGCCTTTTGTCGTGCAGCTCTTCTTTATCGTGTTCGGTTTACCCAATCTCGGGCTAAAGCTGACCGCGGGCGAAGCGGCGCTGCTGGCGATGCTGATCAACCTCGGCGCCTACAGCACGGAAATTATTCGCGCCGGCATTCAGGTGACGCCGAAAGGGCAGTGGGAAGCGGGACGCGTACTGGGCCTGACGCGGTCGCAAACCTTTCTGCGCGTGGTGCTGCCGCCCGCGCTGAAGCGCATCTATCCGGCGCTGGTCAGCCAGTGCATTATCGTGATGCTGGGGTCGTCGGTGGTGTCGCAGGTTTCTTATGAAGAGCTGACCTTCGCCGCCAACCTGATTCAGTCCCGTACTTTTCTGAGCTTCGAAGTTTATCTGGCCACCACGCTGATCTATCTGGCGCTGTCGATCGCAATGCGTCAGCTGCTGCTGGCCGCCGGACGTAAATGGTTGGGAGCCTTATGAACACTTTTACCGACTGGGATATCTTGCGCAACCTGCTGCTGGCGGCTCGCTGGACGCTGCTGCTGTCGCTGACCGCTTTCATCGGCGGCACGCTGGTGGCGATGCCGCTGGTGATGGTGCGCCTGACGCGTCGCCGCTGGCCCAACCGGCTGATTAGCGCTTATATCGAACTGTTTCAGGGCACGCCGCTGCTGATGCAGCTGTTTCTGGCTTTTTTCGGCGTGGCGCTGTTTGGCGTGGATGTTTCCCCGTGGACGGCGGCTTCGCTGGCCTTAACCTTCTACAGCAGCGCCTTTCTGATCGATATCTGGTTCGGCAGCATCAAAGCGTTGCCCAAAGGTCAGTGGGAAGCCTCGCGCTGCCTGGGGCTGGATTTTGGGCAAACCCTCTGGCGCGTGGTGTTGCCGCAGGCGCTGCGCGTCGGTATCGCGCCGACCGTAGGCTTCGCCGTTCAGGTGGTAAAAGGCACCGCGCTGGCGTCGATTATCGGCTTCGTCGAGCTGACCAAAGCGGGCACCATTCTGAATAACGTCACTTATCAACCGTTTAAAGTTTTTGGGCTGGTGGCGCTCGGCTACTTCCTGATCTGCTATCCGCTGTCGCGCTACAGCCAGTACCTGGAGAAAAAATTCAATGCCGCTCATCACCATTAATCAGGTACAGAAATATTATGGCGACAACCACGTGCTGAAAGGCGTGGATCTGGACGTTGAAATGGGCGAGGTGATCTCGATTATCGGCCGCAGCGGCTCGGGCAAAAGCACGCTGCTACGCTGCATCAACGGGCTGGAAGGCTATCAGGAAGGCAGTATCAAGCTGGGCGGCATGACCATTACCGATCGCGACTCGCAGGCGCGCGAAATCAGCCGCTCCGTTGGCATGGTATTTCAGAACTTTAACCTCTTTCCGCATATGACAGCGCTGGAAAACGTGATGCTGGCGCCCAGGCGCGTGCTGAAGAAGAAAGAGGCGGAATGCCGCGCGCTGGCGGCGCAGATGCTGGAAAAAGTGGGGCTGGGCGATCGTATGGATTACTACCCGGCGAACCTTTCCGGCGGCCAGCAGCAGCGCGTGGCGATTGCGCGGGCGCTGGCGATGACGCCGAAAGTGCTGCTATGCGACGAAATCACCTCGGCGCTGGATCCGGAGCTGGTGGGCGAAGTGCTGAAAGTGCTGGAGCAGCTGGCGCGCGAAGGCATGACGCTGATTCTGGTGACGCACGAAATGAATTTCGCCCGCGAAGTCGGCGACCGCGTTGTGTTTATGCATCAGGGCCGCGTCCGCGAGCAGGGTGACAGCAAAAGCCTGTTCGCCAGCCCGCAGACGCCGGAGCTGAAACAGTTTATCTCATCGGTGCGCGGCCTGAGCTGAGCGCCGAATCCGCAAGAGAAGGAAAGAAAATGGACGTAACCCGCTACCCGCAAATCAATCCGCCGCAGCGCCTGCTGATGGGGCCTGGGCCCATTAACGCCGATCCTCGCGTTCTGCGCGCCATGTCCAGCCAGCTGCTTGGCCAGTACGATCCGGCGATGACGCATTACATGAACGAAGTCATGGAGCTGTATCGCGGCGTGTTCCGCACGCAGAACCGCTGGACGCTGCTGATCGACGGCACTTCCCGCGCGGGGATCGAGGCGATCCTGCTGTCGGCGATCCGCCCTGGCGATAAGGTGCTGGTGCCGGTATTTGGCCGTTTCGGCCACCTGCTGTGCGAAATCGCCCGCCGCTGCCGCGCCGAAGTCCACACGATTGAAGTACCGTGGGGCGAAGTCTTTACGCCAGACCAGATCGAAGACGCGATCAAAAGCGTGCGTCCGCGCCTGCTGCTGACCGTGCAGGGCGATACTTCCACCACCATGCTGCAGCCGCTGGCCGAGCTGGGCGCTATCTGTAAAAAATATGGCGTGCTGTTCTATACCGACGCCACCGCCTCGCTGGCCGGCAACGCGCTGGAAACCGACGCCTGGGGACTGGATGCGGTTTCCGCCGGCATGCAGAAATGCCTCGGCGGCCCGTCCGGCACCTCGCCGATCACGCTGAGCGCGGAAATGGAAGCGGCGATCCGCAAACGTAAATGCGTGGAGGAAGGGATCCGGACGGCAGAGCATCAGGATGGCGATGACGAGATGATCTATTCCAACTATTTCGATCTCGGCATGATCATGGACTACTGGGGGCCGGAGCGGCTTAACCACCATACCGAAGCGACTTCGGCGCTGTTCGGCGCGCGTGAATGCGCCCGTCTGATTATGCAGGAAGGCCTGGAAAACGGCATCGCGCGGCACAAGCTGCATGGCGATGCGCTGCTGAAAGGCATTCAGGGCATGGGGCTGGAAACCTTCGGCGACCTGAAGCACAAGATGAACAACGTGCTCGGCGTGGTGATCCCGCAGGCTGTTAACGGCGACCAGGTGCGCAAGCTGATGCTGGACGATTTCGGCATAGAGATCGGCACCTCTTTCGGCCCGCTGCACGGTAAGGTATGGCGTATCGGCACGATGGGCTACAACGCTCGCAAAGACTGCGTGATGCAGACGCTAAGCGCGCTGGAGTCGGTGCTGACGTATCTGGGTTACCAAACGCCGCAGGGCGCGGCGATGCAGGCGGCCTGGGATCATTACGCCGCTGGGAGCCGCTGATGACGCCGGTAAGCCTCGCAGAGGCGCAGCGAGCGGCAGCCAGGATAATGGCGCGCTGCGATCGTCTGGCGACGATCAGCGAAACCCCGGACGCGCTGACCCGCGTCTACCTGTCGCCTGAACATCTTCAGGCCAACAAACTGGTTGGCGAATGGATGGCCGCGGCCGGGATGCGCGTCTGGCAGGACAGCGTCGGCAACATTTGCGGGCGTTATGAGGGAGAGCAGGCCGGCGCGCCTGCGCTGCTGCTGGGTTCGCATCTGGATACCGTGCGCAACGCAGGTCGCTATGACGGTATGCTTGGCGTGCTGACCGCCATCGAAACCGTGCAGGCGCTACAGCGGCAAAATCAGCGGCTGCCGCTGGCTATCGAAATCGTCGGTTTTGGCGATGAAGAGGGAACTCGTTTCGGCATTACGCTGCTTGGCAGCCGCGGTCTGACGGGAAGCTGGCCGGAAAGCTGGATTAACCATCCGGACGGCAACAGCATCACCGTGGCGCAGGCGATGGCCGATGTCGGGTTAGATGCGCAGGCGATCGGCCTGGCAGCCCGCGAAGTAAGCGATATCGCTGCCTATCTGGAACTGCATATTGAACAGGGGCCGTGTCTGGAACAGGCGGATCTGGCGCTGGGCGTGGTCACGGCGATTAACGGCGCGCGTCGGTTGAACTGCCGCTTTGTCGGCGAAGCGGGCCACGCGGGTACGGTGCCGATGGCGCACCGTAAGGATGCGCTGGCCGCAGCGGCGGAATGGATGGTGTTTATCGAGCAGGCCGCGCCGCAGCATAGCCCACAGCTGGTGGCTACCGTCGGCACGCTGCAGTGCCAGCCCGGCGCGGTCAACGTTATTCCTGGCGAAGTCGCACTCAGCCTGGATATTCGCGGGCCGGAAGATCGCGCGCTGGCGGAGCTGCTGTCGGAACTGCTGACTCAGGCGGAAGCGATAGCGCTGCGTCGCGGTTTAAGCTTCAGCGCCGAAGAGTATTATCGCATCCCGGCTACGCGCTGCGATGAAAAACTGCAGGCCGTGCTGGTTGATGCGGTGACGCAGGTTCAGGGCCGTTCGCTGTCGCTGCCGAGCGGCGCGGGTCACGACGCCATCGCTATCGCCGAGCGCTGGCCGGTCGGTATGCTTTTTGTGCGCTGCGATGGCGGCATCAGCCATCATCCCGCAGAAGCGGTAAAAACCGAAGACGTGGCGCAGGCCGTGCGGGCGTGGACAAAAGCGGTCAGCGATGTGGCGATGCTATGGCCGTGCGCGGGAGGTGAACGTGTCGCCTGAACAATTTAACGAATTACCGACTGACGAAGCCAGAAAGCGGCTCGCCCACTGCGTGGCGTTGGCAGACTGGATTGAAAAACTGGTGGCCGCACGGCCTTTCTCATCGCTGGAAGAACTGTTGCAGACCGGCGACAGGCTGGCGCGCGGCTGGGATGGTCAGGCGCTGGACGCAGCACTTGCCGCTCATCCGCGCATCGGTGAAACAGCGTGCGGCGATGGCAAAGAGGCGGCGCTCTCCAGAAGCGAGCAGAGCAGCGTAAAAGAAACCGGCGACGAGCTGAAAGAAGCGCTACGCTCAGGCAATGCCGCTTACGAGCAGCGCTTTGGCCGCGTGTTTTTGATTCGCGCCAAAGGGCGAAGCGGCGAGGAGATGCTGGCCGAACTGCGTCGGCGGCTGGGCAACGAGGCGCAGCGTGAACAGCAGGAGGCGCTGGATCAGCTGCGGGAAATTACGCTGCTGCGCCTGCGGGAAACTTTTCAATAAAGGAGCGCGCTTAATGAGCACCATCACTACCCATATTCTGGACACTGCGCTGGGCAAACCGGCCATCGGCGTCGCGGTTTCGCTGGAGCAAAACAGTAGCCAGGGCTGGCTGCCGGTAGCGCAGGGCGACACCGACGCGGACGGGCGGATTAAAGATTTAACGCCTGAACCGCTTGCGCCGGGACACTATCGTCTGATCGCGGAAATTGGCGACTATTTCGCGGCAGATGGCCGCGACGCGCTCTATATCAGTGCCCAAATCGATTTTGTGCTGTCGGAAGCGGGTAGCCATTACCATCTTCCTTTTCTGATCTCGCCGTGGTCATGGTCGACCTATCGCGGTAGCTGACCCAATCGCGGGTGTTACCCGTCAGATATAGCTCTGTGCCTGCTGACAGCGGCTCACGCGACTTTTGGTCGTGCAGATACTCTTGCACCCAGGCTGCGCGCCGCTTCGCACAGTAACCCCTCGTTACGCTCACGTTTTAACTCTTTTCCTGAGTGGCTAACACGGTTTTTACATCGGAAACCGCTGTTATTATCGTGGAACTAAAACCGTTCTTTCGTCTTCTAAAAGGCTCCAAAAAGTGCCTGGATTTTCGCCGATCCGCAACGATGGGTCATCGTCATTTTAGCCTGTTATTTTCCTCGGAAGCGTTTTTAACCCCTTGTCTGAAAGCATGATTGGCAAAAAAAGCAGCACCTTGTCTTCTGGTAACTTAACGCAAAAGCGCGATTAAAATCTTTATGTTAATGAGAATTATTTGCATTATTTTAATCTAAAAAATATCTTTGCCAGCTTGCTGAGCGATGCCGATGGCTGAAGGAGATAGCAGACCTGAATGCGCAGACACGCCAGGCCTGGCGGGGAAGAAGCTATTTACAGGTAGTGGCAGGAGATTATTTTTTAATCTGCTCCGAAGAGCCTTTTTAAGAGTAACCTCACGCTTATCCTTCACCCTAAGCTTTGTTTATGTATCCTTTTACTTTTTTCACCCCTCTTTTTGCAGGGATAATTTTCTGCGCAGGGTAAAGGCAGCGATCGCTTCTCTTGTTGTGCTATAAATTTCAATCAACTACAGATATTTCTCAACAAAAATTATGTGCGTAGTTCAATTTTTATATTAATTCCTGTTGTTGACGTAATATTACAAATCGTGCAAGCATTAATTTACCTAATATAATCAGGCTGAATGGGTATGTACCGCTATAGCTGCGATCTGCAGGACGTTGAGAAAAAAGCGTTAACCGAAATTTATAACTCACAGCACCACACGTCTTTGGATGTAGCAGCGTTAAGCGAGCAGATCGACAGTGCCATTGGTTTATCAAATGCCGACGTGACTTTTCCGCTTATCGTGAGCGGACAGAATCAGGTCAAAGCATTTTGCCTGGTGCATTACTCCGCTCAGGAAAAAATACGCGACTCAGGCCAGCTGCATTTTTCAATGTTTATTGCGGCCAACGAAAGCGCGGTATTACGCTTTTTGTTCGACTCCGTTTTTGTTGAGGTGAACAGGCGTGCATTACCGCTGGCGGAGAAAACCGCTCTCTATGGCCCGCTGCATAATTCCGTTCTGATCAAACGAGGATTAAGAACCTTTGCAGATGAGCCATTTACTTATCAAATGCCGGATAACGATCCGGCCTGTTGTGAAAACCTGCTGGAAGCCGGAGCGGTAAAAGCGAAAGATCTGCTGGAAATTATCTATGAATATCATCCTGACGACAGTTTGCTGACGCAAGTGGATCCCCGTTTGCTGACTCGTCTGGAGGCGGTTTCATTTGAATTTGTGCAGAAAGAGCAGATAACGGCCTGTCAGGATGAAATCGCCGCCGTCTATAACGCCGCCTGGAAAGATAACTGGGGAACCAGCGCAGCCTCGCCCAATGAAATTGCCCTTGCTGCAGGCAATGTCAAAAATATTATGGGCATGCTGGCAAGAAAGGATGGACGCATTATTGGATTCACCATGATGCAGTTTATCGACGACGACAGTGGAAAAACCGGCCGGGCGTTTCTTTCCGGCGTGCTGCCTGAATGGCGCCAGCGTGGATTATCGGTGGTATTGACCTCAAAACTCTCCGCGATTGCTATTAGTCAGGGTATTAAAAACTTCAGCATCTCATGGATGCTGGAAGACAATAAAATGATAATCAGGACGATGCAAAAGTTTACCCGGCATGGAAAAGGGCGGGTCAGACGTTACAGAATATTCTCTTTTGCGTGAAATTTAAGGAAACCGGTATGAGTTTGTACGAAATGGTCAATGCCGAACAAGGCGGCATTAACCTGAACTATTTCCCTCAGGTACGTTCCGCCTGCGGAAGATATCTTCACCTTGCCAACGGCGATAAAAATATCAATTTTTCGTCGTGCGATTATTTAGGTATGGCGAATCATCCGTTAATGAAAGAAGCGGCGATCCGCGCCATTGAGAAATATGGCACAAACATCAGCGGCCCGATGATATTTTGTGGTTACACCGAATATCATGAGGAGCTGGAAAAGCGTTACGCGGAAATGTTCGGCGTTAACCAGGCGCTGATGTATACCACTTCCTACCAGGCTAATATCGGCGCGCTGCCTGTGATCGCGCAGGAAGTTGACCTGATCGTGATGGATAAACTTTGCCATGTTTCGCTTTATGATGCGGTCAAGCTCAGCGGCAAGCCGTTTCGCGTCTACCAGCACAATAATATCGCCAGGTTGGCGGATATTATTAATAACAATCCCGGCAAGAAAATCCTGGTGGTGTCAGACGGCGTATTCTCCGCTGACGGTGATTTCTGCGACGTGGCCGCCCTGTGTGAACTTAAAGCGGATAATCCCAACCTGATTCTCTATATCGACGACGCGCATGGCGTGGGCGCGCTGGGCGCAGAGGGCTGCGGTCTGGTAGAAGCCAGCGGCTGCCTGGGAAAAGTCGATGTGATTATCGGTACCATGAGCAAATCTTTCGGCTCAACCGGCGGTTTCTGCATCATTAAAGACGATGAGCTGGCGCAAAAAGTAAAATATAAAAGCCCGACCTATAACGCTTCGCGTGCCGTATCACCAGGCGTGGCGGCCGCTTCCTGCATGGCGCTGGAGCTGAATAAGCGGGAAGGGAAAAGCCGACGCGCGCAGCTGGCGGAGCTGATCGACTACGCGCACCGTCGTCTTGAGCAGACCAGCGTCAATAAGCAGTACTCCGTGTCTGCCGTGATCCCGATTATCTTTGAAAAGGCGGAGCAGGCGGCGGCGGTTAACGCTTTTCTGCTGCAGAAAAATATTATGGCTTCCCTGTTTGTGCCGCCTTATGTCGAAAGAAATAAATCACGCCTGCGCGTTACCCTGACCAGCAATCATACCAATGAGGATATCGATCTGCTGGTGGATGCCCTGGAAAAGGCAATGGCCGTCGCCAGCTGAAATTGAGCCTGAAACTATGAATGGAAATATTTTTCTCCCTACGGCCGTACTGGTTTGTTGCTACTGGCTGCTTTGTTCTGGCCTGGGAATGCTGGCCAGTAATTATAATATCAAGATTAACTACACGCGAAAGATTGGGCATTTCTCTATGTTCATTTTTCCGGGCGTGGTCTATCTGCTTTTTAATATCAGCAACTCGACCGACAAAATCATTATAGCCTCGCTTTCCAGCGTCTGCTTTTTTCTGAGCCTGTTAGGTTTTTTCCGCGAGAAGCTAAAATATTTGTCGCTCTCTTTTCGCGCCATTGACCGGCCAGAAGATCGCCCCTATACGCTGGTCTGGATATTTTCGCAAACCTTTGTCGGGTTTATCGTGCTGGGCGCATTCAGCCTGCTGTGGAATAAGTTAAATATCCCACAGGAATTTATGTATATGACCATACTGACCACCACGCTGGGCGATGGCCTGGCGGAGCCGGTAGGGGTCAGGTTCGGCAAACATAAATACAAGGTGAAAGGGTTTCTTATCGAGAAAACCTTCTATCGCAGCTATGAGGGAAGCCTGGTTGTTTTCCTGGCCGCGCTTATCCTGGCCCTCTGTTTTATTAATCAATTTCATGGCGCAGGAAAAATGCTGATGATTTTTGTTTTTCCGCTGGCCATGATGCTGACGGAAGCTAAATCTCCCCATACCTGGGATACGCCGTTTCTGTTTTTTGTCGGGAATATCATCATTACCTGTGCCTGCTTATTATGATTGTCCTCGTTCGTCACGCCACGCCGAAAATTGACTATTCGCGCTGCTGTTATCGCACGGCCAGGGAGCGTCTGAACGATTACGATCAAACCAGAGAGGTAGATGAACAGGAGATTCAGCGTTTTTTCGCTTCTCCTGTTTATCAAAATATCGGCAATAAAGAGCTGCGGGTTTATAGCTCGCCAACGGGCAGGGCGGAACGTACCTGCCAGTTACTTTTTCACGCTGTTGATGATTACGTTACAGAGCCGAACCTGAAAGAGGTTTCCCTGAGCATCTTTCCTGTGCCGTTATTAAAAATGAAGGTGCGAAGCTGGTTTTTGCTTTCGCGGCTGGCCTGGCTGGCGGGATTTAGCCGGGAAAAAGAACGGGCTCGCCATGCCGTTCAGCGCGCCGTCGATTTTTTTCCCGTGCTTGAGGAAAACGAAAACGTTGCGATTGTTTCTCACGGTTATTTTATGCATTACCTGAAAAAAGAGCTGCGTAAAAACCGCTACAGACAGGGCGAGATATTCCGTGAGGGTTGTTTTACCGTAGAGGTCTGGGACAAATGAAAAAGGTTCTGATTACGGGAGCCAGCGGATTTATAGGGAAAAGCGTAGCCGATTACCTGAGCAGGCAGCCAGGTATCGAAGTCGTGCGCTATTCCCGATATCCAAAGCCCGGTTACTTTAGCTGCCAGCCGGGCGACGACGCCTGGCTAAAAATCGTCGACGAGTGCACGGCCATTATTAATTGCGCCGGCGTTGGGCTGGCTAAAATCAAACGTCAGCGCAACGCCAATGAAGCGATCGCCAGAGAACTGGTCGCTTCGCTGCCGTTGAAGAGCGATAAAAAGTATCGGCTCTTACATCTGAGCACCATTAAAGCCTATAACGCCCGCGGCTACGACGACGCCTACGCCGATGACAAGCAGCGCGCGGAAACCGTTTTTCTTGATAACAGCGACAGGTTGCGCGGCGAGCTGCTGCGTATTCCGGCGGTCTTCGGGACGAATGATGCGAATCTCAATCCTCTACTGAAGCTGGCGCAAAAGGGAAAACTGCCGGAAATCGAAGGCGATATCAGTAACTGGTTCTGCATCAGTAATGAGCAGATTGCCTGCTATATCCATCGCTGGCTGGAAGAGGAAAATCAGCAGCAGCTGCGCTGCAGCTATCTGCTCAGCCGTGCGCGCTACAGCGTCAACGATTTGATTAAAGCGGTTAATCGTCATATTCACGGCGACGCTTATCGGGCGGGGCGCAAAAAGCTTTTCCAGATCAGGATGCTTTATCGAATTTTGGCCCTGAAAAGCCGCCTGGCGGCGGGATTTCGCTGGAACCAGTTTCCCGCCGAGCGTTTCCAGGATCTGTTTCAGCGTAGCTGGGAGATAGAGCAATCGGAAAACATCGCCTTACACCTGGTTAATTTCGCCCCTGACGATATATGGAAAGGAAAATGAAAAAATTCCGCTTTTCACTGCTGTTTGCGTTTCTGACGCCGCTGCTGGTTTCGCTGGTCGCCGCCGTTTATCTCCATCGCGAACTGTTTCTTTATCCGGCCGCTTTGCTGGCGGTACTGAACGAACTTCTCTTTTTACGCGAGGTTTCCGACGCGCAGTCGCGGGATAAAGGCATCCTTAGCGCGGTAGTTATCTCTTCCACTATTGCGGTACTGATTTACTTCTCCGGCTCTTTTCCGCATACCGAGCCGCAACTGTGGGCTGGCGCGCTGCTGGTGCTGCTGGGCTGCGTTCTGCGCACCTGGGCCAAAATCACCCTGGGCGTGCATTTTTCCCATACGCTCCGGGTCATTACCGATCATCAGCTGATTAATCACGGCCTGTTCCGCTTTATCCGTCATCCGGCCTATAGCGGCACCATTTTGCTGATGGCCGGATTCGGCTGTTTTCTGCATCCCGATGCCGCTCTGCTCAGCTTTTTCATCTTCTTTATTCTGGCGATGCGACGCATCGAAAATGAAGAAGAGATGATGAACGCCAGCTTTGGCCAGCAATATACCCTTTATAAAAGATATTCCTGGAAATTATTCCCTTTTATCATCTAGTTAACGGAGAAGTTTATGCACACTGAAGAGACTCAGGCAAAGCTGAAAGCGCTGGTTGCGGAAATCCTTGAGGTCGACGCGGACGAGATTGCTGACGACGCCAACTTTAAGCACGATTTCGGCGCCGATTCGATCACCGGCATTGAGATTCTGGCCGCCATCGAAGCGGAATTTGGTTTAAATCTTCCCGAAAGCTACGTGGAAAACATGACCGATATGCGTTCTGTCTACGCCATCACGCAGCAGCATCTTGAGGCGCAGCCCGTAGGGATCGGGGAATGAGTCAGCACAGCGCGCAGGACCACGAACGTATTGTCGTCACAGGCTTAGGGCCTGTTCATGCGTTGGGGATCGGTAAAGAGGCTTTCTTCGCCTCGCTGGCCGCCGGTACGGACAGCGCTGCGCCAATCCGTTCCGTTGACGCCACGCAATACAAACATCACTACGGCTGCGAAGTGAATGAAGAGGCGCTGTCGCGCTATCCGCTTGATGATTTGCCCGCTGGCTGTGAAAAAGCGAGCCGATACGCCATTCTGGGCACCAAACTGGCTATCGAAGATGCCGGACTAACGCGCGAAGCGCTCTCCGGTCAGCCGGTCGGCTGTTTTTTAGGCACTACCGATGGCGAGTCGCAGCGTATCGACACGCTGGTTCATCAGCTGCAGGACGAGGCGGAGCCAGGCGCAGGCAGCTTTGCGGCGGTCGCGCATGCCCGCATCAGCCGTAACGTCAGCCTCTACCTTAACGCCACCGGGCCGGCTTACACCATCGGCAACGCCTGCTCGGCCAGCAACGCCGCTATTGTTTCCGCCGTAGAGTACCTGCAGAGCAGCCAGGCGGATTTCGCCATCTGTGGCGGCAGCGATGTCGCCTGTCGCAAAACGCTCTCTATTTTTCATCGGCTTTCCGCTATCAGCGAAAAGAAATGCACGCCGTTCGATAAAGCGCGCAAAGGCATTATTCCTGCGGAAGGCGCGAGCATCCTGCTGCTGGAGAAACTCTCCTCTGCAAAGCGCAGAAACGCGCGGATCTATGGCGAAGTCGTAGGCTACGGCATGAACTGCGACGCGACGCACATGACCAACCTTAACCCCGACAAGATCAAAACCTGTCTTGAGCGTGGCCTGAGCAGCGCCGGTCTGATCCCTGCGGATGTGGACTACATCTGTATGCACGGCACGGGTACGCCCGCTAACGATCTTAACGAGTATCAGTCGGTACAAAAAGTTTTCGGCGACGCGATCCCGATGTGCGGTTCGATTAAATCTATGGCCGGACATGCAATGGGCGCGGCAGCGGGATTTGGCGCTATCGCCTGCCTGTTTGCTTTAAATAAAGGCATACCGCCGACCATCAACCTGACCGAGCAGGATCCGGCTATCGTCTTACCGCTTACCAGCGAATTTTTACCGCAAACCGTGAACGTCGCGATTAATAACGCTTTCGCTTTCGGCGGGAACAATGCCATCGTCGCTTTCAGAAGGATGAACCATCATGAGTAACCTTTCACTTGCTGTCGCTCACTGGCATAGCCTGAAAGATGGCGTGCAGGCAGGTTCCGGGCAGCCGCTGCCCGCTGAAAATGGCCGCATCAATCCGGCTGAGGTGCTGGCCGGTAAAAAGCTGCGCAATATCGATCCGCAAACCATCGATATGCTGTGCTGTTTCGCCGCCCTGAGCCAGGTCGCCAACTGGGAACCTCATGCCGCAATGGTCAGTGCGACATCGATGGGCGCGTTCGACAGCGTGTGTAAACTGCTGCGGGAATCGAGGGAAAACGCGCTGCCTCACCAGATTTCGCCGGGCAATATTCCCAATACGGTGATTAACTCGACGGCTGGCCTCTCGGCGATTCACTATGGGTTTGACGGCCCTAACATCAGCCTGTGCGCCAACGAACTCTCTTTTTATGAAGCGTTAACCAAAGCTTTCGCCCTGATGCAGCGTCAGCAGGCCAACGATATTTTTGTCAGCGCGGTAGAGAGCTGGCAGGGTTTGTATGGTCGCTCGTTGAATCCTTACAGAACGGAAGATAACCGGGAAAAGCTGCCTCAGCTTTCTTACGCCGCGCTGTTTATGTTTTCCCGCTTGCCCGAGAGCGACGCGGTCGATCGCGTGCTGGCGGTGACCACGGGACGAGTACTGCAGCCTGCCGACCTCAGTGACAAACTGGCCAGTTTTTTGTTCAGCAGCGGCCATGCCTGCGACGACATTGAGCAGATCAACCAGTGGGGCGCGGACGGCCAGACAGAGGCGATCGCGCAACTTCTTCCCGGCGCCACGCTGACCAGCCTGAGCGCTTCGGCAAAGGTACTGATGTCTGGCCTGGGCGCCTGGCAACTGGCGCAGCTGCTTTCCACCGTGCGGCCGGGAAAACTCGCGGTTCAGCTGGCGATGGACAGTGAAGGGTTTTACGGCATTGCGATTATTAAGAAGGCGCAATCTTGAAAAGTTCTGCAAACACCTCGACGGAGAGTGAAATCTTTACCCGCTATTATGAGGCCGGCCATCGGGCGTTTCAGGGGCATTTTCCCAATAACCCGATTTTACCGGGCGTATTCTATTTTCGGGAAATACGCAGCCTGCTGCCTTCCGCGATGACGGCGGGCAGTTATGTAATTAAACAGGCGAAGTTTATTAAAATGGTCGGGCCCGATACGCAATTATTTTATCAAATCGGCCAGCGTCCTGTTGCCGACGAGGATAAAACAGAAGTGACCGCCATAGTGAAAAACGCAGCGGAAGAAACGGTGGCTAAAATACAATTTATAGTAAAGGCGGAAGGGTGAAATGCAGGCTGAAAACCGGGAGCATATCGGCATTATCGGCGTTAATCCTCATCGGTTTCCGATGGTTCTGGTGGACCGAATTATTGAAAACGGCAGCCAGGTCATCACCGAGAAGTTCGTTTCGTTGAATGACTATGAATTCCGTCAGGCGGATTTTAACAAGCCGGACGAACTGATTTATCCCGACTGGCTGATCGTTGAATCTTTTTTTCAGTCAGCCGGGCTTTTTTTGCATGATGTCGGCCGCGAACTGTCACCTTACGTTATCTCATGCAAGCAGGTTGAAATTTGTCGAACCGTCATGGCTGGCGATATTATCCGCCATCATGTTTCGCTTGATGTCCGTAAGGAGAGCTTTATTATTGTCAGCGGTGAAAGCCGGGTAGGTGATGAAAAAGCCATCAGCTACCAGCAGGTAATGCTGGGTTTTCAATGAGATAAAACGCAACAGGGTTAATGATTAGGCAAAATATGATCGCGATAGTCAGACTGATTCTTATGGGAATATTTATAATAGCCAGCACCTTTATAGTGCTGATCGTTTGCCTGCTACGGCCGCGTAACGTTAAAAATGTCTACTTTGCCGCACAGCTTTACAGCAAAATAGCCTGGCTGCTTGGGGTAAAAGTGACCATAACTGGCCAGGAAAACATTCCCGCCGGAAGCTGCGTTTATGTCGCCAATCACCAAAGCAACTACGATATTTTTTTCCTGACGGCAGCGGTTCCTTCCGGAACGGTCAGCATTGGCAAAAAAAGCATTCTTTACTTTCCCTTTTTTGGTTTGATCTACTGGCTGTCAGGCAACATCTTTATTGAGCGCGGCAACAAGATAAAAGCGATGCAGGCGCTGAAGAAAACAAAGGAAAAGATGCTAAAGAAGAATATGTCGGTATGGCTTTTTCCTGAAGGGACGCGCAATTATGGCAAAGGCTTAAAGCCATTTAAAACCGGTGCGTTTCATCTTGCCCGCAACGCCGAGCTTCCTCTGGTGCCGGTCAGCGCCAGCAGCTATTACCCGAACTTCCGTCTGAATCGATTAAATAATGGCGAGATGATTATTAAATATCTGCCGCCTATTGATAAAGAGACGCTGCTTACGCAGCCGGTTCGGGAAGTGGTCGCTTCCGTCTATGAAAAAATAAATAATGAAATCGCCTTGCTGGATGAAGAAACTGCTCGCGCCAATCGCCGTGCGGTGAAACAGCACACGCCTTAATTTTACGTTATTCCGTGGTTTTTATGCTGCCAGCGAAAGCTGGCAGTGGATTTCTGCACGCTTTTTCTGGCAATACAGGCTGTATCAATCGGAACGATTTATGAAGAAATCAGGAAAAATAACCCTCAGGTTTGTCATTTTACTTCTCGGTCTGACTACGCTGGGAGGATTTTTCCTGCGGGGAGAAGAAAAAACCGCTTCAGCAGAAAACGACGCCGGGGAAACCGCGCGTCAGCCTGTACAGATAGCCGCCGTCAGGCAGGCGGACGTGCCTGTCTTGCTGCAGGCGCCGGGCAATATCGTTTCCGAAGCCACCGTGAATATTACCAGCCGGGTGGACGGGCAGTTGACGGCCATTTATTTCACCGAAGGCGAAGAGGTGAAAAAGGGCCAGCTGCTGGCGCAAATCGATCCCAGAGAATATGAAGCGGCCCTGCAGCGCTACCAGGGCGAGCTGGCTGAAAACCGGGCGATGCTGAAAAGCGCCGGCGAACAGCTGAAACGCTACAAAACGCTGCAGCAGCAGCACCTGATCGCCCGTCAGGATCTGGACAACCAGGCGGCGACGGTGGAGCAGCTGCAGGGCGCGATTACCGCCTCGCAGGGACAGATTGCCGCCGCGCAGCTCAAGCTGGCGTTTACCCGTATCACCGCGCCGGTTTCCGGACGGGCAGGCCTGCGGCTGATCGATGAAGGCAACATGATCATTGCCAGCGAAAACAAAGCCATTGTTACCCTGACTCAGGAGCAGCCGGTTGCCGTCACGTTCAGCCTGCCGCAGGAAAACCTGTTCGCTGTCCGGGCGAAACAGCAGCGCTCGCGCCTGCCGGTGGCGCTCTTTGACGCCGATAATCGGCAGACGCTGGCGCACTGCCAGCTGCGTTACATCAGCAATGAGATCGATTCCGCCACGGGCAGCATCAAACTCAAGGCCGTTTGCGATAATGAAAATCGCGCGCTTTACCCCAGCCAGTTGGTTAACGCTCATCTTCAGCTCGATCTGCTGAAAAACGTGGTGGTTCTCCCTCAGCGCGCTATTCAGTACAGCCATCAGGGCAACTTTGTTTATGCCGTCGATGCCGGACGAGTTGTTCAGCGCGAGGTCACTACCGGCGCGCCCTATGGTCAGGACGATGTCGTCCTGAAATCCGGACTGCGCCCCGGCGAAAAGGTGGTCACCGAGGGATTTGCTGATTTGCATAACGGCAGCGCCGTTGACATTGTCGACGCCTCCGCAGGCAAAGAGGCTGTGCCGTGAATCCTTCTCAGCCTTTTATACGTCGGCCGGTCGCCACGCTGCTGCTGGCGCTGAGCCTTTTCGTCGGCGGGCTGCTGGCCGCGATAACCCTGCCGGTGTCGGCGTTGCCGCAGGCCGATTATCCGGTGATTCAGCTGACCACCTACTATCCCGGCGCCAGCCCCAAAATTATGGCTTCCGCCGTCACCGCGCCGCTGGAGCGCCAGCTGGGCATGATGTCGGGACTGGCGCAAATGTACTCCACCAGCGGCAACGGCATTTCGCTGATCACGCTACGGTTTAACCTGACGCTACCGCTGGATGTCGCGCAGCAGGAAGTGCAGGCCGCGATTAACGCCGCGACGAAACTGCTGCCGGAAGATTTACCGACGCTGCCGGTGTACAAAAAAATCAACCCGGCCGATAAGCCGCTGGTCACGCTGATGGCGACTTCCGAACGGCGACCGCTGACGGAAGTGCAGGATGTGATTAACAAGCGCATTGCGTTGAATATTTCTCAAATCAGCGGCGTCGGTAATCTCTCGCTGCTGGGCGGCCAGCGGCCCGCCATTCGCTTAACCTTCAATGAAGAGGCGCTCGCCGCCCACCATCTGAGCCTGGAAGCGGTGCGGCAGCGCGTGCTATCCAGCAGCCTGCAGAGCGCCAAAGGCGATATCAGCGGCCGCTATGAAACCTTGCTGCTGGATACCAACGATCAGCTGCAAACCGTCGCCGACTGGCGTCAGTTGATTCTCTCCTGGCAGGACGGCGTCGCGCTGCGGCTTGGCGACGTGGCGCGGGTAGAGCAGGGCGCGGAAGATGTTTTCCAGGCCGCATGGGTTAATCGTCAGCCCGCGATCGTACTGAATATTCAGCGTCAGCCGGGCGTCAACGAGGTCAAAGTGGCCGAGGCGATTCGCCAGCATCTGCCTGAATGGCAGGCGTCGCTGCCGCCTGACGTCACGCTGAAAATGCTGGTCGATCACAGCGAGACGATAAAATCGTCGGTGGCCGGCGTGGGAAAAGAGCTGGGCTTTTCGATACTGCTGGTGGTGCTGGTTACGCTGTTTTTCCTGCGCGATAGCGCCGCCACGCTGGTTACCGGCATCGTGGTGCCGCTGTCGATGGCCGGCACCTGCGTGGTGATGCATTTTTGCGGCTTCAGCCTGAATAACTTCACGCTGATGGCGCTCACCATCGCCTGCAGCTTCGTTATCGACGACGCGATTGTGGTGGTCGAAAACATCTCCCGCTGGCTGGAACGCGGCATGTCGCGCGTCGAAGCCGCTTTAAAGGGAACGCAGGAGATAGGCTTTACCGTGATTTCCCTGACGCTATCGCTGCTGGCCGTGCTGGTTCCTTTGCTCTTTATGCCGGGTATTACAGGCCGGCTGCTGCGGGAATTTTCCATTACGCTGGCGACGGCGATCGCCATGTCGATGATCATTTCGTTAACGCTTACGCCATCGCTCTGCGCGGCGCTGTTGAAGAAGTCCGCTCAGACTGGCGAAGGCCGCTTATTAATGCGTCTCAGAACGCTTTATGGTCGGGCGCTGGACCGCTGTTTAGATAACTCACGCCTGATTGTTTTTTCTACGCTGGCACTGGCGGTTGTTGCCGCCGCGCTCTATATGGCTGTGCCAAAAAGCTTTTTTCCCACGGAAGACACCGGCGTTATCCGCATTACCGCTGTGGCGCAGGGCGCCATCTCCAGCACGGAAATCAATCGGCGTCAGCAGCAGCTAAACGCGCTCATCCTGCAAAATCCGGCGGTGGCCAGCGTCACAGCCAGCACCGGCGTCAGCCCGGAAAACCCGGCGCTTAACCGCAGCCTGATGGTGGTTAACCTGAAACCTTCTTCGCAGCGCCGCCTGTCGGCGCAGCAGGTAGCACAGCAGCTACAACGCGCGGCCCTGAAGAAAACGGCGATGAAGATCTATGCCACCGTCGCGCCGCGCCTGACCTTAAACGATCTCGTCGCGCCGGGACGCTATCAGTTTACGGTTGAAGATACCGCTCGCGACAGGCTGCAGGAGAGCGCCGCCAGGCTGGTGGAGGCGATGCGTCGGCTGCCCGGTTTGACCGACGTCAGCAGCAGCGCGGACGAGCAGGCGAAAACCGTCAGGATTTTGATTAATCGCGATAAAGCTGCCCGTTTGGGGCTGAGCGTCGCCGATATCGATGCCGCGCTTTACAACGCCTTCGGGCAGCGCCAAATTGCCACGCTTTACACCGAAGCCAGTCAATATCGGGTAGTGCTGACCGCGCGTTCGTTGCATAACGGCGGCCTTGATGCGCTAACCCACCTTTCGCTGACGACCGATACGGCGGAAAACCGTAGCGCCGCTCGCGTTCCACTCAGCGCCGTAGCGGATTTTCAGCTGGGTCGGGAGCCGGTCACACAGGAAAAGATCAATCAAATCCCGGCGGTGGCGTTTTCCTTTAATTTGGCCGAAGGAGAGTCGTTACAGGCGGCGACAGAGGCTATTCACCAGCTTAAGACCCGGCTCGGCCTGCCGGAGAGTACGGTACTGCGTTTCCAGGGCGAAGCCGCGCTGTTTGAATCCTCACCGGCCAGCGAGCTATGGCTGATCGCCGCCGCGATCTTTTCAGTCTATGTGATCCTCGGCATGCTTTATGAAAGCTTTATCCATCCGGTCACTATCCTCTCTACGTTGCCTTCCGCCGGAGTTGGCGCGCTGCTGGCGCTGTGGGCAGGCCGGATGGATTACACCCTGATCGCCATGATCGGCATGATCCTGCTTATCGGCATCGTGAAAAAAAACGCCATTATCATGATCGATTTCGCGATTCAGGCGCAGCGGCGCGAGAAGCTGAGTGCGAAAGAGGCGATTCGCCAGGCCTGCTTGCTGCGTTTCCGCCCGGTGATCATGACCACCATCGCCACGCTGCTGGGAGCGTTGCCGCTGATGTTTGCCGTGGGCGACGGCGCCGAGCTGCGACAGCCGCTTGGCCTGGTCACCGTTAGCGGCCTGCTGGTCAGCCAGCTTTTAACGCTGTTTAGCGTTCCGGTGGTTTATCTGAGCCTGGCGCGCTTCGCTTTTTCGTCCGCCTTCACGCAGCGGGTTACGGCATGAAAACGCTTATTCGGCTGTTTATCGGTCGGCCTGTGGCGACGCTGTTGCTGACCATCGCCATCACTCTGGCCGGTCTGATTAGCTACCGTTTGCTGCCCGTTGCGCCGCTACCGCAGGTGGATCTGCCCACGATAGTGGTGACGGCTTCGCTGCCCGGCGCCAGTCCCGATACCATGGCGGCGACGGTAGCCGCGCCGCTGGAGCGCACGCTGGGGCAAATTGCGGGCGTTACGGAACTCACCTCCAGCAGCTCGCCGGGCAACAGTATGCTCGTGCTGCAGTTTGCCGTCAGCCGCGACATTGACGGCGCGGCGCGCGATGTGCAGGCGGCGATTGACGCCGCACAGTCGCTGCTGCCTGCCGACATGCCGACGCTGCCCGCCTGGCGGAAAATCAATCCGGCCGACGTGCCGGTACTGGTGATCGCCATGACCTCGGATAAGCTCTCTCGTGCAAAACTCTACCAGCTGGTTTCAACGCAGATTCAGCAGCGGGTCGCGCAGCTTCCCGGCGTAGGCACAGCCGATATTCTCGGCAGCTCGGCGCCGGCCATCAGAATTGATATCGATCTGCCGCGCGTCACCGCGCTTGGGCTTTCGCCGGAAAAGATCCGGCAGGCGATCAAGAACGCCACCTCCGCCAGAGCGGAAGGCGTGCTGGAGGTAGCCGATTCCCGCTTGATTCTGGCGGGCGAGATGCAGGCCGACAGCGTTGAGCAGTATCGCTCGCTGATCGTCAGCTGGCAGCACGGTAACGCTGTCCGGCTGGGCGAGATCGCCAGCGTCTACGAAGGCGTGGAAGATAACAATAACGTCGGATTTTATAACCAAAGTCCGGCGGTGATGTTAAGCGTTACCCGCCAGGCTAACGCCAATATGCTGGAGGTGATCGCTGGCGTGAAGCGGCTGCTGCCCGAGCTGCAGGCCAGCCTGCCTGAACAGGTAGCCATGAATATCGTCGTGGATCGCGCCGACTACGTTCACTCTTCGCTACGGGAAGCGGAGTTGACGCTGCTGTTGGCGATCCTGCTGGTGATCGCGGTAATTTACTATTTTATCCGCGAAAAACGGGTGCTTTTTATCGCGGCCATCACGCTGCCGGTCGCGCTGCTGGGAACCTTCACGGTGATGTGGGCGATGGGATTCAGCCTGAACAACCTGTCGCTGATGGCGCTGATCGTCTCGACGGGCTTTATTGTCGATGACGCTATTGTGGTGCTGGAAAACGTCAGTCGTCATGCGGAAAAGAAAAGCGCGCTGCGCGCCGCGCTGGCGGGAACGCGCGAGGTCTTTTTTACCCTGATCGCGATGACGGCTTCGCTTATCGCTATTCTGCTGCCTCTGCTGCTGCTGGATAATTTAATGGGCCGGGTTTTTCGCGAGTTCGCGATTACGCTGGTCGCCACCTTGTTGATTTCGCTGTTTCTTTCTCTGAGTCTGACCCCCATGCTGTGCGCGTGGCTGCTGCGCAAAAAATCGGGGACGGCGGCAGAAAATAAACGGGGAGGCGCGCGACTCCACGCGGCCTACATGCGCGCTTTAGCCTGGACGCTGGCTCATCAGCGACTGACCGTTCTGGCGCTGGTAGTGATGACGGGCCTGAATATTCTGCTTTACGGCTGGGTCGACAAAGGCTTTTTTCCGCCTCAGGATACCGGTCTGCTGAAAGGCGTCGTTCAGGTGGAAGATAACGCCTCGTATGATGAGTTACAGCGGCAGTTGCTCAGCAGCGTAGAGCGTATTCGTCAGGATCCGGCGGTGAAAAGCGTGATTACCGCCAGCAACAATGGGCTGTTCGTTAACCGGACGGTGGCCACCATCTATATTTTACTCAAACCCTGGGAGCAGCGTGCCGACACGGCGCTGGCCGTCGCCAGCCGGCTCAACGCCACCATGCGCAAGCGATCGGGCGTAAAGGTCCTGCTGCGCCCGGCGGAAGATCTGCATATCGGCGCCCGCAACGCCAATGCCGCCTGGCAATATACCCTGACCTCAGACAGCAGCGATCGGCTAAGGAAGTGGGCGGCGATTATGAAAACGCGATTGCGCGCGCTGCCGCAGCTGCGCGATGTGGATAGCGATCTGCAGGCGGGCGGGATCAAGGCGATGTACACAGTCGACCGGGACAAGGCTGCGCGGCTGCAGGTCGACATGGCTGATATCAATAGCTTGTTTAACGATCTGTTCAGCCAGCGGCAGATTGCCACCTGGTATCGGGATGACGATCTGCGCCATGTGGTGATGAATATCGACAGATCGGCATTAGCGAACCCGCGCCTGGCGGAGGCGCTCTATGTGGTGAATGCGGCCGGAGAAAAGGTGCCGCTGCGGGCGTTTTCTCAACTGACGTACGTACCGGCTTCGGTCGCCGTAGCGCATCAGGGCGGCATCGCCGCCGCGACGCTGAGCTTTAATCTTCAGGAAGGCGTATCGCTGAAACAGGCGATGGAGTTAATCAGTCGCGAGGCGATCAAAGCCGGTCTGCCGGGCTCCGTGCAGGGCGAGTTCCAGGGCAGCGCGAAAGCTTCTCACCAGTTTACCCTGACCATGCCGCTGCTGATTTTCTCGGCCTTTTTTATTCTTTATGTGGTGATGGGGATGCTGTATGAAAGCTATCTTCATCCGCTGACCATTCTTTCCACGCTACCTTCGGCGGGCGTTGGGGCGCTGCTGCTGCTGCTGCTCACCCGCACGCCGCTGACTATCGTGTCGCTAATCGGCATTTTGCTGCTGGCGGGCATTATTATGAAAAACGCCATTATGATGATTAACGTGGCGTTGAAGGCGCAAAACAGCGGAACCACGCCGACCGAGGCCATAACCTATGCCTGCCTGCTTCGTTTTCGTCCCATTATGATGACTTCTCTGGCGGCGTTTTTAGGCGCTATGCCGCTGGCGCTGAATTATGGCGGCGACGCGGCGCTCAGGCGGCCTTTGGGGATTGCGATCGCGGGCGGGCTGGCGCTCAGCCAGATTTTAACCCTGTTCACCACGCCCGTTGTCTGGCTCTGGTTTGAACGGCTCCGCCGCCGCGTTGCAGCACGGAAAGCGCAGAGCCGTTAATATCAACGTCGATCAGAAGTGAAAATCATCCGCATCGCGCCAGGCCGGAAAGCGTTCACGATACTCACGCAGGGTTTCCAGCGACAGCTGCGCGTTAAGGATGGCTGGCTGATGCGGTTCGCCGGCCGCCACTATCTCGCCCTGCGGGGTGATGATGCGGCTGTCGCCGCTGTAGCTATGATTGTTGGCGTCCACGCCGACTCTGTTGCAGCCGGCGACATACGCCTGGTTCTCGATAGCCCGCGCCAGCAGCAGCGCCTGCCAGTGCGCCGAGCGCGCCTGCGGCCAGTTGGCGACATAGAGCGCCAGGTCGTAGTCGTCGCGATTGCGGGAAAAGACCGGAAAGCGCAGGTCGTAACAGATCTGCGGCAGAATGCGCCAGCCGCGAAACGTCACGATTTCGCGACGCTCGCCCGCCAGATAGTGCTGGTGCTCGCCAGCCATACGAAACAGATGACGCTTGTCATAGCGATGCAGCGTGCCGTCCGGCTCCGCCAGCAGAAAACGGTTAACCGCGCCCTGTTCCGTCTGAATGGCGGCGCTGCCGCCGACCATTGCGTTTGCCTGCGCCGCTTTTTCCCGCAGCCACTCGATCACGCGCGCTTCCGGCAGCGAACGTTGCGCCGCCTCCATCGCAAAGCCGGTGGTGAACATCTCCGGCAGCACGATCAGATCGCGATCCGTTAATCCCGCCAGCAGGCCGTCAAAGAAACGCAGATTGGCTTCGCCGTCCATCCAGACCAGCGGCTGCTGTAGCACGCTCAGGTTTAAAGCTGACATAAGCGCTCCGCGGCGGCGTCCAGCGTGGCTTCCTGCTTGGCGAAGCAGAGGCGGATAAGCTTGTGCGGGAAAGGCCCGGCGCAGAACACCGACAGCGGGATCGCCGCGACGCCCGCTTCTTTGGTGAGCCACTGGCAGAAGGCGACATCGTCCAGATCGGAAATCGCACTGTAGTCGGCCAGCAGGAAATAGGTGCCTTCACAGGGCAAAATTTGCAGGCGGCTTTTCGCCAGCGCCTGCACAAAACGATCGCGGCGCGCCTGATAAAACGACGGCAGTTCGCGATAGTGCTGCGGCTCGGCGTTGAGCATATCGGCCAGCGCCAGCTGGGCAGGCGTATTTACCGCAAAGGTCAGATATTGATGCACCTTGCGCACTTCCGCCGTTAATGCCGCAGGCGCTACGCAGTAGCCGACTTTCCAGCCAGTCATATGAAAGGTTTTGCCGAAAGAAGAGACGGCTACCGCGCGTTCGCGCAGCCGGGGATGCGCCAGTACGCTGGTATGGCCTTCTTTGGCGAAACAGATATGCTCGTAAACCTCGTCGCTCAGCACATAGGTTTCCTGCGCTTTTATCGCCTGCCACAGAGACTCGAAATCGCTTTTCTGCCAGACGGTGGCAGAAGGGTTGTGCGGCGTATTCAGAATAACCAGGCGGGTTCGTGGCGAGAGCAGCGCGGCAAATTCCTGCCAGTCGGCGCGAAAAGCCGGCGGATGCAGGGCGATGCGTTTCATTACGCCGCCGGCCAGCGTCACCGCGGGCGCATAGCTGTCGTAGCTGGGATCGAAGCAAATCACTTCGTCGCCCGTCCGCACCAGCGCGGTAATGGCGGCATAGAGCGCTTCGGTCGCGCCTGCCGTTACCGTGATTTCGCTGTCGCTATCCGGTTTGTAGCCATACAGCTCCGCAGTTTTAGCCGCGATCGCCTCGCGCAGCGGCTGCACGCCGGTCATCGGCGCATACTGGTTGGCGCCCGCGCTGACATGGTACGCCAGCCGTGCTTTCAGGTAGTCCGGCCCATCGAAGTCGGGAAAGCCCTGGGAAAGATTAATAGCGTTGTGCTGCTGCGCCAGCGCGCTCATCTGCGAAAAAATCGTGGTGCCGAGCGCGGGGAGTTTGCTCTCGGGGGTAATCGACATCTGGCTCATTAGCAGTAACCCTTGCGGAACGTTGTTTGTGAGGTGTCAGACCGTTGCCGCCACTATACCGGCAGTGTTAGTATTTGGCAATCAAGACGCTTAGACGTCTAAACGCATAAGCTTATGCCGTGCAAAAAAAAGGAAGGCTATGACAACATCGCAACTGGACCAGCTGGTGGCGGCCTGCCACTGGATTGGGGCTAAAGGCTGGGCGCCCGCGACCGGCGGCAATATGTCGGTGCGTGAAAGCGACGCATTTTGTCTGCTCAGCGAATCCGGCAAAGACAAAGGCGCACTGACCCGCGACGACTTTATTCAGGTCGCTATCGCCGACAATAGCGTGCCTTCCGGGCGTAAACCCTCAGCGGAAACCGGGCTGCACACCCTTATCTACCGGCTTTTTCCTGAGGCAGGCGCAATACTGCATACCCATACCGTTAATGCCACCGTGCTCTCAAGAGTTGAGAAGAGCGCCGCGCTGCAGCTGCAAGGTTATGAAATGCAGAAAACGCTCGCCGGACAGAACTCGCATCTGGAGAGCGTGCATATTGCGCTTTTCGACAACGATCAGGATATTGAAGCGCTGGCCAGGCGAATTGAAAGCTTTGCCGCCGCTAATCCGCTGCGCTACGGTTTTCTGCTGCGTGGCCACGGGCTGACCTGCTGGGGCCGCGACGTCAACGAAGCGCGGCGGCAGCTTGAGGGACTGGAATTTCTGTTTCAGTGTGAACTACAGCGTCGGCTTCTGGAGGCCAAATGATCCGCGCCATTGTCACCGATATCGAAGGCACTACCAGCGATATCCGCTTCGTGCATAACGTGCTTTTTCCTTATGCGCGCGAAAACCTGGCGGCCTTTATCGCCGCTTTTCAGCATCGCGACGATGTCGCGCAGGCGCTGAACGATCTGCGGGAAGAAATCGCGCAGCCGCAGGCCACGACAGAAGATCTGATCGCCGTGCTGTTCGGTTTTATGGATGAAGATCGCAAATCGACCGCGCTGAAAGCCCTGCAGGGAATGGTCTGGCGCGACGGCTACCTGAATGGCAGCTTTACCGGCCATCTCTATGCCGATGTGCTGCCTGCGCTGACAGCCTGGCAGGCGCAAGGCCTGAAGCTCTATGTTTATTCATCCGGTTCAGTAGCTGCGCAGAAATTGTTGTTTGGCTACAGCGACGAGGGTGATATTACCTCGTTGTTCAGCGGCTATTTCGATACGCATGTCGGCGCCAAACGCGAGACGGCCTCATATCGAAATATCGCGGCAAAGATCGGACTGCCGCCTGATGCGCTGCTGTTTTTATCGGATATTCATCAGGAGCTGGACGCCGCTCGGGAAGCGGGCTGGCACTGCGTGCAGCTTATTCGCGACGAGGCGGACAGCCAAAGCCGCCATCGTCAGGTCAGCGGTTTTAATGAGATAAATCTGGAGTGGTTTTTATGAGCGCACTGACTATTTTTACCGACAGCGAAGCCGCTACGCCGGTCTGGCACAGCACCGATGCCGAAGAAATCCGCCAGAAGCTGAACAGCAAAGCGGTGCGTTTTGAGCGCTGGCAGGCGGATCGCGACCTGGGCGAAAATCCGCAGCCGGAAACGGTGATCAAGGCCTATCAACACGCCATCGATCGGCTGGTGGCGGAGAAGGGCTATCAGAGCTGGGACGTTATCAGTATGCGGGCGGACAACCCTCAAAAAGAGGCGCTGCGAGAGAAATTCCTCTCTGAACATACGCATGACGAAGATGAAGTCCGCTTCTTTGTGGAAGGCGCCGGACTTTTCTGTCTGCATCTGGATGGGCATATCTATCAGGTGCTGTGCGAGAAAAACGACCTGATTTCGGTGCCGGCGGGGACGCCGCACTGGTTTGATATGGGTTCCGCGCCGCATTTCACCGCTATTCGCATTTTTGACAATCAGGAAGGCTGGATCGCCAGGTTTACCGGCGACAGGATTGCGGATGCCTATCCGCGGCTCTCTTAGCCGTTTACTTTAGCCCTGGTACGCAGCAGCGTGAATTCGCCAGATGATGCCGGATTTTCAGGCTGTTGCGTCCCGCTTCCGATGCGGTGGGCGAAGCTGTCACTGCCGCTATGCGCTTCTGTTTGGCAGCGGTTAAGCGGCGACTGCCTGTGGCGTCGGGTTGCACAGGCGCACCTGTTTGAATACGCATTCCGGAACGCAAAGCCTGCTCTAAGAGAGATAAGGTTAATTGTCGGCGCAGTGCATAAAATTTATCTGGAAAATAAAATCAATTTATTCTGATGTCGTTTTAGAATAACAGATTTAAAAACGCAGGCGCCTGATGATTTCTGGATGTTTATTGTTTCTTTTTTATAAGTCGATCAGGGTGTTTTATAATTTCCCGATATTTCCCTTTTGATTTATTTATCTTCACAAGGAATATTCCTGGGCGGAATAGAATAAAAAAGTTGAAGTATCTTTTTGTCCTGTTATTATCATTTCGCTACTTAAGATAATTGTATGCGGCTACCAGCCAGATAAACTAATGTCTTAAGTTGTCTGTTTCTGCTTTCAGCCTTCCAGGTTAATTCTGGATTTGTTAGCAGGCGATTGTGTAAATAAAAAAAGGAATTTATTATGAGAGAGTTAAATCAAAAAGAAGTTAACGAAGTTAGCGGTGGCTGTGGCCTGGTGACTGGCGTGCTGAGTGGCCTGGCTGCTGGCGCAGTAACCTTTTTCAGCGCTGTTTACAACCTCCTTAATCCAAAAACGTCGGATTCAAGCGCAGGCTCAGATTCCAGCTCTGATTCCAGCTCAGGTTCCGGCTCTTCTTCATAATTAAGGCTTTGCTTTTAATTCCGGTTTCTTTTATTAGCCTGTTCTGACCTGTGCGCAGTCCACTCTACGGCGCTCTGGTTTTGCTTATCTGACGGGTGGCCGGAAGAAAGTCAGGGAGGGCATTTTTAATGTGTCTGCTGACTATTAAAAACTGCCCTCCTGTTTAATTGCAAAGAAAAACCTATAATCGTTTTATGAGATTATGATGTTCTTAAATAAATGGCCTGTATAAAAGGTAATGTTGCTCCTCTTGGGGGAACAGGCTCTTTTCGGGCAAAAAATCTGAATTTTTATTTAAAAGGATATTATATGAGAGAGTTGACGGTTACAGAACTTAATGAAGTAAGCGGTGGGTTCTTTTTGTTGGCGACGGGCTGTGCGATAGCCTGTACGGCAGCGGTGGCGGCCGCCGGTATCGCTGGCGTCGCTGGTATCGCTGGCGTCGTTGTCGGCGGGGCGGCTGTCGGAGCGCTGGCCGCGGCGGCTGCAGTTGGCGCCCTGGCGGGCGGTGTGGCCGTGGGCGCCGGAGCGACCGCCGCCGCGCTGGCGATTGGGGCCGCCGCGGGCGCCGTGACAGTAGGCGTCGCCGCTGCAGCGGTTGGGACGGTCGCGGCCGGCGTCTATCTTGTAGGTGATTTTATCACTTATCGTACCATGCAGCAGGCGGGGCTTATCGCGCCAGTTGAGCTGCCGACGATCGGCTGATATTTTCGCGTAAGCGACGAGCGCGGCTGTGCCCTCTTTATCTGCTGCTTTGTCCGCTTCATCCTGAACGCCGTGACCGGAAGGCCGTGGCGTTTTTTGTCGTCCCGGACTGTGGATTGGCTTTACTGATAACTTTCTCCCTCCAGCCTGAAATTCTAATCCTGCTATTTTGTTGTAGCCTGACCAGCTATGCCTGGTTAACCTGTTTGCGTTTTGCATGCGTAACCTTAAGGGATTCATTATGAAAGATGCACAGATCCGCCTGGCGATAGTGGGCGCGGCCGGACGCATGGGGCGTCAGCTGATTCAGGCCGCTCATGAAGCGGAAGGCGTGGTTCTCGGCGCCGCGCTGGAGCGTGAAGGCTCTTCGCTTGTCGGCAGCGACGCGGGCGAGCTGGTGGGTATCGGCAAGCTGGGCGTTACGATCGGCGATCGACTGGTGGCGGAGGATTTTGACGTTCTGATCGACTTTACCCGCCCGGAAGCATCGCTGAACTATCTGGCTTTTTGCCGTCAGCATAAAAAAAGCATGGTTATCGGCACCACCGGGTTTGATCAGGCCGGCAAAGAGGCGATTAAAGCGGCGGCGCAGGAGATTGGCATCGTATTCGCCGCTAATTTTAGCGTCGGCGTTAATCTGGTGCTGAAGCTGCTGGAGAAAGCGGCCAAAGTCATGGGCGACTACGCGGATATAGAAATTACCGAAGCGCACCACCGTTATAAAGTCGATGCTCCTTCCGGCACCGCGCTGGCGATGGGGGAAGCGATTGCCGACGCAATGGCGTGGGATCTGGACGAACATGCGGTCTACAGCCGTGAAGGCCATACCGGTGAGCGTAAGCCGCAAACGATAGGTTTCGCTACCGTGCGTGCCGGGGATATCGTAGGCGAACACACCGCAATGTTTGCAGATATCGGCGAACGGGTAGAGATAACCCACAAGGCTTCAAGCCGTATGACCTTTGCAAAAGGCGCCATTCGCGCCGCTGGATGGATAAAAGCCAAAGATAAAGGGCTTTATGATATGAGAGATGTGCTTAATCTGGATGAAATCTGATTTTTAGTTTTCTAATATCTCAATTAAAACCTGCTATTATCAACAAGTTGCTTTGTTTATTGTTTTTATAGCGGGTTTTTATTATTTTTAAATTAAAGTTTGCGTTTTTGGTGATATTCTCTGGTTTTACTACGTCTCAAACCTAAATTTTGACCATTTGGTCTGGTTTTTCCCTCTCGCAAAGTCTTTATTCAGTTACTTTCAGCACGAAACCGTTTTTATCAGCGCATTATCTGCTGTTTTTGGTGGTTATCGTCCGCCTTTGCCGTCAGTTGCGTAAAAAAACATGCTTCAGGGTAGACATTAGCCAGAGCGATCATTAGAATGCGCGCAATTTGCCAAAAATCGAGCGGTCAGGCGGTTTTTGCATTGATTTAAGGGTACTCTCTGAATTAATATGCAAATAATGTGACTGTTTATTCTCTGGAGGATGTTTTGATTAAGTCAGCGCTATTGGTTCTGGAAGACGGAACCCAATTCCACGGTCGGGCCATCGGGGCAACTGGTACGGCCGTTGGGGAAGTCGTTTTCAACACGTCGATGACCGGTTATCAAGAAATCCTCACTGATCCTTCCTATTCACGCCAGATTGTTACTCTTACCTATCCTCATATCGGCAATGTCGGCACCAATATCGCCGATGAAGAATCCGCCCAGGTTCACGCCGAAGGTCTGGTTATCCGCGATCTGCCGCTGATTGCCAGCAACTTCCGTAATGAAGAAGGCCTGTCCGCTTATCTGCAGCGTCTTAATATCGTGGCGATTGCCGATATCGACACGCGCAAGCTGACCCGTCTGCTGCGCGAAAAAGGCGCGCAGAACGGCTGCATCATCGCGGGCGATGCGCCTGATGCGGCGCTGGCGCTGCAGAAAGCGAAAGCGTTTCCCGGTCTGAAAGGCATGGATCTGGCGAAAGAAGTTACCACGAAGGAAAGCTATCAGTGGCTACAGGGCAGCTGGACGCTGGACGGCCTGCCGACGCCGAAGAAAGCCGAGGAGCTGCCTTTCCATGTGGTCGCCTACGACTACGGCGTCAAACGTAACATTCTGCGTATGCTGGTGGATCGCGGCTGCCGTCTGACGGTGGTGCCGGCGCAAACGCCTGCGGAAGAGGTGCTGAAGATGCAGCCGGACGGCATCTTCCTCTCTAACGGCCCTGGCGACCCGGAGCCGTGCGACTACGCGATCGATGCGATTAAAACTTTCATGGAAACGGAGATTCCGGTGTTCGGTATCTGTCTTGGCCATCAGCTGCTGGCGCTGGCGAGCGATGTGAAAACGGTGAAGATGAAGCTGGGCCATCACGGCGGCAACCATCCGGTAAAAGATCACGACAACAACACGGTGATGATCACCGCGCAGAACCACGGGTTCGCCGTTGATGACAACAATCTGCCCGCGAACCTGCGTATCACGCATACCTCGCTGTTTGACCATACGGTGCAGGGCATCCACCGCACGGATAAACCGGCGTTCAGCTTCCAGGGCCATCCCGAAGCCAGTCCCGGCCCGCATGACGCCGCGCCGCTGTTCGATCACTTTATCGAACTGATCGAAGCCTACCGTTCAACTAAATAATCAGGAGCGAGAAAATGCCAAAACGTACCGACATAAAAAGTATCCTGATCCTTGGCGCTGGCCCGATCGTAATCGGCCAGGCCTGTGAATTCGACTACTCCGGCGCGCAGGCGTGTAAAGCGCTGCGCGAGGAGGGCTACCGCGTCATCCTGGTGAACTCTAACCCGGCGACCATTATGACCGATCCGGAGATGGCCGATGCGACCTACATCGAGCCAATTCACTGGGAAGTCGTTCGCAAAATTATCGAGAAAGAGCGTCCGGACGCGGTGCTGCCGACTATGGGCGGCCAGACCGCGCTGAACTGCGCGCTGGAGCTGGAGCGTCAGGGCGTGCTGGAAGAGTTCGGCGTCGCGATGATCGGCGCAACTGCAGACGCCATCGACAAAGCGGAAGACCGTCAGCGTTTCGACAAGGCGATGAAGAAAATCGGCCTGGAAACCGCACGTTCCGGTATCGCGCACAATATGGAAGAGGCGCTGAAGGTCGCTGAAGACGTCGGCTTCCCGTGCATTATCCGTCCTTCCTTTACTATGGGCGGCACCGGCGGCGGCATCGCTTACAACCGCGAAGAGTTCGAAGAAATTTGCGAGCGCGGCCTGGATCTGTCGCCGACCAACGAGCTGTTGATCGATGAATCGCTGATCGGCTGGAAAGAGTATGAAATGGAAGTGGTGCGTGACAAAAACGACAACTGCATCATTGTCTGCTCCATTGAAAACTTCGACGCGATGGGCATCCACACCGGCGACTCCATCACCGTAGCGCCAGCGCAGACGCTGACCGACAAAGAATACCAAATCATGCGTAACGCCTCGATGGCGGTACTGCGTGAAATCGGCGTGGAAACCGGCGGCTCCAACGTGCAGTTCTCGGTTAACCCGGAAAACGGTCGTCTGATCATTATCGAGATGAACCCGCGCGTTTCCCGCTCTTCCGCGCTGGCTTCCAAAGCGACCGGCTTCCCGATTGCGAAAATCGCCGCCAAGCTGGCCGTGGGCTATACGCTGGACGAGCTGATGAACGATATCACCGGCGGCCGCACGCCAGCTTCGTTCGAGCCTTCTATCGACTATGTGGTCACGAAGATCCCACGCTTCAACTTTGAAAAGTTCGCTGGCACCAACGATCGTCTGACCACGCAGATGAAATCCGTGGGTGAAGTGATGGCGATTGGCCGCACGCTGCAGGAATCGATGCAGAAAGCGCTGCGCGGCCTGGAAGTGGGCGCGAACGGCTTCGATCCCAAGGTAGATTTAAACGACGCGGAAGCGCTGACTACCATTCGTCGCGAGCTGAAGGATGCCGGTTCCGATCGCATTTGGTATATAGCCGACGCTTTCCGCGCGGGCATGTCCGTCGACGGCGTCTTTAACCTGACCAATGTTGACCGCTGGTTCCTGGTGCAGATTGAAGAGCTGGTGCGTCTGGAAGAGCAGGTCGCTCGTGAAGGCATCAACGGCCTGACGGCGGATTTCCTGCGCACGCTGAAGCGTAAAGGCTTTGCCGACGCGCGCCTGGCGGCGCTGGCCGGCGTGGCGGAATCGGAAGTGCGCAAGCTGCGCCATCAATATAACCTGCATCCGGTTTACAAACGCGTGGATACCTGCGCGGCAGAGTTCTCCACCGATACCGCCTATATGTACTCTACCTATGAGGAAGAGTGCGAAGCCAATCCGAACCAGGATCGCGACAAGATTATGGTGCTGGGCGGCGGGCCGAACCGCATCGGTCAGGGCATCGAGTTTGACTACTGCTGCGTACACGCCGCGCTGGCGCTGCGCGAAGATGGTTTTGAAACCATTATGGTCAACTGCAACCCGGAAACCGTTTCGACCGACTACGACACTTCCGACCGTCTCTATTTCGAGCCGGTGACGCTGGAAGACGTGCTGGAGATCGTGCGTATCGAGAAGCCGAAAGGCGTTATCGTTCAGTACGGCGGCCAGACGCCGCTGAAGCTGGCGCGCGCGCTGGAAGCGGCGGGCGTACCGGTTATCGGTACCAGCCCGGATGCGATTGACCGCGCGGAAGACCGCGAGCGCTTCCAGCAGGCGGTGGATCGCCTGGGCCTGAAGCAGCCGGCTAACGCCACGGTAACGGCGCTGGAGCAGGCTGTTGAGAAAGCTGTCGCTATCGGCTATCCGCTGGTGGTGCGTCCTTCTTACGTGCTGGGCGGCCGCGCGATGGAAATCGTTTATGACGAAGTCGATCTCAAGCGCTACTTCCAGACCGCCGTATCCGTATCCAACGATGCGCCAGTGCTGCTGGATCGCTTTCTGGACGACGCGGTGGAAGTGGACGTCGACGCGATTTGCGACGGTGAACGCGTGCTGATTGGCGGCATCATGGAGCATATCGAGCAGGCTGGCGTTCACTCCGGCGACTCGGCCTGTTCTCTGCCGGCCTATACGCTGAGCAAAGAGATTCAGGATGTGATGCGCCAGCAGGTAGAGAAGCTGGCCTTCGAACTCTGCGTGCGCGGCCTGATGAACGTGCAGTTTGCGGTGAAAGATAACGAAGTCTATCTGATCGAGGTTAACCCGCGCGCCGCTCGTACCGTGCCGTTCGTCTCTAAAGCGACCGGCGTGCCGCTGGCGAAAGTCGCCGCTCGCGTCATGGCGGGCAAAACGCTGGCGGAGCAGGGCGTAACGGAAGAGATCATTCCGCCTTACTACTCGGTGAAAGAAGTGGTGCTGCCTTTCAACAAGTTCCAGGGCGTCGATCCTATTCTTGGCCCGGAAATGCGCTCTACCGGCGAAGTCATGGGCGTTGGCCGCACCTTTGCGGAAGCCTTCTCTAAGGCGATGCTGGGCGCGCAAAGCAACATGAAGAAAAGCGGTCGCGCGCTGCTCTCCGTGCGCGAAGGCGATAAAAAGCGCATCGTGGATCTGGCCACCAAGCTGCTGAAATTCGGTTTCGAGCTGGATGCCACGCACGGCACTGCGGTGGTTCTGGGCGAAGCGGGCATTAATCCGCGCCTGGTCAACAAGGTGCATGAAGGCCGCCCGCATATTCAGGATCGCCTGAAGAACGGTGAATATGCCTATATCGTCAACACCACCGCAGGACGCCAGGCGATTGAGGATTCCAAACTGATCCGCCGCAGCGCGCTGCAGTACAAGGTGCATTACGACACCACGCTGAACGGTGGTTTCGCCACGGCGATGTCGCTGAATGCCGATCCGACCGAGAAAGTGATCTCCGTGCAGGAGATGCACGCGCAGATTAACGGTCAGGCTTAACGTCTTCCCCGTGTTAATTATCCCCGCTCCGGCGGGGATTTTTTTTGGAAATTTATCCGCTGCTTTGTTGAATCTGTGATCTTACCGTTGGCACATACGCTGGCGGTTACCTTATATTCAGTTTTCCATGATGGAACATTGTTCACAATACTGTAATAAGGGATTAAAGATGAGAAGAACCCTGGTGGCCGCGGTCACGCTGGCGATAGCCTTTCCTGGTTTCGCTACATTTGATGTCACTACCCATCCCGATCTGTTTTTCCTGAAAGAGTCTCAGTCTTTTGACAGTTTTGCTTTATTGCCGCCGCCGCCAGCGGGCGACAGCATCGAGTTTCTCAGCGATAAAGCGCAGTACGACGCGGCCAAATTGCTGCGAAATACGCCGCGCGGAAAGCAGGCCTGGCAGGATGCGCACGTTGCCGGCAACGGTCTGCCAGAGGTGTTCTCTGCCGCCTTTGGGCAGGAAATTTCCAAAGAGAAAACGCCGGAACTTCATCGTTTGATGACGAAAATGATCGAGGATGCCGGCACGCTGGCCACCAGCACTGCCAAAAAGCACTACATGCGTATCAGGCCGTTCGCTTTTTATAATGAACCCACCTGTCGGCCTGAGGATCAGGCTACGCTCTCTAAAAACGGATCTTATCCTTCCGGTCATACTTCCATAGGTTGGGCGACCGCGCTGGTGCTGGCTGAAATTAACCCCACCAGGCAGGATATTATTCTGAAACGAGGCTACGAACTGGGGCAGAGCCGGGTTATTTGCGGCTATCACTGGCAGAGCGATGTGACGGCCGCGCGAGTGGTCGGCAGTGCGATTGTGGCTCGTCTGCATGCCGATGAAGGCTTCGCCCGGCAGCTGCAAAAAGCGAAAGACGAGTTCAAGCGCGCTTTGTGATCGCATAAGTTCACTCATCGCCGCTTAAGAGCGGCGGCAGATCAGGCGCCGCTCTGTTTAGTCACGTCGGCCTTCTCTGAAGTGGGCCGCGAGCCGTTCTTTATGTTGAGAGGGTTGCCAGGGTTTGCAGCAGCTGTGGATCTTTTTCCACCATTTTGATCAGTAAAACCGCCTGATTATTGGGCTTCGCCCGGCCCTGTTCCCAGTTCTGATAGGTGGTAAGGCCGGTATGCAGATACTGAGCGAACAGCGCCTGCGACAGCTGCAGCGACTCTCTGATCCGCCGCAGATCGCCGGCGGGCAGCGCGATATCGCGCTCGATGCTCAGCCGGTGGGTTTTCAGGGTTTTTTTGCCCGCGTTCAGTTCGCCCCAGGCGTCCATACCCTCAACCAGTTCGGTAAATAACTGACGTTTTTTCATGGTTCCGTTTCCGCTATATGATAGTCCAGTAGGTGACGCAGCTGGCTCTTCTGCGTGCAGGTTAAATCCCCCATCTCCCCTTTGCTGTAAAGCGTAAAAAGAAGGAAATGCGACCTTTCCTGCCACCAGTAGTAGATAACACGCAGACCGCTTCGCTTCCCTTTATGGCGCTGGTCATCACCCAGCCTGAGCTTTCGCAATCCTCCGGTATGCTGCATGACATCGCCGCAGCAGGGTGAGAGCAGCAGCAGATTTTGCAGACTGCGAAACGCTTCATCAGAAAGGTATTCCGCACGGTGACGTGCAAAAGGGGGCAACTCAACAAAAACAGCGTCCATTGCCGTCTCTCCTTATCGCAATAAACTATCCCCATATTGAGGTTAGTTCAATGGGTTTGATCAATTTTTCATCGCTATTTTGCCTGTTATAGCGACGGCGCGCCGCTGCGAAATGTTCGTATTGCGTAACGTCTCGCAGGCGGAACAGACAAACCTGTCGGCAGAGCGCATCAAAGGAGGAGAGAAGCAGAGAACGTTGAAAGCGCCGTCGGCGCGCTGCCGACGGAGCCGGAAAAGCGTAATCAGGAAAGCGCGACCTTAATGCCGAAAGCAATCAGCACTGAACCCAGCAGCTTATCGATAATTTTTTGCGTTTTGGCCAGACCACGGCGTACCGGCGCGCTCTGGATCAGCATCACCAGCGTTGGCCACCACAGGGAGGAGAGCGCCAGAATAATCCCGGCATACCAGATCTTTTCACCAAAGCCTGAGTTGACGTTCAATACCTGGGTGAAAATCGACAGGAAAAAGAGCGTCGCTTTCGGGTTGAGCAGATTACACAGGTAGCCCTGCATAAACGCTTTCCTGAGCGAGGTCTGCTCCGGCTTCACGCTGTCGAGATCCAGCTTGCCGCCGCCGCGCGACAGCAGAGCCTGAATGCCGACATAGATAAGATAAGCCGCGCCCGCATACTTCAGCAGCATAAACAGCCACGGCGTGGTGGTGATCACCACCGCCATCCCGGCAACGCAATAGAGCATATGGGTCGCTACGGCGCAATTAACGCCCAGCGCGGTCATCAACGCGGCCCGACGCGGATAGCGCGCCGCGTTTTTAACGATAAGAAAGAAGTCGGGGCCAGGCGAGAGCATGCCCAGCGTCGCAATAGTGACGATCAGTAAACTGGTTTCTAACATGATGTTCCCGGAATCTTACGTAATAGAGAGGTTTTAAACGGCCTGATGCGGCTATTTTAGCCTGAAGTTCTGCTAAAAGACACGCAAACGAGATACCGTCAAACCTTTACGTATTTCGCTAAGCTTACCTATCGACGAAAGTTTCGCCTTTCCGTATGATGGCGCCAATTTTACACCTTGTGAGTATGCTCAGATGATAAGCCTGATTGCGGCCATGGCCGCCGACCGCGTTATTGGGATGGAAAATGCGATGCCGTGGCATCTGCCGGCCGACCTGGCCTGGTTTAAGCAAAATACCCTGAATAAGCCGGTCATTATGGGACGCCGCACCTTTGAATCCATTGGTCGTCCGCTGCCGGGCCGTTTGAATATCGTGATCAGCAGCCAACAGAACGGCGCGGAAGGAGTAAGCTGGGTTTCCTCTATTGAAGAGGCGCTGAAAGCGGCGGGCGACGCGGAGGAGATCATGGTGATTGGTGGCGGACGCGTTTACGAGCAGCTGCTGCCGCACGCCGATCGGCTTTACCTGACGCATATTGATGCGGAAGTTGAAGGCGATACCACTTTCCCGGACTACGAGCCGGACCAGTGGCAGTCAACCTTCAGCGAATTCCACGACGCGGACGAAAAAAACAGCCACAGCTACTGTTTTGAAATCCTCGATCGTCGTTAATAAAAAGGGCGGATACTCTCCGCCCGGTTTCTCTACTCTTCTGTCGCGCGCTCACGGTTAGAGGCCTGCGTGAACCAGGTTTTATCTTCCCAGCGCAGCATCGTCAGCACGCCGCCCCAGCAGCAGCCGGTGTCCAGACCTAAAACATTTTCCGGCGTGCCTTTTCCCTCCAGCGAAGCCCAGTGACCAAACGCAATGGTATAGTCGCGCGAAACCGGCCCGGGAATAGCGAACCACGGCTTAAGAGGCGCAGGCGCCGAAGCGGGCGAATCTTTGCAGATCATATCCAGCTGGCCGTTGGGAAAGCAGAAGCGCATACGGGTTAATGCGTTGGTGCTGAAACGCAGGCGCGCCAGACCGGTGAGTTCCGGCGTCCAGTTGTTAGGCATATCGCCGTACATCGCGTCCAGAAACAGCGGATAGGTGTCGCTGGCGAGCACGGCTTCTACCTCGCGGGCGCAGGTTTTCGCCGTGGCGAGATCCCATTGCGGCGTGATCCCCGCATGCGCCATCACCAGTTTCTTCTCTTCGTCGACCTGCAGCAGCGGCTGGCGACGCAGCCAGTTGATCAGCTCGTCGGCGTCCTCCGCCTCCAGCAGCGGCGACAGACGATCCTTCGGCTTATTGCGGCTGATCCCGGCGAAGACCGCCAGCAGATGCAGATCGTGATTGCCCAGCACTACTTTGACGGCGTCGCCCAGCGAGCGAACATAGCGCAGTACTTCCAGCGAAGCGGGGCCGCGTGCGACCAGATCGCCCGTCAGCCAGAGGCTGTCCTGAGCGGGATCGAAAGCAACCTGCCGCAGCAGCGCCCGTAGTTCATCGTAGCAGCCGTGAATATCGCCAATCAGGTAAGTGCTCATAAACAGTCCGGATCTCTGCGCCGGACAAGCCCGCCCGGATCGCAATCAGAATTAGTGTATGTGACTGGGAACGGCCAGCCGGAACACCGGGATCGCCACGCGGAAGGCTTCGCCCTCGCTGTCGATCATCTCGTAGTGTCCCTGCATGGTGCCCATAGGGGTTTCAAGAACGGCGCCGCTGGTGTACTGAAATTCATTGCCGGGCGCGATATGCGGCTGTTCGCCAACCACGCCTTCGCCCTGAACTTCCGTTTCGCGGCCGTTGCCGTTGGTGATCAGCCAGTAGCGGCCGAGCAGTTGGACAGCGTGACGCCCCAAATTACGCACGGTAATGGTGTAGGCAAAAACGTAGCGGTTCTCTTCCGGCGCGGACTGCGACGCAATATAAGCGCTCTGAACATGCACACAAACTCGGGGCGTATCCATATTTAACTCTCCTGCGGCAGCTGAGGATGCGCGAACAGCCAGTTCGCCAGCTGGCAATATTGCGCCACAGAGATGTTTTCCGCGCGCAGCGTCGGATCGATATTCATCTCCTGCAGCGCTTCCAGCGTAAACAGATGGCCGAGGCTGTTGCGCAGCGTTTTACGGCGTTTACCAAACGCTTCGGTAGTGATCCTGCTCAGGATTTTAATATCCTGCACGGGATTAGGAAGCGTTGCGTGCGGCACGAGGCGAACCACGGCGGAATCAACCTTCGGCGCCGGCGTAAAGGATTCCGGCGGGACTTCCAGTACCGGGATCACCTGGCAATAGTATTGCGCCATAACCGTCAGGCGGCCATAGGCTTTGCTGCCTGGCCCGGCGACCAGCCGGTTGACGACCTCTTTCTGCAACATAAAGTGCATGTCGCGGATCGCATCAGTATAGCTGAAAAGGTGGAACATCAACGGCGTGGAGATGTTGTAGGGCAGGTTGCCGAAAACGCGCAGCGACTGGCCTTTTTCGCGAGCGTAAGCCGCGAAGTCAAAGGTCATGGCATCCTGCTGGAAAATGGTCAGCTTTGGCCCCAGGAACGGATGGGTCTGTAAACGAGCCGCCAGATCGCGGTCAAGTTCGATCACCGTCATCGCTTCCAGCCGATCGCCGACCGGTTCAGTCAGCGCGCCCAGGCCTGGGCCGATCTCGACGACCGCCTCGCCTGGCTGTGGATGGATGGCGGCGACGATGCTGTCGATAATATACTGATCGTTAAGGAAGTTCTGGCCGAAACGTTTGCGGGCGAAATGGCCCTGATGGACGCGATTATTCATTACTGCTCTTGATCATGGTGATGGCGAGGTTAAGCGCCGTAATAAAGCTGCCCGCATCGGCGTTGCCCAGACCTGCCAGCTCTAAAGCGGTGCCATGGTCAACGGAGGTGCGGATAAATGGCAGGCCGAGCGTGATATTTACCGCTCGTCCAAACCCCTGGTATTTCAGTACCGGCAGGCCCTGGTCGTGATACATCGCCAGCACCGCATCGGCATGCTGCAGATATTTGGGCTGGAACAGCGTATCCGCCGGCAGCGGGCCGGTCAGCTGAATGCCGCTGCGCCGCAGTTCGTCCAGCGCAGGAATGATAACGTCGATTTCTTCACGGCCCATATGGCCGCCTTCGCCGGCGTGTGGATTAAGGCCGCAGACAAAGATATGCGGCTGCGCCAGGCCAAACTTAGTTTGCAAATCGCTATGCAGAATGTTGATTACCTCGTGCAGGCAATCGCGGGTAACCGCAGCGGAAACATCCTTCAGCGGCAAATGCGTGGTCGCCAGCGCGACGCGTAGCTCTTCCGTCGCCAGCATCATCACTACCCGCGCACGACCTGCGCGTTCCGCGAAGAATTCGGTGTGGCCGCTGAACGGGATGCCCGCGTCATTGATTACGCCTTTATGCACCGGGCCGGTAATCAGCGCCGCGAACTCGCCGTTAAGGCAGCCATCGCAGGCGCGCGCCAAAGTTTCCAGCACGTAGCGGCCGTTGGCAACGCAGAGCTCACCCGCTTTGACCGTCTGCGGCGTTGCTATCGGCAGCACCGTCAGCGTACCGGCGGTCTGCGGTCGGGCAGCGACGCCCGGCTGATATTCACGTAGCGTCAGAGGGAGATCCAGCTTTGCCGCGCGCTCGCGCAGCAAAGCTGGATCGGCAACGACGACCAGTTCAACCGGCCAGTCGCGCTGGGCCAGTTGTAAGGTGACATCGGGACCAATCCCGGCGGGTTCGCCGGGAGTGATCGCCACGCGCAAATTACTGAGCATTGGCATCCAGAATTTTCACGTAGGCAGAGGCGCGCTGCTCCTGCATCCAGGTTTGCGCTTCTTCTGCGAATTTACGGTTAAACAGCAGGCGATAAGCGCGCTCTTTCTGCGCCGCGTCGGTTTTGTCCACCTGACGGGTGTCTATCAGCTGAATCAGGTGCCAGCCGAACGAAGAGTGTACCGGCGCGCTCATCTGGCCTTTTTTCAGCTTCAGCAGGGCATCGCGGAAGGCAGGATCGTAAACCTCCGGCGAGCTCCAGCCCAGATCGCCGCCCTGGTTGGCGGAACCTGGATCCTGAGAAAGCTGTTTAGCAGCCTGCGCGAAAGAGGTTTTGCCGCTGTTGATATCGGCCGCAACCTGGGTCAGCTTCTGCCGCGCCTGGTCGTCGGTCATCACCGGCGATGGTTTCAGCAGAATATGGCGCGCGTGCACTTCCGTTACGGAGATGTTCTGCCGATCGCCGCGAATATCGTTCACTTTGAGGATATGGAAACCGACACCGGAGCGGATTGGGCCGATGATATCGCCTTTTTTCGCCGTCACCAGCGACTGAGCGAACAGCGTAGGCAGTTCCTGAATGCGGCCCCAGCCCATGTTGCCGCCTTTCAGCGCCTGCGGATCGGCAGAATAGGTAATAGCCAGCTTGCCGAAGTCCGCGCCGCCTTTAGCCTGACCAACCAGCTGTTTCGCCAGCGTTTCCTGGTCGTCTACCTGCTGCTGCGATGGGTTTTCCGGCAGCGGCAGCAGAATATGGCTGAGGTTCAGCTCGGTAGAGGCGTTGTTCTGCGAGGCAACCTGGGTCGCCAGCGAGTCCACTTCCTGCGGCAGAATAGTAACGCGACGACGCACTTCATTGTTGCGCACTTCGGCAATCGTCATCTCTTTACGGATCTGCTCGCGGTAAGTGCCGTAGTTCATGCCGTCGTAGGCCAGACGGCTACGCAGCTGATCCACGCTCATTTTGTTCTGGGCGGCGATATTGGCGATAGCCTGATTAAGCTGATCGTCCTGGATCTGAATCCCGGCCTGTTTCGCCATCTGCAGCAGAATGTTATCCATCACCAGCCGCTCGATAATTTGGTGACGCAGGGTTTTATCATCCGGCAGCTGCTGGCCAGCCTGCTGCGCCTGGCTTTTCACCGACCGCATCATGCCGTCGACGTCGCTCTCTAAAACCACGCCGTTATTGACCACGGCGGCTACTTTATCAACAACTTGCGGTGCTGCAAACGCGGTGCTGGCGGTGAGCGCAGCGCCAAGGATCAGCATTCTCCAGTTCTTCATACTTTTTCCATTCTTCTATCCGCACTGCGGGTTGGCATACTAATTATCACAACATCAGAAAGAGCGCTGATAAGGCAGGATGCCCTGACGCAGCATTTGCCCGGTGCCCAGGCTATAGGATGGGCTCAGGCCGCGCAGCTCAATGTTGAACGAGATTTGGTTGTCATAGGTACTGCTGTTGTTTTCCCAACTGGTGATCTTACGTTCGTAACCCAGACGAATAGCGTAGCAGCAGGAGCTGTACTGCACGCCAATCAGCTGATCGGCAGGCTGTTTGGCTTTGGTATCGTAATACCATGCGCCTACCACCGACCAGGCGTCGGCGATGGGCCAGCTGGCCGTCGCGCCTACCTGCGAAATCCCCTGCTGATAGCCAGGGTTGCTGATCTGGCTCAGCGTCTGCTGGATATATTCCGGGCTGGTGTAGCGATAGTTCAGCTGCACCATACGATCGGCATCGCGGCGATATTCCAGCACGGCGCTGCCCTGGGAAACGTTGTCGATGCGGGTATCGTACTGCACACCGCCGCGCGCGCCCCAGCGATCGCTAATCTTCCAGTAAGTGTCGCCGGCCCAGACCAGGCTACCGCGATCGTCACTGTCCGCGTTCTCCAGTCCGGTACGGGACGGAGTAAACGAGTAGATTTGACCAATAGAAGCGTTAAAACGTTCAACCAAATCGTTATCAAATATTCGCGTCGTCACGCCGCTGGTTAGCTGGTTGGCCGAAGCGATGCGATCCAGGCCGCTATAGGTGCGGTCGCGGAACAGGCCGGTGTAGTCGCTTTGCAGCAGCGTGGAGTCGTAAGCGCGGATGGTGCTCTGGTCGCGATAGGGGATATAGAGGTACTGCAGGCGCGGCTCCAGCGTCTGGGTATAGCCTTCTGCCCAGTCCATATCGCGGTCGAATACCATTTTGCCGTCGACCTTGAACTGCGGCATAACGCGGTTCACCGTGCTTTTCAGCTGGTTAACTTTGCTGGTGTCGACGTTGTCGTTGTAATACTCGATATCATCCTGCTGATAGTGCGTGGCCAGCAGTTTCGCTTCGGTATTGATGCTGCCCCAGCCGTTGGCGAGCGGCAGGTTGATAGTTGGCTCCAGATGCAGACGGGTCGCGTCCGGATAGGACTCGTTGACGTTGGTGAACTTCACCGCCTGCGCATAGAGATGCGTATCGAACGGGCCGACGTTGTTCTGGTAATAGTTAAAGTCGAACTGCGGCTCGGCGCGATAGACGTCGTTATTGGTCTGGGTGGAGAAGATCTGGAACTGTTTGGTCGACAGCGTCGCGTCCCAGTTTTTCTCGGCGTAGCCTATGCTGAATTTCTGCGTAACGTAGCCGTCGGTAGAATCGCCGTAGGTGGAATCCAGATCGGTGAAGTAGTAAGGATCGCTGACCTTGGTGTAATCGGCGTTGAAACGCCAGTTCTGGTCATAAACGCCGGAATGTTTCCAGAAGAAGAGCCAGCGATTGGAGTCTTTATCGTCCGCGATACCGCGCGTCGCCGCGTCTTTGTTGTATTGATCGTCGGTCGGCAGGTAGTCGAACTCGATCAGGCCCGCGCCCGCTTTGGTCAGGTAACGGAACTCGTTCTGCCACTGCAGGCCGCGCTTGCTCATATAGTGCGGCGTGATGGTGGCATCGGCCTGCGGCGCGATGTTCCAGTAGTAGGGCAGAATAAACTCGAAGCCGTTGGAGCTGCCATATTTAGCGTTCGGGATTAAAAAGCCGGAACGGCGGCGATCGCCAATCGGCAGCTGCAGATAGGGGCTGTACAGCACCGGTACCGCGCCGATTTTAAAGCGGGCGTTCCAGATTTCCGCTACCTGCTCTTCACGGTCTTCGATAACCTGCGTGCCCGCCACGCTCCAGCTGTTGTCGCCGGGCAGACAGGACGTAAAGGTGCCGTTCTCAAGGATGGTGTAGCGGTTTTCGCCGCGCAGCTTCATCTGGTCGCCGCTGCCGCGTCCCTGACGTCCCACCATCTGATAGGTGCCGTTCCAGACGTTGGTGTCTTTGGTATTAAGATTCGACCAGGCTTTCGGCCCTTTCAGGATCACCTGGTTGTCGTCGTAATGCACATTGCCCAGCGCGTCGACGGTACGTACCGGCGCCGTCTGGCCCGGCTGCTGGCGCTGATGCAGCTGCACCTCGTCGGAGAGCAGCCGGCTGTTGCCCTGGCGGATGTCGACATTGCCGGTGAACACCGCATCGTCAGGATAGTTGCCTTTCGCTTGATCCGCGTTGATAGTAACCGGTAGTTCATTGGTATTTTTACCCTGAACCAGAGGCCGGGTGTAGCTCGGTACGCCCAGCATACACTGCGAGGCAAGGTCATCTGCCAGACCCTGTTGGCTATAGAGCGCTGAGCCGATAAGCGTGGCCAGCAAAGTAGGTAGTCGTTTTTTCATACGCGGTATCGAAAATTCCGTGATAGCTGGCATCATGCCGACAAACGGTCAGAGACTAACGCACTCAACTGCGTTGCGCTAGTGTTATCCAGGCTGTTTGACCGCGTTGCCGTTAGGCTCAGAGATAAATGACGAGTATGATAATGCAATTTTTAGCCTTCAGCATGGCGAATTGAGGAGTATATGCGCTATTGGGGAAAAGTAATCGGGCTTGTGCTGGGATTGTTAAGCGGCACCGGCTTTTGGGGGCTGGCCATCGGCCTGCTTTTCGGTCATCTGATCGACAAGGCGCGAGCGGTGCAGGGACAGGGCTATTTCGCCAATCAGCAAACCCGTCAGGCGCTTTTTTTCAGCACCACCTTCCAGGTCATGGGCCATCTGACCAAATCTAAAGGCCGCGTGACCGACGCGGATATTCAGATGGCCTCGCTGTTAATGGATCGTATGCAGCTGCATGGCGAGGCGAGAACCGCCGCGCAGCAGGCTTTTCGTCAGGGAAAAGAGGGCGACTATCCGCTGCGTAGCAAACTGCGCGAGCTGCGCAGCGCCTGCTTTGGCCGCTTCGATCTGATCCGCATGTTTCTGGAAATCCAGATTCAGGCCGCGTTCGCCGACGGCTCGCTGCACCCGAATGAACGACAGGTGCTGTACGTGATCGCGGAAGAGCTGGGGATCTCCCACGCGCAGTTCGACCAGTTTTTGCGCATGATGCAGGGCGGACAGCAGTTTGGCGGCGGCGGTGGCTATCAGCGCGGCGGCTCGCAGGGCTATGCGCCCCCGCGCGGGCCGACGCTGGAAGACGCCTGCAGCGTGCTGGGCGTGAAAAGCAGCGATGACGCGACGACCATCAAGCGTGCCTATCGCAAGCTGATGAGCGAACACCATCCGGACAAGCTGGTAGCGAAAGGCCTGCCGCCGCAGATGATGGAGATGGCCAAGCAAAAAGCGCAGGAGATTCAGGCGGCTTACGATCTGATCAAGCGCGAAAAAGGCTTTAAGTAAACGCCTTCAGCCCGGCGACGCTCCGTCGCCGGCTTTTTAAAATTGATTATTTATTCTTAATTCCCTTCCGCTACGTTTCTAAACGCTGCGTTAACCACGCCAGAGTAAATTTATTATTACCGGGCTGAACAGCGCTAATAACCCCTTTTTTGTCAGTCTGGTAGCTTTATCAGCGCTTTTTTTAAGCAAATTATAAATAAGTCAGTTTATATAAATATTATTGGATGCCGGAATTTTTTTGTTTTCAGATCTGCGGTGTTGAGGCAGGGTTTACAGGCTCGTCGCTATGATAAAGAAAATAAAATAATTAATCATGGGTGATGATGGCAATCCGGTTTAATAAAATATGAATAAAGATAAACACTCGCTCTTCCTCTGTATTGCCGTAGCGGCTGAAATAACCGCCACTATGCTGCTGACGCTTTCCAGAGGCATGTCGGTATTGCTGCCGACCATTCTGGCGCTGAGCAGCTACGCGGCCGCCTACTATTTCTTAACGCTTTCGCTAAAAAGAATCCCGCTGGGCCTGGCCTATGCGCTCTGGGCCGGCGCGGGTATCGTGATGACCTCCACGATTAATTTCTTCCTCTTTAACATCTCTTTAAGTCCCGGCGGTTTTATCGGTGTGACAATGATTGTCACAGGCGTGCTGATTATTAATCTTCTGGCAAATAAAGGTCAGGATGAAAAAGCCGTGGAGGTAAAATAATTATGCACAGTACGCTGATCGGATTAGCGTGGCTTGCCAGCGCTATCCTGCTGGAAGTGCTGGCAACCAGTCTGCTGCCGAGTACTAATAATTTTAAACGCTGGCCGCTTACCGCTGGCGTGCTGGCGCTGTACGGCCTCTGTTTTTACGGGTTATCAAAGGCGATCGTTCTGCTTTCCGTCGGCCTTTCCTACGCGCTCTGGGCAGGACTGGGAATTGTGGTTATCAGCCTGGTCGGCGCGATTTTTTTCCGCCACAGCCTCGATAAATATTCCGTTGTCGGCATTGGTTTTATCGTTTTAGGCTGTCTCACTATGGGGATTTTTTAATGGCTACTCTGAACACGCAGCTTCTTCCTCGCGTCGATCGCCTGCGCGATCGCTATTTGCAGGCCAAACCTTTTATTTCCGCCGCTCGCGCCCGAGCGGTGACGGAAATTTATCGTCGCTATCCGGGGATGCCCGCTATTCTGCTGCGCGCGATGGCTTTTCGTCACGCCTGCCGCACGGCGCCGCTGGTGATAGAGCATGATGAACTGATTATCAGCCATCCGGCGGGTGCGGCGCGCGGCGGCGAAATTTCGCCGGAAATTGCCTGGCGCTGGGTCGCGGACGAGCTGGAGACTATGTCCACGCGTGCCCAGGACCCTTATGAAATCAGCGAAGAGGTCAAGCGCGAGCTGCGTGAAGAGATTTTCCCTTTCTGGCAGGGCCGCTCTCTTGATGAGGTGGCGGAAACCCAGCTGCGCCACGCCGGTTTATGGGAGTGGAGCACGGTAGAAGGCATCTGCGATTTAAGCATCAAAACGCAGAACGGCGGCGGCGATACCTGTCCGGGCTACGATATTATTCTGCTGCGAAAAGGCATGGGCGGCGTACGCGCCGAGGCCGAGGCGGCATTGGCCAGGCTGTCGCCGACCTGTCCGCAAGATCAGGACAAGCGCTATTTTTACGAGGCGATTGTCGAAACCTGTCAGGGCGTGGTGGATTATGCTAACCGCTATGCCGACTATGCGCTGGAGCTGGCGCAGCAGACGGCGGACGCGCAGCGCAAAGCCGAGCTGGAGAAGCTGGCCGCGATCTGCCGCCGCGTGCCGGAACAGCCGCCGGCCAACTTCTATGAAGCGCTGCAGGCGATCTGGTTCGCCCAGTCGCTGTTTATCCTGGAAGAGAACCAGACCGGGATTTCGCTGGGTCGCGTCGATCAGTATCTCTGGCCGCTGCTGGAAGCCGATCTGGCCTCGGGCGAACTGACGCAGGAGCAGGCGGAAGAGCTGCTCTGCTGCTGGATGATTAAAATGTCCGAATGCATGTGGATCTGCAGCGCCAGCTCCGCCATGTATTTCGCCGGCTATCAGCCTTTCGTCAATCTGGTGGTCGGCGGTCAGAAGCGCGAAGGCGGCGACGCCACCAATCCGCTTTCGCTGCTGATTATGGACTGTTCGCGCAAGCTGAAAATCTATCAGCCAAGCCTGGCGGTACGAATCCACAACCAGTCGCCGCAGCCTTTTATGCGCAAAATCGTCGAGGTGATCCGCGCCGGCATCGGCTTCCCGGCCTGCCACTTTGACGATGCCCATATCAAAATGATGCTGCGTAAAGGCTTCGATTACGACGACGCCCGCGACTATTGCCTGATGGGCTGCGTGGAGCCGCAGCGTTCCGGCCGCATCTATCAGTGGACTTCGGTCGGCTATACCACCTTTACCTGCGCTATCGAACTGGCGCTGAACAACGGCAGAAGCGCCAGCGGCAGCCAGATGGGGCCGCAGACTGGCGAAGCGGCGGAGCTGACCAGTTGGCAAGCCTTCGACGAAGCGGTGAAAACGCAGCTGCGCCATATTGTCAAACAGGCCGCGCAAGCCACGCTGATGATGCAGAAGCTGCATCGCGAGCTGGCGCCCAAGCCGTTTATCTCCTGCCTGGTGGAAGGCTGCCTGGAGCAGGGCAAAGAGGTGATGCAGGGTGGCGCGATGATCAACAATGGCCCAGGCCTGATCTGGACCGGCATGGCGGACTACGCCAACTCGATGATGGCAGTACGCGAGCTGGTTTATAAACGGCAGCAGGTGACGCCGGAAGCGATGGCGCAGGCGCTGCGCGACAATTTTAGCGGTCACGAAGCGCTGCGCACCGCCTGTCTGAACGTTGCTAAATTCGGCAACGATATCGAAGAGGTCGATTTGATTGCCCGCGATCTGATCCGCTTTATCGAAAACGAACATCGCCAGTATCGTATGCTCTATGGCCCGTTCACTCACGGCACGCTTTCTATTTCCAACAACACGCCTTTCGGCCTGGTGACCGGCGCGCTGCCCAGCGGACGCCTGGCCGGCATGCCGCTGGCGGATGGTATCAGCCCGTCGCAGCAAACGGATTACGCCGGCCCGACCGCCATTATCAACTCCGTTGGTCGCATCAATGTCGAAGAGATGGAGATCGGCGTGGTGCACAACTTCAAGCTGCTGCACGGCATCCTGGATACGGAAGAGGGCGAGCAGGGCATTATTACGCTGCTACGCAGCGCCAGCATGTTGGGCAACGCCCAGATGCAGTTCAGTTACGTGGATAATGAAACGTTGAAGAAAGCGCAGGAAAATCCGGAACAGTATCGCAACCTGATGATTCGGGTAGCGGGCTACAGCGCCTTTTTTGTCGAGCTCAGCCGTGAGGTTCAGAATGAAATTATCAGCCGTACCGAACTGTGTACCTTCGGTTAACGACAGCGGCAGGGTTTTCAATATTCAGCGCTTTTCCCTGCATGACGGGCCAGGCGTGCGCACCGTGGTTTTTCTGAAAGGGTGTCAGATGCGCTGCGCCTGGTGCTCGAATCCGGAAAGCCTGGCGCCGCAGCCGGAAATCTTATTCGACCGCCAGCGCTGCGGCAAAACGTCGTGCTGGCAGGCCTGTCCGGGCAAATCGGCGCTGAAAACCAGCGCCGTAAGCTATAAGAGCTGGCCGGATGAGGCGAGCTGTCCGGCGGCGGCGCTACGTAAGGTGGGCCAGACGCTCAGCGTGGAGGAGGTGATCGATCTGGTTGCGGCCGATGAGCTTTATTACCGCACTTCCGGCGGCGGCATGACGCTCAGCGGCGGCGAAATCGCGATGCAGCCGGAATTTTCCCGCGCCTTGCTGCAGCGCGCCAGAAAAGAGGGCATCCACACCGCGGTGGAAACCTCGGGCTTCGCCGCCTGGCCAGCGCTCTGGCAGGTCTGCGAGGCCAGCCAGCTGATTTTGTACGATCTCAAGCTGGCCGACGACGCTCTGCACCAGCGCTATACCGGCGTCAGCAACCGCAGCATTCTGCAAAATCTGGCGCGTCTGCTGGAGCAGCCGATCCCGCTACGCATCCGCGTACCGGTGATACCGGAAGTGAATGACGGTGATGAAGAAGCGGAGAAGATGATGCGGCTAATCGCCGGAATAACGCGAGAGAGCCGTAGCTTTCAGGGAATCGACCTGCTGCCCTATCACAACTTCGGCCTGCGTAAATATGCGCTGTCGGACAGGCAATATCTCTATGAGGAGCTGCATCCCGCACACGGCAAGCCGCAAACGGCAGTGCTGGAAGCGGTGGCCAGTCGCTATGGCCTGAAAACCGCGACGCTGTCGCACTGTATTGGCTAAAAAAAAGCCCCTGCGGCTGGCGCAGAGGCTTCTGGTTCAGAAATCCGCCGGTTGCCGGAAGGTCATCGGCGTCTGATATTTGGGATGGGTAATGGTCAACATTTCCGCGTGCAGCAGCAGGCGCGGCGCCATTGCCCTGGCCTCTTCATGGGCATAGAAATTATCGCCCAGAATCGGATGGCCGAGCGCCAGCATATGCACGCGCAGCTGGTGGGAACGGCCGGTAATCGGCATTAACCGCACGCGAGCGCTGTTATCCGCCGCATACTCAAGCACCTGATATTCCGTCTGCGCCGGCTTGCCGGTTTCAAAACAGACTTTCTGTTTCGGCCGCTGCGGCCAGTCGCAGATCAGCGGCAGATCGATCAATCCTTCTTCCTGCTCAGGATGTCCCCAGACGCGAGCCAGATAGGTTTTCTTCGGTTCGCGCTCGCGGAACTGACGCTTTAATTCCCGTTCGGCCGCCTTAGTCAGCGCTACAGCAATAATGCCGCTGGTGGCCATATCCAGACGATGCACGGATTCCGCCAGCGGAAAGTCGCGCTGAATACGCGTCATAACGCTGTCCTTGTGCTCGGGCAGACGACCGGGCACCGACAGCAGGCCGCTCGGCTTGTTGACCACGATAATATGCTCGTCCTGGTAAAGAACGGCCAAAGGATCTTGTGAAGGATTATAGGGTTCCATCTTTCTGCCTGTGTGGGGCGACCGCGGCCGCCCCGTGCCAATTACTGATGCGTGACAACAATCAGGCGCAGCGCGTCCAGCCGCCAGCCCGCGTCGTCCAGCGCCGCCAGCACCTGCTCGCGGTTGCTTTCCATTGCGTCGATCTCATCCTGACGGATATTGGGATTGACGGCGCTCAACGCCTGCAGACGCGACAGCTCCGCGCTCAGGTTCTCGTTCGCTTCGGCGCGTGCCGCCTCGATCAGCTTGCGTGCTTCCTCGGCCGCCTGATCTTCCGCCAGCTTGAGGATCGCGTGCACATCCTGCTGTACCGCGTTAACCAGCTTGCTGCCGGTATGACGGTTGACCGCGTTCAGCTGACGGTTGAAGCTTTCGAACTCCACTTTGCCCGCCAGGTTGGTGCCTTTGCGATCCACCAGCATACGTACCGGCGTCGGCGGCAGGAAGCGGGTCAGCTGCAGCTGCTTCGGCGCCTGCGCTTCCACCACGTAGATCAGCTCCAGCAGCAACGTGCCGACCGGCAGCGCTTTGTTTTTCAGCAGCGACAGCGCGCAGCTGCCGGTATCGCCGGAGAGGATCAGATCCAGACCGTTGCGGATGATCGGATGCTCCCAGGTTACATACTGCGCGTCTTCGCGCGACAGCGCCTGACCGCGATCGAAGGTGATGGTGCAGCCATCTTCCGGCAGGCCAGGGAAATCCGGCACCAGCATATGATCGCCCGGCGTCAGCACGATCAGGTTATCGCTGCGGTCTTCCTGGTTGATGCCGACGATATCAAACAGGTTCAGCGCGAAGTTGACCAGTTCGATATTGTTGTCCTGCTCGCTGATGGTTTCCGCCAGCGCCTGCGCTTTTTCGCCGCCGTTGGAGTTCAGCTCCAGCAGGCGATCGCGACCCTGTTCCAGCTGGCTCTTCAGCGCGTTGTGCTGCTCGCGGCACTCGCTGATAAAGTCGTCCAGGCCTGCCGTATTTTCCGGCGAGGCCAGATAGTCGATCAGCTGCGTGCTGACCTTGTCGTAAACGGCGCGTCCGGTCGGGCAGGTATGCTCAAAGGCGTCCAGCCCTTCGTGGTACCAGCGCACCAGTACCGACTGCGCGGTTTTTTCCAGATAAGGCACGTGGATTTTGATGTCGTGCGCCTGGCCGATACGATCGAGACGGCCGATACGCTGCTCCAGCAGATCCGGGTTGGCGGGCAGATCGAACATCACCATCTGGCTGGCGAACTGGAAGTTACGGCCTTCGGAACCGATTTCCGAACAGAGCAGCACCTGAGCGCCATCCTCTTCGGAAGCGAACCAGGCCGCAGCGCGGTCACGCTCGATAATAGACAACCCTTCGTGGAACACGGCGGCGCGGATACCTTCGCGCTCGCGCAGAACCTGCTCCAGCTGCAGCGCAGTGTTCGCTTTAGCGCAGATCACCAGCACTTTGCTGTTGCGGTTGCTGGTCAGAAAGCCCATCAGCCATTCGACGCGCGGATCGAAGTTCCACCAGGTACCGCTGTCGCCTTCGAACTCCTGATAAATCTGCTCCGGATAGAGCATGTCGCGCGCGCGCTCGTCGGCCGCCTTACGCGCGCCCATAATGCCGGAGACTTTGATCGCGGTCTGATACTGCGTCGGCAGCGGTAGGCGGATCTGGTGCAGCTCGCGTTTCGGGAAGCCTTTTACGCCGTTACGGGTATTGCGGAACAGCACGCGGCTGGTGCCGTGGCGATCCATCAGCATGCTAATCAGCTCCTGACGCGCCTCCAGCTTGCCTTCGCGATCGCTGTTGGCGATTTGCAGCAGCGGTTCGATATCCTGCTCGCCCATCAGATCGTTCAGCATATTCATTGCGGTGTTATCAAGCGGCTCGTCGGCCAGCAGGCCGGCGACGGCGTCGGCGATCGGACGGAAGTGCTGCTGCTCTTCGACAAAAGCGGCGAAGTCGTGGAAGCGATCCGGGTCCAGCAGGCGCAGACGAGCGAAGTGGCTCTCCATCCCCAGCTGTTCCGGCGTGGCGGTCAGCAGCAGCACGCCCGGAATATGCTCGGCCAGCTGTTCAATCACCTGATATTCGCGGCTCGGCTGGCCCTCTTCCCAGGCCAGATGGTGCGCCTCGTCGACAATCAGCAGATCCCATTCCGCTTCCGCCAGCATTTCCAGACGCTGCTTGTTGCGGCGCACGAAATCGAGCGAGCAGATCACCAGCTGCTCGGTGTCGAAGGCGTTGTCGCTGTCCAGCCGCGCCTGCGCATAGCGATCGTCGTCGAACAGGGCGAAGCGCAGGTTAAAGCGCCTGAGCATCTCAACCAGCCACTGGTGCTGCAGGGTTTCCGGCACCACGATCAGCACGCGCTCTGCGCGGCCAGCCAGCAGCTGCTGATGGATAATCATGCCCGCTTCGATAGTCTTGCCGAGGCCCACTTCGTCAGCCAGCAGCACGCGCGGCGCATGGCGGCGGCCAACGTCGTGCGCGATATGCAGCTGGTGTGGGATCAGGCTGGTGCGCATTCCGCGCAGGCCGCTGACCGCCAGGCGATACTGCTCGCTCTGATATTTACGCGCGCGAAAACGCAGGGCGAAGCGATCCATACGATCCAGCTGGCCGGCGAACAGGCGATCCTGCGGTTTACTGAACACCAGCTTGCTGTCCAGCATCACTTCGCGCATCAGCACGCCCGCTTCTCCGGTATCCAGACGAGTCCCGAGGTAGGCTACCAGCCCGTTCTCCTCAACGACTTCCGCGACCTCCAGCTGCCAGCCTTCGTGACTGGTGATGGTGTCGCCCGGATTAAAAATCACACGAGTAACAGGCGAATCATTTTTAGCGTAAAGACGGTTTTCGCCGGTGGCGGGGAAAAGCAGCGTCACCATGCGCGTGTCTACCGCGACCACAGTTCCTAATCCCAGTTCGCTTTCCGTATCGCTGATCCAGCGTTGACCAAGTGTAAAAGGCATAGATATTCGGCTCGATTCTCGTAGAGGTTATTTCAGGCAATAGCACGGCTACCCGGCGATAAAAGCCCGGCAGAATTTTTTCGTTTTGCAGGAAGGGCGCTATGGTACTGGAAGGTGGCGCGTTCGTCACCTGTCAAAAAAGCCCCAACTGTCCTGTAACCAGTGTAGCAAAGTCATCCTGAACAAAAGGCAGAATGCCTTCCGCCACCGGCTGCAGCTGGCGGGAAAGGTAGTGTTCGTAGTCCAGCGGCGTCAGGCGCGCCTCCAGCGGCTCCGGCCCTGACGTAGCCATCACATAGCGGATGCGGCCGCCTTTCTGGTACTGCAAAGGCCGATCCTGCTTGCGGTTCTGCTCGTCGGCCAGCCTTGCCGCGCGCACGTGCGGCGGCACGTTGCGCTGGTAATCATCCAGCGGTCGGCGCAGCTTTTTACTGTAAACCAGCTGATCGTCCAGCTCGCCGTCCAGCAGCTGGCGCACGGTTTCACGGATATAATCCTGATACGGCTGTTTTTTGAAAATCCGCAGATAAAGCGCCTGCTGGAAATTTTTCGCCAGCGGCGTCCAGTCAGTGCGCACTGTTTCCAGCCCTTTAAACACCATGCGCTCCGCGTCGCCTTCGCGGATCAGGCCCGCGTAGCGTTTTTTACTGCCCTGTTCCGCGCCGCGAATGGTAGGCATCAGAAAACGGCTGAAGTGGGTTTCGTACTCCAGCTCCAGCGCGCTTTCCAGCCCAAACTCCTGCTGCAAATGGCTGCGCCACCAGGCATTGATCTTCGTCACCAGCTGCTGGCCGATGGCGGCGGCCGCAGGTTCGTCGTGCGGCGCTTTCAGCCAGACAAAGGTGGAATCGGTATCGCCATAGATAACGTCGTAGCCTTCCGCCTCGACCAGCTCTCTGGTCTGCCGCATGATTTCATGGCCGCGCAGCGTAATAGAAGAGGCCAGCCGCGGATCGAAAAAGCGGCACGAGCTGGTGCCCAGCACGCCATACAGGGCGTTCATAATGATTTTTAGCGCCTGCGACAGCGGCTTGTTGCCCTGCTTTTTCGCGGCCTCGCGGCCCTGCCAGATTTGCCCGACGATCTCCGGCAGGCAATGAAGGGTGCGCGAGAACCGCGCTTCGCGGAAACCGCTGACCGAGTCTTTGTCGTCAGGATGCGCCAGGCCTTCCACCAGCCCGACCGGATCGATCAGGAAGGTACGGATAATCGAGGGATAAAGGCTTTTGTAATCCAGCACCAGCACCGAGTCGTAAAGGCCCGGCCGCGAATCCATGACGTAGCCGCCCGGGCTGGCTTCCGGCGCCACCTCGCCAATCCCCGGCGCGACATAGCCCGCACGATGCATACGCGGCAGATAAAGATGGCTGAACGAGGCGACCGAGCCGCCGTGCCTGTCTACCGGCAGGCCGTTGACGGTGGCTCGCTCCAGCAGAAAGGGCATGATCTCCGTGCGCCGGAAAATACGCGTCACCAGCTCGCAGTCTTTCAGGTTGTAGTGCGCCAGCGCTGGCTTATCTTCCGCGAAGCGCTGGTTAATCTCCTGCATTCTGTCCCACGGATTGTTGATGGCTTTGCCTTCGCCCAGCAGCTCGCGCGATACCGACTCCAGGCTGAAAGAGGGAAAATCCCAGAACGCGGACTTCAGCGCCTCGATGCCGTCGATAATCAGCCGGCCGCTCGCCTGGGCGAACCAGATCCCTGGCTTGAAGCCATGCTCGCGCCACTCCAGCGTCTCGTTGTTGCGCCCCAGCCGCAGCGGAATAGCATAGCGATCGGCATGTTTTTGCAGGATACGCAGATCGAACTGCACCACGTTCCAGCCAATCAGCACATCCGGGTCATGTTCGGCAAACCAGGCGTTGAGCTTTTCCAGCAGCGCCGGACGGCTGGCGACATATTCCAGTTGGAAATCGAGCCGGCTGGCGTCGCCGTTCTCCGGCCCCAGCATATAGACTACGCGCTGGCCGCAGCCTTCCAGCCCGATGCAGTAAAGCTCGCCGTGGCGCGTGGTTTCAATATCCAGCGACACCCATTTCAGCGGCGGGCGATAGTCCGGATTGGGTTTCAGGCGCGCTTCCGCCAGGCCGTTGCCGCTCTGCCGGCCGCTGAACCAGACCGGCGCGGTGATAAAACGCTCCATCAGGAAGCGCTCGGGCGGCCGGATATCCGCCTCGTAAACCATCACGCCGTTTTCACGCAGCAGCTTTTCCAGCTTTTGCAGCTGGCGATACTGTTTGCAGTAGAGCCCGGCGACCGGGCGCTGGCGGAAATCCTTCAGTTTCAGCGGCGTCAGCCGAAAGTCGCGTTCGGCGCGCAGCAGCGTCTCCGCCTGAACCATCTGCTGCTGCGGAATAAAGGCGACCGACTCCTGCGGCGGCAGCGTCACTCGCTGCGGGCCGTCGTCCGTGGCCAGCCACAGCACGATTTCCGTGCCGTTGGGCGTATCCCGCCAGTGTCGGGTCAGCAGAAAACCTGCGCGCGCGTCGTTCACCTGAATCTCCTGGAGCGAGAGGAAAAGAGGGTGGAACCGGCATCCGCAAAGACAACGCCGGTCAATCTGCCTACTTTAGCATGTTTATTTATACAGGGCTTTATTTGGCAAAGCGGCTTTTCATCGCGACGTTGGCGGCATTTTTTTCTTTACCGGACAACGAAAAATATCCGCATTCCCATACAAAACAGCGCTTGACGGAGCCTGATCGGGTCGGGACAATCCGACCTCCCGATAAGCAGAATGTGAAATTTATGGAAGCCTGGCTGGATCATCTTATTACTCAATCAGTTGCCTGGTCCCTGCTGGCGGTCGGGCTGGTCGCCTTTTTTGAATCGCTGGCGCTGGTCGGACTGCTGTTGCCCGGCACGGTGCTGATGGCGTCGCTGGGCGCGCTGGTCGGCAGCGGGCAGATTAACCTCTATCCGGCCTGGGGCGCCGGTATCGTCGGCTGCCTGCTGGGCGACTGGATCTCCTATTTTATCGGCTGGCAGTTTAAAGGGCCGCTGCACCGCTGGTCGTTTATCAGGAAACATCAGGCGATGATGGATAAAACCGAACATGCGCTGCATCAGCACAGCATGTTTACTATTATCGTCGGTCGCTTTATCGGCCCAACGCGGCCGTTAATTCCGCTGGTGGCCGGGATGCTGGAGCTGCCGGTAAAGAAGTTTATTCCGCCTAATCTGATCGGCTGCCTGCTGTGGCCGCCTCTCTATTTGCTGCCGGGCATTCTGGCGGGCGTGGCGATTGACGTGCCGAAAGATGCGCAGAGCGGCCTGTTTAAATGGCTGCTGCTGGCGGTGGCGCTGCTGGTCTGGCTGGGCGGCTGGCTCGCCTGGCGCTGGCTGCGCGCCAAAAAACAGCAGGACTGGGCGAGCGCGTATCTGCCCGCCAGCCGTCTGCGCTGGCTGGCGCCGTTGATGATGGCTATTGGGGCAGGCAGCTTTGTGGCGATCCAGTTCCATCCGATGATGCCGGTGTTCCGTCATCTGCTGTGGCAGGTGTTTATCGGCTAGCGCGGCGCGCAAGGGGGAGACTATGCCGGTTAATTTCGACCTGAACGACCTTTATGCTTTCCGGGCGCTGGTGGAGTACGGCAACTTTCGCCTTGCGGCGGAGTCGATTTGCCTTTCGCAGTCCGCCCTGAGCCGCAGAATCGACAAGCTGGAAAACGCGCTGGGGGTGAAGCTGTTTGAGCGCACGACCCGACGCGTCAGCCTGACGCTGACGGGGCAGAGCTTCGCCGAGCGTTCGGGACGGCTGCTGACCGATTTTGAGGACGTGATGGCGGATCTCAGCGAGGTCAGCCAGAACCGTACCGGGCTGGTCACCGTCGCCAGCGTGCCTTCGGCGGCCTACTACTTTATGCCCGACGTGATTCGCCGTTTTCAGCTGCGCTACCCGCGCGTGCGCGTCAAGCTTATCGACAGCAGCGCCAGCAACGTGTACGACTCGGTGGTCAGCGGCCAGGCGGATTTCGGCATCAGTTTTTCCGGCCGCACGCAGGCCGATATCGAATTTTTGCCGCTGTTGCAAGACAGCTACGTCGTCGCCTGTCGGCGCGATCATCCGCTGGCGCAGCGCGACGGCCTGACATGGCAGGAATTTTATCAGCAGGCGTGGATCGGGCTGGATAAGACTTCGGGAAACCGCAATCTGTTGGATCTGGCGCTGGCGGACATCGTTCCGGCACGGCCCAGCATCTGTGAAACCCGGCACGTCACCACCATGCTGGGCATGGTCGAAGCGGGGCTCGGCATCGCTGCCGTACCCGCTATGTCGATGCCCTCGTCAGGCCATTCCGTGCTGACCAGCGTGCCGCTGACCGATCCGGTGGTTCAGCGTACGGTCGGCTTGCTCAGGCGTAGCGGCCGCGTGCTGTCGCACGTTGCCGCCGAGCTCGAGAAGTTAATTATTGAACGGTAGCCGTCTGCTTCGCTACGGTTTTCAGGCCGGTAGCGCGTACGGTTTGCTGCACCGCTGGCGAAGAGAGATAGCGCAGCAGTTTTTGCGCCTCCTGGCCATCGACAGCGCCTTTCGTCACCGCGCCCGCGAAGCGGGTAGTGTACTGCACGCTGGCCGGTAGCTCGCCGATAAAGGTGACGCCGGGAACGGGAAGCAGTTCGCTGACCTGCTGAAAGCCCAGCGCGTATTGGCCGTCGGCCACGACGGAAGCGACCGGGATCCGCTCTATCATCCGCGCCTTGCTGCTCACCCGATCCGCAATGCTCAGCTTTTCAAACAGCTGGCTGCTGACGTATCTGCCGCTGGCGCTGTCCGAGTAAGCGACAGATCGCGCCCGCAATAAAACCGTGCGCAGCTCCTCTGTGGTTTTAATGCTGACGGGCGTGTCGCCTTTTTTAATCACTGCGCCAACGGGCGAATCGGCCAGCTCCACGCGGGAGCCAGGCAAAACCCAACCCGCTTTATCGAGTTTTTCCAGCGCGTCGCCAACCATAATCACTACGTCTGCTCGTTCCCCGCGAGCCAGTCTGGCGGGGATAGCCTGCGCCGATTGCCCCATCGAAGGCCCCGAAACCGTAGTGATTTTATAGCCTTCCTGCGCAGCGAAGCGCGGAGCGAGCTGCTCCCAGGCGGCTTTAAAACCGCCGGAAATCATGACCGTCAGCTCTTTTGCCTGTACGCCTGCGTTGAAAAGCGCCAGCAGCGGCAGCGCTATCACGATACGACCTGTTTTGTTCATGCTCTCTCCTTAACCGAGCGATTTAGCGGCAGACTGAAAATGCGTGGCGCTGCGGCGATAAAGGTAAAGCGTTGCCAGCAGCGCGCAAACGGCGGCAAAGCTCATCCAGTAAGCCGGTGAGGCTTTATCGCCTGTCAGCTCAATCAGGCCTGTAGAAACCACCGGCGTGAAGCCGCCGAAAATCGCGGTCGCCAGGCTATAGGCCAGCGAGAAACCGGCAACCCGCACCTCCGGCGGCATAATTTCCGTCAGGGCCGGGATCATGGCGCCGTTGTACAGGCCATAAATAAACGACAGCCACAGCAGCACGCCCAGCATCATAAAGAAACCCGGTGCGTCGGCCAGCAGGCGCAGCGCGGGCCAGGAGGTGGCAAGCGCCAATAGCGTCATGGCAATCAGCACCGGCTTGCGGCCGAAACGATCGGAGAGCGCGCCGCCCACCGGCAGCCAGCAGAAGTTGGAGACGGCGACCAGCAGCGTTACCAGCAGACTGTCGGAAGCGCTGAGCAGCAGCACTCTTTTGCCGAAGGTCGGCGCATAAACGGTGATCAGATAAAAAGCGGTGGTGGTCATGGCGACCATCAACATCCCGGCGACCACAACCTGCCAGTTAGCCAGCAGCGTTTTAAATACCTGGCGCATCGCCAGATGCGTGCGGCGGGCGTTGAATTCCTGCGTCTCTTCCAGCCTGCGGCGCAGCAGAAAAATAAAAGGCACGATCAGGCAGCCAAACAGAAACGGAATGCGCCAGCCCCATTCGCGGATAGCGGTTTCTCCAAGAAGAGCATTAAGCGCGAAGCCCATCGCTGCCGCCACCATAATGGCGACCTGCTGACTGCCCGATTGCCAGCTGGTGTAAAAGCCTTTGCGGCCTGGCGTGGCGATTTCAGCCAGATAGACCGAGACGCCGCCCAGCTCCGCGCCAGCAGAAAAGCCCTGTAACAGGCGTCCCGTCAGCACCAGTAGCGGCGCCCAAAGTCCGATAGCCTGATAAGAGGGGATCAGCACAATCAGAAAGGTGCCTGCGGCCATAATAGAAAGGGTGACGATCAACCCTTTGCGTCGGCCCACTTTGTCGATATAGGCGCCCAGCACTACCGCGCCGACGGGCCGCATCAGGAAGCCCGCGCCGAAGACGGCGAAAGTCATCATCAGCGAGGCGAACTCGCTGCTGGCCGGAAAGAAGGTGTGGGCGATATAGGTAGCATAAAAACCGAACAGGAAGAAATCGAACTGCTCCAGAAAATTGCCTGAAGTGACGCGGAAAATAGCGCCAATCCGGGCACGGGTAGTAAGGGGTGAGCCAGAAGTAAGTTGCATAGCCATCTCCAGTTTGTCAGTGGCGCTTTTCGCCGCGCCTGCTTTGAAGACTGGCTGAGTAAAGCAAAGTAAATAAGCGCAATTAACGCATGAATTGATGCGTTGGGCGCATTAATCCAGGCTAATCAAAGAAAACTGCTTGGAATTATTCAGGTTTTATTTTCAGGTTAATTTTCTGAGAGGTAAAAATTGTTAAGAGGAAATTGCGTATTTGTGACGTGATTCATAAAGGCGTACCAAACAATGACCGCTGTAACGCTACCACGCCATAATTTTCATCTAATTTATTGATAATTATAATTTTACTATGAGATTGGCTAAGGTAATGCGCGCATTCAAAGCAGCGGTAATAAAAAAGTTACCAGAAAATGTAGACGACCGGTCTAATCAGGGGTAGGGTTAAAACATGAACACAGCGACGCATAAACACAAAGACAACGTTCGCGAGCATATTCTCGCGACCGGCCAGCGCATTATGGCAGGCAGAGGCTATTCGGCGGTTGGACTGAATGAAATCCTGACCGAAGCAGGCGTGCCAAAGGGCTCTTTCTATCACTATTTTGGTTCGAAAGACGCTTTTGCGGTCGCTATGCTGGAGAGCTATTTCGCCGATTATCTGGACGAGCTTGATCGTACGCTAAGCCAGAGCGGCCTGACCATGGCGCAGCGGCTGATGAACTACTGGCAGCAGTGGCAGGATACGCAGTCCTTCCAGGATTGCCAGGGAAAATGCCTGGCGGTAAAGCTGGGCGCGGAAGTGGCCGATCTGTCGGAAAATATGCGCCAGGCGCTGGACAAAGGGACGTCGCAGATTGTCGCGCGGCTGGCGGAAGCGCTGGAAGCGGGTGCCACGGAAAACTCCCTGAGCCTCGGCGGCAGCGAGCCGCGTCAGGTGGCCGAAAGTCTTTACCAGCTCTGGCTGGGCGCCAGCGTGATGGTGAAGATCGCACGCAATAAAGCGCCCTTTGTGGCGGCAATGCGCTTGACCCGACAGACGCTTGGCGTAGCGCTTTAAGAAGCGGTTGCGACATGCCTTTGAGCGCGTCGCAGCAGAACGGCTTCAGAGATAGCGAACCGCTGTTGCTGTCGCGCAGTTTGCTGAACTAAAGCGATTGCGCGGCAACGGTTTTACAAATGGCACGGTCAGAAAGCCGGCCTGTTTTTTTACTCCGTTACAAGACGACTGGTCTACTATTGTTTAATAACCCCGATTCGGAGATAGCTGATGAAAATTTTAATGGTTCTGACCTCACACGATCGCCTGGGCGATACCGGCCGCAAAACCGGCTTCTGGCTGGAAGAGCTGGCCGCGCCTTATTACGCCTTTAAAGACGCGGGCGCCGAAATTACGTTGGCCTCGCCGGCGGGCGGCAATCCACCGCTGGACCCTAAAAGCAACGAGCCCGCTTTCCAGACGGAACTGACGCACCGTTTCGAAGCGGATGCCGATGCTATGGCGCAGCTGGCCGCTACCGTACGCCTTGATACGGTTTCTCAGTCCGATTACGACACGGTTTTCTATCCGGGTGGTCACGGCCCACTGTGGGATCTGGCGGAAGACAAACATTCCATCGCGCTGATCGAGTCATTTATTGCCGCAGAAAAACCAGTGGCGCTGGTGTGCCACGCGCCGGGCGTGCTACGTCATGTGAAAACGCCTGCGGGCCGTCCGCTGGTGGAAGGCAAGAAAGTGACCGGCTTCGCTAATAGCGAGGAAGAAGGCGTAGGCCTGACTGACGTCGTACCTTTCCTGGTTGAAGATGAGCTGATCGCACAGGGCGGCATCTACTCCAAAGGCGCGGACTGGGGATCTTATGTGGTTCAGGACGGTCTGCTGATTACCGGGCAAAACCCTGGCTCTTCCGCAGCAACGGCTGCGCTGCTGCTGGAACAGTTTTCGCGCTAATCGAGGTTTCCTGCGGCATAGCGCCGCAGGGAAAGCTATGTTGGTAGCCGTCTTCTGTCGCAACCATGGCTGAATGCCTAAACGGCCAGGCCGTTTACTCTTAGCATAAAGAGATCGCCTGCCCGGATCTCTTTTTTCCTCTCCATCAGCAGATCTAAATCGTCTTTGACCGTCAGATAGAGCCCGCTTAACGATTTATATTTTCCGCTGCACAGATGTTCGATATTGATCAGGCTTTGCGCTTCATCAACCGTATTTCCCGCGTCTTTTTCGCTATAAACCCATTGCAGAGCTTTACCGCGAGCGCTGTTGCTGTCGGTAATTGTTTCAATAAGGTTAGTGACCATGCCGGTGGAATGCACCAGACCCGGATGATAAGCGTAAAGAGAGATATTCTCTCGTTTCATTTCGACGGCGAGATTTTCCGTTAATTTAATCACGGCGGCTTTAGTGACGGAATAAGCCGTGCAGTAAGGCCAGCGGTAAACGCCCGCGTTGCTGACAATATTAATAATAATGCCGCGCTTTTTTGCACGCATGGGTTTTAACGCTTCATGCGTACACCAGGAGAGCCCGAGCAGATTGATATTAATCGCTTCAAACCAGTCATCCATTGCGATATCAACGAATTTATCGACCGGCCCCCAAACGCCCGCATTATTGATTACCACATCAATATGGCCAAATTTTTCAGCAATTTCAGCGAAACAGGCGGCGACAGCAGCTCGGTCGGTAACGTCGCACTGCAGGCAGTGAATGGCGCCGCGAAACTCATCTTCAAGCTCGGCCAGCCTCTGCGCGTCTCTGCCGGTAATGATGACCCGATGATCTTTAGCCAGCGCTCTGGCATAGGAAAGGCCAAGCCCTTTGGAACCGCCGGTGATTAATATCGTCTTTTTTTGCGCGTCGATCATTGCCCGTTTCCTTTAATGAAGTGTACTGCTGGCTATTTTCTCTCAGGGCATTAATAGCACTTTGTTGTGAAAGTTACATTACATCGGTCATTCATTTTGGTTATGGCGAGATAATATTCTGCCTGATGCGAAAGGTAATAATCCAGGAGAGGTAATATAACGGCATGAAACGAGTTTGAATGATGCTCTTTTTTGGCGAAGACAATTTTGTCATGAATACGGGCTAAGAGGTGATTAATAATGCTGGCCCTGTAACAGGAGCACTCCTCACCTTCTTAATTGTGAAAAAGATACCTGATAAAGCGGAGCAAATTATTGCGGCGCTGACGTGTCAGCGCCTCGCCGGTCAGGCTGTAGGACATTTTTCCTCGATCGCGTCGGCATGCAGTTTTTTGCAGGCTTGAACGGCGAAGCAACGCTGCTGCGGCTGGCCGCTTTTAGCGCAGAGCAATTCCCAGCACGGCAGCCTCTTTGACCTCGCCGTTAAGCAAGGCGGAAGTGCCGCCGTCCCAGCAGATCCGGCCATCGACCACCAGCGCGCTGCGCGGCGTGATACGCGCCGCATCCTCAATGCTGTGCGATACCATCAGCAGCGTGATGTTTCTTTCCCGACAGACTTCATCCGTCAGCGCCAGCATCTCCTTGCGCAGCGCCGGATCCAGCGCGGAAAACGGCTCGTCCAGCAGCAGGATCGGCTGTTGGCGCACCAGGCAGCGGGCCAGCGCGGCGCGCTGTCGCTGACCGCCGGAAAGCTCGCCGGGCAGACGTGCCAGGTACGCTTCCAGCCCGACTCTTTCCGCTATCCTCTGTAAACGCTGACGCTGATCGGCGTCCAGCCGCAGTCCCGGATGCAGTCCCAGCCCGATATTTTGCGCCACGGTAAGATGGGGGAACAGGTTGTTCTCCTGAAACAGCATGGAAACCGGCCGTTTCGCCGGCGGCGTAAGCAGGTGATCCGCGCCGTTAAGCTGCAGTTCGCCGCTGTCGGCAAGCAGAAAACCGGCGATCAGGCTTAGCAGCGTACTCTTGCCCGCACCGCTGGGGCCGAGGATGGCCAGACGTTCTCCCGCCTGCATTGAAAGGGTAAAGCGCATCGGCAGATGCTGGTAGATCCAGGTCAGGTTAGTCAGCGTCAGCATGGCGTCCCGGCAGTTTTTCAATCAGGGTAAACAAAAGGAAGCAGAGCAGCAGCAGCAGCAGCGCGCTTACCGCGCCATCTTCGCTGCGATAGGAGCCCATCTGCTGATAAAGATAAAAGGGCAGCGTACGGAAATCTTCGTTGCCAAACAGCGCCACTACGCCGAAATCGCCGACCGACAGCACGCTGGCGAAAGCCATCGCCTGCGCCAGCGGTCGTTTCAGCGCGCGCAGCTCTATCAGCCGCAGCCGGTTCAGGCCGCGAATATCCAGCGCCAGGCAAAGGCGGTTATAGCGTTCGGCGATATCGCGCAGCGGGTTTTCCAGCACTTTGATGGCATAGGGGATGGCCATCAGCGCGTTGGTAAAGATAACGATGCCTTCCGCCGACTGCGGCAGGCCGCTGGTCTCGTTCAGCAGCAGAAAGAAGCCGGTAGCAAGCACGATGCCGGGCATCGCCAGGATCAGCATACCGCTCAGTTCCAGCATCTGGCCGGCGAAGGGCTGCTGGCGCAGGCGCAGTTCCCGGCTGCTCCACAGCAGCATTACGGTAAGGATTACGCAAATCGCGCCCGCGCCCAGCGCGATGCTTATCGAGGTATAAACGGCTTGCCACAGCGCGGGCTGCTGAAGGACGCTAAACAGGCTGCTGTTTAACCCGCTGACGATCACCGCCAGCAGCGGCGGCGCTATCAGCAGCAGCGCCAGCGTCAGCAGCACGGTATCCAGAACCTTCGCGCGTCGGCTATCCTGCCGATCCCGCCAGCTTTGCAGGCTGGTTGTGCCGGAAGGCAGCGCCTTGCTCAGCCGCTGGCTCAGCAGCACCAGGCTCAGACAGCAGATCATCTGAATAAGCGCCAGCAGCGCGGCGCGCCCGGGGTCATAATCAAAATTCAACGCCTGGAAGATCGCCAGTTCGATGGTGGTGGCTTTGGGGCCGCCGCCCAGCGCCAGCACGGTCGCGAAGCTGGCGAAACAGAGCATAAAGATGAGCGAACCGGTCGGCAGCAGCTGCCGCCGCAGCCAGGGCCACTCCACCAGACGAAAAGAGTGCCATCCCGTTACGCCAAGCTGGGCGGCAAGCTGACGCTGCTCTGTCGGGATCTGCTCCAGCGTCTGCAGCAGCAGCCTGGCAGCCAGCGGCAGGTTAAAAAAGAGGTGCGCCAGCAAAATGCCCTGCAGGCCATAAGGCGAAAAGAGGTAGTCCACGCCAAGCCAGCCGCAAAGCGTCGCCAGCCATCCCGAGCGTCCGTAAACGCTCAGAATACCGAATACGGCCACCAGCACCGGCAGCACCAGCGTCATAGCACAGAGGCGCAGCAGGATGTTCCGGCCGGGAAAGCGGCGGCGCCAGAGCGCCCGCGCCAGCGGAACGGCAGGCGCCAGCGCCAGTAAAGCGGAGAGGAAAGCCTGCCAGAACGAGAAGCGCAGGACGTGCCACAGATAGCTGTCGTGCCAGAGACTGCCCGCATTGACCGACGCGTGACGCCACAGCGCCATAAAAGCGAGCAGCGCGACGGCAACCAGCAGCGTGGCGACAAGGCCGCCGGGAACCAGGTTGCCCGACGGTCTGCGGCGGCTTAGCGACTGACGGCGCGTTGCCATGCGCTGACCCACTCGCTGCGATGGCTGGCGACTTCCTGCGAGGAGTACTGCAGCGTGGTTTTCGGTACGGTCAGCGTGTCAAAGCCGGCAGGCAAGGCTGTCGGCACTGCCGGATACATCCAGTTGCCCTGCGGGATCGTCTGCTGGAAAGGCTTGTCCAGCATAAACTGCATAAATTTCTGCGCCAGCTGCGGCTGTTTGCTGCCCTTAAGCTGACCGGCGACTTCCACCTGTAAATAGTGCCCTTCGCTGAAGTCCGCCGCGGCGTACTGCGTTTTTTTCTCTTCGATCAGGTGATAAGCCGGCGAAGTGGTATAGCTCAGCACCATATCGGCTTCGCCTTTCAGGAACAGGCCATAGGCTTCGCTCCAGCCTTTAGTGACGGTAACGGTTTTCTTCGCCAGCTTCTGCCAGGCGGCAGGCGCGTCGTCGCCATAGACTTTTTGCATCCAGAGCAGCAGCCCCAGGCCAGGCGTGCTGGTGCGCGGATCTTCATAGATGACTTTCAGCGGCTGGCTGCCGTCGACCAGCTCCTTCAGGCTTTTGGGTGGATTGGCCAGTCGGGTTTTATCGTAAACAAAGGCGAACCAGCCATAGTCATAGGGCACGAAAGTGCTGTCGTGCCAGCCGCCCGGCACTTTAACCTCGTGGGTGTCGATATGGCTTTCGGTAAACAGGCCGGTTTTTTTCGCCGCATCCAGCAGGTTGTTGTCCAGACCCAGCACTACGTCAGCCTTGCTGTTTTTGCCTTCCATGCGCAGACGGTTCAGCAATGCAACGCCGTCGGCAAGGGCGACATAGTTCAGCTCGCAGCCGCAGTCGGCCTCAAACGCTTTTTTAATCGCCGGGCCAGGCCCCCAGTCAGAGGCAAAAGAGTCGTAGGTATAAACCGTTAGCGCAGGTTTGGCGGCGACGGCGGAGAGCGAGCAGAGCAGCAGCAGAGGCAGGGCTTTTTTTAACACTTTGCGTTCCTTGAGGGTCAGGGCGACGCGCGATCTGAGCAAAACACTCTCAAATCCCTACGCCGGTATTAGCCGGATCAGGTTCGACGGGTTTATCTCAGCCTCGGCTTGCGCCGCGCACCCCGTTGAGAACGCCTTATTCTAATGATTTCCAAAGAGTAGCGAAAGCGTCATGATTCCGGCGGCGCAAACCAGGCGGATTTGAAATCGAACCAGCCAAGCGTATTCATCCGCACGCCACGCATACTGCGCTCGCCCTCCAGCAGCAGCCAGTGGTGAAACAGGGGATGAAAGTAGCAGTCGGCTATCAGCTCTCTGCTCCAGTCGGCCAGCGACAGCTGCTGCTCGCGCCAGCGCTGCGCGTCCTTTTGCCAGTCAATCGGCACGCAATGCTGTAGCAGCGGGATCTCATAGAGCAGCGCAAACAGAGAGAAGGTCAGCGGCAGGGTGAAATTGGCGCTGCCCAGCCAGATATCGCTTTCCGCTTCGCCGCGATGCCAGCTGTCGTAATCGACCTGTCTGGTAACTAACTCAACGCCCTGAGAAGCCAGCAGCGGCTGCAGCAGATTAGCGATAGCCTGATGCTCGATATGATCGCCATACCAGGTCAGCGTCAGCGAGGTGAGGCCTGGAGGTTTCTCCGGCGCCGCCAGATCCCGGCGATGATGCCAGCGCGGCAGCAGTCCATAAGCCGGAAACCAGTAGCGCTGATAGCCGGTTCCTGCCTGGCTTAGCAACGTTATCGGGTTAGCGATGGCGCTAATCCAGCGGCGTACCTGCTCATCGCGACCCTGCGGCGAACGCTGATCGAACAGCAGAAAATAGCAGCCTTCTTCCAGGCGACTCTCCTCGGATTTTTCATCCAGGCTGCCGCCTTCCAGCCTGACGCCGGAGTAAACCAGCTCTTCGCTGATCTCCGGCAGTACCCAGATATTGACCTCGTCGATCAGCGCGCGGTAGCCGAAGTAGTCATCGAACGCTGCAATACGCAGCTGGCTTTGCTGGTTGCGCACTACGGCGTAAGGGCCGGTGCCGACGGGCTGGCGGCTGAAATCCGTCATCGAAGGCCATTCCCGCGGCAGAATTAGCGCGCTGACGCCTGCCAGCAGCCACGGCAGCCAGCGGTCGGGCTGATGAAGGTGGATATCCAACGTCCAGGGTGCGGAAGAGCTAACGCGCTGAATATGGCTGAAAAGCGGCTGCTTTTTTGCCCGCTCCAGCGTGGCGATCGCGTCCGCGACTTCCATTTCACGTCCGTGGTGAAAATGGACGGCGGGTCGCAGATAGAAACGCCAGTGCAGCGGCGTAACGGGCTGCCAGTGATGGGCGATATCCGGCTCGATTTCCCCGTTTTCCTCATTTATGCGAGTCAGGCCGCTGAAGATCTGTCTGGCCAGATGGGTTTCCGAGCGGCGCAGCGCCGTAGCGGGATTAAGGTTCAGCAGGGAACGATAGTAGAGTATCCGCAGGATATGTTTTCCCTGACGGAAGCTGCGGCCAAGATGGGAAATCAACATCTGCCGCACGGCGTTTTTATCGCCGACCAGCTGCACCAGCTGATCGATGCGATCCTGTTCCAGCAGCTCTTCCGCGCGCTGCTGCTGCAGCGCCAGGCCCGTATAGCGAAAGGTCAGCTTTGAGCGCTTGCCGCGGCCGGCTTCGGCCTGCCACTCCAGCCAGCCCGCCTTCTGCATGGCGCCAAGCAGGTTGCGCATATGACGGCGCGAGCAGCTTAGCTGAACCGCTAACCGCTCCAGTGTGGTTTCCTGCGACTGGCCTTCGCAGCTTTGCCACAGCCGGATAAACTGCTGCTGTAAACGTGTGGATTGCATAAAAGAGGAAATCCTGATGAAAACTCGCCTGTTTTTTCTGCCTTATATTAGAGCAATACTTATTGATGATGAAAGGGCGGGAGGCATTCTTTTGAATGGCGCGCTTTCAAGAATTTATATCTGAGTAGGGTGGGTTTTCACCAGCCAGCGGGCGTCTTGCCTGCTGGCTTTTTTCATTTTGCCGTTTTCTTCTATGCTTGCTGTTTGCGCCTGCAAGCAGGCCTTTTTATTTGCAGGGGATGAGGTATGAAATCGCTGCTGACGCGCCGTCGTCGTATTAATCCGGTTTATCTGGCCTTTATGGCGGTTTCTTTTATGGTTGGCGTGGCGGGCGCGCTGCAGGCGCCGACGCTGAGCCTGTTTCTGTCGCGTGAGGTAGAGGTACGGCCGTTTTGGGTCGGGCTTTTTTATACCGTGAATGCCGTCGCCGGCATTGTGGTCAGCCTGCTGCTGGCGAAAAGGTCGGACAGCAGCGGCGATCGCCGTATGCTAATTCTCTTTTGCTGTCTGATGGCGGTGGGCAACGCGCTGCTGTTTGCTTTTAATCGCCATTATCTGACGCTGATTACCTGCGGCGTGCTGCTGTCGGCGTTGGCCAGCGTAGCGATGCCGCAGATTTTCGCGCTGGCGCGGGAGTATGCGGACAGCTCCGCGCGTGAGGTGGTGATGTTCAGCTCGGTGATGCGCGCCCAGCTCTCGCTGGCATGGGTGATTGGGCCGCCGCTCTCTTTCGCGCTGGCGCTGAATTACGGTTTTACTACCATGTTTGTCGTCGCTGCCGCGCTGTTTGTGATCTGTATCGCGCTGATCTGGTTCGCGCTGCCTTCCGTGCCGCGCGTCGAGCAGCCAACGGAAATCGTGATTACCCAAATCAGCGCGTGGAAAAACCGGGACGTGCGGCTGCTGTTTATCGCCTCGCTGCTGATGTGGACCTGCAACACTATGTATATCATCGATATGCCGCTTTATATCAGCAGCGTACTGGGGTTGCCGGATCGGCTCGCCGGGCTGCTGATGGGCGTGGCCGCAGGTCTGGAGATCCCGGCAATGCTGCTGGCCGGCCATTACGTTAAGCGCTTCGGCAAACGTAAAATGATGCTGTTTGCCGTGGCTGCCGGCGTGCTGTTTTATCTGGGCCTGGTGCTGTTTCATTCACGGGCGGCGCTGCTGGCGCTACAGATTTTCAACGCCATTTTCATTGGCATTATCGCCGGGATCGGCATGCTCTATTTTCAGGATCTGATGCCCGGCAGGCCTGGCGCGGCCACCACGCTGTTTACCAACAGTATTTCAACGGGCGTCATTCTGGCGGGCGTTTTCCAGGGCGCGCTGGCCGAGACGTTCGGCCACTATGCGGTCTACTGGGGCGCGCTAATCCTCTCTGTCGCCGCGCTGGCGATGTCGGCTAAGGTAAAAGATGTTTAAGCTATTGGTGTTAGAAACTTCCAGATAGCGCCAGTTTTTGTTGCAAAAAAAGGCGAGTCGCCGCAAAATCCATCAGGTTATAATTTGTACTGGCGGGCATTGCCTGGTTGTCGAACGCAGTCTGCCTTTACTTCATGATGGACGGAATCAACATGTTGGCACCTAAGGAAACGCCCGAACGTTGCCGGAGGGAACAGAGCCGGTATTCGTTCGCTATGAAAAATCAGCAAGGAGGCGTAATGGACGATATCAGGGAAAAAATCGGGCGGCTGGAGAGCGAAACCAGCCAGATGCGGGTGGACATAGCGGCGCTGATCGAGCGCTCAAAGCATGCCGCCAATCAGTCATCGCTGGATACGCTGGTGGAGCAGGCGAAAGGGTTTGCCAGCCAGGCTGCGCTGGACGCGCTGGCGGAGCAGGCGAAAGGGTTTGCCAGTCAGGCTGCGCTGGACGCGCTGGCGGAGCAGGCGAAGGGGTTTGCCAGCCAGGCAGCGCTGGATGTGCTGGTAGAACGGTCGGAAAGCTTTGCGACGAAAGCCGACCTCGGGCTGTTACGAAGCGATCTTTATAAAGAAGTAGGTATGGTGCGAAGCGATCTTCAGCAAGAGATTTATGCTTCTGAAAACCGCCTGAACGCTAAGTTCGACGCGATCAATAACAGGATCACCTGGACGCTGCTGCTGCCCGCGCTAACGGCCATTATTCTCTGGTTCGTTAAGGTGGCTATCCTGAAAATATGAACGATAGCCAGAGAAGGATCTTTTCAACTTAACACACTGAATAAAAATATGTTTTGGCTATGATGTTGGGGCCGAAGCCCCAATAGCCTCTAGCGTAAAAACGTCGGCTGGCGCTGCTCGTAGTCGCTGATGCTGGCTTCGTGCTGGAGCGTCAGGCCAATGCTATCCAGGCCGTTCAGCAAACAGTGGCGGCGAAAAGCGTCAATAGCAAACGCGTAACGCTTCTCACCGGCAACCACTTCCTGTTTCTCTAAGTCCACGGTAAAGCTGATGCCTGGCTCAGCTGCCACCAGACGGAACAGCTCATCCATTTCCTCCTCGCTTAGCGTCACCAGCAGCAGCTGATTATTAAACGAGTTATTGGCAAAGATATCGGCAAAGTCGCTGCCGATAATCGCCCGAATGCCATAGTCGGTCAGCGCCCAGGGCGCATGTTCGCGTGAGGAGCCGCAGCCAAAATTTTCCCGCGTCAGCATAATGCTGGCGCCGCGAAACGCCGGTTTATTCAGGATAAACTCCGGATCGGGGATCTGGCCTTCCGCATCCTTATAGCGCCAGTCAAAAAACAGGTTGCGGCCAAAACCGGTGCGCGTCACCATCTGCAGAAACTGCTTGGGGATAATGGCGTCGGTATCGACATTGGCGGCATCCATCGGCACCACAACGCCGGTATGCTGCGTAAATTTTTTCGCCATAGTTACTCCTGATTCAGCTCGCGGATATCGGCAAAGCGTCCGGCGATCGCCGCCGCCGCTGCCATCGCCGGGCTGAGCAAATGCGTACGTCCACCGCGACCCTGGCGTCCCTCGAAATTGCGGTTGCTGGTCGAGGCGCAGCGCTCGCCGGGGCTTAAGCGATCGTTGTTCATCGCCAGGCACATTGAGCAGCCGGGCAAACGCCATTCGAAACCGGCATCCAGGAAAATTCTGTCCAGGCCTTCCGCTTCCGCCTGCGCCTTAACCGGCCCGGAGCCAGGCACCACATAAGCCTGTACGTTAGCGGCAATTTTATGGCCTTTCACCACCGAAGCGGCCGCACGCAGATCCTCGATACGCGAGTTGGTGCAGGAGCCGATAAATACCTTATCGATTTGCACTTCGGTCAGTTTGATTCCCGGTTTGAGATCCATATAGGCCAGCGCTTTTTCCGCCGAGGCGCGCTCAACAGGATCGCTGAAGCTGGCCGGATCGGGGATAACGTCGTTAACGGCAATAACCTGTCCCGGATTGGTGCCCCATGTTACCTGCGGCGCAATATCGGCGGCATTCAGCGTCACCACTTTATCAAAGCGCGCGCCGCTGTCGGATTTCAGCGTGCGCCAGTAAGCGATCGCTTTTTCCCACTCCTGCTCTTTCGGCGCGAACTGACGGCCCCGAACGTAGTTAAACGTGGTTTCATCCGGCGCGACCAGGCCCGCTTTCGCGCCCAGCTCAATCGCCATATTGCACAGCGTCATTCGGCCTTCCATGCTCAGCTGCTCCACCGCCGGGCCGCAAAACTCCACCACGTGACCGTTGCCGCCGCCGCTGCCGGTTTTGCCGATAATCGCCAGCGCGATATCTTTGGCGGTAATGCCCGGCGCGGTCTGGCCCACGACCTCAATCTTCATGGTTTTCGCGCGCGACTGCTTCAGCGTCTGCGTCGCCAGCACGTGCTCGACTTCCGAAGTGCCGATGCCAAAAGCCAGCGCGCCGAAAGCGCCGTGAGTGGAGGTGTGCGAGTCGCCGCAGACGATGGTCATACCGGGCAGCGACATGCCTTGCTCAGGGCCGATCACGTGCACAATGCCCTGAAAAGGATGCTTCAGGTCATACAGGCGCACGCCGAACTCTTCGCAATTTTTAATCAGCATGGACATCTGGATACGCGCCATTTCACCACTGGCGTTGATATCACGCGTTTGCGTAGAAACGTTGTGATCCATCGTAGCGAAGGTTTTCGCTGGCTGGCGCACAGGACGACCGTGCGCGCGCAGGCCGTCAAAAGCCTGCGCGGAAGTGACCTCATGCACCAGATGCCGATCGATGTAGAGCAGCGGCGTCTCGTTGGGCGCTTCGTGCACGACATGGGCGTCAAACAGCTTCTCGTATAATGTTTTCATAATCAGGCTTCGCGAATAAAGCGGGCGATAACGGTGCCCATTTCCTCAGTGCCGATCGCTTCGCCGCCGCCGGCCAAATCGCCGGTGCGGTAGTTTTCCGCCAGGGCGCGGCCGATCGCCTGCTCAATAGCTTCGGCTGCTTCGGCGGCATCCAGGCTGTAGCGCAGCAGCAGCGCCAGCGACAGGATCTGGGCAACCGGATTAGCGATATTTTTGCCGGCGATGTCGGGCGCGGAGCCGCCCGCAGGCTCAAACAGACCGAAGCCCTGTTCGTTCAGGCTGGCGGAAGGCAACATGCCCATAGAGCCGGTAATCATCGCGCATTCGTCAGAAAGGATGTCGCCAAACAGGTTGGAGCAAAGCATGACGTCGAACTGCGAAGGCTCCTTGATCAGCTGCATGGTGGCGTTATCGATATACATATGATGCAGCTCGACATCGGGATAATCCTGCGCCACTTCGGTGACGATCTGCCGCCATAAAATAGAGGACTGCAGCACGTTGGCCTTGTCGATCGACGTGACTTTTTTACGGCGCTTGCGGGCGGACTCAAAAGCGATACGGGCAATGCGCTCGATTTCGAAGCGGTGATAAACCTCGGTATCAAAAGCGCGCTCGTGCTGGCCGCTGCCTTCGCGGCCTTTCGGCTGACCGAAATAGATGCCGCCGGTCAGCTCGCGCACCACCAGAATATCGAAACCTTTCGCCGCGATATCGGCGCGCAGCGGGCAAAAGGCCTCCAGTCCCTGATGCAGGCTGGCCGGACGCAGGTTGCTGAACAGCTTGAAGTGCTTACGCAGCGGCAGCAGCGCGCCGCGCTCCGGCTGTTCTGCTGGCGGCAGATGTTCCCATTTTGGGCCGCCAACGGAGCCGAACAGAATCGCGTCCGCCTGCTCGCAGCCTGCGACGGTGGCGGGCGGCAGCGGCTTGCCGTGACGATCGATGGCGATGCCGCCGACATCATACTCGCTGGTGGTAATGCGCAGGTTGAAACGCTGGCGTACAGCGTCCAGTACCTTGCCGGCCTGAGCCATCACTTCCGGGCCGATGCCGTCTCCGGGCAAAACCGCAATATGATAAGTCCTTGTCATTATACCGCTTCCTTCTCGTTGGCTTTACGCTGCAGTTCCTGCTCGACCTGGCGCGCGCGCCAGATATTATTCAGGGCGTTGATCATCGCTTTGGCGGAAGACTCCACGATATCCGTCGCCAGGCCTACGCCATGGAATTTACGCCCGTTGTAGTTCACCACGATATCAACCTGGCCCAACGCGTCTTTGCCGTGGCCTTTGGCGGTCAGCTGATATTTCACCAGCTCGGCGTCAAATTCAGTAATGCGATTAATCGCCTGATAAACCGCATCGACCGGGCCGTTGCCCGTCGCCGCTTCCGCTATGGATTCGTCGCCGCAGGCCAGTTTAACCGAGGCGGTCGCCATCACGCTGGAGCCGGACTGCACGCTGAAGTAATCCAGACGGAAATGCTCCGGTTCCTCGTTCTGTTTGTTGATAAAGGCCAGCGCTTCCAGATCGTAATCGAACACCTGGCCTTTTTTATCGGCCAGCTTCAGGAAGGCGTCGTACAGGCTGTCCAGATTGTAATCCTGTTCTTTATAGCCCATCTCATCCATACGGTGCTTCACGGCCGCGCGGCCGGAACGCGAAGTCAGGTTCAGCTGAATCTGATGCAGACCGATCGACTCCGGCGTCATGATTTCGTAGTTTTCGCGGTTTTTCAGCACGCCGTCCTGATGGATGCCGGAGGAGTGCGCGAACGCGCCGGTACCTACTATCGCCTTGTTGGCCGGGATGGGCATATTGCACAGCTGGCTGACCAGCTGGCTGGTGCGATAAATCTCCTGATGATGAATATTGGTATGCACGTTCATCAGCTGGCTGCGGGTTTTGATCGCCATGATCACTTCTTCCAACGCGCAGTTACCCGCTCGTTCGCCCAGGCCGTTAATAGTGCCTTCAACCTGGCGCGCGCCAGCCTGCACGGCAGCCAGAGAGTTGCCGACTGCCATCCCTAAATCGTCATGGGTATGCACGGACAGAATGGCTTTATCGATATTGGGTACGCGGTTACGCAACTGACTGAAAATATTGCTGTATTCGCTCGGCAGCGTATAGCCTACGGTATCCGGAATATTGATAGTGGTCGCGCCAGCGTTGATAGCGGCCTCCACTACGCGACACAGATCGTCGATCGGCGTACGGCCGCCGTCTTCGCAGGAGAACTCCACGTCGTCAGTGTAGTTGCGGGCGTGTTTCACCATACGCACGGCGCGTTCAATTACTTCCGGCAGCGTGCTGCGCAGCTTGGTGGCGATATGCATCGGCGAGGTCGCCAGGAAGGTGTGGATACGATAGGCCTCCGCTACGCGCAGCGCTTCATAAGCCGCATCGATATCTTTTTCAACACAGCGGGCCAGCGCGCAAACACGGCTGTTTTTTACCTGGCGAGCGATAGTCTGTACGGATTCGAAGTCGCCCGGCGAGGAGACAGGGAAACCGACCTCCATCACGTCAACGCCCATACGCTCCAGCGCCAGCGCTATCTGCAGTTTCTCTTTCACGCTCAGGCTGGCCTGTAATGCCTGTTCGCCGTCACGCAGCGTGGTATCGAAAATAATAACTTGTTGGCTCATCAGATAATTCCTTTCATGTTTGCATCGCTAATGCTACGAGCATAAAAAAACCCGCGCAGTAGCGCGGGTTTTTTAGGTTTGCAAGCCTGAATCAGTGATTCATTCCGCCCACAAGTCTACCGCGCAAGAATCTGCGTTTAGTAGTAGACCGAGTAGGAGGAGGGTACGAATCATTGAGTCAGGCCTCATAAATTTGCTGTTCCCTTATTGATACTTGAAAGCAGGGGGCGATGTCAAGGCAAGCCGTAAGGTTATAATCCGCAGCGGAAAAGCGACGCAGGAAAAATATTCTGGCTCAGCTTTGGCAGGCAGAAGAAAAAGGCGAGTGCCGACAGGCGCTGTGTAGAAAAGCGTAGGGGTAAATTGCGCTTTTTTATCGTTAATTTTCTTTGCAAACAATGGGTTATCTGAGTTTCCCTCGCGGCGATCCCCCACTGGAAATTAGCAGTTAATTAGTTAATTCTTTTATGAAAATAATCACATTTAGCAGAAAAAACTAAATCATTCGGCCTGTTTGAACAGGTAAACTTTATTCAAAGAAATTTACTCGCCAATAACGAAACGATCACACTGAAAAAAAAGGCTTGGTCAGCATAAACCGCTTTTTTAGCAGCATATCATCAGCGTAAACGTCGACAGGCTGGCGTGACCCGTAGTGCCTTAATAGTCGCTTGCGTTCATTAACCGCGAGAAGGAGGTTTGCCTGCCAGGTTTTCTGCGGTTATGGTAAAACAAAAATAAAGAGGGCAGCGCCCTGTACCCGACGACTGAAATTATTTTCAGCGTTTGAATAAACACAGGTTTTGAACTTATTGGCATGCAGCCGCTATTTCTGCAATAAAAGCGGAAAGCATACTGATAAATCAGCACCTTAAAGCCTGGAGGCAAAAATGGAGATGTTGTCAGGAGCGGAGATGGTGGTCCGATCGTTAATCGATCAGGGCGTAAAACATGTGTTCGGCTATCCCGGCGGAGCCGTACTGGATATTTATGACGCATTGCAAACCGTAGGCGGTATCGATCATATCCTGGTGCGCCATGAGCAAGGCGCTGTGCATATGGCGGACGGCTATGCCCGCGCTACGGGTGAAACGGGCGTGGTTCTGGTCACTTCCGGCCCTGGCGCGACCAATGCCATTACCGGGATCGCCACTGCCTATATGGATTCCATTCCTATGGTAGTGCTTTCCGGTCAGGTTCCCTCTTCGCTGATCGGCTACGATGCCTTTCAGGAGTGCGATATGGTCGGGATTTCACGCCCGATCGTCAAACACAGCTTTATGGTGAAGCAGGTCGAAGAGATCCCCACGATAGTGAAAAAAGCTTTCTGGCTGGCTTCCAGCGGACGTCCTGGTCCCGTGGTGATCGACCTGCCGAAAGATATGATGAACCCGGCGAACAAGCTGCCTTATCAGTGGCCGGAGACGGTCAGCATGCGTTCCTATAATCCCACGACTCAGGGGCATCGGGGCCAGATCAAGCGTGCGCTGCAAAGCCTGCTGGCGGCGAAGAAACCCGTGCTCTACGCGGGCGGTGGCGTAATCAATGCCGACTGCGCCGCAGAGCTGCGTAAGATCGCCGAGCAGCTTAATCTGCCGGTAACCTGTTCGCTGATGGGGCTGGGCGCTTTCCCCGGCACGCACCGGCAGTGTCTGGGGATGCTGGGGATGCACGGCACCTACGAAGCGAATATGACCATGCATAACGCCGACGTTATTTTTGCCGTTGGCGTGCGTTTCGATGATCGCACCACCAATAACTTAATGAAGTACTGCCCGAACGCCACCGTGCTGCATATTGATATCGATCCGGCCTCTATCTCGAAAACCGTGTCGGCGGATGTGCCTATCGTTGGCGACGCGCGCGACGTGCTGCAGCAGATGCTGGAAATGCTAAAGCAAAACAGCGAACAGGATTTCGACAGCCTGCGTGACTGGTGGCAAAGTATCGAGCAGTGGCGTTCGCGCGAGTGCCTGGCTTTCGATCGCAACAGCGATAAGATCAAGCCGCAGGCGGTTATTGAGACTATCTGGCGGCTGACCAACGGTGACGCCTACGTGACTTCCGACGTCGGTCAGCACCAGATGTTCGCCGCGCTCTATTATCCTTTCGATAAGCCGCGCCGCTGGATCAACTCTGGCGGGCTGGGCACGATGGGCTTTGGTCTGCCCGCCGCGCTGGGCGCGAAGCTGGCGCTACCGGAAGAAACCGTGGTTTGCGTCACGGGCGACGGCAGTATTCAGATGAATATTCAGGAGCTGTCGACCGCACTGCAGTATGGTCTGCCGGTACTGGTCCTGAGCCTGAACAACCGCTATCTCGGCATGGTGAAGCAGTGGCAGGATATGATCTATTCGGGTCGCCATTCGCAATCTTATATGGAGTCGCTCCCTGATTTCATTAAGCTGGCGGAAGCTTACGGCCATGTCGGCATCCGTATCGACCGCCCGCAGGAGCTGGAGGAGAAACTGAGCCAGGCGCTGGCGGAATTGCAAAAAGGTCGTCTGGTGTTTGTGGATGTTAACGTGGATGGCAGCGAACACGTTTACCCGATGCAGATCCGCGGCGGCGGAATGGACGAAATGTGGCTGAGTAAAACGGAGAGGACATAATTATGCGTCGTGTTTTATCGGTACTGCTGGAGAACGAGTCCGGCGCATTATCGCGCGTGGTGGGGCTTTTCTCACAGCGCGGCTATAACATTGAAAGCCTGACCGTAGCGCCGACTGACGATCCAACGCTGTCGCGGATGACCGTGCAGACCGTAGGCGATGAGAAAGTGCTGGAGCAGATTGAAAAGCAGCTGCACAAGCTGGTAGACGTGCTGCGCGTCACCGAACTGGGGCAGGGCGCTTTTGTCGAACGTGAAATCATGCTGGTGAAAATTCAGGCGACCGGCTATGGACGCGAAGAGGTCAAACGCAGCGCGGAAATTTTTCGCGGACAGATAGTCGACGTGACGCCTTCGCTTTATACGGTTCAGCTCGCCGGCACCAGCGACAAACTGGATGCTTTTCTGAGCACGGTTCGCGAAGTGGCGGAAATCGTCGAGGTAGCGCGTTCCGGCGTCGTCGGCGTGGCGCGCGGCGAGCGTATTATGCGCTGATCGCTCAACGCGATGAAGGTGAAATATTGCTAACCCGGCGTAATGCCGGGTTTTTTCATTTTTGCCAGAAAGCTCCCGCCTGGCGCTAAAAGAGGTTGCTGGCGCTGCTGTTAGATGTAAAGATTATCTTATCCTTAGCCGCGACGTGGCTATTTTTTCTGCGCCGTCACGGTGCCTGAGCGTGGAGTGATTGTGAAACTGGATGAAATCGCGCGTCTTGCTGGTGTATCGCGCACGACGGCCAGCTACGTTATAAACGGTAAAGCCCGGCAGTATCGTGTCAGCGACAAGACCGTAGAAAAAGTTATGGCGGTGGTTCGCGAACATAATTATCACCCCAACGCCGTCGCCGCAGGCTTGCGCGCGGGGCGTACCCGCTCCATTGGCCTGGTGATCCCCGATCTGGAAAATACCAGCTATACGCGAATCGCCAACTATCTGGAGCGGCAGGCCCGCCAGCGCGGCTATCAGCTGCTGATCGCCTGTTCAGAAGATCAGCCGGACAATGAGATGCGCTGCGTGGAGCATCTGCTGCAGCGCAAGGTGGACGCCATTATTGTGTCTACCTCACTGCCGCCGGAACACCCTTTTTACCAGCGTTGGATCAACGACCCGTTGCCGATTGTCGCGCTGGATCGCGCGTTGGATCGCGAGCATTTCACCAGCGTCGTGGGCGCGGATCAGGACGATGCGGAGATGCTGGCCGCCGAGCTACGTAAACAGCCGGCTGAATCCATTCTTTATCTCGGCGCGCTACCAGAGCTCTCCGTCAGCTTTCTGCGTGAAATGGGTTTTCGTCAGGCCTGGCAGGGCGACGAGCGCCCTATCGATTTCATCTACGCCAACAGCTTTGAGCGCACCGCGGCGGCGGCGCTGTTCGAAGAGTGGCTGGAAACGCATCCAATGCCCGACGCGCTGTTTACCACCTCTTTTGGCCTGCTGCAGGGCGTAATGGATGTGGCGCTGAAACGTGAAGGGCGTATGCCGACCGATCTGTCGATAGCCACCTTTGGCGACCACGAGCTGCTGGATTTTCTGGATTGTCCGGTTCTGGCGGTGGGCCAGCGTCATCGCGACGTGGCCGAACGCGTGCTGGAACTGGTGCTGGCAAGCCTGGACGAGCCGCGTAAACCTAAAGCCGGCCTGACCCGTATCCGGCGTAACCTCTATCGCCGCGGGCGTTTAAGCCGTAAAGAAAGTTAATCATTCAGGGCGACATCATTGTCGCCCTCTCTTTTATGTTTCCCTCGTTATGCCCGTCGCGTCAGATCGCCAAATAAAAGCGATTCGCCGGACTCCCGCCGTTAACGTAAATAAAAGTAAAGATATAATTCCAGCTGATTTTAACTTTCCGAAAACTCTGGCTTATTAAAAAGTTACCTGACATGGGTTCAGCCAGCCCAGCCAGAACGGCGCTGTCGGTGCCATTCCTTAAGAAATTCCTTAAAATGCCGGCGGGACAGCAGCGCTGACGACAGCCTCTTTACAGGCGATAATTGATATATTTTTAAGCAATTTAAGATTCCTGAAAAATTTCCCGTCACTATTCATTGGTTTATTTTTCAATAGCTGACTAAAGCTCGCTCTTTTTTAACTCTTTGCTGATTTTTCAGGAAAAGAAATAATCCCTTGCGGCCTGCGCTGTCGCTTGACAATGATTTCCTCCGCTCCGTAAACTCCACCGGGTGGGAATTTGTGGTGTAAAGTGGGGCTTAAGGGTAACAGAGGGGGAAGACTGGCATGTTCCGTGGAGCAACGTTAGTCAATCTCGACGGCAAAGGGCGGCTCGCTGTACCCGTACGCTATCGCGAAACGCTGGTGGGAGAATCTCAGGGGCAAATGGTTTGCACTATTGACCTCCATCAGCCATGCCTTCTGCTTTACACCCTGCCTGAATGGGAAATTATTGAACGTAAGCTGGCTCGCCTGTCGAGCATGAACCCCGTAGAGCGCCGCATTCAGCGCCTGTTATTGGGTCATGCCAGCGAATGCCAGATGGATAATGCAGGCCGTTTGCTGATTGCGAGTACGCTCCGTCAGCACGCGAATCTGACCAAAGAAGTGATGCTGGTTGGACAGTTTAACAAGTTTGAGCTGTGGGATGAACAGACCTGGTATCAACAAGTCAGGGAGGATATTGACGCGGAGCAGTCGACTCGGGAACCGCTATCCGAGCGCTTGCAGGATTTGTCATTATAGCTATGCAGGAAAATTTCAAACATACCACGGTGCTGCTGGACGAGGCCGTCAACGGTCTCAATATCAAACCTGACGGCATCTATATTGATGGCACATTTGGACGAGGCGGACACTCCCGGCTGATCCTCTCCGCGCTGGGCGAACAGGGGCGTCTTTACGCCATCGATCGTGACCCGCAGGCCATCGCCGCTGCGGCAGCCATTACCGACCCGCGCTTTACCATTATTCACGGACCTTTTTCCGCGCTGGCCGAGTACGCCGAAGCCCGCGGGCTGACCGGCCGTATTGACGGCATTTTGCTGGACCTGGGCGTTTCGTCGCCGCAGCTGGACGATGCCGAACGCGGCTTCTCTTTTATGCGCGACGGCCCGCTGGATATGCGAATGGATCCAACGAAAGGTCTTTCCGCCGCGGAATGGCTGCTGCAGGCGGAAGAGAGCGATATCGCCTTTGTGCTGAAAACCTTTGGCGAAGAGCGCTTTGCGAAGCGTATCGCACGTGCCATCGTCGAGCGCAACCGCGAGCAGCCGATGACCCGCACCAAAGAGCTGGCTGACGTCATTTACGCCGCCACGCCGGTTAAGGACAAATTCAAACATCCGGCGACGCGTAGCTTCCAGGCTATTCGTATCTGGGTGAACAGCGAACTGGAAGAGATTGAGCAGGCGCTCAAGGGCGCGCTGCTCGCGCTGGCGCCGGAAGGACGCCTGTCGGTCATCAGCTTCCACTCGCTGGAAGATCGTATCGTTAAACGTTTTATGCGCGAACAGAGCCGTGGCCCGCAGGTGCCTGCCGGTCTGCCGATGACGGAAGCGCAGCTAAGCAAGCTCGGCGGTCGTCAGCTTAAGGCGCTGGGCAAAATGATGCCGGGCGAAGCGGAAGTGGCGGAAAACCCGCGCGCGCGCAGCTCTGTACTGCGTATTGCTGAGAGGACGGCTTCATGATTGGCAACGAGCGACACAGTTTACCGGGCGTTATTGCGGGCGATCTTCTGCGCCACGGCAAAATCCCGCTGATTCTGGCTGTCGCCGTGCTGGTTTCTGCGGTGTTAGTGGTTACTACCGCGCATAAAACGCGACTGCTTACCGCACAGCGCGAGCAGCTGGTTCTGGAACGCGACGCGCTGGATATCGAATGGCGCAACCTGATTCTGGAAGAGAACGCGCTGGGCGATCACAGTCGCGTTGAAAGAACGGCTATGGAAAAGCTGCAGATGCAGCATGTCGATCCATCGCAGGAAAATATTGTGGTACAGCCATAAGGGCATAAATGAAAGCCGCAGTTAAGACGCTTAAGACAAAACGTCAGGAAGATCAGGCCAGCTTTGTCAGCTGGCGTTTTGCGTTGTTGTGCGGCTGTATTCTGGTGGCGCTGGGCGGCCTGCTGGCGCGTATGGCTTATCTGCAGGTTATCAACCCGGATAAACTGGTGCGCGAAGGCGATATGCGTTCGCTGCGTGTGCAGGCTGTGCCGACCTCGCGCGGGATGATTACCGACCGCGCCGGACGTCCGCTGGCCGTCAGCGTGCCGGTCAACGCCGTTTGGGCCGATCCTAAAGAGCTGAACGCCAAAGGCGGTATCACTTTAGACAGCCGCTGGCAGGCGTTATCCGATGCGCTCTCTATTCCGCTGGATCAGCTGGCGAACCGCGTTAACGCTAATCCCAAAGGCCGCTTTGTTTATCTGGCGCGCCAGGTCAATCCCGCCATCGGCGACTACATCAAAAAGCTCAAGCTTCCCGGCATCTTTTTACGTGAAGAGTCGCGTCGTTACTATCCGGCAGGCCAGGTCACGTCGCATCTGATCGGCTTTACCAATATCGACGGCCAGGGCATCGAAGGCGTGGAAAAAAGCTTCGATAAATGGCTGACCGGCGAACCGGGCGAACGCACCGTGCGTAAAGACAGGCATGGCCGCGTAATTGAAGACGTCTCCTCTGTAGACAGCCGTGCTGCTCACAACCTCGCGCTGAGCATTGATGAACGTTTGCAGGCGCTGGTCTACCGCGAGCTGAATAACGCCGTGGCGTTTAACAAAGCGGAATCGGGCACTGCCGTACTGGTGGACGTTAACACCGGCGAAGTACTGGCGATGGCCAATAGTCCTGCCTATAACCCCAATAACCTTACCGGCACCACCAAAGACGTGATGCGCAACCGCGCCATTACCGATATTTTCGAACCCGGTTCCACGGTGAAGCCGATGGTGGTGATGACTGCGCTGCAGCGCGGCGTGGTGCGCGAAAGCAGCGTGCTGAACACGGTGCCTTACCGGATCAACGGCCACGAGATCAAAGACGTGGCGCGCTATAACGAACTGACCCTGACCGGAGTGCTACAAAAATCGAGTAACGTCGGCGTTTCCAGGCTGGCGTTAGCGATGCCGTCCTCGGCGCTGGTAGAAACCTACTCGCGCTTTGGGCTGGGCAAGCCGACCAATCTGGGACTTGTCGGAGAAAGCAGTGGCTTGTATCCCCAAAAACAACGGTGGTCTGACATAGAGAGGGCCACCTTTTCTTTCGGCTACGGGCTAATGGTAACGCCGTTACAGTTAGCGCGAGTCTACGCCACGATCGGCAGCTATGGGCTTTATCGTCCGTTGTCGATCACCAAAGTCGATCCGCCCGTCGGCGGACAGCGCGTTTTTCCTGAAGAGCTGGTGCGCACCGTGATGCACATGATGGAGAGCGTGGCGCTGCCCGGCGGCGGCGGCGTAAAAGCGGCCATTAAGGGCTATCGTATCGCTATTAAAACCGGTACCGCGAAGAAAGTCGGGCCGGACGGTCGCTACGTCAACAAATATATCGCTTACACCGCTGGCGTGGCGCCGGCGAGCCGTCCCCGTTTCGCTCTGGTTGTGGTGATTAACGATCCACAGGCCGGCAAATATTACGGCGGCGCGGTTTCCGCTCCGGTCTTTGGCGCCATTATGGGCGGTGTGTTGCGCACCATGAATATTGAACCTGATGCGCTGCCTGTCGTTGAAAAAAACGAGGTGGCAGACAACAGAAGTGAGGGATCAAGTGACAGATCGTAATTTGCGCGATTTACTGGCGCCCTGGGTGCCTGCCGCGCCTTCGCTGCCGCTGCGTGACATGATTCTGGACAGTCGCCAGGCGGCTGCCGGCGATCTCTTTGTCGCCGTGAAAGGCCACGCGGTCGATGGCCGTCGTTTTATTCCCCAGGCTATCGCTCAGGGCGTAGCGGCCGTCATTGCTGAAGCGGAAGGCGAGGCGGAAGATGGCGATATCGTCAGCCAGCACGGCGTACCCGTTATTTATCTGGCGCAGCTGAATCAGCGACTCTCCGCGCTGGCCGGCCGTTTTTATCAGCAGCCGGGCGAAAAGCTGCGCCTGATCGGCGTTACCGGCACTAACGGCAAAACCACTACCACTCAGCTGCTGGCGCAATGGGCGCAGCTGCTGGGCGAAACCGGCGCGGTGATGGGCACCACCGGCAACGGCCTTTATGGGCGTCTTAAGCCGGTCGAAAACACCACCGGTTCTGCGGTAGAAGTACAGCAAACGCTGGCTTCGCTGGTTGAGCAGGGCGCGACGCTGGCCGCGATGGAGGTTTCCTCCCACGGTCTGGTGCAGCACCGCGTAGCCGCGCTGCCTTTTGCCGCTGCGGCCTTTACCAACCTCAGCCGCGATCATCTTGACTATCATGGCGATATGACTCGCTATGAATCCGCTAAATGGCTGCTTTTCTCCGAACATCTGGTCGGCCAGGCGATTATTAACGTCGATGACGAAGCGGGCCGCCGCTGGCTGGAAAAACTGCCCGACGCCGTCGCCGTGACGATGGAAAATAATCTGCAGCCGGGCTGGCATGGCCGCTGGCTGAAAGCCACGGAAGTGAACTATCACGATAACGGCGCCGCTATCCGCTTCGACTCAAGCTGGGGCGGCGGCGAACTGCAGAGCCGTCTGATGGGCGCTTTCAACGTCAGCAACCTGTTGGTAGCGCTGGCGACGCTGCTGGCGCTCGGCTATCCGCTGGCCGATTTAGCCGCTACCGGCAATCAGCTACAGCCGGTTACCGGCCGCATGGAAGTGTTCAGCGCGCCAGCGAAACCAACCGTGGTAGTGGATTACGCCCATACGCCGGATGCGCTGGAAAAAGCGCTGGAGGCCGCGCGCCTGCACTGCAAGGGCAAGCTGTGGTGCGTCTTCGGCTGCGGCGGCGATCGCGATAAAGGCAAGCGTCCGCTGATGGGCGCCATCGCCGAACAATTTTCCGACGTGGTGGTTATCACCGACGACAACCCGCGCAGCGAAGATCCCGCAGCGATAGTCGCCGACGTGCTGACCGGGCTGCTCGATCCGGGCCGCGCTCACGTTATCGCCGGACGCGCGCAAGCGGTCACTAACGTCATTATGCAGGCTAAAGAAGAGGATATCGTGCTGGTTGCAGGTAAAGGCCATGAAGATTATCAAATTGTCGGCAATCGCCGGCTGGATTACTCCGACCGGGATACCGTGGCGCGTCTGCTGGGGGTGATGGCATGATCGCGCTTTCCCTGCAAAAGCTGGCCGAGGTCACCGGCGGCGAACTCTTCGGCAGCGACCTTACCTTTAGCGAAGTAACCACTGACACACGCAAGGTTAGCGCGGGCTGCCTGTTTATCGCGCTGAAAGGCGAACGCTTTGACGCGCACGAACTGGTCGGCGATGCGATAGCCGCGGGTTCGGCGGCTCTGTTGGTCGGTAAGCACTTACCTGTAGCGGTGCCGCAGGTCGTGGTGAAAGATACGCGGCTTGCGCTGGGACAGCTGGCAGGCTGGGTACGCCAGCAGTCATCGGCTCGCGTGGTTGCGCTGACCGGCTCTTCCGGCAAAACCTCGGTGAAAGAGATGACGGCGGCCATTCTGCGCCAGTGCGGTGAAACGCTCTATACCGCAGGCAACCTGAACAACGATATCGGCGTGCCGCTTACGCTGCTGCGCCTGACCGCAGAACACCAGTATGCGGTGATTGAACTGGGCGCCAACCACCAGGGTGAAATCGCTTATACCACTTCTCTGACGCGTCCGGAAACGGCGCTGGTCAATAACCTGGCGGCGGCGCATCTGGAAGGATTCGGTTCACTGGCTGGCGTAGCGAAAGCCAAAGGCGAAATTTTTCAGGGGTTGCCGGAGAACGGCACCGCTATTCTCAACGCCGATAGCAACGATCGGGCCAACTGGCAGCCGCTGCTGGCGGGCAAAAGAGTCTGGCGTTTTTCGCCGCAGCCGCAGGCAGAGAGCGACTTTTCCGCCAGCGAAGTGCGCATCACCAGCCAGGGCACGCATTTTCTGATGAAAACGCCAGAGGGCAGCGTGACCATCCATCTGCCGCTGCCTGGCCGTCATAATATCGCCAACGCGCTGGCAGCGGCGGCGCTGGCGCTCTCCGTCGGTGCCTCCCTTGAGGCCATTCAGCAAGGACTCAGCCAGCTTAAAGCCGTGCCTGGCCGCCTTTTCCCGCTACTGCTGGCGGAAAACAAGCTGCTGCTGGACGACAGCTATAACGCCAACGTCGGTTCGATGACCGCTGCGGCTCAGGTGCTGGCAGAGATGCCCGGTTACCGCGTGATGGTCGTGGGCGATATGGCGGAGCTGGGCGATGAAGCCGAAGCCTGCCATCGGGAAGTGGGCGAGGCGGCGCGGCGCGCCGGTATCGACAAAGTGATCAGCGTAGGCGTTTTGAGTCGAGCTATCAGCGAAGCCAGCGGCGCGGGCGAACATTTTACCGATAAGGCTGCCGCCACGGCGCGTTTGCGAACGCTGCTGGCGGAGCAGCCCGTTATTACCGTTTTAGTTAAGGGTTCACGTAGTGCCGCCATGGAGCAGGTAGTACAGAGCTTACAGGAGAAAGGAACATGCTAGTCTGGCTGGCCGAACATCTGGTCACTTTTTATTCAGGCTTTAACGTCTTTTCCTATCTGACGTTTCGCGCCATCGTCAGCCTGCTGACCGCCCTGTTTATCTCGTTGTGGATGGGGCCGCGCATGATCGCCCGCCTGCAGGAGCTCTCCTTTGGTCAGGTAGTGCGTAACGACGGCCCGGAATCGCACTTCAGCAAGCGCGGCACGCCGACGATGGGCGGCATTATGATCCTGTTTTCCATCACCGTTTCGGTGCTGATGTGGGCCTATCCCTCCAACCCTTACGTCTGGTGCGTGCTGGTGGTGCTGGTAGGCTTCGGCATTATCGGCTTTGTGGATGACTATCGCAAAGTGGTGCGCAAAGACACTAAAGGGCTGATCGCGCGCTGGAAATACTTCTGGATGTCGGTGATTTCGCTGGGCGTCGCCTTCACGCTTTATGCGACAGGCAAAGGAACGCCGGCGACACAGCTGGTAGTGCCTTTCTTCAAGGATATCATGCCGCAGCTTGGGCTTTTTTACGTGCTGCTCGCCTACTTTGTGATTGTCGGCACCGGCAACGCGGTAAACCTGACCGACGGTCTGGATGGCCTGGCGATTATGCCGACCGTGTTTGTAGCCGCCGGTTTCGCGCTGGTTGCATGGGCGACCGGTAATATGAACTTCGCCAACTATCTGCATATTCCCTATCTGCGCCATGCGGGCGAACTGGTGATCGTCTGTACGGCGATCGTCGGCGCCGGGCTGGGCTTTTTATGGTTCAACACCTATCCGGCTCAGGTATTTATGGGCGACGTGGGATCGCTGGCGCTGGGCGGCGCGCTCGGCACTATCGCCGTGCTGCTACGCCAGGAGTTCCTGCTGGTGATTATGGGCGGCGTCTTCGTGGTGGAAACCCTGTCGGTGATCCTGCAGGTCGGCTCCTTCAAGCTGCGCGGCCAGCGCATTTTCCGCATGGCGCCTATCCATCACCATTATGAGCTTAAAGGCTGGCCGGAGCCGCGCGTGATCGTGCGCTTCTGGATTATTTCACTGATGCTGGTGCTGATTGGCCTGGCGACGCTGAAGGTGCGGTAACGATGGCTGATTATCAGGGGAAAAAAGTTGTCATTATTGGTCTGGGGCTGACCGGACAATCGTGCGTTGACTTCTTTTTAGCGCGTGGCGTTACGCCGCGCGTAATGGATACCCGAATCGTGCCGCCAGGGCTGGAAAAGCTGCCTGCAGGCGTCGAGCGCTGGCTCGGCTCGCTGAATGACGACTGGCTACAGACTGCCGATCTGATTATCGCCAGCCCCGGTTTGGCGCTGTCGCATCCTTCACTGACGGCGGCGGCGAAAGCAGGCGTGGAGATTATCGGCGATATCGAACTGTTCTGCCGCGAGGCGCAGGCGCCCATCGTCGCCATTACCGGCTCTAACGGTAAAAGCACCGTTACCACGCTGGTAGGCGAAATGGCGAAGGCGGCTGGCTGGCAGGTTGGCGTTGGCGGCAATATTGGTCTGCCGGCGCTGATGCTGCTGGATAAGCCTGCGCAGCTTTACGTGCTGGAACTTTCCAGCTTTCAGCTGGAGACGACCCACAGCCTGAAAGCGGCTGCAGCCACCATTCTGAACGTGACGGAAGATCATATGGATCGCTATCCGTTCGGTATGCAGCAGTATCGTGCGGCCAAGCTGCGCATCTACGAGCAGGCTGAAGTCTGCGTGGTTAACGCGGATGACGCGATGACCATGCCGGTACGCGGCGCGGATAAACGCTGCGTCAGCTTCGGTGTGGACGTGGGCGACTACCACCTGACGCGCCAGCAGGGCAGTACGTGGCTGCGCGTGAAGGGTGAGAAAGTGCTGAACACGGCGGAAATGTCGCTGGTTGGCCAGCATAACTACACCAACGCGTTGGCGGCGCTGGCTTTGGCCGACGCCGTTGGCCTGCCGCGCGCCTCCAGTCTGAAAGCGCTGACCACTTTTACCGGCCTGGCGCACCGCTTCCAGCTGGCGTTCGATCGTAACGGCGTTCGCTGGATTAATGACTCCAAAGCCACCAATGTCGGCAGTACCGAAGCGGCGCTGAGCGGCCTTGAAGTCAAAGGTACGCTCTGGCTGCTGCTGGGCGGCGACGGCAAATCCGCCGACTTCAGCCCGCTGACCCGCTATCTGCAGCGCGACAACCTCAAAATGTACTGCTTTGGACGGGACGCGGCCGCGCTGGCGGCGCTGCGTCCGGAAATCGCGACGCAAACCGAAACCCTGCAGGAAGCGATGCGGCAGATCGCCGCCAAAGTGCAGCCGGGCGATATGGTACTGCTGTCGCCAGCCTGCGCCAGCCTCGACCAGTTTAAAAACTTCGAGCAGCGCGGCGATATCTTTACTCAACTGGCAAAGGAGCTGGGATGATGCGCGTACCCGGACTGAGCCTGGCTAACTGGCTGACGGAACATCTGAAAGAGTGGGTAATGGGGTCGCGTGAGAACGACGCCAGCACTATGGTGCTCTACGATCGCACGCTGCTCTGGCTGACCATCGGCCTGGCGATTATCGGCTTTGTGATGGTGACTTCAGCCTCCATGCCGGTCGGCCAGCGTCTCTCTGACGATCCTTTCTACTTTGCCAAGCGCGACGCTTTCTATATCGTGCTGGCGTTCGGCATCGGCCTGGTGACGCTGCGCGTGCCGATGGCTTTCTGGCAGCGCTACAGCAATATCATGCTGCTGGTCACGGTAATGATGCTGCTGATCGTGCTGGTCGTGGGCAGCTCGGTAAACGGTGCGTCGCGCTGGATTGCGCTTGGCCCGCTGCGTATCCAGCCCGCAGAACTTTCCAAACTTTCGCTGTTCTGCTATCTCGCCAGCTATCTGGTGCGCAAAGTGGATGAGGTGCGCAACAACTTTTGGGGCTTCTGTAAGCCGATGGGCGTGATGGTGGTGCTGGCGGTGCTGCTGCTGGCGCAGCCCGATCTCGGCACCGTGGTGGTGCTGTTCGTCACTACGCTGGCGATGCTGTTCCTGGCGGGCGCCAAATTATGGCAGTTTTTGGCAATTATCGGCTCCGGCATCTTTGCCGTTTGCCTGCTGATTATCGCCGAGCCTTACCGTATGCGCCGCGTGACCTCTTTCTGGAACCCGTGGGAAGATCCCTTCGGTAGCGGCTACCAGCTAACCCAGTCGCTGATGGCGTTTGGCCGCGGCGAATTCTGGGGGCAGGGCCTGGGTAACTCGGTGCAGAAACTGGAGTATTTACCGGAAGCGCATACCGATTTTATCTTCTCGATTATTGGGGAAGAACTGGGTTATATCGGTGTGGTTTTGGCGCTGTTAATGGTATTCTTCGTCGCTTTTCGCGCGATGTCCATCGGGCGCCGCGCGCTGGAGCTCGACCAGCGCTTCGCGGGTTTTTTGGGATGCTCCATCGGCGTCTGGTTCAGCTTCCAGGCGCTGGTTAACGTTGGCGCGGCGGCGGGGATGCTGCCGACTAAAGGCCTGACGCTGCCGCTGATCAGTTACGGCGGCTCCAGCCTGATCATTATGTCCACCGCCATCGTATTTTTGTTACGCATAGATTATGAAACGCGTCTGGCTAAAGCCCAGGCGTTTACGCGAGGTAGTCGATGAAAGGGAAGCGACTGATGGTTATGGCCGGCGGCACCGGAGGACACGTTTTCCCCGGTCTGGCGGTCGCGCACCATCTGATGGCGCAGGGCTGGCAGGTGCGCTGGCTCGGCACGGCCGACCGTATGGAGGCCGATCTGGTGCCGAAACACGGCATCGATATCGATTTTATTCGCATCAGCGGCCTGCGCGGCAAAGGGCTGAAAGCGCTGCTTGCCGCGCCGCTGCGGATTTTTAACGCGGTGCGCCAGGCCAGAGCCATTATGAAGGCGTATAAGCCTGACGTGGTGCTGGGCATGGGCGGTTACGTCTCCGGGCCTGGCGGTCTGGCGGCCTGGAGCTGCGGTATTCCGGTGGTGCTGCATGAGCAAAACGGCATCGCCGGCCTGACCAACAAATGGCTGGCGAAAATCGCTAAAAAGGTTATGCAGGCCTTTCCCGGCGCGTTTCCGGATGCGGACGTAGTCGGCAACCCGGTGCGCACTGATGTGCTTGCGTTGCCGCTGCCCGGCGAACGGATGGCCGATCGCAGCGGGCCAGTACGCGTGCTGGTGATTGGCGGCAGTCAGGGCGCTCGCGTGCTGAATCAGACTCTGCCTCAGGTGGCCGCGAAACTGGGCGACAGCATTACTTTGTGGCATCAGACCGGCAAAGGCGCGCTGGCGGAAGTCAACGAAGCCTATCGCGCGGTCGGACAGACGCAGCATAAGGTCACCGAGTTTATCGACGATATGGCGGCAGCCTACGCCTGGGCGGACGCGATCGTTTGCCGTTCCGGCGCGCTGACGGTCAGCGAAGTGGCCGCTGCAGGATTGCCGGCTATTTTCGTGCCGTTTCAGCATAAAGATCGCCAGCAGTACTGGAACGCGCTGCCGCTGGAAAAAGCGGGCGCGGCGAAAATTTACGAGCAGCCGCAATTTACGGCTGACACCGTGGCGCAGACGCTGGCCGCATGGGATCGCCCAACGCTGATGGCGATGGCGGCGAAGGCCCGTGCCGTAGCGATACCGGACGCGACCGAACGAGTGGCAGCCGAAGTCAGCAAAGCGGCGTTATAGCACAGGACGATTAGTTGTCCCGGAACAGGGTGCGTAAGGCACCGACAGGCAAAAAGAGATGAATACACAACAACTGGCGAAACTGCGTTCAATCGTGCCCGAGATGCGTCGCGTCCGGCACATTCACTTTGTTGGCATCGGCGGTGCCGGCATGGGCGGTATTGCCGAAGTGTTGGCGAACGAAGGCTATGAAATCAGCGGTTCCGATCTGGCGCCGAACGCCGTAACACAGCATCTGAGCGCGCTTGGCGCCACTATCTATTTTAACCATCGCCCTGAGAACGTCAGCGACGCCAGCGTGGTGGTAGTTTCAACGGCGGTGTCGCAGGACAACCCGGAAATTATCGCGGCGCGCGAAGCGCGTATCCCGGTGATCCGCCGCGCAGAAATGCTGGCCGAGCTGATGCGTTTCCGTCACGGCATCGCCGTCGCCGGCACGCATGGCAAAACCACCACCACGGCGATGGTTTCCAGCATCTATGCGGAAGGCGGCCTGGATCCGACCTTTGTCAACGGCGGTCTGGTTAAGGCTGCGGGCACGCACGCGCGTCTCGGCAGTAGCCGCTATCTGATTGCCGAAGCGGACGAGAGCGACGCTTCCTTCCTGCATCTGCAGCCGATGGTGGCTATCGTTACCAATATCGAAGCCGATCATATGGATACCTATCAGGGCGACTTCGAAAACCTGAAGCAGACCTTTATCAACTTCCTGCATAATCTGCCGTTTTACGGCCGGGCGGTGGTGTGCGTCGATGACGCGGTAATCCGCGATTTGATCCCGCGCATCGGACGGCAAATTACCACTTACGGCTTCAGCGAAGATGCCGATGTGCGCATCGCCAGCTACGAGCAGCATGGCGCGCAGGGCCACTTTACGCTGGCTCGCCATGATAAGCCGCTGATGCGCGTCACGCTGAACGCGCCCGGTCGTCACAATGCGCTGAACGCCGCCGCGGCAGTCGCCGTCGCTACGGAAGAGGGGATCGACGACGAAGAGATCCTCAGCGCGCTGGAGAGTTTCCAGGGTACCGGGCGCCGCTTCGATTTTCTGGGGGAATACCCGCTGCAGGAAGTCAATGGCGTGCAGGGCACCGCGATGCTGGTAGACGACTATGGCCATCATCCGACGGAAGTGGACGCCACCATCAAAGCGGCCCGCGCGGGCTGGCCGGATAAACAGCTGGTAATGATTTTCCAGCCGCACCGCTACACGCGCACCCGCGATCTTTATGATGATTTCGCCAACGTGCTGTCGCAGGTAGATGTGCTGCTGATGCTGGACGTTTATTCCGCTGGCGAAACGCCAATTCCGGGCGCGGACAGCCGTTCGCTTTGCCGCACCATTCGCGGACGTGGCAAGGTCGATCCTATCCTGGTATCGGACCATGAGGCGGTGGCGGAGATGCTGGCGCCAAAGCTTAACGGCAACGATTTGATTCTGGTGCAGGGCGCGGGCAACGTGGGACGCATAGCCCGCAGCCTGGCTGAGCAAAAGTTACAACCGCAGACGAAAGAAGGTAATCATCATGGCTGAGAAAGTAGCGGTATTGCTGGGTGGCACTTCTGCGGAACGCGAAGTCTCTTTAATGTCCGGCAACGCGGTGCTGGCCGGACTGATTGAAGCCGGCATCAACGCGCACGCCGTCGATATCCGCGATTTCCCGGTGACGCGCCTGAAAGAGGAAGGCTTTGATAAAGCCTTTATCGCGCTGCACGGTCGCGGCGGCGAAGATGGCACCTTACAGGGCGTGCTGGAGTTCCTGGATATCCCCTATACCGGCAGTGGCGTTATGGCTTCCGCTATTACCATGGACAAGCTGCGCACCAAATGTTTGTGGGCCGGCTGCGGCCTGCCGGTGGCGCCCTATGTGGCGATCACCCGTAAAGAGATGGACGCCGGCCTGAACGAGGAGATTCGTTCGCGCATCGCCGCGCTTGGCCTGCCGGTTTTCGTCAAGCCAAGCTGCGAAGGCTCCAGCGTCGGCATCAGCCGCGTCAACGAGGCTGGCTCGCTTCAGGCCGCGCTGGAAGAGGCATTCCGCCATGACGACGATGTGCTGGTCGAAGCTTTTTTAAGCGGCCCGGAATACACCGTAGCGGTAGTGGGCGAAGATATTCTGCCTTCTATTCGCATTCAGGTGGTTTCTGAGTTCTATGACTATGAAGCTAAATACTTTTCTGACGATACTCAATACTTCTGCCCAAGTGGTTTAACGGCTGAACAGGAAGCGGAACTGAGCGATATCGTCATTAAGGCCTGGCGCGCGCTGGGCTGCAGCGGCTGGGGACGCGTCGATGTCATGATGGGCGGCGATGGTCGATTTTATCTGCTGGAGGTAAATACCTCTCCGGGCATGACCAGCCACAGTCTGGTGCCGATGGCCGCGAAGCAGGCGGGTATGAGTTTTTCCCGGCTGGTAGCCCGCATTCTGGAACTGGCGGACTGATATGTCCCAGGCCGCTTTGAATGTTCGCAATCGCGAGGCGCAGGAAAAAGCGCGTACCGGCCGCAGCAACGGCTCGCGGCTGGCCGGCATTCTGTTCCTGCTGGTAGTGCTGGGCGTTATGGCCGCAGGCGGCTACGTGGTGGTGCGCTGGATGAATGACGCTTCACGGCTGCCGCTGTCGAAGCTGGTGGTGACGGGGCAAATGCACTACACCACCAACGACGATATTCGTCAGGCGATATTGTCGCTGGGCGCGCCGGGGACTTTCATGTCGCAGGATGTAGACGTCATCCAGCAGCAGATTGAACGGCTGCCGTGGATCCAGCAGGCCAGCGTTCGCAAGCAGTGGCCAGACGAATTAAAGATTCATCTGGTTGAATATGTGCCGGTTGCCCGCTGGAATGACCTGCATCTCGTTGATGCGAACGGTAAATCATTCAGCGTGCCGGCTAATCACCTCGGTAAAGAGAAGATGGTGATGCTCTACGGGCCGGAAGGCAGCGAATCCGAGGTGCTGGCAGGCTGGCACCAGATGGACGCGATGCTGGCCGCCGCAAAATTTAAGCTGAAGGCGGCGGCGATGACGGCGCGGCGTTCATGGCAGCTGGTGCTGGACGACGATACGCGTCTGGAGCTGGGGCGCAACGAGGATATGAAGCGGCTGAAACGCTTCATTCAGCTCTGGCCAACGCTGCAGCAGCAGGCGCAAGCGGAAAATAAGCGGATCGGTTATGTGGACCTGCGATACGACTCTGGCGCGGCAGTAGGCTGGGCACCGCCACTTATTCAGACCACTGACGGTAATAAGCAACAGAATCAGGCACAGGTTAAACAACAATGATCAAGGCGACGGACAGAAAACTGGTAGTTGGACTGGAAATCGGCACCGCGAAGGTCGCCGCTTTGGTAGGGGAAATTTTGCCCGACGGTATGGTCAATATCATCGGCGTGGGCAGCTGTCCTTCCCGTGGCATGGATAAAGGCGGCGTTAACGATCTGGAATCGGTCGTGAAATGCGTGCAGCGCGCTATCGATCAGGCGGAACTGATGGCGGATTGCCAGATTTCATCCGTTTATCTGGCATTATCCGGAAAACATATCAGCTGTCAGAACGAAATAGGGATGGTTCCTATTTCGGAAGAAGAAGTGACCCAGGAAGATGTGGAAAACGTTGTGCACACCGCGAAATCCGTGCGTGTTCGTGACGAACACCGAATTTTGCATGTTATTCCGCAAGAGTATGCGATCGACTATCAGGAAGGGATCAAAAATCCGGTAGGCTTATCGGGCGTGCGTATGCAGGCTAAGGTACATTTGATCACCTGCCACAACGATATGGCGAAAAACATCGTTAAAGCTGTCGAAAGATGCGGACTGAAAGTGGACCAGCTGATTTTCGCCGGTCTGGCTTCCAGTTTCGCGGTGCTGACGGAAGACGAACGTGAACTCGGCGTTTGCGTTGTGGACGTCGGCGGCGGCACAATGGATATCGCCGTCTATACTGGCGGTGCGCTGCGCCATACCAAGGTGATCCCTTATGCGGGGAACGTTGTGACCAGCGACATCGCCTATGCGTTCGGCACGCCGCCGACCGATGCGGAAGCAATCAAAGTGCGTCACGGCTGCGCGCTGGGCTCCATTGTCGGCAAAGACGAAAACGTCGAGGTGCCGAGCGTCGGCGGTCGTCCGCCGCGCAGCCTGCAGCGTCAGACGCTGGCGGAGGTTATCGAGCCACGCTATACCGAGCTGCTGAACCTGGTCAACGACGAGATCCTGCAGCTGCAGGAGCAACTGCGTCAACAGGGCGTCAAACACCATCTGGCCGCCGGCATCGTACTGACCGGCGGCGCAGCGCAGATAGAAGGCCTGGCGGCCTGCGCGCAGCGCGTGTTCCATACGCAGGTGCGCATCGGCCAGCCGCTGAATATCACTGGCTTAACAGATTATGCGCAGGAGCCTTACTACTCGACGGCTGTCGGGCTGCTGCACTACGGAAAAGAGTCTCACCTTAGCGGTGAGGCGGATGTGGAAAAAAGAGCTTCAGTGGGCAACTGGTTCAAGCGAATCAATAGCTGGCTGAAAAAAGAGTTTTAATTTAGAGAAAAGGAGATCATGCTAGGCTTATTTTATGATCTCCAGGCGACAGGCACATAACGGAGAGAAATTATGTTTGAACCTATGGAATTAACCAATGACGCGGTGATTAAAGTCATCGGCGTCGGCGGCGGCGGCGGCAACGCCGTAGAGCATATGGTGCGTGAGCGCATCGAAGGCGTAGAATTCTTTGCCGTTAATACCGACGCGCAGGCGTTGCGTAAAACGGCAGTAGGCCAGACCATCCAAATCGGTAACGGGATTACCAAGGGTCTGGGTGCCGGGGCAAACCCGGAAGTAGGACGCAATTCAGCGGAAGAAGATCGTGAAGCGCTGCGTCAGGCGCTGGAAGGCGCGGACATGGTGTTTATCGCTGCCGGTATGGGCGGCGGTACAGGTACCGGCGCTGCGCCGGTGGTGGCTGAAGTTGCCAAAGATTTAGGTATCCTGACCGTAGCCGTCGTCACCAAGCCTTTTAATTTCGAAGGCAAAAAGCGTATGGCCTTTGCGGAGCAGGGCATTGCCGAGCTCTCCAAGCATGTCGATTCTCTTATTACTATTCCGAACGACAAGCTGCTGAAGGTGCTCGGTCGCGGTATCTCCCTGCTGGACGCGTTCGGCGCGGCCAATGACGTGCTGAAAGGCGCGGTGCAGGGTATCGCCGAGCTGATCACTCGTCCTGGCCTGATGAACGTCGACTTTGCCGACGTGCGTACCGTAATGTCCGAAATGGGCTATGCGATGATGGGCTCCGGCGTGGCGTGCGGTGAAGACCGTGCGGAAGAAGCGGCGGAAATGGCGATTTCCAGCCCGCTGCTGGAAGATATCGATCTCTCCGGCGCGCGCGGCGTGCTGGTTAACATCACGGCTGGTTTCGATCTGCGTCTGGATGAGTTTGAAACCGTGGGTAACACTATCCGCGCCTTCGCCTCCGACAACGCGACCGTGGTCATCGGTACCTCGCTGGATCCGGAAATGAACGACGAGCTGCGCGTTACCGTCGTTGCTACCGGCATCGGCATGGATAAACGCCCGGAAATTACCCTGGTGACCAACAAGCAGACCCAGACTCAGCCTGTGATGGATCATCGCTATCAGCAGCACGGTATGGCGCCGCTGCCTCAGGAACAGAAACCTGCGGCGAAGGTCGTCAACGAGCCCGGCACGCAAACCAACAAAGAGCCTGACTATCTGGATATTCCGGCTTTCCTGCGTAAGCAGGCGGACTAAGAATTTCCCGAAGGTTGGGGTTCTCCGCTCTTTGTGTTAAAGTGTTCGCCCGTCAGTGATTTATACTGGCGGTCGGATGAGTAATTTTGCGAGATAATGCGATGATCAAACAACGGACATTAAAACGTATTGTTCAGGCGACTGGCGTCGGTTTGCATACCGGCAAGAAAGTCACTCTGACGCTACGCCCTGCGCCGGCTAATACCGGGGTCATCTATCGTCGCACTGACTTGAATCCACCGGTTGACTTCCCGGCTGATGCCAAATCCGTGCGTGATACCATGCTCTGTACTTGCCTGGTTAACGAGCATGACGTGCGTATTTCCACGGTCGAGCACCTGAATGCTGCGCTGGCCGGTCTCGGCATCGATAATATTGTGGTGGAAGTCAACGCGCCTGAAATTCCTATTATGGACGGCAGCGCCGCACCCTTTATCTATTTGCTGATGGATGCGGGCATTCAGGCGCTGAACAGCGCGAAGAAATTTGTGCGTATTAAGCAGCCTGTCCGGGTTGAAGACGGCGACAAATGGGCCGAACTGGTGCCGCATAACGGTTTTAAACTCGATTTTACCATCGACTTTAAACACCCGGCGATCGACGCCAGCTCCCAGCGCTACAGCATGGATTTCTCCGCTGAAGCTTTTGCTCGTCAGATCAGCCGTGCGCGCACCTTCGGTTTTATGCGCGATATCGAGGCGCTGCAGTCTCGCGGTCTTTGCCTGGGCGGCAGCTTTGATTGCGCCATCGTGGTGGACGACTATCGCGTGCTGAACGAAGATGGCCTGCGTTTTGAAGACGAGTTCGTGCGTCACAAAATGCTGGACGCAATCGGCGACCTGTTTATGTGTGGACACAACATCATTGGCGCCTTTACCGCGTTCAAAGGTGGTCACGCGCTGAACAACAAGCTGCTGCAGGCCGTACTGGCTAAGCAGGAAGCCTGGGAATGGGCAACGTTCGAAGACGAAGCCGAACTGCCGGTGACATTCAGGGCACCAAATCTGGTTTTGGCGTAAGCCGAACTATTTATTACGACTGGTCGAGCGGGTACTCTCTCCGGCCAGCAAGGCCAGTCGTTCTATTGTTCTCTTCAGTTTTTCCGGGCTACGGCTCGCGACTCCCCGTAAGATCTCCGCACTCTGTTCGCTAAGCTGGCGACCCGGACTCTGTTCCTGCTGTTGCCGATCGCTGCTTTCCTGCGCGTTTTCCTGTGCTTTTGCCGCCAGCGTTGGATTTATCCTGATGTCGATCGACGTCAATGATGGTAATATTTGCGCTCGTAAAGCTGACAGCAGGCTGGACTGCTCATAGCGTAAGCGCATCATCCAGCTGGCATTAGCGGTTTCAAGCACCAGAACGCCCTGGCGAAAATTCGCCACGCGGCACCAGGGACGCAGCTGAGCCGGGATGATTCCCTGCAGAGCACGGTTCAGCTTATTTAGCGCGATAGCGCGTTGCTGAATGGATTGCAGCATGCTCTGGCCTTCGGCGGCTTCGAAAAAACTTTCAATTGATTGCGGGCGACTATCGCGCATAGCAGGCTCCGGCGGAAAACAGTGGGTATTCTTAATTGTTGGCGACAATTTGGCAGACGTTACTTCTGGCCGCATCTCCTGCTGGGGATGGTCGCGGCGAGCTTTGGTCTGCCTCACGCTTCAGGTGATACCTTACCAGAAACCGCCTCCAGAAGTCTGAATATCAACAGCGGCGCGCGCTTTGAAAGTCTGGCGCTGCTGCATGCCCGCCGTGCCAGTTTCAATGTGGATTACTGGCATCAACACGCCATCCGCACCGTTATCCGCCATCTCTCTTTCACGCTAACGCCGGCCAGCGCCGTAGTCGAACAGGCGACGCCGCTTGAAGTGCATCGGCTGGCGTTGCTCGACACGCTAAACGCGCTGCTGACTCACGAAACCAAACCGCCGGTTATCGTGCGCCGCACAACGACGCAGCAAAGCGTTGACGTGCCCTGTTATCAAACCGGCCTGTGGCTGGCCAGCGTGCAGGGCATTCGCGCCGGGCCTGTCTCTCTCTCATAAATCGACTATAGTTCCCCCATTAAAAGTTTAGTGATGCCCCGCGAAAGCCGCGGCTGAGAGAATATTTTTTATGTTAATCAAATTATTAACCAAAGTTTTTGGTAGCAGTAACGACCGTACGCTGCGTCGTATGCGTAAAGTGGTTGAACAGATCAACAAGATGGAACCGGATTTCGAAAAACTTTCCGACGACGAGCTGAAAGCGAAAACCGCCGAGTTCCGCGCGCGCCTGGAAAAAGGCGAAGTGCTGGAAAACCTGATCCCGGAAGCGTTCGCTACCGTGCGTGAGGCGAGCAAGCGCGTGTTCGGTATGCGTCACTTTGACGTTCAGCTGTTGGGCGGCATGGTGCTGAACGATCGCTGCATCGCGGAAATGCGTACCGGTGAAGGTAAAACCCTGACCGCGACGCTGCCAGCCTACCTGAACGCGCTTAGCGGCAAAGGCGTGCACGTGGTCACAGTGAACGACTACCTGGCGCAGCGCGATGCGGAAAATAACCGCGCCCTGTTCGAATTTCTTGGGCTGAGCATCGGCATCAACCTGCCAGGTATGCCCGCACCAGCCAAGCGTGAAGCCTACGCTGCCGATATTACTTACGGCACCAATAACGAATACGGCTTCGACTACCTGCGCGATAACATGGCGTTCAGTCCTGAAGACCGCGTGCAGCGTAAACTTCACTACGCGCTGGTGGATGAGGTCGACTCTATTCTGATCGATGAGGCGCGTACGCCGCTGATCATCTCCGGGCCGGCTGAGGACAGCTCCGAGCTCTATATCAAGGTAAACAAAATCATTCCTCGCCTGATCCGTCAGGACAAAGAGGATTCCGATACTTTCCAGGGCGAAGGCGACTTCTCCGTGGATGAAAAAGCGCGCCAGGTGCATCTGACCGAACGCGGCCTGATGAAAGTGGAAGAGCTGCTGGTTAGCGAAGGCATTATGGAAGAGGGCGAGTCGCTCTATTCGCCGGGCAATATCATGATGATGCATCATGTTACGGCCGCGCTGCGCGCTCACGCGCTCTTTACCCGCGACGTGGACTACATCGTGAAAGACGGTGAAGTCATTATCGTCGATGAACATACCGGTCGTACCATGCAGGGCCGCCGCTGGTCGGATGGTCTGCATCAGGCGGTAGAAGCCAAAGAAGGCGTGGAGATCCAGAACGAAAACCAGACGCTGGCTTCTATCACTTTCCAGAATTACTTCCGTCTGTATGAAAAGCTGGCCGGGATGACCGGTACGGCGGACACCGAAGCTTTCGAATTCAGCTCTATCTACAAGCTGGAAACCATTGTGGTGCCGACTAACCGACCAATGGTGCGTAAAGATCTGCCGGATCTGGTCTATATGACCGAGAAAGAGAAGATTGACGCGATCATCGAGGATATTCGCGATCGTACCGCCAAAGGGCAACCAGTGCTGGTAGGCACCATCTCTATCGAGAAGTCGGAAGTGGTTTCTGCAGAGCTGACGCGTGCCGGCATCGAACACGCGGTACTGAATGCTAAATTCCACGCCCGCGAAGCGGATATCGTCGCTCAGGCGGGTCAGCCAGGCGCAGTGACCATCGCCACCAACATGGCGGGTCGTGGTACGGATATCGTGCTGGGCGGTAGCTGGCAGGCGGAAATCGCCGAGCTGGTCGATCCTACGCCAGAACAGATCGAAGCGATCAAGAGCGCATGGAAAGTACGCCACGATGCCGTTCTGGCTGCCGGCGGCCTGCATATCATCGGTACCGAGCGTCACGAATCACGCCGTATCGATAACCAGCTGCGCGGTCGCTCCGGCCGTCAGGGCGATAACGGTTCTTCCCGTTTCTATCTGTCGATGGAAGATGCGCTGATGCGTATTTTCGCCTCCGACCGCGTTTCCAACATGATGCGCAAACTGGGAATGAAGCCGGGCGAAGCGATTGAGCATCCGTGGGTGACGAAAGCCATCGCCAACGCGCAGCGTAAGGTAGAGAGCCGTAACTTCGATATTCGTAAGCAGCTGCTGGAATATGATGACGTGGCCAACGATCAGCGTCGCGCTATCTATACCCAGCGTAACGAGCTGCTGGATGCTTCCGACGTATCGGAAACTATCGCCAGCATCCGTGAAGACGTATTTAAAACTACTATCGACACCTATATTCCGCCGCAGTCGCTGGAGGAGATGTGGGACGTGCCTGGCCTGCAGGAGCGTCTGAAAAACGACTTCGATCTGGAGCTGCCGATTGCCCAATGGCTGGATAAAGAGCCGGAACTGCATGAAGAGACGCTGCGCGAACGTATTATGTCGCAGGCCAGCGAGCAGTATCAGCGTAAAGAAGAAGTGGTCGGCACCGAAATGATGCGCAACTTCGAAAAAGGCGTCATGCTGCAGACGCTGGATTCCCTGTGGAAGGAGCATCTGGCCGCTATGGACTATCTGCGTCAGGGCATCCATCTGCGCGGCTACGCACAGAAAGATCCTAAGCAGGAGTACAAGCGTGAATCCTTCGCTATGTTCGCCGCTATGCTGGAGTCGCTGAAGTATGAAGTGATCAGTACCCTGAGCAAGGTACAGGTACGCATGCCGGAAGAGGTCGAAGCGATGGAAGAGCAGCGTCGCGAAGAGGCCGAGCGTCTGGCGCAGCAGCAGCAGTTGAGCCATGTGGATACCGAAACCGAAGCGGCGATGGCGCTGGCGGAGCAGACTGGCGAACGCAAAGTCGGCCGCAACGATCCTTGTCCGTGCGGCTCCGGCAAAAAATATAAGCAGTGTCACGGCCGTCTGGCATAACACTCGTAGATAACGCAAAAACCGGGGAAATCCCCGGTTTTTTTATGGCTGGCATTCTCCGGGGATAAAGCTGATTCCTGTACAGCCACAGCCACAGCCACAGCCACAGCCACAGCCACAGCCACAGCCACAGCCACAGCCACAGCCACAGCCACAGCCATAACCACAGCCATAACCACAGCCAGAAGCGTCTTTAGCCATACAGCCAGAGAAAAAGCGCCCAGCCGGCAAAAGAGAGCGCAGGCCCGAAGGGAAAGGGCTTGTCCAGAGCGTGGCCAACTGTCAGCCAGGCGATAAACAGCGATGCCGCCGCGATCAGCGAGGCCGCCAGCACTATCCACGGCAAGCGCTCTACGCCCATCCATGCACCCAGCGCCGCCAGCAGTTTGGCGTCGCCCAGTCCCAATCCTTCTCTGCTTCTCAGCAGCCGGTAACCGCGTGAAAGCAGCCAGAGCGAACCATAGCCGGCCGCCGCGCCGTAAACAGCCTGCTCAGTCGTCATGCCCGGCAGCCATCCCGAAGTGCTGACAAGCAGCCCAAGCCACAGCAAAGGCAGCGTCAGCTTGTCCGGCAGCAGCAGCGACCGACTATCCACCAGCGACAGCGCCAACAACGCCCAGCTCAGCAATAGCGTCGGCAGCCACAGGCTGACGGGCATCCGCCACACAACGATTAGCGTTACTGCCAGCAGCGCTGACGTAACCCCTGCTTTTGCTCCACGGCTGAGTAGCTGGCACATTTCTCACCTCTTGTTCTGTCCCTGAGTCGGCGGCTGCCGGCATCCTGTTTCGCCTTTTTAAAGCGGTTGTTATGTGCGGAATTTTACGCTCTGTTTTTATCGACGTAACGGCAACAAAGCGGTTTCATGCCGTTACATGCTGCGTTTTCGAAATGCGCCGCAAATTTCGGTGGTACTTGTTATCACATGACAACGCTGGAATAGTGGCAGGGTACTTAAAGCGATTCAGAGAACAGTTATGAAGCATTTGCAGGTGGCAGTAGGCATCATCCGCGACGACCAGCGGAGAATATTTTTAACTCAGCGCTCCGCTAAATCCCATATGGCTAATCGTTGGGAGTTTCCCGGCGGCAAAATTGAAGCGGGCGAAACGCCTGAGCAGGCGTTAAAACGTGAACTTCAGGAGGAAACCGGCATCACCCTGCTGAGCGCTTCAGCCTGCGGCACGGCCAATCACAAGGACAGCGAGCTGCTGGTCACGCTGCATTTCTTTCTGGTCGAGGAGTGGCAGGGCGAGCCCTGGGGACGTGAAGGCCAGCCGCAGCGCTGGGTCGCGCAGCAGGCGCTGCAGGCGGAAGAGTTTCCTCCCGCCAACGCGGAGCTGATTGCTCGTCTACAGGCCGGACTGATTTAATCCACAGCCAGAGATTATCGCAGCGGGAATCGCATATCACCTGCCGTTTCCCGCTGCGGCTTAGTAGCGATCTTTAGGCTCTTCGCTCCACTCATCGCTGTCGGACAGATCGCCTTCGCTGGGAATGCGCTTCTCTTCGTTAGCCCATTCACCCAAATCGATCAGCTGGCAGCGCTTGCTGCAAAAAGGCCGATACGGGCTAAGTTCGTCCCAGATAACCTCTTTATCGCAGGTTGGGCAGTTAACCGTTATGACTTCATTCATCGCTTATTTCCTCAGCAGCAGGCAAGTTGAAAATCGAGGCGCGCCGGCACCTCGCCATGCTCACTGTCGAGCGGCAGAAAACGAATGGCGTAGCGGCTCTTATGGCCGGACACCTGCGGATAGAGCGAATCCTCCAGCGTCAGCTGCAGGCGCAGCAGCTCGGCATCCTCCGCGTTATCCTGATAAAAGCCGTTCAGGCTGGTCTGATGGCGAAAAGCGCCCGACTGGCGAATCAGATCCAGTATTAGCGTCAGCGCTTCGCGGATAGGCGACAGCGAATCCATCCACAGCGCCACCTGGCTGTCGCGCTTCTCCTGCGCGATATGCAGCCAGATATGCAGCGTAGGCAGGTCGAAACTGCAACAGCCGCCGGGAATGCTCAGGCGCTGACGCACCAGAGCAATCAGCCGATCTTCCCGCATCAGCTGGCCCATGCGCGGCGCCGCCATCAGGATAGCCGAACGCGACTTCAGACTGTCATGCAGCTGATGTACCACGTCCATATCCACGCCCGGCACTTCAGCCCAGGAGCGCAGCTTCTGCTGCTGTTTATCCAGCTCTTTAACAATTTCGGTGCGCAGTTCGCCGCGCTCAAACACGTCCAGCAGCTCGGCCGCGTTACGGAAAAAGGTCAGCGCGCTTAGCGAATCGACAATAATGCGGCTGCCTTCCAGCTGATTAAGTAAAAACTCGATACGCAGCCAGGTGCGCATTTTTTCATTTAAAGGGTGCTCAAATAAAACCGTTGTGCTCATGCTTTAATCCCGATCTGTTGCTCCGGCAAGCTGGCGATAGCGCTGGTCCAGCAGGGCAACTCTGGCGGCGACGTCTTCCGGCGCGCCGTCGTTATCAATAATGTCGTCGGCTGCCGCAAGTCGCGCTTCACGCGAGGCCTGCGCAGCCAGAATATGTTCAGCCTGTTCGCGACTGATGTTGTCCCTGGCCATGGTGCGCACCAGCTGCGTCTCGCGATCGACATCCACCACCAGCACCCGATCGGCCAGATGCTGCAGATTATTTTCGACCAGCAGAGGAACTACCCATAAGCACCAGGGCGAGCGGGTTAATGCCAGCTGGCGACGGGTTTCACGATGGATCAACGGATGCAGAAGGGCGTTCAGCCAGGCTTTTTCCGGCGCGGAACTGAAAATCCGCTGGCGCAGCGCGGCGCGGTCTAAGGTGCCGTCCGGACGGATGACCGCTGCGCCGAATCGCTCACGAATAGCCTCCAGCGCCGGCTGGCCAGGCTCCACAACCTGACGGGCGATGACGTCGGCATCGACAATATCCACGCCTCTTGCCGCAAAGGCGTTAGCGATGGTGGTTTTTCCACTGCCGATACCACCGGTCAGCGCAACAGTATAGCTCATAGTCCCGATTCTCATGGCTCTGATGTGGCTGCATCCGCTCTGACCTGCAGCTGGCTGGCCTTAAAGTGAGGTGCAGATCACATAAGAGAATCACAGATAAATTTATCGGATTGTAGCCTAAATAAACCTGTTTTCGCAGTCTTGTCCGCTGGTTTTTAGCGCGTATGATAAGGCTACTGGAGCTGGCCGCAGCACCCAATCATCAGATTGCGCCATCAACCAGGAAGTGATTTATGCGTATTGAAGAAGATATTAAGTTAGGTTTTAAAGATGTCCTGATCCGTCCCAAGCGTTCCACGCTAAAGAGTCGTTCACAGGTCGAGCTGAACCGTCAGTTTACCTTTAAGCACTCCAACGTTGCCTGGTCAGGCGTACCGATTATTGCCGCCAATATGGATACCGTCGGCACCTTCAGCATGGCGGAAGCGCTCGCCTCATTTGAACTGCTTACCGCCGTCCACAAGCATTACAGCGTGGCGCAGTGGCAGGCGTTTATCGCTCGCGTACCGGAAAGCGTACTGAAGTACGTCATGGTTTCCACCGGAACTTCCGACGCCGATTTTCAAAAAATGCAGCAAATCCTCGCTCTTTCGCCCGCCCTCAACTTTATCTGCATTGACGTGGCTAACGGCTACTCCGAACATTTTGTAGAATTCCTGCAGCGCGCCCGTGAGGCCTGCCCGGACAAAACGATCTGTGCGGGCAACGTGGTGACGGGCGAGATGGTGGAAGAGCTGATCCTTTCCGGCGCCGATATTGTCAAAGTCGGTATCGGGCCTGGCTCCGTTTGCACCACCCGCGTCAAGACCGGCGTAGGCTATCCGCAGCTTTCCGCCGTGATCGAGTGCGCCGACGCGGCACATGGCCTGGGCGGGCAGATCGTCAGCGACGGCGGCTGTTCCGTACCGGGCGACGTGGCGAAAGCCTTCGGCGGCGGCGCCGACTTCGTGATGCTCGGCGGTATGCTGGCCGCGCACGACGAATGCGAAGGCACGCTGGTGGAAGAGGATGGCCAGCAGTTTATGCTGTTTTACGGCATGAGCTCGGAGTCGGCGATGAACCGCCACGTCGGCGGAGTCGCGGGCTATCGCGCCGCAGAGGGTAAAACCGTTAAGTTGCCCTTACGCGGCCCGGTGGAAAACACGGCGCGCGATATTCTTGGTGGTCTGCGTTCCGCCTGTACCTATGTAGGCGCCGAGCGGCTGAAAGAGCTGACCAAGCGCACTACCTTTATTCGCGTGGCGGAACAGGAAAACCGGGTATTTAACCGTTAGCCGCTTTATCCAGCCTGCCGCTTGCGTCACGCGGCAGGTTTTTCAGTGCGAGCAGAATGCAACGTTACAAAGCCTGAGCCACCTGACCCTTTTGATAAAGCCAGTCAACCAACCTATCCCAACGCATCGCCCAGATTGAAAATAGGCAGATACATAGCGATTACCAGCGTTCCTACCAGCACACCGGTGACTACCATCATCAGCGGCTCCAGCGCGGCAGCCAGGTTATCCGCCAGATCGTGAGTACTGGCTTCGTGCCATTCGCCAAGCCGCAGCAGCAGGCTGTCGAGAGCGCCCGCCTCTTCGCCAACCTTGATCAGCTGGTAGCAGAGCGGGGTAAAAAGCTGGTGGTGCGCCAGCGCCTGATGCAGCGGACTGCCGCCAGCGATATGCTGTTGCAGCGCGACGATCGCTTCCCGCCACAGCAGGTGATGGAGTGTTTTTTCCACGGCCTGAAAGCCCTGCAGTAGCGGCAGTCCGGCCTGCTGCGTTAACGCCAGCGTCAGAAAAATACGGCTGAGCTGGCCGCCGCGATAGAGCCTGCCGATAAGCGGAAGCTGCAGCAGCCACTGCTGTTCGCTGCGCTGCCAGGCAGGTAGTCGGCGGCTCTGCCAGCGCCAGTAAGCGAAGCCGCCGCCCGTCAGCGGCAGGATAAGCAACCCATAATGCTGTAGCCCTTCCGAAAGCGCGATGACCGCGGCGGTAAAGGCTGGCAGCGGCGCGTTAAACGACTGATAGATGCTGACAAACTCCGGCAGAACGAACACCAGCATGCCGATGCTGACCAGCAGCGCGACGGCGACCACAAACAGCGGATAGCGTAATGCCCGGATCACTTTCTTTTGCAGCAGCTGCTCTCTCTCCTGCTGACCAGCCAGTCGCAGACAGCACTCATCCATTCTGCCGGTAAGTTCGCCAACCGCGATCAGCGCGGGATAGAGCGGCGGAAACACCACGGGCCACTCAGCCAGCGCCTGCGAAAAAGGCACGCCTTCCGACACGCTTTGCTCTATCTGCGTCAGCAGCGCCTGCCAGCCGGGATCGGCATGCCCTTCGCCGACGAGCCGCAGGCTGGCCGACAGCGTCATACCGGCCTGCAGCAGCGTTGCCAGCTCCCGGAAAAAGGCGATTTTGTGCTGCCATTTCCAGTCGCCCGCGCGATAGCGCCGTCCTTTACTCACCTTGAGCGGCAGCAGTTCAAGCGCCATCAGCCGCTCCATCGCTTCCTGGCGACCGCTGCAAAAGCAGGCGCCCTGATGAAACTCGCCTTTGTTATCCGTAGCCTGCCACTGAATCAGCAGCGGATCAGCCATCCTCGCTTCCCACTATCCTGTTCAGTTCCGCCAGCGTGGTTTCTCCACGGTTAACGCAGTGCAGGCCCTCGATAAACAGAGAGTTAATATTTTGCTGTCTGGCGAGCGTCAGCAGCGTTTCCTGCGGGCTGTCGGCCGCGATGGCGTTTTGCAGCTTTGCGGTAACGGGAAGCAGTTCGAACAGCGCCAGCCTGCCGTAAAAGCCGGAATAACAGCGTTCGCAGCCCACTGCCTGCCAGTTTTGTACCGTGCCTGGCCAGATTTCCTGCGGGAAATGGGCTACCGCTTCGGCCGGTTCACGGCAGTATGGACAGAGACGACGCACCAGCCGCTGGGCGATCACCAGCTTCAGCGCGGAGGCCAGCTGATAGCCGGGAATGCCTATTTGCCTTAGCCTGGTCAGCGTTTCCGCCGTAGAGTTGGTATGCAGGGTGGAGAGCACCAGATGACCGGTTTGCGCCGCTTTGATAGCAATTTCCGCCGTTTCGGCGTCGCGGATTTCACCAATCATAATCACGTCGGGATCCTGGCGTAGCAGCGCGCGCAGCACGAGATTGAAATCCAGACCGGCTTTGGGATGAACCTGAGTCTGGTTAACGCCAGACAGCGGGATTTCCACCGGATCTTCTACGCTGCACAGGTTGCGGCCAGGCGTATTAAGCGAGCTGAGGCCGCTGTACAGCGTGAACGTTTTGCCGCTGCCGGTTGGGCCGGTAACCAGAATTAATCCCTGCGGCCGCGCCAGCGCCTCGCGGAAAGCGCGCAGCGACGCTGGCGGCATCCCGAGGTTTTCCAGCGCCACTGACTGAGTGTCGTTTTGTAGCAGGCGGATAACCGCTTTTTCGCCGCAGCGCGTGGGCAGCGTCGAGAGGCGAAAGGAGGCCGGCTTGCCCGACAGCGTCAGCGTAAACTGACCATCCTGCGGTATCCGGCGTTCGGCGATATCCAGACTGGCCACTATTTTCAGCCTGGCCAGCAGCGCCGCGCCGCTGTCGCCCGGCATAGTCGGCACAGGCTGCAATACGCCATCGACCCGAAAGCGGATGCGCAGCCCGTCGGACTGGGGTTCGATATGGATATCGGAAGCGCGCTGCTGTATGGCCAGCGTCAGCAGATTGTCGATACGTTCGATAGTGGTTTCGCTGTTTTCCGTACCGAATTCAGCAACGGCGGGCCACTCCTGACGATGCTGCTCCAGCCGCGCAGGCGGCCAGTACTCCACGTCAATGGCGCCCTGAGCGGTGAAACGCAGCGCCGCCATCATTTCGGCAGAGGGCGGCGTAGCCACCGCGATATGCAGCCGCTGCGGCGTAAAGGAGATCACCACGGCCTGGTAACGCTGACAGAGGGCCTCCACGGCCCTCAGAGAAGAGGAGGTCGTCATTCGGCCACCTCGTCGCTGTCGTCAAAGCGGAAGATATTTTCGCAGGCTTCCTGCAGTCCTGTCTGTGTCGTGGCGCAGGTGCGCTGCCAGCTTATCTGACCCTCAGTGCCGTCCCAGAGCGGTTTCATCGTCACCTTCAGGCCATTCAGGCTTTCCTGACCGGTCAGGGTCAGCGTTCCGCTCTGCACGGTGACGGCGGATACATAGCGCGATCCTTTGCCTGAAGGGACGCCGTTGCTGCCTTCGCTACAGCCATCCGCGCCGCCATGTTCGATGGCGCACAGCTCCACCGCCGTTTTGAAAGGCATGGCCGTTTGCAACATATCGGTTAGCGCGGCCTTTTGCAGATAGTTCTGGTAAGCCGGCAGCCCGATGGCGCTGAGAATGGCGATGATAGCGATAACTATCATCAGCTCGACAAGGGTAAAACCCTGTTGGTTTTCCATGATACTGACCTCCGTGTGTTTAAGGAGTCAGCAAGGTATCGCCACAAAAAAGCGCAAACCAGCGGCAAAAAAGGGTTTCCCGAGCCGCGCTGGGGGAAATGTTTCCCTGTTGCAGCAATACATATTAAGGCCGGAAGACAGCTCGCAAAAATAGCGCGAGGAAAAGAAAACGCCATCCGAAGATGGCGTAAGCGGTATAGCCGAAAAGTGACTAACGAAAGCGCATGGAGAGATCCAGCGCTCGCACATGCTTGGTCAACGCACCGACCGAGATATAATCCACGCCGGTTTCGGCAAAGGTGCGCAGCGTGGCGTCGGTGACGTTGCCGGAGACTTCCAGCAGCGCGCGACCGGCGGTTTGCCGTACCGCTTCCCGCATCTGCTCAACGCTGAAGTTATCCAGCATGATAATGTCGGCGCCCGCTTCGATCGCTTCAGCAAGCTCCGCCAGCGACTCCACTTCGACTTCCACCGGCACGTCCGGATGCAGCCAGAAGGCTTTTTCCACCGCCTGACGAATGGAACCGGTGGCGATAATATGGTTTTCCTTGATCAGGAAGGCGTCGGCAAGACCGAGTCGATGGTTGGCGCCGCCGCCGCACAGCACCGCATATTTCAGCGCGGTACGTAGTCCCGGCACGGTTTTTCGCGTATCCAGCAGCTGGGTATTGGTGCCTGCGAGAATAGCGACATAGCGGCTGACCTCGGTCGCCACGCCGGAAAGCGTCTGCACGAAATTCAGCGCGGTACGTTCGGCCGTCAGAATCAGCGCGGAAGGGCCGCTGACTTCGAACAGCGGCTGGTTGGCCTCAATGGCCTCGCCATCTTCCACATGCCAGACGATCCGCGTTTTGTTGCCAAGCTGGATAAAAACTTCTTCCACCCAGCGTTTTCCGCAAAAAATGCCTGGTTCACGCGTAATCACTGTGGCATGAGAGCTGGCATCAGCGGGCAGCAGACTGGCGGTAATATCTTTGCTGGCGTCAATTTCGCCACCCAAATCTTCTCGCAGCGCCTGAGCTACAGCGGGCGGAATATCATCCTTAATACGTTCCAGCAGCACGGCGCGGCGGCTGTCCGGATCGTAGCGGCGGGTTGTCATGATCGAACTCCGAAAGAACGGCTTGAAGGTTTGACCATGCTAGCTTTTTTGCCTGCGGCTGGCGAGACGGTCAACTCCTGAACATGTTGAAATTTTTGTGTCAGCCAGCCAGCCCGTCGAGCCCCGTAAGCTGGCCGACGGAAGGAAAGGAAACGGCGTTTCACGGTTTTTTGCACATAAAGGCGGGCTTTTTGCCAAAAGGTTTCATGTTACTCTGACGTTATCTGGAAAGAAGGAGAGCAGGGCATGCAGTTACAGGCAGGATGGATTGTCGGCGCCAGGCGCGTGGCGTCGCCCCATTTTAATCAGCGTCCGGACAACGAAATCCCCACGCTTTTGGTTATTCACAATATCAGCCTGCCGCCGGGCGAGTTCGGCGGCCCGTGGATTGACGATCTCTTTACCGGCACGCTCGACCCTGCTGCGCACCCTTATTTTGCGGATATCGCCCATCTGCAGGTTTCCGCGCACTGCCTGATTCGTCGCGACGGCGAAATTGTTCAGTACGTGCCTTTCCATTTGCGCGCCTGGCACGCGGGCGTTTCCTGCTATCAAGGGCGTGAAGCCTGCAACGACTTTTCCATCGGTATTGAGCTGGAAGGTACGGATACGCTGCCCTATACGGAAGCGCAGTATGCGGCTCTGCAGGCGGTTACCCGGCTGCTGACAGAGCACTATCCGCAAATCGCGGAGAATATTACCGGGCATAGTGATATCGCGCCGGAAAGAAAAACCGATCCCGGCCCGGCGTTTGACTGGGAAAGATTTCGGGAAGGGCTGGAAACGCCCCACAGCAGGAGTAGCAGATGACGCTTTTTAGTTTGTTGTTGGTTTTAGGTTGGGAGCGCCTGTTTAAAATGGGCGAACGCTGGCAGCTGGATCACCATCTTTCCGGGCTGTTTCGGCGTCAGCGCCGTTTTTCTCTGCTGCGCACGCTGGGAATGACGTTTATCGCCATGGCGATTGTGGCGCTCTGTTTACTGGCGCTCAAAGGGCTGTTTTTCGGCCTGTTGCAGCTACTGTTCTGGATTGGCGTTGGGCTACTGTGTATCGGCGCGGGCTCGATGCGGCTGCACTATCACGCCTATCTGAAAGCGGCCAGCCACAACGACACGGAGGCGCATAAAGCGATGGCCGAAGAGCTGACGCTGATCCACGGACTGCCGATTGAGTGCAGCGAGCGCGAGTATCTGTGTGAGCTGCAAAACGCGCTGCTGTGGATCAACTACCGTTTTTATCTGGCTCCGCTGTTCTGGTTTGTCGTGGGCGGCGCATGGGGGCCGGCGTTGCTGGTGGGCTACGCTTTTCTGCGCGCGTGGCAAAGCTGGCTGGCGCGTCACTCTACGCCCCTGGAGCGTTCGCAATCCGGCGTGGACGCTATCCTGCACTGCGTGGACTGGATTCCGGTGCGGCTGGCGGGCGTCGCCTATGCGCTGCTGGGACACGGTGAGCGTGCGCTGCCCGCGTGGTTCGCCTCGCTGGGCGACCGGCATACTTCGCAGTATCAGGTGCTGACCCGCCTGGCGCAATTTTCGCTGGCGCGCGATCCGCATACCGACAAGGTGGAAACGCCCCGTATTGCCGTAGCGATGGCAAAGAAGGTTTCGTTGGTGATTGTGGTGGTAGTGGCGTTATTAACCATTTACGGCACGCTGGTTTAGAAACGATCCGGCTGCAAGGCCGGATCGAATCGCAGATCAGCCGGCAGGCGGCTCGCCGAATAGCGGCATTCCTTCGCTATCCCAGCCAAACGTTTTAATGCAGGTATGGCGGTTAGGATCGTAAAGCGGGTCGCCTTCGATCTCCGTGTAATTCCTCGCGTGATAGACCAGCACATCCTCGCCGTTTTCCGCTACGGTAAAACTGTTATGGCCAGGCCCGTACTGACGGTTTTCCCAACTGGTTTTAAACACCGGTTGCGGCGACTTCTGCCAGTTTTCCGCCTGCATAGGGTCGGCGTCCACATCGATCCACAATAATCCCATGCAGTAGTTTTCATCGGTGGCGCTGGCGGAATAGCTGACAAACAGACGGTTGCCGTGGCGGATAACCGCCGGCCCTTCGTTAACGCTAAAACCCACGCACTCCCAGTCAAACTCCGGGCGGCTGAGCATCACCGGCTTGCCTTTCAGTGACCAGGGCGTCTCCAGCTCGGCCAGATAGAGGTTGGAGTTGCCCGGAATAGCCGGATCTTTCTGCGCCCACAGATACCAGTTTTTCTGCTGATGCACAAAATGGGTGGCGTCCAGCGCGAAGCTGTCGATCGGCGTCACAACCTGGCCGCACTCGCGCCAGCTGCCGGTCAGCGGATCGTCATTGTGGCAGACGATGGCGAACATGCGATGCTGAAACAGACCGTCTTTTATCTCTCGCGTCGGCGCGGCAGCGAAGTAGATGACCCAAACGCCGTCGATACGGTGCAGCTCCGGCGCCCATATCAGTTCGCTCATCGCGCCGACATCATGCTTTCGCCAGACAACCACGGCCTCCGCTTCCGCCAGCCCGGCCAGCGTGTCGGCGCGGCGCAGCTCAAGCCGATCGTACTCCGGTACAGAGGCAATAAAGTAGTAATGCTGCTGGTAGCGCAGAATAAAAGGATCGGCGCGCTGTTCGATTAGCGGGATGGGCCAGTGGTTGCTCATGCTCCTGTTCCTTCTGGTTTTACCGGCGCTTTGCCGTGATGATAGTCGTTGAGTTCGCGATAATTATGGCGGCGCTGCTCCAGGTCGAGCTGGATTTTCTGCATGGTCGGACGGTCAACCTTCAGCAGCCTGACCACGCCGGCGGTAATCAGATAGCCAACGCCGGGAATAATCGTAAAGAGCAAAACAATACCGTTAACCGCCGTTGGCGACTGCGCTTTTGCGCCCGCGTCGTAGCCGTAGAAAGAGAGCAGGAAGCCGACCATCGCGCCCGCCACGGCCAGACCGACCTTAAGGAAGAACAGGTTGCCGGAGAAGCTGATGCCGGTAATGCGCTTGCCGGTTTTCCATTCGCCGTAATCGTCGACGTCCGCCATCAGCGACCAGTGCAGCGGCGACGGAATTTGATGCAGGATGTTAAGCAGAAAATACATGACCACTACCAGAAGCGTGGCCTGCGGATTAAGGAAGTAAAAGCCGCAGGAGAAGATCGCCAGCACGATATTGGTCCAGAAAAAAACTTTCAGCTTGCACCAGCGATCGGTCAACACCTTCGCCAGCGTGCTGCCCAGCATCATGCCGACCACGCCCAGGCTGATAAACAGCGTGGCGAAATGCGTGGACTGGCCCATCACCCAGGTGACGTAATACATTGTCGCCGCCATGCGGATAAAGCCAGGACAAACATTGCAGAAGGTCAGCAGCAAAATGCGTACCCACTGATCGTTTTTCCACACGTCCCGCAAATCGGATTTCAGATCGCTGTTGCTGGGAACCGCAGGATGGATACGTTCGCGTACGGTGGCGAAGCAGAACAGAAACATGCAGAGGCCAATAAAGGCCAGCACGCTCATCGCCATCTGGTAGCCGCGCGCTTTGTTATCGCCGCCAAACCACTCCGCCAGCGGCAGCAGCGAAAGCGACAGGATCAGCGTAGCGATGCCGACCATCACAAAGCGGTAAGACTGACAGGAGACGCGCTCGCCGGGATCGTTGGTAATCACGCCGCCCAGCGAACAGTAAGGAATATTGATGGCGGTATAGGTCAGCGACATCAGGAAATAGGTAGCGAAAGCATAGATAACCTTGCTGTCGTAGCTCCAGTCCGGCGTGGTGAACATCAGCACGCTGAACAGCACGTAAGGCAGCGAAATCCACAGCAGCCACGGGCGAAAACGTCCCCAGCGGCTTTGGGTTCTGTCGGCAATCGCGCCCATAATGGGATCGGTAATGGCGTCCACTACGCGCACCGAGAGCAGCAGCACGCCTACCAGCGCCGGCGCCAGGCCAAAGACATCCGTATAAAAATAGTTAAGAAAGAGCATGATGGCGCCGCCGATCATATTGCAGCCCGCGTCCCCCATGCCGTAGCCAATTTTCTCTTTTACCGACAGCGCCTCGCCCTTCATGGATAGTTCTCCCGCACAGGATGAAGTAAGCAGTATTATCGGCTTAGAGCAGGAACATGCTGGCGAAACAGGTTACAGAGATGGACAAAACGGCTGTGAACGAAAAAGTGTGAGTAAGCTGGCAATTCAATCCGAAGGCGTCAGGCGGGAAAAAAGGGTAAGGCTGGCTGGAGTGTCGCCGGCGAACCGGCGTAAAAAAGGGCGCCGAAGCGCCCCGATATTTATGCCTTTTGCAGACGTTTCTTCATCGCGTAGCCGATGGCCAGCACGGCGACCCACGGCGGGATCAGCCAGACGGAGATCGCCATGCCTGGCGTCAGCGCCATAACCACCAGGATGCCGACAATGAACAGCAGGCAAACCCAGTTGCCGACAGGATAGAACAGCGCTTTGAAACGCGTCTGCACGCCTTCACGAGCCTTGCCCTGACGAAACTTCAGGTGGGTATAGCTGATCATCGCCCAGTTAATCACCAGTGCGGAAACCACCAGCGCCATAAACAGACCGAGAGCCTCGCCCGGCATCAGGTAATTGACCAGCACGCAGATTGCCGTAGTGGCAGAGGAGAGCGCGAGCGCTACATAAGGTACGCCGCGACGGTCAACTTTCAGCAGAGATTTCGGGCCGTTGCCCTGACGAGCCAGGCCGTAAAGCATACGGCTGTTGGAATAAACGCTGCTGTTATAGACCGACAGCGCGGCGGTCAGGAACACCAGATTCAGCACGTTGGCCGCGAGGGTTTCGCCCAGATCGTGGAAAATCATGACAAAAGGGCTGCTGTTAGCCGTGACTTTCGTCCACGGATAGAGCGAAAGCAGCACGATAATCGAGCCAACGTAAAAAATCAGGATACGCCAGATAACCTGATTAGTCGCCTGAGGAATCGTTTTGTGTGGGTTGTCTGCTTCTGCCGCAGCAATGCCGACCAGCTCCAGGCCGCCAAATGAAAAGACGATAATCGCCATCGCCATTACCAGTCCGCCGACGCCATGCGGGAAGAAGCCGCCAATCGCCCAGATATTGCTGACGGCGGCTTCCGGGCCGCCCTGGCCGCTGAACAGCAGCCAGCAGCCGAAAACGATCATCGCCACCACGGCCACGACTTTTACAATTGCCAGCCAGAACTCCATTTCACCAAAAACTTTTACGCTGCTCAGGTTAATGGCGTTAATCAGCACAAAGAAAATGGCGGCGCTTGCCCAGGTCGGAAAGTGCGGCCACCAGACCTGAACGTACTGGCCCACGGCGGTCAGCTCTGCCATTGCGACCAGCACGTAGAGTACCCAATAGTTCCAGCCGGAAGCGAAACCGGCAAAGTCGCTCCAGTATTTAAAAGCGAAATGGCTGAAAGAGCCGGCAACCGGCTCTTCCACGATCATCTCGCCCAGCTGACGCATAATCATAAAGGCAATAAAGCCGGCAATGGCATAGCCCAGCAATACAGAAGGGCCGGCCATACGGATGGTTTGTGCTATCCCCAGAAAAAGGCCGGTGCCGACGGCGCCGCCCAATGCAATCAGCTGAATATGGCGGTTTTTAAGTCCGCGCTTCAGCGTATCGCCCTGCTGTTGTTCCATAGTTATCCTCTTGCTCTCGTTTTGTACTAAGGGCGAGCCTTTGTCATTTTTTTATTACAGTCTATGTAGTGAAAAGTTTACATAAAAAAGCCCGCTAAACCGGGCGTGCTACTACCTTCGCGACAAGAATAATGATAAGCGCGCGCTAATGCACTCGCTTTCTGTTTTAAGGAAGAAGAGCGTCAAAAAAAATTCATCACGCTGCATTTCCAGTTTTTGTCATAAAGGATTCATAAAGACGAATCGCTTTTACTTATGACGCTATACAGGGAGCGCAGATAACCATTTGCCCGCCTTATAAAAAGTTAATTTTTTTAACATTCTTTCCGGAAATTTACGCGAGTCTGAACGCGTTAATCCTTGTTAGTAAAACGAGACATGCGTCTGGTTTCGTGCCGTTGCCATATAGACATCAGGTGAATACTTTGTTACTTTACGGGCTCCTTTTTGCAATTGGTATGACCAATTTACTCGGGCAAACGGCACAAGAAGGGATGATGGCCTACAGCAAAATCCGCCAACCAAAGCTATCCGATGCTATCGAGCAGCAGCTTGAATCCCTGATCATGGAAGGGACGCTGCGTCCCGGTGAAAAGCTACTCCCTGAACGCGAGCTGGCTAAACAGTTCGACGTCTCCCGTCCCTCTTTGCGTGAAGCTATCCAGCGTCTGGAAGCGAAAGGCCTGCTGCTGCGCCGTCAGGGCGGCGGCACCTTTGTACAGAGCAGCCTGTGGCAAAGCCTGAGCGATCCGCTGGTGGAGCTGCTGGCCGGCCATCCTGAATCCCAGTTCGATCTGCTGGAAACGCGCCACGCGCTGGAAGGGATAGCGGCCTATTACGCGGCGCTGCGCGGCACCGAAGAAGACATCGATCGCATTCGCGACTGCCATCTGCAAATTCAGACCGCGCAGGAGAGTGGCGATCTGGATGCCGAAGCCACCGCCGTTATGCAGTATCAGATAGCCGTCACAGAGGCGGCGCATAATGTGGTGCTGCTGCATTTGCTACGATCAATGGGGCCGATGCTGCAGCAGAACGTCCGACAGAATTTTGAATTGCTCTACTCGCGCCGCGAAATGCTGGCAAAAGTGAGCGGTCACCGCGCCAGTATTTTCGAGGCGATTGTGGCACGCGAACCCGAACAGGCACGCGAAGCCTCACACCGCCATCTGGCGTTTATCGAGGAAATATTGCTGGACAGAAGCCGGGAACAGAGTCGAAGAGAGCGTTCCCTGCGCCGATTACAGCAGCGTAAGGATTAACGCGTAATCATAACGCGACAACCACGAAGGGCCTGTCTCCCTGTGCTTTAGAGCGAAGCAGAGTACAGCGAGACAGGCTCCAGACAATTCAACGTATTAGACACAGATAAGGAATACCCCCATGTCAGAACGTTTACACAATGACGTGGATCCGATCGAAACTCGCGACTGGCTACAGGCGATCGAATCGGTCATCCGTGAAGAAGGTGTAGAGCGCGCGCAGTTCCTGATCGATCAGGTATTAAGCGAAGCGCGCAAAGGCGGCGTAAAGGTAGCGGCGGGCACTGGGGCCAGCAGCTATATCAACTCTATCGCCGTTGAGGACGAACCTGACTATCCGGGTAACACCACGCTGGAGCGTCGCATTCGTTCCGCGATCCGCTGGAACGCCATCATGACCGTTCTGCGTGCGTCGAAGAAAGATCTGGAGCTGGGCGGCCATATGTCCTCTTTCCAGTCTTCCGCCACTATCTATGAAGTGTGCTTTAACCACTTCTTCCGCGCTCGCAGCGAGAAAGACGGCGGCGATCTGGTTTACTTCCAGGGCCACATTTCGCCGGGCGTTTACGCGCGCGCTTTCCTGGAAGGCCGCCTGACCGAAGAGCAGATGAATAACTTCCGTCAGGAAGTGCACGGCAAAGGGCTCTCTTCCTATCCGCATCCAAAACTGATGCCGGACTTCTGGCAGTTCCCGACTGTTTCGATGGGTCTTGGCCCGATCGGCGCGATTTATCAGGCGAAATTCCTCAAGTATCTTGAGCATCGCGGCCTGAAAGACACCTCACAGCAGACCGTTTACGCCTTCCTGGGCGACGGCGAGATGGACGAGCCAGAATCCAAAGGCGCGATCACCATCGCTACCCGCGAGAAGCTGGACAACCTGGTGTTCATCATCAACTGTAACCTGCAGCGCCTGGATGGCCCGGTTACCGGCAACGGCAAGATCATCAACGAACTGGACGGCATCTTTGGCGGCGCCGGCTGGGAAGTGATCAAAGTGATCTGGGGCGGACGCTGGGACGAGCTGCTGCGCAAAGACACCAGCGGCAAGCTGATCCAGCTGATGAACGAAACCGTCGACGGCGACTACCAGACCTTTAAATCCCGTGATGGCGCCTACGTGCGTGAGCACTTCTTCGGTAAATACCCGGAAACCGCCGAGCTGGTCAAAGATATGACCGACGACGAGATTTGGGCGCTGAACCGTGGCGGTCACGATCCGAAGAAAATCTACGCAGCGCTGAAAAAAGCGCAGGACACCAAAGGCAAACCTGTGGTGATCCTGGCACATACCATTAAAGGCTATGGTATGGGCGACACGGCGGAAGGCAAAAACATCGCCCACCAGGTGAAGAAAATGAACATGGATGGCGTTCGCTACATCCGCGATCGTTTCAATGTGCCGGTGGAAGACGACAAAATTGAAAGCCTGCCGTACGTGACCTTCGACAAAGAGTCCGAAGAGTACAAATACCTGCACGGCCAGCGTCAGAAGCTGGGCGGCTACCTGCCGACCCGCCAGCCGAACTTCAGCGAGAAGCTGGAGATGCCTGCGCTGGAAGATTTCCGTCAGCTGCTGGACGAGCAGAACAAAGAGATCTCCACCACTATCGCCTTCGTGCGCGCCCTGAACGTGATGCTGAAAAACAAGTCGATCAAAGATCGCCTGGTGCCAATCATCGCCGACGAAGCGCGTACCTTCGGTATGGAAGGCCTGTTCCGTCAGATCGGCATCTACAGCCCGAACGGCCAGCAGTATACGCCGCAGGACCGTGAGCAGGTTGCCTACTACAAAGAAGACGAGAAAGGTCAGATCCTGCAGGAAGGCATCAACGAGCTGGGCGCGGGCGCGTCCTGGCTGGCGGCTGCGACCTCTTACAGCACCAACAACCTGCCGATGATCCCGTTCTACATCTATTACTCGATGTTCGGCTTCCAGCGTATCGGCGATCTCTGCTGGGCGGCGGGCGACCAGCAGGCGCGCGGCTTCCTGGTCGGCGGCACTTCCGGTCGTACCACGCTGAATGGCGAAGGTCTGCAGCACGAAGATGGCCACAGCCACATTCAGTCGCTGACCATCCCGAACTGTATCTCTTACGATCCGGCTTACGCTTACGAAGTTGCGGTCATCATGCATGACGGCCTGGTGCGTATGTATGGCGAAGCGCAGGAAAATATCTACTACTACATCACCACGCTGAACGAAAACTACCACATGCCTGCGATGCCGCAGGGTGCGGAAGAAGGTATCCGTAAGGGTATCTACAAGCTGGATACGATTGAAGGCAGCAAAGGCAAAGTACAGCTGCTGGGCTCCGGTTCTATCCTGCGTCACGTGCGTGAAGCGGCAGAGATCCTGGCGAAAGATTACGGCGTAGGTTCCGATGTCTACAGCGTAACCTCTTTCACCGAGCTGGCTCGCGACGGTCAGGACTGCGAGCGCTGGAACATGCTGCATCCAACTGAAGAACCACGCGTGCCTTACGTTGCGCAGATCATGCACGACGCGCCAGCCGTGGCTTCAACCGACTATATGAAACTGTTCGCCGAGCAGATCCGTACCTATATTCCGGCCAGCGACTATCGCGTGCTGGGTACTGATGGTTTCGGTCGCTCCGACAGCCGCGAAAACCTGCGTCACCACTTCGAAGTGGACGCATCTTACGTGGTGGTTGCAGCGCTGGGCGAACTGGCTAAACGCGGCGAGATCGATAAGAAAGTGGTGGCGGAAGCGATTACCAAATTCAATATCGATGCCGATAAAGTCAACCCGCGTCTGGCATAAGAGGTAAAGATTAATGGCTATCGAAATTAAAGTACCGGACATCGGTTCTGATGAAGTGGAAGTTACCGAGATCCTGGTCAAGGTTGGCGACAAGGTGGAAGCCGAGCAGTCGCTGATCACCGTGGAAGGCGACAAAGCCTCTATGGAAGTGCCTTCGCCGGAAGCGGGCGTGGTAAAAGAGATCAAAATCGCGACCGGCGACAAAGTAGAAACCGGCTCGCTGATCATGATCTTTGACTCTGCCGATGCGGCTGCTGAAGCACCGGCTAAAGCGGAAGAGAAAAAAGAATCTGCTCCGGCACCGGCTGCCAAAGCGGAAAGCAAAGAAGTTAACGTGCCGGATATCGGCGGTGATGAAGTTGAAGTTACCGAGATTCTGGTCAAGGTCGGCGACAAGGTGGAAGCTGAGCAATCGCTGATCACCGTGGAAGGCGACAAAGCTTCGATGGAGGTGCCTGCGCCGTTCGCGGGCACGGTGAAAGAGATCAAAATCGGCACCGGCGACAAGGTCAGCACCGGTACGCTGATTATGATTTTCGACGCGGAAGGCGCTGCGCCTGCCGAAACGCCAAAACCGGCGATGAAAGAAGAAGCGGCGTCGGCTCCGGCTGGCGGCGGCTCGAAAGAAGTCCAGGTGCCGGATATTGGCGGCGATGAAGTCGAAGTCACCGAAGTAATGGTGAAAGTCGGCGATAAAGTCGCAGCTGAACAGTCGCTGATCACCGTGGAAGGCGATAAAGCCTCGATGGAAGTGCCGGCACCGTTCGCGGGTACGGTAAAAGAGATCAAAATCGCTACCGGCGACAAGGTCAGCACCGGCTCGCTGATTATGATCTTCGAAGTAGAGGGCGCGGCGCCAGCTCCTGCGGCTAAGCAGGAAGCGGCTCCGGCTAAGCAGGAAGAGAAAGCCGCTCCGGCTTCCGCACCGGCTCCGGCCAAAGCTGAAGCCAAAGGCGATTTCTCCGAGAACGATGCTTACGTCCACGCTACGCCGGTTATCCGTCGTCTGGCGCGCGAATTCGGCGTGAATCTGGCGAAGGTGAAAGGCAGCGGTCGTAAAGGCCGTATCCTGAAAGAAGACGTGCAGGCCTACGTGAAGGACGCGGTGAAACGCGCCGAAGCGGCTCCGGCCGCCGCTGCCAGCGGCGGTAGCCTGCCAGGTCTGCTGCCGTGGCCGAAAGTCGACTTCAGCAAGTTCGGCGAAGTGGAAGAAGTGGAGCTGGGCCGTATCCAGAAAATCTCTGGCGCGAACCTGAGCCGTAACTGGGTGGTGATCCCACACGTTACCCACTTTGATAAAACCGATATCACCGATCTGGAAGCGTTCCGCAAGCAGCAGAACGCCGAAGCCGAGAAGCGTAAGCTGGATGTGAAATACACGCCGGTCGTGTTTATCATGAAAGCCGTCGCCGCCGCGCTTGAGCAGATGCCGCGCTTTAACAGCTCGCTTTCTGAGGATGCGCAGAGGCTGACGCTGAAGAAATACATCAATATCGGCGTTGCGGTAGATACGCCGAACGGCCTGGTGGTTCCGGTCTTTAAAGACGTGAACAAAAAAGGGATTACCGAACTCTCCCGCGAGCTGATGGCGACCTCGAAAAAGGCGCGCGACGGCAAGCTGACCGCCAGCGACATGCAGGGCGGCTGCTTCACCATCTCCAGCCTGGGCGGACTTGGCACCACGCACTTCGCGCCGATCGTTAACGCGCCGGAAGTGGCTATCCTCGGCGTTTCCAAATCCGCGATGGAGCCGGTGTGGAACGGGAAAGAGTTTGTGCCGCGTCTGATGATGCCGATCTCTCTCTCCTTCGACCACCGTGTGATTGACGGAGCCGACGGCGCCCGCTTTATCACCATCATTGGCAATATGCTGTCCGATATTCGCCAACTGGTGATGTAAAAGTACTCAGGCCGGCTTATGCCGGCCTTCTTATAGCCGACTTCCGCTGTTTGAGTCGACAAGATAGTTGTTGTGGTTTGGGGCAGGTTGTTTGCACTATGTTAACAATTCTGTAAACTCTTGCCCTGAATACGAACCGGTGGATGGATATCCTCCAGTTAACTAAGAGGTCATGATGAGTACAGAAATTAAAACTCAGGTCGTGGTACTTGGGGCAGGTCCGGCAGGTTACTCTGCGGCTTTTCGCGCTGCCGATTTAGGTCTGGAGACCGTGATTGTTGAGCGTTACAGCACCCTGGGCGGGGTTTGTCTGAACGTCGGCTGTATCCCTTCCAAAGCGCTGCTGCACGTGGCGAAAGTGATCGAAGAAGCGAAAGCGCTCGAAGAGCACGGCATCGTGTTCGGCAAGCCGCAGACCGATATCAACAAAATCCGCACCTGGAAAGAGAAGGTCATCAATCAGCTGACCGGCGGTCTGGCTGGGATGGCGAAAGGCCGTAAGGTGAAGGTTGTGACCGGTGAAGCGAAATTCACCGGCGCGAACACCATGGTTGTCGCAGGCGAAAACGGCGAAACCACCATCAACTTCGATAACGCGATTATCGCTGCCGGTTCTCGTCCTATTCAGCTGCCGTTTATTCCACATGACGATCCGCGCGTATGGGATTCCACCGCTGCGCTGGAGCTGAAAGAAGTGCCAGAGCGTATGCTGGTGATGGGCGGCGGCATTATCGGCCTGGAAATGGGCACCGTTTATCACGCGCTGGGTTCGCAGATCGACGTGGTCGAGATGTTCGACCAGGTGATTCCTGCGGCGGACAAAGACGTGGTGAAAGTCTTTACCAAACGCATCGCTAAGCAGTTCAACCTGATGCTGGAAACCAAAGTGACCGCGGTAGAAGCCAAAGAAGACGGCATCTACGTCACGATGGAAGGCAAAAAAGCGCCAACCGAACCGCAGCGCTATGACGCGGTGCTGGTCGCCATCGGCCGCGTGCCGAACGGTAAAGGCCTGGATGCCGGCAAAGCGGGCGTGGAAGTGGACGACCGCGGCTTTATCCGCGTCGACAAGCAGATGCGCACCAACGTGCCGCACATCTACGCCATCGGCGATATCGTCGGTCAGCCAATGCTGGCGCATAAAGGCGTGCATGAAGGCCACGTAGCGGCGGAAGTGATCTCCGGCAAGAAGCACTACTTCGATCCGAAAGTCATTCCATCTATCGCCTATACCGAGCCGGAAGTTGCCTGGGTTGGCCTGACCGAGAAAGAAGCGAAAGAGAAGGGCATCAGCTATGAGACGGCGACCTTCCCGTGGGCGGCCTCAGGCCGTGCTATCGCTTCCGACTGCGCGGACGGCATGACCAAGCTGATCTTCGATAAAGAGACGCATCGCGTGATTGGCGGCGCGGTTGTCGGTACTAACGGCGGCGAGCTGCTGGGCGAAATCGGTCTGGCGATCGAAATGGGCTGCGACGCGGAAGATATCGCGCTGACCATCCACGCTCACCCAACGCTGCACGAATCCGTGGGCCTGGCGGCAGAAATCTTCGAAGGCAGCATTACCGATCTGCCAAACGCGAAAGCGAAGAAGAAGTAAAAGCTAATTTTATAACGGCTCCTTTATGGGGCCGTTTTTTTATCCGCAGAATACTAGCTGCATTCTGAACATACCGTTATTCCAGACCGCCTTTCTGATTAAACTCCTGCAAATACTCAATAAAACAGCGCAGCGCGGTGGAGTAATATTTCCGGCTGGGATAATAAAGCCAGAAGCCCGCCAGCGGCGCCGTAAAATCGGCGAGCACCTCAACTAATTCACCGCTGTCCAGCTTCGACTGCGCCAGACCTTTAATTACAAAGGCCAGACCTTCACCGCTGCCTGCCGCTTCGATCATCATCATATCGTTATCCAGCGTTAATCCGCCTTCCACCGCGATCTCCAGCGGCTGACCGTTATTGCTGAACTCCCATTTATAATTCACGCCGCTGGGAAAGCGGTGCTGGATACAGGAAAAATGCGCCAGCTCCCGAGGATGCTGCGGTGCGCCGAAACGCTTAATAAAATCCGGGCTGGCGATCACCGCGCCGCTCAGTTTTGGCCCAAAAGGAATTGCCACCATATCCTGCGGAATCGCCTCGCCGAAACGCACGCCCGCGTCAAAGCCGCTTTCAACAATATTAACGAAGCTGTCGCTGGTGGTGACTTCCAGCGCGATATCGGGATAGCGGCGACGAAAAGGCAACAGCAGCGTACGTAAATAGAGTACTTCCGCGCTACGGGGAAGATTCAGCCTTAACGTACCTCGCGGATCGCTGCGCCAGTCGTTCAGCTCATCAACGGCCAGAGAGAGATCCAGCATCGCCGGCTCAATACGCTGCAGAAAAGCGCGTCCCGCTTCGGTCAGCGAGACGCTTCTGGTGGTGCGACTGAGCAGGCGTACGCCGATGCGCTGCTCCAGATTGCTGAGCGTATGGCTGAGCGTGGATGGCGTAACGTTTCGCTCCTCCGCCGCTTTGCGGAAATTGAGATGGCGGGCGATGGCGATAAAGATTTCCAGTTCCTGCAGCGTGGCGCGTGTTTTCATATTAGTGATAATTCTTCATTAATTCGGTGCAAAAGGGTCAATTGTTGATTTTACTGCCGCAAAGTATAACTGTTCCGTCGCTAATTTAAGGAGAGAAAATATGAAACGCAGAACGTTAGGCAATCTGGAAGTATCGGCAATCGGGCTTGGCTGTATGGGAATGTCTTTCGCCTATGGCAGCAGCGATGAGAAAGAGGCTATCGCCACGCTGCATCGCGCTTTTGAGCTGGGCGTGGATTTTCTCGATACGGCCGAAGTCTATGGGCCGTTTGAAAATGAAAAACTGCTGGCGAAAGCGCTAAAAGGCTATAGCGGCAAAATTAAGGTCGCTACCAAGTTTGGTTTTAATATCACCGACAAAGGAGAAGGTTGGGAGCGAATCAAAGGCGTCAACAGCCAGCCGGCGAATATCCGCAAGGTGGCGGAAGCCTCTTTAAAGCGGCTGGGCGTTGAAACGCTCGACCTGTTTTACCAGCATCGTCCCGATCCCGCCGTGCCGGTTGAAGAGGTGATGAATACGCTGGCCGATCTGGTCCGTGAAGGCAAAATCCTGCATATCGGTCTGTCAGAGGTTTCCAGCGAAACGTTGCGTCGCGCGCAGGCGGTCTATCCGGTTACCGCTTTGCAAAGCGAATATTCGCTGTGGAGCCGAGATGTGGAAAACGACGTGCTGGCAACCTGCGGGGAATTAAACATCGGCTTTGTGCCTTACAGCCCGCTGGGACGCGGTTTTCTGACCGGGAAAATGGCGGCGCCTTCCGCGCTTGATGAGAACGATTACCGCCGGAATTTGCCGCGCTTTCAGCCGGAAGCGCTGGCGCATAACGAGAAGCTGGTTGCTCAGCTAACGGAAATGGCGGCAGGTTATCACTGTACGGCAGCGCAAATCGCGCTGGCCTGGGTACTGGCGAAAGGGCCGAATATTGTGCCAATTCCCGGCGCGCGCAAAATAGCGCATCTGGAAGATAACTGCCGTGCGGTGGATATTACGCTGCTGGCGGATGATGTTGCGCTGCTGGATCGCCTGTTCGACAGTAAAAATATTGCGGGCAAGCGCTACAACGACAAAGACTATGCACTCGTAGAGGGTTAACTTTCAGATCGACAGCCGGTGGCGACTGGCTGTTTAGCCGCACAATCGCCACAGGCTTTTTTGCCATGCCAATCCTGGTTTCTGGCCAGGTTCATAAACCCTTTTTTTGATGGCTTTTATAAGTGATTGTTTTTAAGTGGATTAAAACAGACAGCAAAAAAAAGGGTTTCTACCTGGTTTGCGTCAAAATTCTTTAAAGATAAAGGCGTTATCCTGCATCGCTAACAGTTCACTGCCGCACAGGCAGCTTAGAAAAACGTAACACCATTACGGCCTGATAAGCAGGCGTTCACTGCCGCACAGGCAGCTTAGAAAAGCCATCTCCTGCCATTCCATTAGCTGTCCCGGTTCACTGCCGCACAGGCAGCTTAGAAACGAACTGTAACGACAAAATTACCGCTGATAGAGTTCACTGCCGCACAGGTAGCTTAGAAAATAAACATTTTCTCTATAGCTTCTTTGAGCAACATACTGCCGTACAGGCAGCAATAAAAACCCTAATCCCTTACCACGCGGCCCATAACATCCGGTTAAACCCCCGCTTCTAAAAGCATACAAAAAGTGCTGAAAGTCAGCGTTAGGGCACCGTTTTTTGACCCGCTGACTATCCCAAAAGCCGTTTTTCCTGACTAATCCGTGTGCTGCGCCATCTTGTTAACTATGTTGCTTTTTTGTAAACAGATTAACATCACACCGAAATCCTGCTATGCTGGCCTCCGCGAAACCGGGCACCTTACCCTACAGAAAAGAGCGCAAACTATTTTGCGGCGAGCCTGAAGGCGCCCGGTCATTACACTGTGAGCGAGGAGAACGTCGTGCTAGAAGAATACCGTAAGCACGTTGCCGAGCGTGCTGCCGAAGGGATTGTTCCTAAACCATTAGATGCTTCCCAAATGGCCGCGCTGGTTGAACTGCTGAAAAACCCGCCAGCGGGTGAAGAAGAATTCCTGTCCGATCTGTTAATTAATCGAGTTCCGCCGGGCGTTGACGAAGCGGCCTATGTCAAAGCCGGATTCCTGGCTGCTGTCGCCAAAGGCGAAGCGACCTCTCCTCTGGTTACTCCTGAAAAAGCGGTTGAACTGCTGGGCACCATGCAGGGCGGCTACAACATTCATCCGCTGATTGAAGCGCTGGAAGACGAAAAGCTGGCGCCGATTGCCGCAAAAGCGCTCTCCCATACGCTGCTGATGTTTGACAACTTCTACGACGTGGAAGAAAAAGCCAAAGCCGGTAATGCTCACGCCAAACAAATCCTGCAGTCCTGGGCTGATGCCGAATGGTATCTGTCGCGCCCGGAGCTGGCGGAAAAAATCACCGTCACCGTCTTTAAAGTTACTGGTGAAACCAACACCGACGATCTTTCTCCTGCGCCTGACGCCTGGTCACGCCCTGACATCCCCTTACACGCACTGGCGATGCTGAAGAACGCCCGTGAAGGCATCGAGCCGGATCAGCCTGGCGTCGTCGGCCCGATCAAACAGATCGAAGCGCTGCAGGCCAAAGGCTTCCCGCTGGCCTACGTCGGCGACGTGGTCGGCACCGGTTCTTCCCGTAAATCCGCTACCAACTCGGTGCTGTGGTTTATGGGCGACGACATCCCGAACGTGCCGAACAAAAAAGGCGGCGGTGTGGTACTCGGCAACAACATCGCGCCGATTTTTTTCAACACGATGGAAGATGCGGGCGCGCTGCCGATCGAAGTGGATGTGCAGAACCTGAATATGGGCGACGTCATCGATATCTATCCGTATAAAGGCGAAGTGCGTAACCATGAAACCGGTGAAGTGCTGGCTAACTTCGCGCTGAAAACCGAAGTGCTGCTCGACGAAGTTCGCGCGGGTGGTCGTATTCCGTTGATTATCGGTCGTGGTCTGACCGCAAAAGCACGCGAATCGCTTGGTCTGCCGCACAGCGACGTATTCCGTCAGGCGAAAGACGTGGCGGCAAGCACGCGCGGCTACTCGCTGGCACAGAAAATGGTTGGCCGCGCTTGTGGCACCGAAGGCGTGCGTCCAGGCGCATACTGCGAACCGAAGATGACTTCCGTAGGTTCTCAGGACACTACTGGCCCAATGACCCGTGATGAGCTGAAAGATCTGGCCTGTCTGGGCTTCTCCGCCGATCTGGTGATGCAGTCGTTCTGCCACACGGCGGCCTATCCGAAGCCGGTTGACGTCTCCACGCACCATACGCTGCCGGACTTTATTATGAACCGCGGCGGCGTGTCGCTGCGTCCGGGCGACGGCATCATCCACAGCTGGCTGAACCGTATGCTGCTGCCGGATACCGTTGGTACGGGCGGCGACTCGCATACCCGTTTCCCGATCGGCATCTCTTTCCCGGCAGGTTCTGGCCTGGTGGCTTTTGCGGCGGCAACCGGCGTTATGCCGCTGGATATGCCAGAGTCCGTGCTGGTGCGTTTCAAAGGCAAAATGCAGCCGGGCATCACGCTGCGCGATCTGGTGCACGCTATTCCGCTGTACGCCATCAAACAGGGCCTGCTGACCGTTGAGAAGAAAGGCAAGAAAAACATCTTCTCCGGCCGCATTCTGGAAATCGAAGGCCTGCCGGAACTGAAAGTCGAGCAGGCGTTTGAGCTTTCCGATGCCTCCGCGGAGCGTTCTGCGGCTGGTTGTACTATCAAGCTGGGCAAAGATCCTATTATTGAGTACCTCAACTCCAACATCGTTCTGCTGAAGTGGATGATTGCGGAAGGCTACGGCGATCGCCGTACGCTGGAACGTCGTATTCAGGGCATGGAGAAATGGCTGGCGGATCCGCAGCTGCTGGAAGGCGATGCGGATGCGGAGTACGCGGCAGTGATCGAAATCGATCTGGCCGAGATCAAAGAGCCAATCCTGTGCGCGCCAAACGATCCGGACGATGCGCGTCTGCTGTCGGACGTGCAGGGCGAGAAGATTGACGAAGTCTTTATCGGTTCCTGTATGACCAACATCGGCCATTTCCGCGCGGCGGGCAAGCTGCTGGACAGCCACAAAGGCCAGCTGCCGACTCGTCTGTGGGTGGCGCCGCCAACCAAGATGGATGCGGCGCAGCTGACGGAAGAGGGCTACTACAGCGTCTTCGGCAAGAGCGGCGCACGTATCGAAATCCCGGGCTGCTCGCTGTGCATGGGTAACCAGGCGCGCGTAGCGGACGGCGCGACGGTGGTTTCCACCTCGACCCGTAACTTCCCGAACCGTCTGGGTACCGGCGCGAACGTTTACCTGGCTTCTGCGGAGCTGGCTGCGGTCGCCTCGCTGCTGGGCAAATTGCCAACGCCGGACGAGTATCAGCAGTTTATGGCGCAGGTCGACAAGACGGCGGTGGATACCTATCGCTATCTGAACTTCGACCAGTTAAACCAGTACACTGAGAAAGCCGACGGCGTCATTTTCCAGACGGCGGTGTAAATCAGCGAAGCGTTATTCGGTTGAATAGCGCTTATCTCTGAATAAAAATCCGGGCCTGTTCGCAGGGCCGGATTTTTTATGGGCGTAACCCAGCTTTGGCGACGGATAGTGAGCAAGATCAGAAATAGTCGTCTTAGCGTTATTAGCCGGTGTTCTCCGCGCAAGCGGAGATAAAGCAGTCGCCGGTATATACATTGGCCTGCAAACCCATATAGTCCACGCAATTCAGCTTAAAAATACCTGGAATATTGAAGCGGGCACGCAAAAAATGACGTAGGGAGATTGAGCTGGCAGCCAGGCTGGGTAGTATGGCACCGGGTGCTTTGGGCTTTCTGCCTGAAGCATTAGCCGACGGCAGAAAGAGAAAAGCCCCAGGTGACTATAAATCAACCTGAGGCCCATCTTTATGCTTCGACAACATAAAGGTAGCCTCTTACGCGCCGCAAGGCAAGGAGAGCAACCATGAAGCAGCGAACGGCGATCCTGATCGCCATCATCGTAATAGTGGCGGCTGCAGCCGTCCTTCTGGTGACGCGAAAAGACCTCTGCGAGGTACGTTTGCGAACCGGAGAGACGGAGATTGCTGTCTTTATGGATTACGAACCCAGGTAAGGGCAACCGGCGGGGAGTTTTCCCCGCCACTTAAGTTGTTCTGGCATAGTCTCATCGCACCCGCTCTTATTTTTTGGCTGCTGGTTGACTGAGTCGCAAAAGCATACTGATTTTGGTTGGTTTATTTGTAGTCTCTTTTTTTGAGACTGTCAGACACAGTCCCGCCCAGACGAAACAAACCCACGCTATTACTGAAGGCGGTCGCTGTTTTTCCGGCAACTTGTTGCGATAATTAACCTTATCGGCGATTATGCGCGCCCTCGGCGCAGCCGTTCAGAGGAAAACAGCATGGAATACGAATTTTTACGCGACGTTACCGGCACGGTAAAGGTACGCATGTCGATGGGGCATGAAGCCATCGGCCACTGGTTTAATGAAGAAGCGGCGGATAACCTGGCGCTGCTGGACGAGGTGGAAGCCGCCGTTGCCGAAGTCAAAGGCAGCGAGCGCCAGTGGCAGCGCGTGGGCCGTGAATACACCATCTGGCTGGATGAGGAAGAGGTGATCGTTCGCGCGAACCTGCTCAGCATCGAAGGCGACGAGATGGAAGAGGGCATGAGCTACTACGACGAGGAAAGTCTCTGCTTCTGCGGCGTAGAGGACTTTCTGGCGGTGATCGCCGCCTATCGCAGCTTTCTGCAGGGACGCTAGGCCCGTCTGCAACTATTTGCTCATTTTTAATGTTTTTATCTGCGATCCTGATCGTTTTTATTCACCGTTGATTTATTAAAATCAAAAAAGGAATAACAAACGAGGCAGGATGCTGATGAAACTGAAACAGGCTATCGAAAAAATTCCGGGCGGTATGATGGTCGTACCGCTGGTTGCCGGAACCGCTCTTAATACTTTTGCGCCGCAGCTGCTGCAAATCGGCGGCTTTACCACCGCGCTATTCAAACAGGGCGCCGCGCCGTTGATTGGCGCCTTTCTGGTCTGCATGGGCGCCGGGATCAGCTTTAGCGCGGCGCCAAAAGCTATTCTGCAAGGCGGCAGCATCACGCTGGTAAAACTGCTGGTCGCGGTGGCGCTTGGCTTTACCGTCGATAAACTGGCAGGCGCCGGAGGCTTTTTCGGCCTTAGCAGCGTGGCGATTATCGCCGCGATGAGCAATGCCAACGGCGGGCTTTACGCGGCGCTGGTCGGTGAGTTTGGCAGCGAAACCGATATTGGCGCTATCCCACTGATGTCCATGAGCGACGGCCCTTTCTTTACGCTGATTGTATTGGGCGCCGCCGGCATGGCTTCCATTCCTTTTATATCGCTGGTCGCCGTAATAGTGCCGCTGCTGGTCGGCATGCTGCTGGGTAATCTGGATGCGGAAATGCGACGCTTTCTTACCGCTGGCGGCCCGGTGCTGATCCCCTTTTTCGCCTTCGCGCTGGGCACAGGTATCGATCTGGCGATGCTGCTGGAAGGCGGTATCGCAGGCATCGTACTGGGCCTGTTGACCACTTTCCTCGGCGGCTGGTTTAACGTTCGCGTCGATCGGCTGGTTGGAGGAAGCGGCATTGCGGGCGCGGCGGCTTCCAGCACGGCGGGAAACGCGGTCGCCACGCCGCTGGCGATTGCGCAGGCCGATCCTTCTCTGCTGAAAGTGGCTTCGGCCGCCACGCCGTTAATCGCCGCTTCCGTGATTACCACCGCGATCCTTACGCCCCTTTTTACTTCCTGGATAGCTAAACGCAGCGCGCCGCAGGAGGCCAAATCATGAAAATGCTGGTGATTGCCGATGATTTTACCGGCGCTAACGATACGGGCGTGCAGCTGGCGAAAAAAGGCGCGCGCACTGAAGTTTTATTGCAAAGCGACCCGACGGTTAACAGTCGTGCTGACGTGTTGGTCATTAATACGGAAAGCCGCGCCGTCGATGCGCAAGCGGCGGCGCGCTGCGTGACTGAGGCGATAGAGCATTACGCCGAGCAGCGTCCGACCCTCTATAAAAAAATCGATTCCACTTTTCGCGGTAATCCCGGCGCGGAAATCGCTGCGGCGCTGGCAGCGACGGGCGCGCGTCTGGCGGTGATCGCGGCGGCGATCCCGGCGGCGGGCAGAACCACGCTGAATGGGGAGTGTCTGGTTAACCGGCAGCCGCTGCACACCACCGAATTCGCCAGCGATCCCAAAACGCCGATCCTCAGCTCGCGCATCGCCACCATTCTGGCCAGCCAGACCGCTTTGCCGATAGAGGAGTTCTCGCTGGCTGCGGTACGTTCTCCTTCGCTCGGCGAGCAGCTGGCCGCGCTGGCGCAGCAGCAAACGCTGGTGGTGATGGATGCGGAAACGGAAGAGGATCTTGCCGCCATTGCCCGCGCGGCCGCGCGACTCGCTTTTCCCGTGGTCTGGGTGGGCGCGGCCGGGCTGGCGAACGCTTTGCCCGCGACCTTATATATGCAGCCGCGCAGCCGACTGCCGCTGCTGATTGTCGCCGGATCGATGAGTGAGGCGACCCGCAAACAGATCCATTACGCCAGTGCGCATGAAAATACGGCTGTGGTGGATGTTTTTCCTCAGGCGCTGTTGGGCGAAGAGGCGGCTGACTGTCTCAACCGGCTGGCGGACGAAAGCGCGGCCGCGCTGCTGCGGCAACAGCACTGCATTCTGCGCGCCAGCCGCAGCGAGCAGGAGAGAGAGCTTATTGGCAGCCTTTGCCAGCAGTGGCAATTAAGCCGCCAGCAGCTGGGCGAAACCATCAGCAAACGGCTGGCTGAGCTGACGGTGGCCATCCTTAATCGGGCGCAAATCGGCGGGCTATTTTTGACCGGCGGCGATATTGCTACGGCAGTGGCCGCCAGCCTGCATGCAAAAGGCTATCGGATTTCCGGCGAGATCGCGCCCTGCATTCCCTGGTGTACCTTTGTTCATAGCGATCTTGACGATCTGCCGGTGATCACTAAAGCCGGCGGCTTCGGCAGCGAAAATATTATCAGCGAGGCAATTGGCTTTCTGGAAAGGCTCTACGAGGAGTAAGAAAGCGGCGGCGTGGTTTATCCTGGCCGCCGCTTTTTTACAGCGAGGCGCCGCCGCAGATCACCAGCTCCTGGCCGGTGATGGCATCGGCGGCGGGCGAGAGCAGATAGCCGACCAGCGCGGCCACTTCCTGCGGCTGGATGTAGCGGCCAATCGGCGGCAGCTTCGGCGGCGAGCTTTCGCGGCCCGGCTGGCTCAGCATCGGCGTTTCCGTCGCGCCGGGCGCAACAATATTCGCGGTAATGCCGCGCGGCGCCAGCTCTGCCGCCCAGCTTCTTACCATGCCCTTCATCGCCGATTTGGTGCAGACATACTGACTGCGTCCCGCCGCGCCGGTCGAGGTTCGACTGCCGAGCAGCACGATGCGGCCGCCAGTCGGCAGCCGTGACGCCAGCTGGTTCGCCAGTACTTCCGCTACGCGAATATGCAGCTGCCAGAGCTTTTCGCTCGTCTCCTCATCCAGCTCGCCCAGCGGCGCGGCCTTCATCATGCCGGCGGCGTGGATCACCGCATCTATCTGCGGCAGCGTGGCGAGCGCCTGTTTTAGCGCGGCGGTATCGAACAAATCCACAGAGAGCGAGGTGAAAGCGGGATTGTCGCGCTTAACCAGCGTACGGCTCAGCCCGGTCACGCGCCAGCCTTCCTGCAGCAGCTGTTCCGCGATGGCGGCGCCAATCCCCGAGCTGACGCCGGTAAGCAAAGCGTGACGACTCATAGCGCCTCCAGCGGGATTTTAAAGACTGCTTTACGAATGGTGGCCGGTTCGCCGACCGCGCACAGCGCCTGATGCGCTTCGCCGGGATAAAAGATGGCGAAATCGCCTGGCCGCAGATGCAGCGAGTGCGGCAGCTGCGGCTGCGCGACGATAAACAGATCCGGCTTGCGCTCTTCCGCCTGCTGCTGGCGGGCATCGGCGCAGGAAAAGTGAATAATCTCTTCGCCCTCAAGCAGGATCTGAATATCCAGATATCGGCGATGAAACTCGGTATGCCGTGTTTCCTCAGGCGCGGTATTCGCCACGCCGATATTGCAAAACCAGCCAGCCTCCTGCGGCTGAATTTTTCCATCATCATGAGCGAGCAGCGCCGCAAAGCTGTGCTCGGGTCGGGAAAGCAGCGCTGCCAGCGCGGGCGGCAGCGTTGCCATTTTCAGCGTCGCCAGATTGCCGGTAATCATTGCGCCTCCTTAACCCAGGCCTCGTCCACGCAGACATATTTAATCGCCTGGCGGAAATAAGTGTAGGCAATATGCAGTTCGCCATGAATGCCCTGTTTGATGCTGGGATAGGAGAACTCGCGATTCAGCTTCTGCTGGGAATTATTGGTCATGCAGTAGCCGTCGCCTTCGTCCAGATTACGCCGCCACGGCCAGCTTCTGCCGCCGTCGGTGGAAATCGCCAGCGTCATCGGCGCACGCGGCGCGCCCCAGAACGCCGTTTTGCCGCTATGCGTGACAGGTTGCGTCGCCACGGCTACGTCGTCCTCTTCATCTTCAATTTCGTCATAGAGCGACAGGCGACGTTCGCTGGCGCCTTCGGCGCTCATGGCGTTGTAGACCAGCGCCAGATCGCCGTTAGCCAGCGTCGTGAGCTGGATCGACGAATTATTATTCGGCAGCTCGGTCGGCTGCGGCGCCGACCAGCTTTCGCCGTTATCGGTCGAGCGACTGGCATAAATGTTATCCGCCCAGCGGCTGCGGAACAGCGCCAGCAGCGAGCCGTCCTTCAGCAGCGTGATGTTCATATGCACGCAGCCGGTGCTCTCCGGCACGGCCACGTCGCGCCAGCTTTTTCCCTGGTCAGAAGAGATCTTCACCGCGCTGGTATCGTAGTTGCCGACCCACTTTTCGCCGGGCCGCGTGGTGCAGTAAAACACCGGCAGCAGCCAGTTGCCGTTCTCCAGCACCACAATCGGCTGACGGATAAAGGTGCCGGGCTTGTCCAGCAGCGTGGCGATCGGGCCCCAGCTTTTGCCGAAATCCTGCGACTGGCGAAAGCGCACGATGGCGGTATCCTGGTTGCCGGACTTCTGCGCCGTCCACAGCAGCCACAGCACGTTATCGGGCGCGAGAAACAGTACCGGGTTCTGCTCGGAGCGACTGCTGTCGTCGGAAAGCTTCTGCGGCTCGCTCCAGCAATCGCTGTTTTTCGCCAGCCGCGAGCACCAGACGGAGATATCGGCGATGCCTTCCTGAGTGCCGCCAAACCAGACGCAAAGCAGGTCGCCGTCCGGCAGCGGCAGCAGATTGGCCGCATGGTTTTGCGGGCAGGGCGAAGGCAGCATCGCCACTTGTTGGCGAGGATCTTTATCGGCCGGCTGCACCAGACCATTACGTTCCACTGTCAGGGTTTCACTCATATCAGGCTCCACTTTTTTGCATGCTGTTTTTTACGCTCTGACGGCTCGGGATCAGATAGTCGATAGCCATAATCACCGCTGGCGTAATCAGCGCGATATACATGTTGTTGATACCAAAAGGATCGCCCAGCACGAACCAGACGGAAGTCATCACGCAGGCGCCGATCAGGCCCCAGTTCGCGCCGCGCGCGCTTTTAAACATCGGCAGATAGAAGGCGATAATCGCTACCACGGAGATCGACAGACGGATCGCGCGGGTAAAGAAAGAGAGCTTGAGTACTTCCGGGACGAACAGCACGAAAATCAGCGGCGCAAAGCCGATCGCCAGCGACAGCCAGCGGGTCATTTTAAATTCGCGCTCCGGCGTTGGCTTGCGGTAAGGCACATAGAAATCTTTTACGATCAGCGAAGCGATAGCCAATGCTACGGTGCCGACGCTGACAAAAATCGAGGCGACCAGCGAAGTGGTGACAATACCCGCCAGCCACGGGCTCATATCCTGTAAGAACACCGGCAGCGCATAGAGGCTTTGAATATCCGGGTGCAGATATTTCGCCGCCACGCCGATCATCGCGATAGCAATACCAATCGGCAGGCAGAAGAAGAACGCTACCCAGGTTGCGCGCCGCGCCGCCGCAGGACTTTTGGTGGAGGAAATTGCCTGGATCACAAACTGGGTACAGAAGATCGAGCCGATGGTGCCAATCAGCCAGGCGACGATGGTGCTGGCGCCTACGTGGCCGTCCCACGTCCAGTAGAAGGAAGGCATTTTCTCAACCATTGGCGTAATGCCGCCGGTCATTTTCAGCGCCACGCCGAGAATAATCAGGATACCGACATATTTCAGCGTGCTGTGCAGCATCGTCACCCAGGCCATGCCTTTCATGCCGCCGAAAGCGAAATAGAAAGTACTGACAATGGCGGTAATAAAGGCCGCAACGGGCAGATTCACTTTTAATACGGTAGAGATAGCCGCCGCGCCGCTGACGTAATTGCCGACGTTCACCAGCAGCAGCGCGTAAATCATAATAACAGAGATAATATTCTTGGTGGTGCTGCCGTACTTTTCCGCTATCGCGCCGGAAATAGTAATCTTGCCGGTATTATAAATGCGCTTCACCAGCAGCAGGCCGAAGATGGGAAAGCCAATCGCCGCGCCGATGACCGACCAGGATGCGGCAAAGCCATCTTCAAAAGCGGCCTGCGCGGTGCCGATGGTCGATTTGGCGCCGATATATTCCGACATCAGCATAATACCGACGATAAAAGCGGGCATGGCGCGCGACCCTTCCATAAAGTCGCCGGAGCTTTTACTTCTTAGCCGGTAAGTCAGCCAGGTGGTAAACAAAATATAGGCGACCACCATGCAAACAATAATTAGCGTGCCTTCAGCAGAAAACTCTTTCATTGTGATGCCTCACTATGAGCGGACGCGGCGGCCTGCGGCTCTTTTCGCGCCCTTGTAGGGTTAAGCGCCGGATAGGGCGCTGAAGGTGGAATATGCCCCAACGGCCTGCACAGGGATTATTGGGTGTACTGATTGACGATCTGGCGAATACGCTGCTCTTCTTCGGCGCTGAAGCGCACGGCATAGCGGCTTTCGCCCACGTCGTAGCCCATCAGCGCCACGGCTTTTTTCACCGCCGCAGGCGAGAAGGCGACGCCGTAGAGATCGGTGCGCAGGCCGGTGACGTTTTCCTGCTCTTTGCGCGAGCCTTCGATATCGCCATCGTTAAAGCGCGCCCAAATTGCGTTGATCTCTTTAGGCGCGACGTTGGCCAGCCCGGAGATGCAGGCGGAACAGCCGTCGACAAAGCCCTGGTGGATTAGCGAATCCGGGCCGTTGAGCACGTTAAAGTTTTCAGCGCCTTCGGCAGCCTGTAAAAAACCGCTCAGGCTCTCATAGCTGCCCGCGCTGTCCTTGATGCCGACGATATTGGGATGCGCCGCCAGCATGCGTACCGTCTCTGGCTGTAGCGTATTGCCGGTGCGCGCCGGGATGTTGTAGAGAAACACAGGCACTTCCAGCGCGTCGGCGACCGCTTCGTAATGGGCGATCAGCTCTTCCTGCTTCAGCGGCACGAAGTAAGGCGTAATCACTGAGACGGCATCCACGCCCATGCTGGCGACCTGTTTGCCCAGGCGGATAGTTTCGCGGGTAGAAATCTCGCCGACATGCGCGACCAGAAACGCCTTGCCGGCCACTTCCTCCACGCAGGTCGCGGTCACGGCCAGCTTCTCTTTTTCATTCAGCACGAAAAACTCGCCGTTGGTGCCGCCGCAAAAAATGCCGTTGCCCGCAGCGAGCTGGCGCTGGATCTGCTGACGCATCGCGCGCTCATGGTAGTCGCCCTCAGCGGTAAACGGCGTGACGATAGCGGTCAGCACGCCGGTTATTTTCTTTATCATGGCTTTGTCCAGTTAGTGATTCAGAGTGGGAAACAGCGTCAGATAAACCTCGCGCACATCGTCGGCGCTGACGCTACCCGGCACGTTTTTCATCAGGCGCTGTACGTCCAGCGCGGCCTCGACCAGATAGGGCAGGTGATCGGCGTTGATACCCAGTTCGTCCAGGCTGGCGGGTAGCTTCAGACGCTTCACCAGCGCGGCGAAGTAGTCCACCAGCGCTACGGATTTTTCTTCCTCGCTGAGTGAGGCATTGGCGTCCGGCAACAGATCGTAAGCCTGCGCGAATTTGCCGACCGCAGCCGGACGCACGAAGCGCATACAGGGCGCCAGCAGAATGGCGTTCGCCACGCCGTGCGGCAGATGGTATTTGCCGCCCAGCGGATAGGACATGGCGTGCACCAGATGTGTGCCAGCGTGCGCGATAGCCGCGCCGCCGTAGTAAGAAGCCCAGAGCATATCCAGACGCGCCGCCAGGTTATCCGGCTCCGCGATGGTCTTTTCCAGGCTGGCGAACAGCTTCTTCATGCCGATCAGCGCGTAGTTATCACTAACCGGATTAGCGACGTTGGCGGTAAAGCATTCGAGCAGATGACAGAGCGCGTCGATGCCGGTCGAAGAGGCGATATGCGCAGGCATACTGGTGGTCAGCTCGGGCGCCAGCACTACGTAATCGGGCAGCATCACCGGCGAAATAATGCCGACTTTGGTTTCTTTCTCCGGGATAGCCAGGATTGCGTTTGGCGTGGCCTCGGAGCCTGTGCCAGCGGTCGTTGGGATCAGCAGCGAAGCGGTGCGGCGCTGCGGTTTTTCGCCGGCCAGCAGCGCTTCCAGCGAGGGCGCGTCGTCCGCGCAGAGCACGGAAAGCAGTTTGGCGACGTCCAGCACGCTGCCGCCGCCAACGCCGATCACCAAATCCACTTTCCGCGTCGACAGAGAAGCCAGCACCGTCGCCACATCATGCTGACTGGGTTCCGGCGGCACCGAATCCACAATGTTCAGCATTGTCTGGCCGCTAATCTGCGTAATCAGCTGCTGTACCGCCGGGATACCGACGATATTTTTGTCCGTCACCATCAGCACCTGCTGATGGTTCTGCAGCAGATAGCCAATGTCGTTAAGCGTCTGGTATCCGCTAATCACGGTGCTGTTGATATTCATGCCTTTTACCCTGTTGTCGCTGCCGATGGTTGCACGGCGTGATTGTATTTGCTCATTTATGACCCTTCTCCGGCGGGAGAGGGATAAATTTATAGGGCAAATTGATTTTGATTAATTTGATCGTGCTCACATATAATCAATCGTGATTGAATATAATCATATCCGGCGAGAGCACTTCGCTTTCGCGCTGCCGTCAGGAGAAGAGATGTCGCGCTTAACGTGGAAAACGCCCGTGCTGGTGATCGCCGATGACTTCACCGGCGCTAACGACGCCGGAGCCGGACTGGCCAGCGTCGGCGCGCGCGTACAGGTGCTGTTTGATGCCGCCACATCGGCAAAACATTGCGATGTGCGAGTAGTGAATACGGATAGCCGGGCAGTTAGCGCAGAGCTGGCGGCCAGCCGCATCGCAGCAGCCGTAAACGCGCAGCAAGAGAGGGCGCGCGACGGCTGGCTGTTTAAAAAAATCGACTCCACGCTGCGCGGCAATCCTGGTGCTGAGACAGAAGCGGCGCTTAGGGCCAGCGGAAAAAGCGTTGCGCTGATTGCGCCAGCAGTGCCTGCGCTGGGCCGCACCACGGTAGAAGGCTGCTGTTATATCGACGGTCGTCTGCTAACGGAAACGGAATATGCCAGCGATCCTAAAACGCCGGTAAGCAGCGCCAGCATTCCGGTCAGGCTGCGGGAGCAAACGGCTTTAGCGATCGGCGTGATCCCACTGGCGGCGCAGGATCTGCGTCAGCGCATCGAGGCGGCCATTGCGGATGGCAAGCGGCTGATCGTGTTGGATGCGCAAACGGACGGCGATCTGCAACGCATTATGCAGGCGGCGGACGAGCTGCCAGAGCGGCCTTTGCTGGTTGGCGCCGCCGGGCTGAGCGAGGCGCTGGGCAGACAGCTGGCCGGAACCACGCGGAACCGCGCGGCGACAAATGCGCCGAAGATCGCGTCGGCAAAGCCCGTGCTGGCGGTAATAGGCTCAATGAGCGAAGCGGCGCAGCGGCAGATCGGCCGGCTGATGCAGCGACAGGCGATCGAGCTGATCGACGTCGATATCCGGCAAATTTTCAGCGGCGACTCGCAAAGTCTGATTTGGCGCCAGGCGGTCACGGCGGCGCTGCAGCAGGGCCGACACTGCGTGATCCGCACCTGCCAGCAGGCAGAGCAGCGCCAGGAGATTGCGGCGCTGTGCGAACGCTATGGCCTCAGCCGCCAGCAGCTCGGCGAACGGATTTGCGCTTATCTGGCGGCGCTTACCGCCGATGTGCTGCGGGACGTGACGCCGTCAGCGCTTTATCTTTCCGGCGGCGATGTGGCAATAGCGGCGGCGCGCGGATTAGGCGCGCAGGGCTTTCAGATTACAGGACAGATAGCGGGCTGCGTGCCTTATGGCTATCTGCTGCAAGGCAATGACAACCTGCTGGTGCTTACCAAGGCTGGCGGTTTTGGTGATGAAAACACCCTGGTAGAAGTTTTTCGTTTTATTGAGGAGAAGGCGAGTGAGTAAAATTATTGCGGTTACCATGGGCGATCCGGCGGGTATTGGCCCGGAAATAATCATCAAATCCCTGGCGGAAGGCGAGCTTTCCGGCGCGCCAGCCGTCGTCGTGGGCTGTGCCAGCACGCTGCGACGGATTATGGCAATGGGCATTACACCGCAAGCGGAACTGCGAGTGTTGGACAGCGTGGCCGATGCGCATTTTGCGCCGGGCATGATTAACATCATCGATGAGCCGCTGGCCGATCCCGAAGCTTTAAAACCGGGCGTGGTACAGAAAGCCGCAGGCGACCTGGCTTATCGCTGCGTAAAGCGCGCTACCGAGCTGGCGCTGGCGGGCGAAGTGCAGGCTATCGCCACCGCGCCGCTGAATAAAGAGGCGCTGCATTCCGCCGGGCATCTTTATCCGGGCCACACTGAATTGCTGGCGAAGCTGACCGATAGTAAAAACTACGCAATGGTGCTCTATACCGACAAGCTGAAAGTCATTCACGTCACCACGCATATCGCGCTGCGTAAGTTCCTGGATACGCTGAACCGCGATCGCGTAGAGACGGTGATCGGCATGGCGGAAACTTTCCTGAAGCGCGTCGGCTATGAAAATCCGCGCATTGCGGTAGCAGGGGTCAATCCCCACGCGGGCGAAAACGGCCTGTTTGGCGACGAGGAGATAAAAATTGTTGGGCCATCGGTAGAGGCAATGAAAGCCAAAGGCATTAACGCCTTCGGCCCTTGTCCGCCGGATACGGTGTTTTTGCAGTGCTACGAGGGGCAATACGACATCGTGGTAGCGATGTATCACGATCAGGGACATATTCCGCTCAAGCTGCTGGGCTTCTATGACGGCGTTAATATCACTGCTGGCCTGCCGTTTATTCGTACTTCCGCCGACCACGGCACGGCGTTTGATATTGCCTGGACAGGTAAAGCGAAGTCTGAGAGCATGGCGATTTCCATTCAGCTAGCGATGCAGCTTGCATAAGGACATATGAAGGGACAAAGTCGCCTTGACCAGATCATGGACTATCTGAAAAGCCATAATCTGGTAACCGTCGATCAGCTGGTGGCGGCCATTTCCGCGTCGCCGGCCACGATTCGGCGGGATCTGATCAAACTGGATCGGGAAGGGGTAATCAGCCGGACGCACGGCGGCGTTACCCTGAACCGCTTTATTCCCGCTCAGCCTACTACGGTCGAGAAGATGCAGCGTCATCTTAGCGAGAAACAGGCTATCGCGATGGCGGCGACCAGTCTGGTAAAAGCCAACGACGCCGTGGTGCTGGATGCGGGCACAACTATGCTGGAGCTGGCTCGTCAGCTTACGCATCTGCCGCTGCGGGTGATTACCGCCGATCTGCATATCGCCCTGTTTCTGTCGGAGTTTAAGCAGATTGAAGTGACGATTATCGGCGGACGAATCGATGACTCCAGCCAGTCCTGTATCGGCGAGCACGGCCGCAGGCTGCTGCGCAATATCTATCCCGACGTGGCTTTTGTCAGCTGCAACTCCTGGAGCCTGGAGAAAGGCATCACCACGCCGACGGAAGAGAAAGCGGGCCTGAAAGAGGATCTGCTGATTAACGCGCGCCGCAAAGTACTGCTGGCGGACAGCAGCAAATATGGTTCCTGGTCGCTGTTTTGCGCCACGCCGCTGCAAAGTCTGACCGATATCATTACGGATGAACAGCTGGGTGAGAAAGAGGTGAAGGAGCTGAGCGGCCAGCCGTTTACGCTGACGCTGGCGCGCTAAATGTAAAACGGGCCGCCCGAAGGCCGCCCGCTGGTGAAACCTACAGCGTTTTAAAGCCTACGGAGGGAATATTGCGTCCGTAGTAAATTTCCCGCATCTCTTTCCACAGCAAATCGGTAATGCGCTTGTGCTCATGCGGCGTCAGATCTTCTGGCCGCGTGTGGAAAAGATAGTGCTTCAAATCAAACTCTTTCAGCAGCATCTTGGTGTGGAAGATGTTCTCCTGATAGACGTTGACGTCCATCATGTCATACATCGACTTCATATCTTCCGACATAAAATTCTGAATCGAATTGATTTCATGATCGATAAAGTGCTTCACGCCGTTAACGTCGCGGGTAAAGCCGCGCACGCGATAGTCGATGGTGACGATATCGGACTCAAGCTGATGGATCAGATAGTTCAGCGCTTTCAGCGGCGAAATCACGCCGCAGGTCGACACTTCGATATCCGCGCGGAAGGTGCAAAGGCCGCCTTCTGGATGGCTTTCCGGATAGGTATGCACGCAGATATGGCTTTTATCCAGGTGCGCGACCACCGAGCCGGGCAGCGGGCCGGGATGTTCCGAGTTATCGATATCTTTGGGGTCGATCGGCTCCTCGCTGACCAGGATAGTGACGCTGGCGCCCTGCGGCTCGTAATCCTGGCGCGCGATATTCAGCACGTTGGCGCCGATAATCGAACAGGTTTCGCTAAGGATCTCCGTCAGCCGGTTGGCGTTGTACTGCTCATCAATGTACGCAATATAGCCGTCACGCTCCGCTTCGGTATTCGCGTAACAGATATCGTAGATACAAAAACTCAGGCTTTTCGTCAGGTTGTTGAAGCCATGTAGTTTAAGCTTTTGCAATTTCGTTCACCCCCTTAAAATGCCCGGTTAGTCGGCCAGCGCATTCAACAGATATTGCGGCAGGGCAAAGCTGCCGGTGTGGATCGCCGGATTGTAGTAGCGACAGGTCAGGCCGGACTGCTGATAACGCGCCGCAAGCGTGGCCGTATCCAGCTGGCGCAGCGCCGGGTTGTCGCTCGCCCAGGCGAACGTCATAATGCCGCCGTAATAGGTCGGCACGGCCGCCTGATAGAAGCTGACGTCCTTAAAGTAGTGGCTCAGCTTACGGTGGCTGTTGACGGCTTCATCCTGCTGGAGAAAGCAAACGCCATTCTGCGCCACAAAAATGCCGTTTTCATTGAGGCAGCGCCGACATCCTTCATAAAAGTCCGAGGTAAACAGACTTTCGCCCGGCCCGATCGGATCGGTGCAGTCGGAGATGATCACGTCGAACTTTTCGTTGCAGCTGCGCACAAAGTTTACGCCATCGTCGATCACCAGCTTAAAGCGCGGATCTTCATAGGCGCCGGCATTGTGGTTAGGCAGATACTGTTTGCAGAACGTCACCACGCCCGCGTCGATCTCCACCATGGTGATCTGTTCGATCTCTTTATGACGGCTGACTTCGCGCAGCATAGCGCCATCGCCGCCGCCGATAATCAATACGCGCTTCGCCGCGCCGTGCGCCAGCAGCGGCACGTGAGTCATCATTTCGTGATAGATAAACTCATCGCGCTCGGTGGTTTGCACCACGCCATCCAGCGCCATTACGCGCCCCAGCTCGGCGTTTTCAAAGATAACCAGATCCTGATGTCCGGTCTGTTCGCGGTATAAAATTTTATCGACAGCAAAATACTGCCCAAAACCGGTATGAAGCGTTTCATACCACATCTCTTTTTCGGCCATGGTACGGCTCTCCTGGTTGTAGCAGCCACGAAAAATGGGCGCGATATGATAGCCAACTCTGACCGTGCTTGCACGGTCAAACTGGCGGCGGGAAAACGGCGGGGGTTACTTCACGTAGGCAAGCAGGCTGAGCGAATCGCGCGCCAGAGATTTGCACTTGGTGTCGTTGGGAACGGCGATGCCGCTTAAATCGCGGTAGCTGTCTGCGCCCAGCGATTTCATATTAAAGCTGCTGTAATTGCTCAGATCCCAGCGGTTTTGCCGGGCGAAAAAGACCAGCGCGCGACGGATCTGACTATCCGGCAGACTCTGGTAGCCGCAGTCGTTTTTCAGATAAACAAAAACAGCGGTCAGATCCGCCAGATCTTCCGCTTCCGACTCGCTCAGCGCAAAACTTGTCGATGAGAAGCCAAACAGGCCCAGTAACAACAGAGCCTTGATGCTTTTCTTCATAACTCTACTCAAAGGGTGACAGTACTCTGACGTTAGCACAGTTACCGTCGCGCGACAGTCAATTTCAGCAGAGAAATGTTCGTAAATCGCAATTTTTCGGCGATAGGCGGCAAAACTTGACCTTCCCTCAGGGGAAGGGTTTATGCTGCGGACGATAAGTTAAAGCCGGGTTGAGGATGGATTAATGCAACGTCGTGATTTTATCAAGCTGAGCGCCGCGCTGGGCGCAGCCGGCGCACTACCTTTATGGAGCCGGTCGCTGATGGCCGCGCAGCAGCGCCCCGTACTGCCTGTTCCCACCTTACTGACGCCGGATGCGCGCGGCGAAGTGACCGTTACGGCGCAGCAGGGCGTCACAAGCTGGGCAGGAAAATCAGTGCCAACGTGGGGCTATAACGGCAGCCTGCTGGGCCCGGCGATTCAGCTGGAGCGCGGCAAAGCGGTGACGGTAAATTTACGCAATCAGTTACCGGAGGCGACCACGGTTCACTGGCATGGATTAGAGCTGCCTGGTGAAGTAGATGGCGGGCCGCAAGCGCGCATCGCGCCTGGTGCCACGCGTACCGTCAGTTTTACGCCCGATCAGCCTGGCGCGACCTGTTGGTTCCACCCTCATCAGCACGGGCGTACCGGCTTTCAGGTGGCGCAAGGTCTGGCCGGTTTAGTGATCTTAAAAGACGAGGCGACGGAAAAGCTGCTGCTGCCGAAAATCTGGGGCATCGACGATATTCCGGTGATCCTGCAGGACAAAAGGCTTTCGACGGATAACAGCAAGATTGACTATGAGCTGGATATCATGAGCGCCGCCGTTGGCTGGTTTGGCAATACCATGCTGACCAATGGCGCAATCTATCCACAGCATACCGTGCCGCGTGGTTGGCTGCGCCTGCGGCTGCTTAACGGCTGCAACGCCCGTTCGCTGAATATCACGGCCAGCGATCGTCGTCCGCTTTATGTAATCGGCGGCGACGGCGGCTTGCTGAGCGAGCCGGTAAAAGTCACCGAGCTGTCGATGATGCCGGGCGAACGCTTTGAGGTGCTGGTGGATACGCTGGACGCCAAGCCGTTTGATTTGCAAACGCTGCCGGTGCGGCAGATGGGCATGTCGCTGGCGCCGTTTGATCGGCCGCTGCCGCTGCTGAGCATCCAGCCGCTGCGGGTGATGGCCAGCGGTTCGCTGCCGGATAAGCTGGTCGATGTGCCGCCGCTGCCGTCGCAGGATGGGTTAAAGAGTCGTTGGCTGCAGCTGTCGATGGATCCGGAGCTGGATCGTCGCGGTATGCTGGCGCTGATGGAGCGCTACGGCCATGCTGCGATGGCGGGTATGAGCGGCGATGCGCACGACAGCGAAGCGATGGCCGGCGGCTCGCATGGCGGGCATCAGATGTCCGATATGGAAAACGGTGCGCATCAGAAGATGGAAGGGATGGAAGATCATGCGATGGAGCATGATGCCGGGTCAGCTAAGCAGACGAATTCAGCCTACGATTTCCATAACGGCAATAAGATTAACGGCGTTGCGTTCGATATGACCAAACCCTCTTTCGATGTAAAGCAGGGCGTTACGGAGAAGTGGACAATTTCCGGCGAAGGCGACGAGATGCTGCATCCCTTCCATATTCACGGCACGCAATTCCGCATTATTTCTGAAAACGGTAAGCCGCCGGCACCGCATCGCAGCGGCTGGAAAGATACGGTTCGTGTGGAAGGCTGGCGCAGCGAGGTGCTGGTGCGCTTTAACCATCTGGCGGATAAAGACCAGGCTTATATGGCGCATTGTCATCTGCTGGAGCATGAGGACACAGGTATGATGCTGGGCTTTACGGTTAGCGCCTGACCGCGATACCCTTTTTTCTACCGCTTTCTTATCTTATTGATTTAAGTGATTTTTATATAAGGGCTGAAAAAAGGGTTTTTACGGGTTTTACATCAATTTTTCTGGCAAAACATCAGGTTAAACTTTTCGCGCAACAGTTCACTGCCGCGCAGGCAGCTTAGAAACCCGCCAGATCGAGTGAAATAGACACCATTTTGTTCACTGCCGTACAGGCAGCTTAGAAAACGACAGTGTTACCAGGCTGCCGCTGGTTTTCGTTCACTGCCGTACAGGCAGTTTAGAAATTGCAGGCTTCAGCAAAGGTTAAATATTGGAGCTGTCGCGCAAAAAGGCAGCAGGAAACGTTGAGCTGGCTGGCAGGTTGAGTAGTATGACATCGGGTGCTTTGGGCTTTCTGCCTGAAGCATTAGCCGACGGCAGAAAGAGAAAAGCCCCAGGTGACTATAAATCAACCTGAGGCCCATCTTTATGCCTAGACAACATAAAGGTAGCCTCTTACACGCCGTAAGGCAAGGAGAGCAACCATGAAGCAGCGAACGGCGATCCTGATCGCCATTATCGTGATAGTGGCGGCGACAGCCGTCCTTCTGGTGACGCGAAAAGACCTCTGCGAGGTACGCTTGCGAACCGGAGATACGGAGATTGCTGTCTTTATGGATTACGAACCCAGGTAAGGGCAACCGGCGGGGAATTTTCCCCGCCACTTAAGTTGTTCTGGCGCAGTCTCATCGCACCCGCTCTTATTTTTTAGCTGCTGGCTAACTCAGTCATAAAAGCATACTGATATTTTTTCATTTATTTGAGTCGTCTCGCTATCTTAAGACTGTCAGACACGATGTATATTGTGGATGCAACAAAAGGCGATGAGAATTTTTAATTATGATTAAAAATCAATAGGTTAAAAAAAATAATAAAACGGTTTTGCTGGTGGAATTTGAGAGGTGGAAAAATACCTTATTTTTCAGGTATATGTTTTTAGAGTGTTCCCCGCGCGAGCGGGGATAAACCGGATCACTTGCCGCAGAACAGCTTTAGGAAATGGTGTTCCCCACGCGAGCGGGGATAAACCGCGCTATCTGACCTCTATTTTTTCTGCGGCAATGCCGTCTTGATTTGCAGCCTTTCCGGCACCCGCGTCAGCATCCAGTCAATAAAGCTGCGGTGCCTGGCGCTGGCGTGCAGATCCTGCCGCCATAAAAGGTGAACCGGTCGCGGCTCGGGTAGCTCGCTCTCCAGCAAAGAAACCAGCCTGCCCGCTGCGATATCTTCCGCCAACAGAACGGCAGGCTGCAAAATAAGCCCGGCACCGGAAAGGGCGGCGCGGCGCAGCGCCTGACCATCATTGCAGCTGAAGGTTGCGCTTTCTGGCCAGATAAGCGCATCGCCGCTGCGCCATGCGTTGCGCTTGTTCCAGAAGCTATAACGCAGGCAGCGGTGACCGGCGAGATCGGCCAGCGTTTTCGGTGTACCATGCTGGGCCAAATAGTCTGGCGCACCGGCGATAACCATTTGATAGTTGCCGACACGTCGCGCGATAAAAGGCGTGTCAGGCGACAGGTCGCCGGAACGGAAAGCAAAATCAAATCCTTCTGCCACGATATCGACAAATCGGTCGCTAAGATCCAGCTCAATATGCACATCCGGATAATGTAGCTGAAACTCGCTGCACAACGTGGCTATAGCGCAGCTTCCCAGCGTAGAAGGGGCAGTGACGCGCAGGCTGCCAGCCGGGAAGCGGCGTAAACTCTCAATCCGATTTTCTGCACTACGCAGCGCGGCCAGCACCTGCAAACTCTCTTCGTACCAGGCGCGACCCGCTTCCGTCAGCGCCTGGCGGCGAGTATTGCGCTGCAATAAACTGGCCTGAAGTGCCTTCTCCATTTGCGCCACCAGCTTACCGACCATCACGGCGGAAATATCCAGCCGCTTCGCCGCCTCGCTAAAGCTGCCGTTGTCGACCACGGCGACAAACACTTCCATCCAGCGCAGTTTATTCATCATTCCTAACCTGAAGTTTATTATCTTTAAATTTTTGGGTTATTTTTCCCTGGATTGCAATATCGCAGGATGGAATCTGGATAAAGCAGAGGGCAAAAAAATGAAAGTAATGGTGATTGGCGCAAGCGGTACAATCGGCCGTGGCATTGTAGAGAACCTGGAAAAAGATCATGAAATCATTCGCGTAGGCAAAACCCAGGGGGATTTGCAGGTCGATTTAACGGATGAAGCCAGCGTAAAACAGCTGTTTACGCAAAGCGGCAAGGTTGATGCTGTTATCGCAGCAACTGGCAGCGTGCATTTTGGGCCGCTGGCGGAAATGAGTAGCGAACAGTTTAACGTTGGCCTGCAAGACAAGTTGATGGGGCAAATACGGCTGGTACTGATTGGTAAAAATTATCTGCATGCAGGCGGTTCTTTTACGCTGACTACCGGCATTCTTACGCAACATCCCATCAGAACCGGCGTTAATGCTACAGCGGTAAACGCCGCTATAGAGGGCTTTGTACTGGCTGCGGCCAACGAGTTGGATTTTCGCATTAATGCAGTCAGCCCCACGGTATTGACCGAAGCGCTGGATAAATACGGCTCATTTTTTCCCGGTTTTGAAAGCGCGCCAGCCAGCCGCGTAGCGCTGGCTTATCGCCGCAGTCTGGAAGGCATAGATACCGGCAAGGTTTATCGGGTCTGGTAAAACAGGCGGTTTAAGAACAAGTTTTTCTGTATTAAGCCAACAGCCGTTCCAGCTCCCGAAAATCATGGCTGCAAAACAGAGTAATGTCTGAAGAATGAGCGGCAGCAAGCTCGCGCAGGCGCTGCTGGTTAACCAGCCTGGTGCTGTTATCGGCAGCCATAAACCACTGATAAAAACGTAATCCGGGCGTGCAGTGGCGCTGGTGTTCCAGCTCGCGCTGATAAAACCAGGCGTCGCCGCCGTGCAGCAGCCAGCCGGCGTCCGTTTTCACAGCGATGCCCGCATGGCCATGCGTATGGCCGGGCAGCGGGATCAGCAATATCTCTGGCGGCAGCCCTTTCAAAGCGGTAACGGAGTCAAAGCCAAACCACTTCTCGCCGGATACCTCATAGCCCGACCAGCCTGAAACGCCGCTCCACTGGCCTGGCCGATAACGGGAACGGGCCAGCCAGCTGTCGCGCTGGCGGGAAGTGTCGATTTCGCGCTGCATAAGGTGTACCTGCGCCTGCGGAAAATCGGTCAGCCCTCCGGCATGATCGAAATCCAGATGGGTCAGCACAATATGGCGCACGTCGGAGGCTTTATAGCCCAGCGCCAGAATCTGCGAAAGCGCGGTCAGGGAAGGCTTTCGCTGGATGTTATTCATCACACGGAAAAAAGTAGCTATACGGCCAGCCGGCGCCCGCATATCTTCGGTGCCGAATCCGGTATCAACCAGCACCAGGCCGCTGGTTTCCGTCTCGATCAGCAGGCAGTGACAGGCCAAATGCGCCCGAATCCCCTTGCTGAAGCCATCGTAAAGCGCGCCGCCGACAGGACACATACAGCCACAGTTTAGATGAATAACCTTCATAAATTCGTCTCCGTCAGGTTATGCCCGGTCGCTGCCGCCTGAACCAGACGCTGACCCGCAAATGATGAATAGTAGCAGCGGAAGCGGCATTGCGAACCTTTATCGTTTCTCGGCGACCAGCGGCAACGTCAGCTGGTTTCCGGCAATTTCTTTGCCGTCGGCGTCGACAATCTTGCTCTGCATCGTTAACGGCAAATCGCTTAGCGGCGTTATCTGAAGCTCAACGATTTTCTCCCCGGCGTCGGGCTGAATGTCCACCTTTTTTTTCCCTTCAGCCAATACCTTACGCCCCTGGCTTATGCGCCATATCAGCTGGCTGTGGGGATGACTTTTGGGTAGATCGTTAATCACCCAGAGATGCACTTTTCCGGGCTGCGCTTTCTTCCATTGAGTGGTCAGGGGATCAATTGAGGGAAGCAGCGGCTGATAAGCGCGCTGCAGAGCGAAGTAGCCCGCTTTGGGATGGCGCAGATAGTCGACCACGCCCCAGTTAATGGAAGGCCAGATTTCGACAAACATAAACTGGAACAGCGCCGTCACCGGCTGGAAGCGTTGACGACGATAGCTTTCCGCCGCCAGCGCCACCAGCTGCGCCTGATACCGCTGCGTATTGGCGATAAACGCCGGAATGTTATCGCCGCGCGAGATGCCGGCGTTTTTAAAGGTCTGAATAGGCTGAAAATTATGATACTTCCAGCGAGTCCATTTCGGATCGCCAGGCTGCGTGGTGGCAGGCCACCAGTCGCGTTTGGGAATAATGGTTTTCAGCGTGGCGAGTCGCGGCAGAGCCTGCGCGCCGAATTCGGTGATGGTGGCCGTTTTCGCCGGTTCCAGCAGATTATCAAGCGTGCCGAAATACCAGCCAGCCCAGTAGTGCTCCTCAACGGCGGAAAATGGATGCACGATGCGGCTGTTATCATCCGCCAGGGTATCGGCGACACGCTGCATCAGATTACGGTTGAGATCTTTATTCCAGTCAGGGAAGCGCTTGCCCATCCACGGCGAGTTAAACGGCGGTTCATTTTGGCCGCCCCAGACCACAATCGATGGCGCGTTGCCGAACTGCTCCACCATTTCTCTGGTTTGCCTGACGGCGTTATCCGCAAATGCCTGACTGTCGTTATAGCCCCACTGTAACGGCACATCCTGCCAGATCATCAGGCCGCGTTCATCGGCGGCCTGATAAAGGGCGCGTCCCGCCACGTGGCCATGCACGCGAATAGCGTTAGCGTTCATTTTCTCCACCAGATCGAAATCGCGGGCGTAGCGCTGTTTCGTCATGGTGCTTAGCCAGGGCGAGCCGATATAGTTAGTGCCACGGATAAAGACGCGCTGCCCGTTCACCAGCCAGCCGCGATTATCCGGCTGTTCGATCACCTGGCGTAAGCCCGTTCTGCTGCGCCGACGATCGAGCACGCCAGTTTTGTCGCGTAAGGTCGCGCTGACCTGATAAAGATTGGGCTTGCCGTAGCCGCGCGGCCACCAGAGGCGCGCCTCCGGCATCGGCAGCAGCAGCGTTATTTTTTGAGGCGTTGCGCCGGTTGCCGCCAGCGTTACCGACTGCCGTACCTGATAATTTTTTCCGGAAAAGTTGTCGGGACGCGCAGTCAGGATCAGCTCCGTGGTTTTTGCCGCCGGCGCGCGATAGACGATTTCCGCCTGCAGTTGAGGATGCGCCAGACCTTTCGACCAGTCGGGACGCAAAATCAGGTTATCGATAGCGGCGTCGCGGCTGAGGCGTACTCTGACCGGCGCCCAGATGCCGCCGGAGTTGGCGTCCTGTCCCTGCGGCGACCAGGCGCCGCCGGGCCGCGCATCGTGCTGATTTAAGATGCCCTTCATCAGGTTCTTACGCAGCGGCCAGTTGGTGTTGGGATCTTCGAAAGGGCTGTCGACGCGGACGGCCAGCTGATTATGGCGTCGCATTTCGCTGGTGACGTCCACGGCGAAGCGCTGAAAATAGCCTTCATGGCGCGCGTGCTGGCGACCGTTGAACCAGATATCGGCGTAGTAATCGACGCCGTCAAACTCCAGCGTAGCCAGCCGACCGGCGGGGATTTCAGGAACGGAAAATTCGGTGCGATACCAGAGCGCGCCCTGATGATCCCAACCCGCGCTGTACCAGTTGGCCGGCACGCGCAGCTTGCGCCAGTTTTTATCGCTGCCGCGCCAGCCGGAAAAAGCAGCGTCGTTGCCGTCATGCGCGCGCCACTGGCCTGCCAGCGACCATGCCTGCGGCGCTTCCGCTGCTGTGGCGGCAGCGGCAAAAAGAGTGCAAATCAACACGGCGATGCTACGGATCATAAAGCCTCCTGCAGATCGTTCAGCTGGCGCATGGCTTCTTCTGCCACCTGCGTCAGGGATGCGGTAAAGGCCTCGACGTCCAGCGGCGCCTGTTCGCCAGCGGCCGATTCAATCTTTTGCAGCAGCGCGGTCAGCGTATGAAAGCGGAATGCGGAAGCTTCGCCGCGCAGTTTATGCGCTGCCCGCCGTACCCGATCGCGATCGTCGCTGGCCAGCGCATCCTTCAGGCGGGCGACGTTCTCCGGAAGCTCGGCGGCGAAAAGCGCCAGCAGCTCATTCAGCAGCGCATCGTCAATGCCAAGCTGCGTTATCAGCGTTTGTCTGTCCGGCAATACCTCCGGCTCTCTTTCCTTGAGCGGCAGCGCCATCACCCGGCTGATTTCAGCCTGGATGATCTCCATACTCACCGGCTTGGCGATATAGCCGTCAAAGCCGTGCGCCAGACAAAACTCCTCGTCGCCTTTCATCGCATGCGCCGTCATGGCGATAATACGCTGGTGCGGTCGGGCCGGATTGCGGGCCTCACGCTCGCGGATCAGGCGAGTGGCGTGCTCGCCATCCATCTCCGGCATCTGTAAATCCATCAGGATCAGATCCCAGCGAGTGGTATCCAGCAGTTCCAGCGCTTCAATACCGTTGTTGGCGACCGCGAACTCGTGGCCCAGCCGGGTAAGGAAATGGGTCGCCAGCTTCTGATTAACTAAATTATCTTCGGCCAGCAGGATACGCAGCGTGTTCCCGCGGTCGACGGCTAAAGGCGCGGCAGGCGAGGGCGCGGAGAGCGAAGCGGGCTGCAGCTGCAGCGCGGCGAGAATCGCTTCATAAAGCTCGCGCTGATCCACCGGCTTGCTCAGAAAATGCGTTACGCCGATGCGCTTCATCTGCTCCGCATCCATATAGCGGCTCATGGAGCTGAGCATAATAATCTGACAGTGCGCCAGCGCCGGCGTGGCTTTGATCTCCTGAGCCAGCGTCATGCCGTCTTTGACCGGCATTTGCGCATCCAACAGGATCAGCGGGAAATCGGCATTTTGCTGCAGTAGAGCAAGGGCCGCGTCGGCGCTTTCCGCCAGCACCGGCTTCAGGCCCATATTGCGCAGCATATCGCTCATCAGATGCCGGTTAGTGGCGTTGTCATCAATCACCAGCACGGCGACGCTCTCCAGCGGCGGAGAGGTTTTCAGCGGATCGACGACGTTCTGCGCCGCCACGGGCAAACTAAAGCTGAACAGGCTGCCTTTGCCGGGCTCGCTTTTCACTTTCAGCTCGCCGCCCAGCATCTCTACCAGCCGCGCCGAAATGGTCAGTCCCAGCCCCGTGCCGCCATATTTGCGCGTGGTGGAGGTGTCGGCCTGGCTGAAGGATTCAAATATAATATGCTGTTTTTCCTCCGGAATGCCTATGCCGGTATCGCGCACCTGAAACCTTAAACGGTGCGGTTGGTCATCCGGGATCACCGCCAACTCCACTTCGCCCTCGTGGGTAAACTTCAGGGCGTTGCTGACCAGATTGGTCAATACCTGACGCAGGCGAACGGTATCCGTCAGCAGCCGCAGCGGGACTTCCGGCGCCACTTTGATCAACAGCTCGATATTTTTTTCCGAAGCCGCAGGCAGCAGCGGGCGCATTAACGAATGCAGGAAAGGGCGAACTTCAAACTCTTCTTCATCCAGTTCAATTTTGCCCGCTTCAATTTTCGAATAGTCGAGAATATCGTTAATCACGCGCAGCAGCGTATGGGCGGAGTGATAAACCAGCGTCATATACTCGCGCTGCTCTTCGGTAAGCGGATTATCCAGACAGAGCTGCGTCATGCCGAGAATACCGTTCATCGGCGTGCGGATTTCGTGGCTCATATTGGCCAGAAAGGCGCTTTTCGCCTCGTTGGCGGCCCGCGCGGCGGCCACGGCCTGCAGAGAGAGCTGCTCCGCCTCTTTGCGTTTGGTGATGTCCTGCAGCGTGCCGATAACTCGCGCCGTTCCGCCTTCCACCGTGACGCTGGCGACCTGGCCTGAAAGCAGCAGCCAGCGATAGTCGCCGTTGTGATGAAGCAAGCGGATTTCTCTTTCAAATATCGGCAGCTGTGAGTTGCTGGCGCTGGCGAATAGCTGCTGCAGCGGCTCGCGATCGTCGGGATGCAGCAGCGCGTCGAGGAAGCTGGCGCTGTAATGCCAGGTTTCGCGCGGATAGCCCAGCATATTCAGCAGAGCGTCGTTGACCTGTAACAGGTCTTTATCCTGCTGCCAGTCCCAGATGCCGATCTGGGTCGATTCCGCCGCCAGCACGAAATCCTCATGAAGCTGCTGGCGCGATTCGTTGATCAGCTCGAAACCGGACATATCGATATGCAGGCTGACGATGCCGCCCTGCGGCGTGCGGTTGTGCTGCACGAAGACTTTACGGTTGCCGATCCGGCGCATTTCGCTATGGTTGTCGAGACGACAGCGGCTGACCAGATTCTCCACCATCGCCTCTTTACGCGGCTCGTTTTCCGTCATATAGGCCGAGTCAACGAACTCCCGGGCAATCTGGGTCAGCGTCATTCCCAGACAGAGGCGATTTTCTATGCCGGGATAGAAACAGGTAACCTGCTTGTTATAGGCGGTCAGCCGCTCGTCCGCGTCGTACATCAGAACCGCGGCGCGCAGCGAATCCAGCGCTTGAGGTAACTTTACTTCAGGCATAATCACTCCTGGTCGACGGCCGGCGCCACAGGAAAACAGCGCTGCGGCGCGGTAAACGGATCGCTCAGCTGCCGGCGGAAGTAGCTGCGCGCAGGGATTTCGCCGTGCTGCAGCAGCGGCCCCATATTGCTTTTAAAGAACAGCGCCTCCAGCACCATCGCATTGGTGGAAAGCGTGATTGCGCGGTTATAGCTGCCCGTAGCCTCCACGCGCCCTTCAAACCAGCCGCGCGCCGGATCGTTTTGCAGGCGCGTCATTTTCATCAGGTTCTGGGTGAAAGGCGTATCCCAGAGCGCCCACAGGCCGAACACCGCGCGAGTAGAAACCTGAGCCAGCCGCGGCAGCCAGGCGCCGTCATCAGCCAGCGTATTCCAGGCGTAGCCGTTCGCGAAAATGGTGTCGTTGACGTGCCAGGGCGGCGCGGCGAGCGCGAAGTCGCTGCGGGCGGTCAGGATGTTCTCTTTTTCCCAGCGCTTTTCCTGCACGCGATAGACGTTGCTGGCGCGCTGGCGCAGCACCTTGATGATGTCGCGATCCGCGCCCGGCAGCTCCCAGCCATATTCGATGCCGCTCAGGACATAAGGCGTGGTAGTGATAGCGGCCGGCGTCCAGGTGGTACGGGGATCGCGTGAGTCAATATCCAGCGCCAGCCCGTCAATGATGACGTGCTGCGCGGGTGGCCGCAGCGACTGCTGGTTGGCGAATCCCCACAAACCCAGCCCGGCGGCGCTGTATTCGCTGTCGCCAAGTCGGCCTTCCGCCCGGTTAACCAGCTTGTTGTTTTGCATCTGCCCGGCGTAAAGCTGACCCTGAGCATCGACAAGGCGGCAGAAATCCCAGCGCAGGATGGTGCGCTCCAGATACTCGCTGTATTCAGGATGAAAAGCGGCCACGATACGCAGCGCGATCATCAGGCGGGCGATATCGCGCGATGACCAGCCGATAACCTGCGGCGTATTGCCGTAGCCGACCATAGTGACGTTTTGCGTGTTGTAGAGCAGGTTAGGCAGTTTGGCCGAGGTCAGCGGCAGCTGGTTTAGCGTGCCGAGCAGCGGAGTAAGGCGGCTGTCGAAGGCAATATCGTCGATCAGATCGAGCTGACGGGCAGCGGTCAGCGCAATCAGCGCATCGCCCATTTGCCAGAGGCTGGCAACCGGCCGCTTATCGCTGCCGTTGACCAGGCCGCTTCCGGGCTGAGTATTATTTTCCACATAGCGCCAGGCGATAGCGGCCCAGCGTCGCTCCTCCGAGTTCAGCTTGCCGAGCCGCGCCGTGGTATGCCATCCGCCGTTGACCAGCCAGCGCCAGCCTGCCGCGTCGTGTCGCGCCAGCAGCCAGCCGGCGGCCATAATGATAGCCAGCAGCAGCACAGCAAGGCGAATTACTGTTTTAGGCATGAGGTCGCTACCGGCGGCAGTTTAACAGGCGCCTGGCTGTCGCAGCGGGCGCATTTGCAGGCGCGACATGAAGGCGCCGTGCGCACGGCGGTACCGCTTTGTTCGCACCAGTTTTTAATGCCCGGCGTTACGTTAATAAACGGGCGATTGCGCTTGTTGTTGTTCTCTTCGAATATATTGACCAGCCGCTTTTCCCACATCGAGGGCGCATAGTCGCTTTTGCGCGGATCGTTGCTGTTAAAGCGCAGCAGCTTGCCCTCTTTTTTAAACAGCAGCGCTTCCAGCATGATGCCGTTGTTGTTGGCGGTGAACTCCTTGATTGGGCCGTCGCCGTTTTCATACAGGCCTTCGTAATAACCTTTGCCTTTCTCGTCGGCATTTTCAATCGCGTCCAGCAGGCGATCGGTATAGGGCGAGTCCCAAAGCACCCACATGCCCAGCGCCGCTTTCAGGGAAACGGCGGCCACTTCAGGCACGTACTGGCCTTTATCGGTGATGGTGTTCCAGTTAAAGCCGTCGCTGTAGATGGTGTCGTAAACGAAGTAGGGCGGTTTATCGAGCTGATGTTCCGAGCGCGCGGTCAGCGTGCCGGTGATCATATAGCGATTTTCCTGCGCCTGATAAACGCGGTCGGCGAAGTTTTTCATCCAGGGATGGCTGAAATTGTTGGGGCTGTTTTCCCGATCGTCGCTGTTGTCCCAGCCCATTTCCAGCCCGTGCAGCAGATAGGATTCGGTTACCACGTAGTTGTGCTGGTTGGTTAAGCGCGGATCGCGAGAGTCGTAAGGCACCAGCACGCAGTAAATATCCGCCAGGGCATAGGGTTCCGGTCGACTTGCCTGACAGGTGGTAAATCCCCACAGCTGATAGCCGGCCGCCGCGTACTCTTCATAGCCGAGACGGCCTTCCTGCACGTACTGCGGCTGCTTGTCCTTATCCAGATAAGCGCCGTAAAGCGTGCCGCAGTCGTCCACCACGTGGGTAAAATCCCAGCCAAGCACCACGTTATCGATATTGTTGGCGTGTTCCGGGTAGCGCTCTTTGATGATTTTCAGCCAGAGCAGCATGCGGCCGATATCGATGGCGGAGAAGCCGATCTCGCCCGGTTTGTTCAGGTAGTTCACCTTCTGGCCGGTAATGGTGTTATAGGCTTTGTTGGGTACCTGGTTCTGGAACAGCACGAGTTTGTTAAGGGTCGCCATAAACTGCAAAAAGCGGCGGTCGAATTCCGCTTTGTCGATAATGCCCAGCTCTCTTGCTGCCGTAAGCGCGGCCAGATAGGAGGCGCTGTCCCACATGGTGGTAGAGGGATATTTATTTACCGCGTTTACCAGGCCAGTCGTGGGCTGATAGTTGGCGATAAAGTATTCCCAGGCATTTTTCGCCACCGCCATTTCGCGCGGCGTCAGTTCGCCGTGGCGAACCTTGTAATCCGAGGCGGGCAGGCTGACCGCCGCCTGCAGCAGCGGCGCGGCAAGCATCAGCGCCATCAACAGGAGCCCTGCGCTGTAGTGACGAAGCCATAGTGATTTCATTCCGGGGTCGCTCCTTGTTGAGGGCTGTCGGCGGCCGGAGCCAGGCAGCCCAGGCAAAGTAGTTGGCCATGTGCGATATAAGAGAGGCTTTCCAGCACCATCGCGTTGGTGTCGGCATCGATAGCCGGATTGACGCTGCCGTCGGCGTTAAAGCCCGCTTTCCAGCCTTTTCCCGGCTCGATCATCGGTAGCATTTGCTGTCGCAGCGCCTCGCTCCATTTGTTGCGGAACAGCGCGTACCAAGCAAAAGCGGAGCGGGTCGAGGTCAGCGCGCGAGCGGTAAGCCTGTCGCTGGCGCGGGCGTTTTGATCCTGCAGCGGCAGCGGCTGGCTGCCCGGCAGCGCGCTGGCGAAGTCCGGCGCCTGTTCGGCGTAGTCCGTGTTGATCGTGTCTTTGTCTTCCGGCATACCGGTGCGCTGCTGCAGGATCTGCATCAGGCGCCAGGCGATCTCTCCGCTGCGGGCGTCGAATCCTTGCTCCAGACCGCCAAGCAGATAGGGCATACTCACCAGCGAAGGCTGCTTGCCCCACGGCGTTCGCAACCCTTCATCCGGTACGGCGTAGCCGTCGATCTCAACCATCTTCAGTCCGTCCGGCGGCTGAGTAACGGCCAGCCCGGCGGCGGCGTTAATAAGCCGCAGCACGCTGCCCGCATAGAGCCGATAGCCATAGCTGCCGCGCGGATCGTCGGTACGGATAACCCAGCGATTGAGCGGCAGGCTGGCGCCCTGCGGCCCGCTGCTTTGCAACAGCGCGGCCAGTCGCCACTTCGCCAGCAGTTGGTTGACCTCGACGGCGTGTTGAGGATAGCGCCAGAGCAGGATCTGCAGCGGCATCAGCAGGCGGCCCATATCGATAGCCGAGCCGCCGCTCTGGTCGGGCGAAACGACAGGCTGTAGGGTATCCGCGTGATAAAAAGCGGCAGGCAGGCCTTCCGCCTGCAGCGGCAGCTCGCCAAGCGAGTCGAGGGCGGAAGTAATGCGATCGTCAAATTCAGCGGCCGGGATAATTTGCAGCTGATACGCCGCGATAGTGGCCAGCAGATAGCTGCCGGTACTCCACAGGCTCAGCCAGGGCTTATCCGCTTCCGCGTTGACCAGCCCGTTGGCCTGACTGTTGTTGACGAAATATTGCCAGGCGATGCGCGCCCAGACGGCTTCGTCAAAGGTGAGATCGCGCGATTGCGGCAGCGGCGGAAAGCTCTTGCTCAAGACGATACCGTCCGTGGTTTCAACCCTGGCGGGCATCTGCCTTTCCACCCACAGCACGATGGCGAAGCCGATCAAAAAACCGATCAGAATGGTCAGATAGCTGCGGGCGCTGAGAATACCGGCTTTCAGGCTCATGCGGCTTCAGCCTCCTGCGCGGCGGGCGGCGTCCACATGGCGGCCATAATCATCGGCATCATGGCGGCGATATTCACCATTCCCCAAAAGATATTGATAACGTAGCCCGACGGGTCGTCAACATTGCCTCGTGCCACCTGGATTCCTCCCCAAATCAGCCCCAGCAGCGTCAGCGCGACGATAGCCAGCTGCGGCTTAACCAGATAGAGAAAACGGCCAGACTGGCGCTCTTTGGGCGTGACGTGAAACTTGATTTTTTCACCGCGCAGCACCGTGCCCAACGCCCGCAGGTTCACCGAGAAAAACGCCAGATAAGAGGAGCGTCCGTCCCAGGCGGAGATCCCCCAGGTGCCGAACATAAAGGCCAGCTCCGAAACGATAAAAAACGGCAGAAAATGCAGATAGAAAGGGGTGGAGTAAGCCGAGACGGGCGGAATGCCGGTAAAAAGGTAAACCAGCGGCGAAATCAGGAAAACGGTATTCCAGATGCAGGCGAGATAAGACCAGAAAGTGGTGCCGTACATCAGGGTTTGCCCCAGGCTCAGCTTAAAGCGGCGGCGGCTGAAAATTTTATCGTGAAACAGGATATCCAGCGAGCCGGCGGCATATTTAAAGCGCTGGATCATCCAGGTCAGCAGATCCTGCGGCGAGAGCATTTTAGACTCAATGCCGGGATGCATCACCGAGCGCCAGCGACGGCCGCTGTCGCCATGCAGCACGATAGAGGTGTAGATATCCTCGGAAACGTGGAATTTATACGGCGTCAGCTCGGTATCGTTAATTACGTGCGGACGCATCGCCATGCTTAACGCCGCGCGAGTCTCTTCGTCGCTGATATCGCGCGTGTAGCGTGCGATCTCTTCTTCGATGGTAAAGACGTAGCTGCGCAGCGCCGCCTGCATGACCGCTTCACGACGATGGATCGAAGCCGCGCCGCAGCAGAAGGCGGCATTGGCCCAGTTGCGCCGCCGCTGGATCACATCGTAGAACATGCGCGGATCGTTGAAAAACGGGTCGCTGCCAACGGTCAGAGGGCCGAACACGCCTTCGGTCAGGCGGCCCAGCAGATAGCCTGGCCGGCCAGCACGACGACGCAGCCAGCTGGCGAGGCGCTCGCCTTCAGGCAGATCGTAAAACCACTGCGGCGTCTGTACCCAGGCGACATCGGGATCGCGAAAATAGCCGAGCGTATTAGCCAGTAAGCCGGGAAACACGCGCGTATCGGCATCGCAAATCACCATAAAGTCACCGTCCGTTTGCTCCATCCCGTTACGGATATTGCCCGCCTTAAAGCCGATATTGTTTTCGCGGGTGATATAGCCCACGCCTTCCTGCTCGCAGACGGCGCGCATTTCCGGCCGCTTTCCGTCATCCAGCACGTGAATTTTAAAAACGATATCGCCGGGATAGCTCACCTTTAGCGCATCAAGGATCGATAGCCTGACCAGTTCCGGATCTTCCGAATAGGTGGCGATAAACAGATCCACTTTCGGCGGACGGGATTCGCCGCGATCCTCTGGCTGCAGGCACTGATTGATATCCTCCGGCGGCGAAGGGCAGGGCGGATCTTTTTCCTGCCAGATATTGATAGTAAACAGCAGCGTTCCGAACCAGGCGAAGGTTTCCGCCAGCGCCAGCGGGACGGCATACCACAGGGCATCCGTATTCAGCGAAGAAGTCCAGCGCCAGCGAATATAATTGGCGCCCAAAATTAACCCGGCGACGGCCAGAACCTGCCAGGTTTTCACTACCCATTTCGGGGTGGAAAGGGGCGAAGGCGGGCGGCGATGCTCAAAACGTGAAAAATAGTGATCCATTGGCATTCGGTCTCATTCGGAAAGTGCCGTTGTCTGCTTTTTCACCTGGTAAAATCGAAATAAATAAGAAAAATGAAGGTGTTTACTTAAGTTGTTGTTAACTGGAATCATAGTTTGTGCAAAGGCTATTGCAAGATATGTAAATGAAATGGGCGTCTTTTACTATTCAACTCACTGTTATCGCGATGTTTATGGAAATATTTTTATTTTATCGACCTCGTCGTGACTTAAAGCGTAACGCGGCTACACTTTTCTTTACGTTGTGATAAAGCGCGCTGCTTATCATTCCGCTTCGCTTGTTATTAACAATGGTAATGAATGATGGTGGATTCAGCTTCCGTTCTGCAGACCACGGCTATCGACCGGCGCGCCTGGCGTTACGCCATACCGGGAAAACGCGATCTGCGTATTGATATGCTGCGCGGCATCGCGCTGGTGATGATGGTGGTGGCCCATACCGAAGTGCTGTCGCTGGTGAATATTTTCACCTGGGAGCGCTTTGGCTTAACGACCGGCGCGGAAGGATTCGTCATTTTATCCGGCTTTATGCTGGGCATGTTAAACCGGCAGCGGCTGCAAAAAGAGGTGTTGCTGACGATTAGCTGGACGCTCTGGCGGCGTGCCGGAAAAATCTATCTGGTCAACCTGATTATTATTCTGCTGATGCTGGCGTTGACCAAACTGAGCTTTATCAACACCTTCGAGGTCACTCACTTCGTCGATCGCTTTTCCGGTACCGTCTGGGCGCTGTTTCCCACCACGCCGCAGATCAAAGAAACCTGGTTTAACATTATTCTTTATCTGCAAATCGGGCCCCATCAGACGCAGATCCTGGGGCTTTATATCTGCCTGCTGCTGGCAAGCCCGCTTTTTCTCGGACTGCTGCAGAGTGGACGAGTTATCTGGCTGCTGCTCATTTCGCTGGCGGGTTATGTCAGCTATCAGCTCTGGCCGACGCGGCTGACGGTGGCCGAGTTCGAGTTCGCTTTTCCCCTGCTCGCCTGGCAGCTGATTTTCGTCTGCGGCATGTGTTGCGGCTGGTATAAAGAGGAGCTGACGTCGCTGGCGCGGACGCCTATCGGCCGCATTGTTATCGGCGTGATGATTGCCTGTGCGCTGGTGATGATGTTTATCGCGCAAAATCATACCAATCCTTTTATGCCGCCGGCGCTGCTGATGCACGTGATACCGCCTGCGGATTTTAACTGGTTTTATCACCATCTGGCCGGCAAAAACGCGCTGGGGCCGTTTCGGGTGTTAAATGATTTCTGCCTGATACTGTTGGTCTATCTGGTGCTGACTTTCTACTGGCAGCCGCTTGAGCGCCTGTTCGGCTGGTTTTTGATCCCGCTGGGCCAGCACTCGCTCTACACCTTTATTCTGCATGTATTTATCGTGCTGGCGGTCAGCCAGTTTGTGCATTTCGATCTCTGGCATCACGCCTGGCTACGCAACACCTTTGTCCATCTCGGCGCGCTGGGCCTGCTGTGGTGGATGGCGAAAAAAGAAATCGGCGGCCGCTTTATTCCTAATTAAACGAGGGAAACTGCATGTTTTATCGCGGGCGGACAGCGCGCAACCGGAGGCTGCTGGGACTATTTCTCTGTGCGACGGCTCTGCCTTACGCGCAGGCGGCAACAACCGACAACGAAACGGTTTCAGCGAACGGCGAACCTGTGCAGGCTGGCGTGTTCACTAACCGCTGGGGCCGCCTGTTTTCCGGCAACAAAGATAAGTTCTCCGGCGCGCTGAGCTTTTCCAGCGGGCTGAAAGAGCAGTGGCTGACGATCCCGAACGGCTCGTCTTCCGCGCAGCAAAAAAAGAAAATCAATCAGCTGCTGAATCTCAGTATGCAGTACTCGCCATACAGCTACTGGTTCGGCAACGTGACGCTGCGCGCGCCGATTACCGATTTCGACAAATACACCACCGATTTCCGCTACAGCTTTGGCTATGACGACTGGCATCCCAATACCTTTAGCCTGGTCTACAGCAACTATGGCGATAATCATCTCTTCACCTCCGGCAATGCGCGCCACACCTATTTTGAGCAGGGCGCTTTTACTTTTGCCTATAAATTTTCGTTACCCAAATCGCTGGAAAAGCATCTGCTGATTAACAAAGGCGACGCGCTGACCTGCCAGGTCGGCTACAGCTGGATTCCTCGTTACTATTCGCTGGCCGACAACGATATCAAAGCCAATAAACAGGTCGGGCTGGGCGGCTGCGGCTACACCTTTAAGCAACACTTTTTTGTGCGCGCGACCGCTTTCTGGTTCCCCAAATCTGACCAGCAGCAGCCGTGGAACGGCGACTACAGCTATAGCTTCGGCTATGCCGGCTACACGCCCGGTTCGCTATCCTTGCAGTACAGCAACTACAGCGGAACCCGCTTCCCTGGCCGCAGCGGCGGTAACGCCAAATTCCGCGAAGGCACGCTTTCACTCATCTGGTTTCTGCCCTTTTAAGGCCGCTATTATGCTGACGCTGCAGTCTCAACCTGTTCTGGTCGTCGACGATGCCACCACCTATCGGAAGCTGCTGGCCGGACTGCTGAAAAAATGGGGCTATGAGGTTTTTGAAGCCGAAAACGGCGAGCAGGCGCTGGCGGTGCTGTCGGCTCACCCGATTAATCTGCTGATCAGCGACTGGGAAATGCCGGTAATGGATGGCCTGACGCTCTGTCGGCAGGTTCGTCAGCAGGTGCAGGATCGCTACGTTTATCTGATTGTTTTAACCGCACGTGAGAGCGTCGAAGATCTGCAGGCGGGCTTTGCCGCCGGCGCGGATGATTTTTTGCGTAAGCCCGTTAACCAAATTGAACTGCAGGCGCGGCTTCATGCCGGCGAGCGCGTCCTGCAGCTGGAAAGCACGCTGGCGGCGCGCAATCGACATTTAAGCCAGGCGCTCAGGCAGATCGAGCAGGATTTACAGGCGGCCGCCAGCCTGCAGCTCAGCATTTTGCCGCCGCACGATCTTCAGCACGGCCCCTATTATGCCGACTGGTTATTTATTCCTTCAGCGTGGGTATCGGGCGATATCTTTAACCTGTTTCCGCTCGATCATCAGGCGGTTGGCTTTTACTGCGTGGATGTCGCCGGACACGGCGTTACCGCGGCGATGATGTCGGTCGCCGTCGCCAGGCAGTTTTTGCATGGCCGCACGGTGGATCGCTTTCTGTTCAGCGGCGACAGCGTGACGCCGCCCGCTCAGGTGGTCAAAATTCTCAACGAGCGTTTTTGCGCTCAAAGTCAGGACATCCTTAGCTATTTCACCATGATTTATGGCGTGATCGATTTGCAGAGCGGCGAGGGCAGGCTTTGCCAGGCCGGTCATCCCACGCCTTTTATTGTCGGTCGCGCAGGAGAAATACGTCAGGTCGGCGACGGCGGCCCGCCGGTCGGCCTGCTTGACGAACTTAGCTGGGAAGAGAGCCATTTTCAGCTGGCGCCCGGCGAGCGGCTCTGTCTCTACAGCGACGGCATCAGCGAATGCGAGAACCCCGAGCATGAGATGTTCGGCAGCCAGCGGCTGGAAGCCCTGCTGGCAACGCTTGCCGCTGCGCCGTTGGGCGAGCTGCTGAGCCAGGTAGAGCATAGTCTTAATCTCTGGCGCGATACGGCGCCGGCAGAGAATGCGCCTGCGGCGGACGATATTTCGCTGCTGGTGATTGAGCGGCAGTCATCTTACTCATTTGAAAGAGAGGAAACCGATGAAAATTGAAACGGAAAAAGAGCAGGGCGTCACGCTGTTGACGCCGGTGACGCGACGGCTTGACGCCTCTGTCGCGCTGCGCTTTAAAGAAGAGGTGCTGTCGGTAATCCAGCAGGGAGAAGCGCGGCTGATTCTGGACTTTTCTCGCGTCGACTTTATCGACAGCAGCTGTCTGGGGGCGCTGATTTCCCTGCTGAAGGCGACCAGCGGCAAAGGCACGCTGGCGCTCTGCGCGCTGAACGGCAATATTAAAAATATGTTTACGCTGACCCGCATGGATCGCGTCTTTACTATCTATCCGGAGCGACGCGACGCGCTGGCCGCGCTGGGCGCAGGAGAATAGACAATGACGCTACAGGTGCCCGACGAAGAGTGGCAGCTTCCGGCCACGCTGAACAGCCTGACCACGCTTGGGACGCTGCTGCGCCGCTACCTTGACGGTTTCCCTGTCGACGAGAGCTGGACTTATCTTCTCGATCTGGCGCTTTGCGAAGCCGCCAGCAATATCATTCGCCACGGCTATCCGGACGATAAAGCGGCGGGCTATCGCGTCCTGTTCAGCCACGACGCCCGCGCCATAACCGTAATGCTGATCGATCGCGGTCTGGCTATTCCAGCGGCGCTGTTTACTTCTGCGCCAGCGGAAGAAGAGGAGCAGGCAACGCTGCCCGATACTGACGACCTGAGCGAAGGCGGCAGAGGCATAGCGCTGATTTTCGCCTGTGTGGATAACGTCAGTTATCGGTCGGAAAGCGGCGAGAATCAGCTGACGCTAACTAAGAAGCTGCCTTAAGGGCGAAACAGTTTTTGCACAAACTCAATGTAAGCGGGACGCCAGAGCGCCATTTCGTGACCTACGCCGGGCACGCTATGCCAGTCCGTCACGACGCCGCTGCGATCGAGCTGAGCCTTCAGGCCGGTCATATCACGCCCGGTTACCTTATCTTCTTCGCCCGTTACCAGGGTAAATAGCCTGAGCTGGCGATTAATCGCCGTTGGTTTTTTAAGCTGTGCGGCAACGCGGAAGTCGGGCACGCTTTCCGTGGTCACGCCGCTGAAAACGCCCAGCCACGCAAACTGGTTCAGATGGCGCATACCGCCGATCAGCGCCTGATAGCCGCCTTGCGATAAGCCCGCCAGCGCCTGGCCTTCCGCTTCCTTACGCACGTGATAGCGCTCTGCGATCAGCGGAATAATTTCCTGCATCAGTTCTTTATCCGCGGCCAGGGCGTTGCGCGGATAAAAGGTTTCCCGGCGGCTGGCGGGCGCGAAGCTTTCCGGTATGGCGTCAGCGATATCGGTTTCCGTATCGGGCATCACCACCAGCATGGGCACAATCTTCTTTTCCGCCAGCAGGTTATCCATGATCTGCGGAATACAGCCCTGAACCAGCGCAGAAAGGGCGCTATCGCCAAAACCATGATAGAAATAGAGCACAGGTAAAGGCTCGTCGCTTTTTTCCGCGCCCGGCGGAACCCAGACAGAGAGCTGGCGCTCGCGGTTTAACACGGAGGAGTGCCAGCTCAGGGTATGGATTTCGCCATGCGGCACGCTACGCACGTCCAACAGGCTGCCGGGCACCAGGATCAGGCTGGTATTAGCCTGACGCTGCGGCTTGACCTGGCCGCTGCCGGTATCGATGCTTCTGAAGCCGTCGACGTTAAAGAAATATTCATATAAGTCAGGTTTCATCGCCTCGCTGGTGAACGACCAGATCCCGCCTTCATCTTTGGTCATGGCGTGCGAGACATAGCTATCGGGCGTGGCGCCAGTCACCACGTCCACCGCTTTTGCCGCAGGCGCCCAAAGCCGCCAGGTGATGGTGTTGTCGTCGTTCACATGGGAGATATAGTTGTCCGGCGGCAGCGTTTCCGACGGCCTGGCGGGTAAGGGGATAGCCAGCAGCGAACCGCTCCAGAGCGCGGCGGCAAAGCAAAGAACGCGGCAACGAATATTCATCAGAATTCCTTTACTAAAAGCGTCGTCTCTCCATTGTGGCATATTCGTGGAAAAGCGCAGCCTGTGGCGGCTAAAGGCAGATCGGCGCGTTAAACCTGCGCCAGCGCCAGACGCAAATCCTCAATCAGATCGTCTTTGTTTTCGATACCTATCGACACGCGCACGGTAGCTTCATGAATGCCGATGCGCGTGCGAACGTCCGCAGGTACGCCGGAGTGTGTGGTACTGGCAGGATGGCTGGCGAGCGATTCGGTGCCGCCGAGGCTGACCGCCAGCTTGAAAAGCTGCAGAGCGTTCAGCAGCTTAAAGGCCGCAGCCTGGCCGCCGACCACATCGAAAGAGAAAGTGGAACCGGCGCCGGTGCACTGTCTTTGATAAACCTGTTCCGCAGGCGAACCGCTTTCCAGAAAAGGCAGATAGTGCAGCTTTTCGATTTTATCGTGGAAACGCAGGAATTCCGCGACCGCTGCGGCGTTGTCGTTGGCGCGCTCCATGCGCAGCGACAGCGTTTCCAGCGAGCGGCCAATCATCCAGCAGGAATGGGGATCGAGCTGGGTGCCGATAGCGCTGCGCAGCGCTTTGATCTGTTTGATCAGCGCCTTGCTGCCCATAGCTGCGCCCGCGATCAGATCAGAATGGCCGCCGACATATTTGGTCAGCGAATAGAGCGAGAGATCCGCGCCGTGTTCAATCGGGCGCTGAAACACCGGCCCCAGCAGCGTATTGTCGCAGGCGATAATGGGCCGATGCTGCTGCTGCCGTTCGATCTCTTCCGCCACTCGCTTAATCAGCGCGATATCCACCAGGCTGTTGGTGGGGTTGGCGGGCGACTCAATCAGAATAACCGAAACGCGGCCTTTGCTTATCGCCTCAGCCGCTGCGGCGCGAACGGAGGCTTCATCCACGCCATCGGCGAACCCCACCGAAGCCACGCCCAGCCGATGAAAGGTTTTGGTCAGCAGCGTTTCTGTGCCGCCATAAAGCGGCTGTGAATGCAGGATAACGTCGCCTGGCTCGACAAAAGCCAGCAGCGCGGTAGAGATGGCCGACATGCCGGAAGAGAACAGCGCCGCGCTTTCGCTGCGCTCATAAATCGCCAGGCGATCCTCGACAATTTCGCTGTTGGGATGATTGAAGCGGGAATAGACCAGACCGTTGCCTTCGCCTTCCGGCGGTTCGCGACGACCGGAAACGTAATCAAAAAAGTCGCGGCCTTCTTCGGCGCTGTTAAAAATAAAGGTGGAGGTCAAAAACACCGGCGGCTTAACTGCGCCTTCCGACAGCGCCGGATCGTAGCCGTAGTTGAGCATCTGCGTTTCAGGCTGCAGCTCGCGGTCGCCGAGATGCGTTTTCTTTGCATGTTGCGTAGCCATATAAACTCCTGCCTGCGGCGCAGGCGCTGACGAATGATTTTGAGGTAAGCTAGCACGGCGATCGGACGGCAATTAAATAAATTAAAATTCTAAGGTTAAAACCGAAAGCGCGATGAAATCTGGTGGAAAAGGATTTTGGAAGGCTGTATGTCTGTATGGCCAGAGCGTGCTGATTTTAAGCAGCAAGTAGAGTATGTTTTTCCCTGTTACTATTAATCACATTCGTAGTGTTTTTTTGGGGCCAGTTTAAACCTTTCCATTTTTTTCGTATCTGGTTTGTACTACAGCGCTACAATAATTTCGGGTTTAAACCCTTTATAACAAATATGGAAACCACAGTGGAAATTAACGGAAAACGTCATGAACGTAAAAACTAAAAAAAAGCTTAGTGCGCTGGTGTTACTTTTTTGTTTATCGATTAGCTATTTAATCTGGTTTTCGATACGTTCAGTAGAGGTTATCGCTGTGCATAAAGATGGAAACTATACCTCTGTTTTAGTAAAATATTTTCCTGTCACAGATAAAGGGAAAATATACTGGTGGCTGGCGAATCGGGATAAACTGCAAATTCGGTATGGCATCCCAAAACCGGCAGCCTATGGCGGATTCAATATTACTTTTTGGGACTTTGGCGATGGCTATAAAAAAGAAGGAAAATATGACAGGCTTTGTTTCGACGATATGCAGACGAAAATTAGCTGCATTGATAAGAAGCCTCTTTTTACAGTAAGACGTTTTAATAATGAAAGGGAGTTGTTTATTACCTATGAAGGTCGATACAGCCTGGGCAATGACGGCAGCATAATACAAGTCGACCGTGATTAGCTGGCATAGAAATTTTCGCGCGGCTGGCCATTTAAGGTTAAAACCGAAAGCGCGATGAGATCTGGTGAAAAAGGAGTTTGGAAGGCTGTATGTCTGTATGGCCATCAATAACGCCTGGGGCAAAAGCCAGTGAAAAGTGTGATAAACTTCGCGGCTTCTCTCTAAGCCACCGACGATATCGACACAACCTATGAAACACACTGTAGAAGTCATGATCTCCGAGCAGGAGATTGCCAAACGCATCGCTGAGCTGGGCCGGCAGATCACGGAAGACTATCGCGACAGCGGCAGCGAAATGGTGCTGGTCGGCCTGCTGCGCGGCTCCTTTATGTTTATGGCGGATCTCTGCCGTAAGATCGAGGTGTCGCACGAGGTCGATTTTATGACGGCTTCCAGCTACGGCAGCGGCATGTCCACCACGCGCGATGTGAAAATTCTGAAGGATCTGGACGAAGATATCCGCGGCAAGGATGTGCTGATCGTGGAGGATATTATCGATTCCGGCAACACGCTGAGCAAAGTGCGCGAAATCCTGCGCCTGCGCGAGCCGAAGTCGCTGGCGATTTGTACGCTGCTGGACAAGCCTGAACGCCGCGAGGTAGAGGTACCGGTCGAATACGTGGGCTTTACCATTCCCGATAAGTTCGTGGTGGGTTACGGTATTGATTACGCCCAGCGCTATCGCCATCTGCCCTACGTTGGCCATGTGGTGATGCTGGAAGAGTAGCTTACCGCACAATCGACTAAGGCCGGATTTTCCGGCCTGTTATAAAATGCCGCCCGGCAATCAGCTTTGGTTTTGCAGGCCTTTCAGGGCGTTAGCGATACCGGCGTGATGACGCTGTTCAAGCACATCCATGCTGGAAGCGCCAACTTCCAAATCGTGCAGATGGCCATCCTGAATACCGTAAACCCAGCCGTGAATTTTAACATTCTGACCGCGCTTCCATGCCGACTGCATGATGGTCGAGTGGCCCAGGTTATAAACCTGCTCGATCACGTTGATTTCGCAAAGTTTGTTAAAACGCTCTTCCGGCGTCGGCAGCTGTTTCAATGACGAACTATGCTTGTACCACAGGTCGCGGATATGCAGCAGCCAGTTGTTGATCAGGCCCAGTTCCGGGTTTTCAACCGCGGCCTGCACGCCGCCGCAGCCGTAGTGGCCGCAGATAATGATGTGTTCCACCTGCAGCACTTCCACAGCGTACTGCACAACGGAAAGGCAGTTCAGGTCAGTGTGGATAACCAGGTTAGCCACGTTGCGATGAACGAACAGTTCGCCCGGCTCCAGGCCGGTCAGACGTTCGGCTGGTACACGGCTGTCGGAACAGCCAATCCAGAGAAAACGCGGCTTCTGCGCCAGCGACAGGCGTTCAAAAAAAGCCGGGTTTTCTTCTTTCAGCAGGCGAGACCACTCGCGATTGTTACTGATGAGAGTATCAATATCTTTCATTTTTATAGCGCCATAACTTGATATGCGTGGCAGTAATATAGGCCATCAAACTGTGATTTAAAACGCTAAACAAGAAAACCATACAAAACAGGGCAATCTTTTACTTATGACTTATGCACTGGAACTCGAAAAACTGACCAAAACCTATACAGGTGGCGTTCAGGCGTTGAAAGGAATCGACCTTAACGTGGAAGCGGGCGATTTCTATGCGCTGCTCGGCCCTAACGGCGCGGGCAAATCCACCACCATCGGCATTATCAGTTCGCTGGTAAACAAAACCGCCGGCAAGGTGCGGGTGTTTGGCTATGACCTGCAGCAGGATGTGGTCAACGCCAAGCGCCAGCTCGGCCTGGTGCCGCAGGAGTTCAACTTTAACCAGTTTGAAACCGTGCAGCAGATCGTGGTCAGCCAGGCGGGCCTGTATGGCGTCGAGAAAAAAGAGGCGCTGAGCCGGGCGGAAAAATATTTAAAGCAGCTGGATCTGTGGGACAAGCGCAACGAGCGCGCGCGGATGCTTTCCGGCGGCATGAAGCGTCGCCTGATGATCGCTCGCGCGCTGATGCATGAGCCGAAGCTGCTGATTCTGGATGAGCCAACCGCGGGCGTTGATATCGAACTGCGTCGCTCCATGTGGAGCTTCCTGCAGGATCTTAACGCTAAAGGCACCACTATCATCCTGACCACGCACTATCTGGAAGAGGCGGAGATGCTCTGCCGCAATATCGGCATTATTCAGCACGGTCGCCTGGTGGAAAACACCACCATGAAAGGGCTGCTGGCCAAGCTGAAATCGGAAACCTTTATTTTTGACCTGGCGGCGAAAAGCCCGCTGCCGGCGCTGGAAGGGTTCCAGTACCGGCTGGTGGATACCTCGACGCTGGAGGTGGAAGTCATGCGCGAGCAGGGACTGAACAGCGTGTTCAGCCAGCTCAGCCAACAGGGCGTGAAGGTATTAAGTATGCGCAACAAGGCCAACCGTCTTGAGGAGCTGTTTGTCGACCTGGTCAACGGGCGCAAAGGAGAAAAAGCATGACACATCTTTACTGGGTCGCCCTGAAAAGCATTTGGGGAAAAGAGATCAACCGCTTTGCCCGCATCTGGATCCAGACGCTGGTGCCGCCGGTGATCACCATGACGCTCTATTTCATTATTTTCGGCAACCTGATCGGCTCGCGCATCGGCGATATGCACGGTTTCAGCTATATGCAGTTTATCGTGCCGGGCCTGATTATGATGGCGGTGATCACCAACGCCTACGCCAACGTGGCTTCATCCTTTTTTAGCTCCAAGTTCCAGCGCAATATTGAAGAGCTGCTGGTCGCGCCTGTCCCTACGCACGTTATTATTGCGGGCTATGTGGGGGGCGGCGTGGCGCGCGGCGTCTGCGTAGGGATTCTGGTGACGGCGGTTTCACTCTTCTTTGTGCCTTTCCACGTGCACTCCTGGCTGATGGTGGCGGTCACGCTGCTGCTGACGGCGATCCTCTTCTCGCTGGCGGGCCTGCTGAACGCGGTGTTCGCTAAAACCTTTGACGATATCAGCCTGATCCCGACCTTTGTGCTGACGCCGCTGACCTACCTGGGCGGCGTGTTCTACTCGCTGACGCTGCTGCCGCCGTTCTGGCAGATGGTGTCGAAGCTGAACCCTATTGTCTATATGATCAGCGGCTTCCGCTTTGGCTTTTTAGGCATTTCCGACGTGCCGCTGGTGTTTACCTTAGGCGTGCTGCTGGCCTTTATCGTGGTGTTCTACATTCTGGTCTGGACGCTGATCCAGCGCGGAAGAGGATTGCGCACCTGATTGTTGTCCGTTCCGCTAAACCCGGCCTCGCGCCGGGTTTTTTGCGTATGGCGGCAGCCGTAAGACTTTTTAGTGACGGTTCGCGCAGCCGCACTGCGACATTTCACCCGGTTTCGTTTTGCCCAGATGGGAATGCCTGCAGCGCAGTTCGCCCTGGCGCCACGCGCCGTTGATATCGGTGCGCTCTTCCAGCAGGCGATTGAGCGCCTCTTCAACCTGCAGGCCGCAGGGCTGCGACCAGCTGGTAAGATGCCAGGTTGTGGCGCGCGCCTCATCCATATCGCCGAATCCCACTACGCCGATATGCGCGCCCTGACCGAAATCGCGGATCGCCTGCATTGCGCCAAAGGCCAGCAGATCGTTCTCGCAAAACAGCGCGTTGATGCGCTCCGACGAGCGGGCCTGCTTCAGATAGGTCATCGTTGCCTGCCACGCCAGTTCGCGATCGCTCTCGCCTGCGGTCAGCAGCACCTCCAGCCTGATATTTTCCGCCGCCAGTGCGGCAGCATAGCCGGCCAGCCGCTGTGAGCGTAAATCGCTGGCGCTCAGGTAGCCGAAACGTTGGTAATGCTGGCTAAGCAGCAGCCGACCTGTCTCCACGCCAGCGGTATAGTCGTCAACGCTAATCGCTTCCGCATGGGTGCTGCACAGATGCACGGCCGGCACAGTGGCTGGCAGCGCGTCAGCGGGCATATCACCCAGAAAAATCGCGCCGCTAACCTGTAACCGATCGGCCAGCTGCGCCAGCGAATCGCTGTGGTTCAGTAGCAGGGGAACGTGGCCGCGTTGGGCCAGCTGGCGGGTGATTTCATTCAGCATTCTGCCATACAGCGGATGAGCAAAATCCTGGCTGATAATGGCAACCAGCTTTTCTGGCGCGTTGTTTCCACTCTTATTCATCACAGATTGACCGCTATTGATAACGAAGAATTAACAAAATAGAGTAATTCGCCGCGGCGTAACAGCGCGCGAAGGCAATTGTGTGGCGTGGTTCATTTTTTCAGAAAGGCGGCGCGTCGGCAGCAGAGCGCTGGCGACGCGCCGTAAAGGGCGCTATCGGTACTGGAGAGGATTAAGCGACCTGAACGGGTACGGCCTTCGCCAGGCGCTTCATGACGTTATCGCCTTCAAAATAGGCGACTTTTGGCTGCCACTCGCGGGCTTCGGCGTCCGGCATCGTTACGTAAGAGCAAATAATCAGGATATCGCCTTCGCAGGCGCAGCGGGCGGCCGCGCCGTTAACGGAGATAATTTTTGATCCGCGTTCGGCGGCGATAGCGTAGGTGGAGAAACGCTGGCCGTTGGTGACGTTATAGATATCGATAGCTTCATATTGCAGAATGCCGGCAGCGTCCAGAAAATCCTGGTCGATGGCGCAGGAGCCTTCGTAGTTGAGATCCGCCTGCGTTACTTTGACCCGGTGGAGTTTGCCCTGCAGCATGGTACGGTTCATCATTAACCTCTGGTGAAAATAAAAAGGCGTCAGGCGGTCAAATCGACCTGCTTATTATCGATCAGGCGCGCTTTGCCCAGCCAGGCGGCCATAAGAATAACCGCGGTTTTGCTCTCTGTGGTCAGCGGCAGCAGCGTTTCGGCATCAACGATAGCCAGCCCGTCGGCACGCAGCCCGTGGATCGCCAGCGCGGCTTCCGCGTCGGCGATAATCTCCTCTACGTGACGCTCTCCGTCAGACAATCTTTCCGCGACGCTGTTCATCACGCGGCTCAGCGCCGGCGCGATTTTTCTTTCGTCGGCGGAGAGATAGCCGTTGCGCGAGCTGAGCGCCAGGCCATCTTTGGCGCGTACCGTCGGCACGCCGACGATTTCAATGTCGTAGCCCATATCCGCCACCATTTTGCGGATCAGCGCCAGCTGCTGAAAATCTTTCTCGCCGAAGCAGGCCAGATCGGGCTGCACCAGGTTAAACAGCTTGCTGACGATGGTCGACACGCCGCGAAAATGGCCGGGACGGCTGGCGCCTTCCAGCAGCGAAGAGAGTCCCGGTACTTCGACGAAGGTTTGCTCGCCCAGCCCTTTGGGATAGACATCGGCGGGCGCGGGCGCAAAAACCAGATCCACCTTGCGGCGGTTCAGCTTTTCACAATCTTCCTGCAGCGTGCGCGGATAGCGCTCCAGATCGTCAGCGCGCTCGAACTGCATTGGGTTGACGAAAATGGTGGTCACCACAATGTCGGCGCGCTCGCGGGCTTCATCCACCAGCGTCATATGGCCATCATGCAGATTGCCCATTGTCGGCACCAGCGCGATACGTTTGCCTTCCTGCCGCCAGCGGCGGATCTCACGCCGCAGCATGGGTATTGTTTCAATAATCAGCACTTGCCGCTCCCGTCTCAGTAAAAACTGTGTTCTTCAGCAGGATAGGTTCCCGCTTCGACTTCCGCTACATACTGGCGAACGGCAGCGCGCATATCGCCAGCCTCCAGCAGGAAATTTTTGGCGAATTTAGGAATATGTCCGCCGGTAATGCCGAAGGCGTCATGCATCACCAGGATCTGACCGTCGGTGACATTGCCCGCGCCGATGCCGATTACCGGAATGGTCAGCGCTTCGGTCACGCGCCGCGCCAGCTCGACCGGCACGCACTCCAGCACCACCATCTGCGCGCCAGCCGCTTCCAGCGCCAGCGCGTCGGCCAGCAGCGTCTCCGCCGCCTCGCTCTCGCGGCCCTGAACCTTATAGCCGCCAAAGATATTCACCGACTGCGGCGTCAGGCCCAGATGGCCGCAGACCGGCACGGCGCGCTCGGTAAGCTGGCGTACGGTGTCGCACAGCCAGGCGCCGCCTTCAATTTTGACCATATTGGCGCCGGCGCGCATCAGCTCCGCCGAGCTGGCGCAGGCCTGTTCCGGCGTGGCGAAAGTCATAAAAGGCAGATCGGCCATCAGTAGCGCGGCAGGCGCGCCACGGCGCACCAGGCGAGTATGATAGGCGATATCCGCCAGCGTAACCGGCAGCGTGGAGTCGTGCCCCTGAACGACCATGCCAAGCGAATCGCCGACCAGCATCACCTGAATGCCTTCATCGGCAAACAGACGGGCGAAGCTGAAGTCATAAGCGGTAATGGAGGCGAACTTGCGCCCGCTCTTTTTCCACTGGCGAAGGGTGGAGACCGTTGTCGGTTTCATCACAACCTCTGAGAAAGTCTTCTGGTGGGCGTATCTTAATGGAAGGGCGGTAGCCTGGCTACCAGCACTTGATGGCGCGGGTATCCAGCGCGGCGACAAGGTTTTTCAGCGGCGTGCCGTCTGGCATCGTCAGCGTCGGCGCGATAGCCAACAGCGGCACCAGCATAAAAGCACGGTTGTGCATATCGTAGTGCGGAACGGTCAGGCGCGGCGTGTTCAGCGTCAGATCGCCAAACAGCATAATGTCCAGATCCAGCGTGCGCGGCCCCCAACGCTCATCCTTACGCACGCGACCCTGCTCCAGCTCGATGCGCTGGGTCTGGTCGAGTAGCGCTTCCGGCGCCAGATCGGTTTCCAGCAGCACGGCGGCGTTAAGGTAGTCAGGCTGATCCGGCGGCCCGTAAGGCGGCGTGCGGTAGAACGGAGAGGTGGCGAGCAGGGTGGTTTGCGGCAGCGTGGCCAACGCATCAAGCGCGGACTGCACCTGATGCAAAGGGTTGGCCAGATTGCTGCCTAAGGCAAGGTATGCCTTCATACGTTGCTGCTGCTGCCGTCGCGACGTGGGCCAGGCACGCGTTTGCGTGGACGGCGGGTACGGCGGCGCGGCACAGGATCGTCGCCCAGCGTGTTGAGCATGGTTTTCTGCTGCGGCGGCGCGGCGACCTGGAACTCGCTCCACCAGGCTGAAAGGCGCAGCAGTTCCTGGTTGTTCTCGACTTCGGCGCGCAGCGCCAGCAGATCGTAAGCGGCGCGGAACTTAGGATGCTCCATCAGTTTCCAGGCGCGCTTGCCGTGACGACGGGAAAGGCGCAGCTGTAGCTGCCAGATATCGCGCACCAGCGTGGTGATGCGTTTCGGGATCGCTAGCGAACGGCACGCCTCGTCCAGCACGTCGTTCATCGCCAGCGCGAAGGCGTCGTAATAGGCCAGGCCGCTCTCCTGCGCGATTTTCTGCGCCGCTTCCAGCTGCGGATACCAGAAGATGGCGGAGAACAGGAACGCCGGATTCACGCGCATATCGTTATGAATGCGGTTATCGGTGTTTTTCAGCACCTGGACGATCATCCGTTCCATATTGCTGTCGCCTTTGTCCGTAAAGTAACGGGTAATCAGCGGGAACAGCGGCTGGAAAAGCTGGTATTCGCGCAGCTGCAGATAGGTGGCGTAGCCGTAGCCGGCCTGCAGCAGCTTTAAGGTTTCTTCAAACAGGCGAGCTGGCGGAATATCGTGCAGCAGCGTCGCCAGGCGTGGAATAGGCTCGGCCGTTTCCGCGGCGATGCTCATATCCAGTTTGGCGGCAAAGCGGATCACGCGCAGCATACGCACCGGATCTTCGCGGTAGCGCGTTTCCGGATCGCCAATCAGGCGGATAATGCCCTGTTGCAGATCGTTCAGGCCGCCAACATAGTCGCGCACGGTAAAGTCCGCCACGCTGTAATAGAGGCTGTTGATGGTTAAATCGCGGCGCTGGGCGTCATCTTCAATAGAGCCGAAGATATTGTCGCGCAGCAGCATACCGTTCTGGCCGCGCTGCGAGCTGTTGCGATCGGACTGCGGCTGTTCCGCTTCATGGTGGCCGCGAAAGGTCGCGACCTCGATGATTTCCGGGCCGAACATCACGTGCGCCAGACGGAAACGGCGACCGACCAGACGGCAATTGCGGAACAGTTTGCGCATCTGCTCCGGCGTGGCGTTGGTGGTCACGTCGAAATCCTTGGGTTTTTTGCCCAGCAGCAAATCGCGGACGCCGCCACCGACAAGGTAAGCCTCATAGCCGGCTTTATTCAGTCGGTACAGTACCTTGAGGGCATTTTCACTGATGTCTTTACGCGAGATAGCATGACGATCGCGCGGGATCACGGTCATCTGAGGCGCTTCCACCACCTCGACGGGCGCCTCGCCTTCACGGCTCAAAACTTTTCGGCAAAAATTAGCAACTCGGGTAAAAATGGGACACCTCGATAGTGACGTTAAAGCTGGGCGATAAAAAACAGCGGCTAATCATAGCTCAGTGCGGCGCGTTTGAGAATGCTCATCTCAGATCCGGGCCTTTTTCACGCCAGAGCCGCCGCGCCTGTTCACCTCAGATTAACTATTTTGCAACAGTATGTTCTGACGCGGCACGCGCGCCAAATCCCAGGCGGCGACGGCTTTTGCCAGTAAAGCGGGCAGCGTTTCATCCCGCCATTCGTCGTCGACCGGCTGGCCTAAAAAACGCAGCGCCTGAACCAGCACGGGACGCGGATCGCCTTCCGGTAGCGGCGGCGCATGGTTCTGTTTGGAAAGCTTGTTGCCGTCGGCATTCACCGCCAGCGGCAGATGCAGATAGCGCGGCGCCGGCCAGCCGAAGCGCTGATAAAGGGCAATCTGTCGCACGGTAGGCTCAATCAGATCGGCGCCTCTGACCACTTCCGTCACGCCCTGAAAATGGTCGTCCACCACCACCGCCAGGTTGTAGGCGAACAGGCCATCACGGCGATGAATAATAAAATCTTCCCGCGCCAGTCCGGCATCGGCGATAACCTCGCCGCGCAAAATATCAGAAAAATGCTCAACGGGCCGATCGACTCGCAGACGTAACGCCGCATGGGTCGGGTCGCGACCAAGCAACCGGCAGTAGCCGTCGTAAAGGCCGCCGATTTCCCGAATGCGGCTGCGCGTGCAGGTGCAGTAATAGCTGTAACCCTGCTGATTCAGCCAGGCCAGCGCCTCGCGATAGGCTTCGTGACGCTGCGACTGCCAGAGCACCTCGCCGTCCCAGTGCAGGCCATACTGCTCCAGCTGCTGAAGAATACGCTGCGCCGCGCCGGGCACTTCACGAGGCGGATCGATATCTTCTATGCGCACCAGCCATTTGCCCTGCTGCGCGCGAGCCTGCAGATAACTGCCAAGCGCGGCAATCAGCGAGCCGAAGTGAAGTTCACCGGAAGGAGACGGGGCGAAGCGCCCGATATAAGACACCGAGGAAGAGACAGGCAGTGAAGCGGATGCCTCACTGCGCAATCCATTAGCCATTAACCGGCCATTTGTTTTTCGCGGATTTCCGCCAGCGTTTTACAGTCGATGCAAAGATCGGCGGTAGGACGCGCTTCAAGGCGACGAATACCGATTTCAACGCCGCAGGAATCGCAGTAGCCGAAATCGTCATCTTCTACTTTCTTCAGCGTCTTCTCGATCTTTTTGATCAGTTTGCGCTCGCGGTCACGGTTACGCAGTTCAAGGCTGAACTCCTCTTCCTGCGCCGCCCGGTCAACCGGATCGGGGAAGTTGGCTGCTTCATCCTGCATATGTGTGACCGTGCGATCAACTTCGTCACGAAGCTGGTTACGCCAGGCTTCAAGGATCTTCTTGAAATGCGCCAGCTGGGCTTCATTCATGTACTCTTCGCCCGGCTTCTCCTGATAAGGTTCCACACCAGCGATGGCGAGAATACTCAGGGACGAGGTTTTACGGTTTTGCCCTTCTTGCATGTTGTTTCTCCTGGATAACACGCACTATCGATCCCCAAAGGGGATAAAAACAGGTCGCTATAAATAGCAGAAGCGATCAAGGTTGGCAATTATTCCTGAACATCCCTTGACAAGGCTGTGAGGAAAAGCGTATCTGACGCAACATAAGACCCTTCATATAACAGCTAATTGCGTCCGGATCACCGATTCACAATCAATTCCTTCTCTAATGCCAGACCTTCAGGCGAGAAGCTTGCTTTAAAGGCAAGCACCTCAACCCCGCTTGCGCGCGCCTGAGCCATGAGTTCTGCGTAGCGTGCGTCAATATGACGCGCCGGGGTAACGTCCTCAATCCCCGAATGCAGAACGGCAAATAAAAGCACCGCTCGTTCACCATTTTCCGCTATCTTCGCCAGTTCGCGCAGATGCTTCTGGCCCCGTTCGGTGACCGCATCCGGGAAGTAGCCCTTACCCTGTTGTAAGAGCGTCACGGATTTGACTTCAATATAGCAGTTGACGCGATCTTCCGCCTTCAACAGGAAATCAATTCGGCTTTTTTCGGCGCCATATTTCACCTCGCCGCGCAGATCCGTATAACCGGATAATTCCGGAATTCGTCCGGCCAGCAACGCTTCTTTCGCCAGCGTGTTGGCACGCAGCGTATTGACGCAGATCCAGTAGCCCTGCTGCGTTTGCGTCAGTTCCCAGCTGTGCGGATACTTTCTGGTCGGGCTTGCCGACGTGGAGTACCACACGGTGTCGCCTGGCGTAGCGCAGCCGGTCATCGCGCCCGTGTTGGCGCAGTGCAGCGTCAGCGCCACGCCATCCGGCGTGACCACATCGGCCAGAAAGCGTTTATAGCGTTTTATCAGCGTCGCCTGGCGCAGCGGCGGATCAAAATTCATAAAATTTCCTGTTGCAGGTCCCAGCCCGCCAGTTCCCGGTAGCGCGTGCGGCCTTTACTGAACAGCGACTCGAAAAGCGCAAAGCGCTCTACGCGAAACTGCCAGCTAAAATTGCGCGGCGGCAGCGTGACCGGCTGATGAGCATTACGGAGTAATGTTACATGCGGATGAAAGGGTAGCGGACTTTGTGCGCAACCGCTGCGCGCGGCCTGCGAGCGCAGCAGTTCGGCCAGCTGCAGCAGCCCGCGCGGCGCCTGCTTCGGGCCCAGCCAGACCACGCCCGAGCGCGGCCAGTGACCGGCGTCATCCAGCCTGAGCGTAAACGGCGGCTGTTTAATCCGCGCAGCAAGCTGGCACAGCGCACGGCTTTTCTCCTGGCTGACGTCGCCCAGAAAAGCCAGCGTCAGATGCAGGTTCGCCGCCGCTATTGGGCGTCCGCTCTCTTCCGCAAAGGTCGCGGCGCGCCATTTGATAATGCTCTGGCCCTGCTCTTCCGGCAGCGCGACGCCGAAAAAGAGTCTTTTTTGCTCGCTCATGGTGCTCTCCGGTATTCCAGCAGCAGGAATGCTACAATGCCCGGCAAATTAAGGCCAGGAGCAGAGAAGTGAGTTTATTACCAGTCAGCGCCGTGTTACCTGAGCTGCTGGCGGCCCTGCGCGATGCGCCGCAGGTGCTGCTGGCGGCGCCGACCGGCGCGGGAAAATCGACGTGGCTGCCGCTGCAGCTGTTGCAGCAGGCGGATTTTAGCGGACGCATTCTGCTGCTGGAGCCGCGCAGGCTGGCGGCGCGCAACGTGGCGCAGCGGCTGGCGGAGCTACTGGGCGAAGAGCCGGGCCAGACCGTCGGCTATCGGATGCGTTCGGAAAGCCGCAGCGGCCCGTCGACGCGGCTGGAAGTGGTAACGGAAGGCATTCTGACCCGAATGCTGCAGCAGGACCCGATGCTGGAAGGCGTCTCGCTGGTGATCCTGGATGAATTCCACGAGCGCAGCCTGCAGGCCGATCTGGCGCTGGCGCTGCTGCTGGATGTACAGCAGGGATTGCGTGACGATCTGAAAATCCTGCTGATGTCGGCTACGCTTGATAACCAGCGGCTGCAGGCGCTGCTGCCGGGCGCGCCGTCGATCTGCTCCGAAGGGCGCTCTTTCCCGGTAGAACGTCGCTACGCTTCCTTATCTGCCAGCTACCGGTTTGAAGAAGCGGTGGCTCGCCAGGTCAGCGAACTGCTGCGGGAAGAGCAGGGATCGCTGCTGCTTTTTCTGCCCGGCGTTGGCGAAATCCAGCGGGTACAGACTCAGCTGACGGCGCTGGTCGGCAACGATGTCGATCTCTCTCCTTTATATGGCGCGCTGCCGCTGGCGGAGCAGCGTAAAGCTATTCTTCCTGCGCCAGTCGGGCGTCGCAAAGTGGTGCTGGCGACCAATATAGCGGAAACCAGCCTGACCATTGAGGGGATTCGGCTGGTGGTGGACAGCGCGCTGGAGCGTACGGCGCTGTTCGATACGCGCACCGGCCTGACCCGGCTGCAAACGCAACGCGTCAGCCAGGCTTCCATGACCCAGCGCGCCGGACGAGCCGGTCGTCTTGAGCCAGGTATCTGTCTGCATTTGCTCCCGAAAGAGCAGGCGGAACGCGCGGCTTCCCATAGCGACGCGGAGATCCTGCAAAGCGATTTAAGCTCGCTGTGGCTGGATCTGCTGCAATGGGGCTGTCACGACGTGGCGCAGCTTAGCTGGCTGGACAGGCCGCCAGCCGCCAATCTGGCGCAGGCGCAGCGGCTGCTGTTACAGCTTGGCGCAACCACCGCGTCGGGACAGCTAACGGCCAAAGGGCGACGCATGGCCGCGCTCGGCAGCGACCCGCGTTTCGCCGCTATGCTGATCGACGCGGGCGACGATGCCGATAGCGTTGCTACAGCGGCGATGCTGGTGGCGATTCTGGAAGAGCCGCCACGCGGCAATGTCGATCTGCGGGACGCGCTGCATCGTCGCCAGCCCAACTGGCAGCAGCGAGCCAGACAGCTGCAGCAGCGGCTGCGGATAACCGGCGGCACGATTGCGGCGGATTTGGCGGCTTCTTTGCTGGCAGGCGCTTTTCCCGATCGCATCGCCCGGCGACGCGGCATGGAAGGACGTTATCAGTTGGCCAACGGCATGGGCGCGATGCTTGATCGGGAAGAGGCGTTGACCCGTTATGAATGGCTGCTGGCGCCTGCGCTGCTGCAGGGTAGCGCGCAGCCGGACGCCAGAATATTGCAGGCGCTGCCGCTGGATATCGACGCGCTGGTCAGAGAGCGGCCGCAGCTGCTGGAGCAGCGGGTCGAAGTGGAATGGCACGACGAGCGCGGCACGCTTTCCGCATGGCGCCGCGAGCAGATTGGCGAACTGGTGCTAAAATCGCAGCCGTTGAGCAAGCCGGACGAAGAACTACTGCATCCGGCGATGCTGCGCTGGATCCGCAGCAAAGGGCTGTCGGTGCTGAACTGGAGCACGGCGGCCGAACAGCTGCGCGTGCGGCTGGTCTGCGCCGCGCGCTGGCTGCCGGAGCAGGCGTGGCCAGCGGCTGGCGAAGCGGATTTGCTCGCCACGCTGGAAAAGTGGCTGCTGCCGATGATGGGCGGCGTGCGCGATGCCAAAGGCCTGAAGCAGATCGACTGCGTCAACGCCCTATTACAATTGCTCACATGGCCGCAACGCCAGCTGCTGGATACTGTGCTGCCAACTCATTACACTGTGCCCACCGGAAGCCGGCTGCCGATTCGCTACGATGAAGAAAAACCGCCGGCGCTGGCGGTGCGGCTGCAGGAGATGTTCGGCGAGGCGCAGAATCCCTGCGTGGCCGAAGGGCGCATTCCGCTGGTGCTGGAGCTGCTGTCGCCAGCGCAGAGGCCGCTGCAGATCACCCGCGATCTGGCGGCGTTCTGGCAGGGCGCTTATCGTGAAGTGCAAAAAGAGATGAAAGGACGCTATCCCAAACATCTCTGGCCGGACGATCCGGCCGCGGCGCTGCCTACGCGGCGCACCAAAAAGTATTCTTCGCCTTCCTGAGCCGCGTTTCGGAAGGTTCCCGTTCCACAGCAACAGATGTAAGAACAAAGTAGTCGGCTTTGCCGACTACGGCTCCGGAGAAAAGAAACGAATGTCAGACGATCGCGAACCTATCGGGCGTAAAGGTAAACAGCCCAAACCCCCGCGTAATACCACGGGACGAGGTCGCCGCAGGGAAGTTGCTTTTCAGGATGACGATCAGGATAACGAGGAGATGCAACCCGTGCCACGTAAAGGAAAAGGGCGCCCGCCGCGTAAGAAAAGAGGCTGGCTGAGCTTAATGATTAAGCTGCTGCTGGTATTTATTGTGCTGATGGCGGTCTACGGGGTTTACCTCGATTCGCAGATCCGCAGCCGTATCGACGGCAAAGTCTGGCAGCTGCCCGCCACGGTTTATGGCCGCATGGTCAACCTTGAGCCGGGTATGGCCTACAACAAAAAAGAGATGATCGCGCTGCTGGAAGGCACGCAGTACCGCGAGGTTACGCGCATGACGCGTCCTGGCGAGTTTACCGTGCAGGGCAACAGCATCGAGATGATCCGCCGTCCGTTTGATTTCCCGGACAGCAAGGAAGGGCAAATCCGCGCGCGGCTGAGCTTTGACAACGACTCGCTGACCGAGATTAAAAACCTCGACAGCGGCCGCGATTTCGGCTTCTTCCGTCTCGATCCGCGCCTGATCACCATGCTGCAGTCGCCTAACGGCGAACAGCGTCTGTTTGTGCCGCGTTCGGGCTTTCCCGATCTGCTGGTGGATACGCTGGTCGCTACCGAGGATCGCCATTTCTATCAGCATGACGGCATCAGCTTTTACTCTATTGGCCGCGCTTTCCTGGCGAACATCACGGCGGGAAGAGCGGTGCAGGGCGGCAGTACGCTGACGCAGCAGCTGGTGAAAAACCTGTTCCTGACCAACAAGCGCTCGCTGTGGCGTAAAGCCAACGAAGCCTATATGGCGCTGATTATGGATGCGCGCTACAGCAAAGATCGCATCCTGGAGCTTTACCTGAACGAGGTTTACCTGGGTCAGGCGGGCAACGATCAGATCCGCGGCTTCCCGCTGGCCAGCCTTTACTACTTTGGCCGTCCGGTGGATGAGCTGAGCCTGGATCAGCAGGCGCTGCTGGTCGGCATGGTGAAAGGCGCCTCGCTCTATAACCCGTGGCGCAATCCGAAGCTGGCGCTGGAGCGGCGTAACCTGGTGCTGCGTCTGCTGCAGCAGCAGAAGGTCATCGATCAGGAGCTGTATGACATGCTCAGCGCCCGGCCACTCGGCGTGCAGCCGAAAGGCGGCGTGATCACGCCTCAGCCTGCGTTTATGCAGATGGTGCGCAACGAGCTGCAGGCGAAGCTGGGCGATAAGGTGAAGGATCTTTCCGGCGTGAAAATCTTTACCACGCTGGACTCGGTTTCGCAGGACGCGGCGGAAAAAGCGGTGGAAGAGGGCATTCCGGCGCTGCGTAAACAGCGCAAGCTGAACGATCTGGAAACTGCGATGGTGATCGTCGATCGCTTTAGTGGTGAAGTGCGCGCGATGGTCGGCGGCGCCGATCCGCAGTTTGCGGGCTATAACCGCGCCCTGCAGGCTCGCCGCTCGATCGGTTCTCTGGCCAAGCCGGCGACCTATCTGACCGCGCTGAGCCAGCCGGACACTTATCGTCTTAATACCTGGATTGCCGACAACCCGATCGCGCTGAAGCAGCCGAACGGTCAGATCTGGAAGCCGCAGAACGACGATCGTCGCTTCAGCGGCCAGGTGATGCTGGTGGACGCGCTGGCGCACTCAATGAACGTGCCGACGGTGAACCTCGGCATGACGCTGGGGCTACCGCAGGTGGTGGATACCTGGACCAAACTGGGCGTGCAGAAAGATCAGCTGCAGCCTGTTCCGGCGATGCTGCTGGGCGCCCTGAACCTGACGCCGGTTGAAGTCGCGCAGGCGTTTCAGACCATCGCCAGCGGCGGTAACCGCGCTCAGCTCTCCGCGCTGCGTTCAGTTATCGCCGAAGACGGCACCGTGCTGTACCAGAGTTTCCCGCAGGCGGAACGGACTATTCCGGCCCAGGCCGCTTACCTGACGCTCTACGCGATGCAGCAGGTAGCGAACGAAGGCACGGCGCGTGCGTTAGGTTCGCGCTATCCGAAAGCGCACCTGGCGGCCAAAACAGGGACGACCAACAACCAGATCGACAGCTGGTTCGCGGGCGTGGATGGTAAAGAAGTGGCGATCACCTGGATTGGCCGCGACAATAACCAGACCACCAAACTCTACGGCGCCAGCGGCGCGATGCAGATCTATCGTCGCTATCTGGACAATCAGGCGCCGATGCCGCTGCTGCCGACGCCGCCGGAAGATATCGCGCCGATGAACGTCGATTCGGCTGGCAATTTCGTCTGCGACACGGGCAGCAGCAGCTGGCGGACGCTGCCGGTCTGGACGATTGATGCCAACGCGCTCTGTCAGCAGCAACAGCAGCTCCAGCAGCAGCAAATGCAGCAGCAGGATGGGCAGCTGAACCAGCCGCAGCCGCAAAACGAGCAGAAAGACGCCGATGGCGTAGCGGGCTGGATTAAAGATATGTTTGGTAAGTAACTGACCCGCTGCGAAAAGCCGGCTCTGTACGAGCCGGCTTTTTTTTGCCTGCGGTTGCGCGGCGTGGCGAGCGTAAAGAGGCGAAAAGAGGCTTTTCATTCGTCCGACGTTTTTATGGCTCTGTTTTCCCTGCTTTACACTGGCTGCGAACCGCATTGATTTGTCCTGTCGTCAGCGGATTTTTTCTTGCGAAACTTCCGACAGTTCGCCTATTATCCTGTCGTTATAATAATAATTCTCGTTTACATTCCACTTTTCATTCAGAGAAACGCTAAATGGCTCTTTCATCTTTGAAATCATTCTCTTCACCAGTTAATACCCGTTTATGCCGCCTGGCCTGCCTTGTTGCCGCCGCGATCTCCTCGTCGGCTTTTGCCGCCGGCGAACAAACTATCACCGTGAGCGCCGATGCCGGCACCGCCAGCGAAAGCGCCTGGGGGCCGTCACCGACCATCGCCGCCAAACGCAGCGCTACCGGCACCAAGACCGATACGCCAATTGAAAAAAATCCGCAGTCCGTTTCCGTCGTGACCAGCGAGGAAATGGAATTACGCAACGTTAACACGGTAAAAGAAGCCTTTAATTACGCGCCGGGCGTGATGACGGGCAACCGCGGCAGCTCGCAGGTGATTGACGCGCTGTCGATTCGCGGCTTCAGCGAAACCAACACTAACCAGTATCTGGACGGCCTGAAGCTGCAGGGCGATAACTACTCTGAATTCGCTATCGATCCTTATTTCCTGGAACGCGCCGAGCTGCTGCGCGGGCCGGCTTCCGTGCTTTACGGCAAAAGTAATCCTGGCGGCGTGGTCGCGCTGGTCAGCAAGCGTCCAACGACGGAAACGCTGCGTGAAGTACAGTTCCAGATGGGCACCGACAACGAGTTTTCTACCGGCTTCGACTTCGGCGGCGCGCTGGACGACAACGGCGTTTACTCTTATCGTCTGACCGGCCTGGCGCGCAGCCAGGATGCGCAGCAGGCTATGCAGAAAGAAAAGCGCTACACCATTGCGCCTTCCTTTAGCTGGCAGCCGGACGCCAATACCAACTTCACGCTGCTGACCTATTTCCAGAACGAGCCGGAAACCGGCTATTACGGCTGGCTGCCGCGTCAGGGCACCGTGGTGCCGATCGTTGACGCCAACGGCCAACAGCACAAGTTGTCGGCCGATTTTGACGAAGGCGAAGCGAGCAACAAGATCTCCCGCAACACCAAAATGGTGGGCTATAACTTCTCGCACAGCTTTAACGATACCTGGACCGTGCGCCAGAACCTGCGCTACGCCGAGCTGCGCACTGACTATCGCAGCATCTACGGCAACGGCTTTGACAGCGCCAACAACATCACTCGCGGCTATGCGGTTTCCGAAGAGGAGCTGAACCAGTTCGCTGTCGATAACCAGGCGCAGGCGAAGTTCGCTACCGGCGAGCTGGATCACACGTTGCTGCTGGGCGTCGACTATCAGCGCACCCGCAACGATATCAACGCCGGTTTCGGCTCTGCCTCTTCCCTGAACGCGGTGAATCCGCAGTACGGCAACGACGCGCTGGTTCCCGGCTCGCTGTTCCCTTATCACTACCTGAACAAGCAGGAACAGACCGGTCTGTACGCGCAGGATCAGATGGAGTGGAATCGCTGGGTGATGACGCTGGGCGCGCGTTACGATTACGCGATGACCTCAGCGTTTAACCGCAACGGCGACAGCCTGACCAAAAACCATGACCAGGCCTTTACCTGGCGCGGCGGCCTGAATTACGTCTTTGATAACGGCGTGGCGCCTTACTTCAGCTACAGCGAATCCTTTATCCCGACCAGCGGCACCACCAAAGAAGGGCAGCCGTTCGATCCTTCGCGCGCCAAACAGTATGAAGCGGGCGTGAAATACGTGCCGAAAGATCGCCCGATTGTGATTACCGGCGCGCTCTACCAGCTGACCAAAACCAAAAATCTGACGGCGAATCCAGAGGATAGCGCCTACAGCGTACAGGGCGGCGAAATCCGCTCGCGCGGCGTGGAGCTGGAGGCGAAAGCGGCAGTAAATGCCAATGTCAACGTAACGGCGGCCTATACCTATACCGATGCGGAATACACGCATGACACCTTGCTGAAAGGCAGAACGCCGGTGCAGGTGCCGAAAAATATGGCTTCGCTGTGGGCGGATTACACCTTCCATGAAACGGCGCTTTCCGGCGTAACGCTGGGCGCGGGCGTACGCTACGTGGGCGAGAGCAAAGGGCTGTACAGCACCGGAAGCAATATTAATCAAAACTTTAACGTGGCGAGCTACACCACGGTAGACGCGATGGTGAAATACGACCTGGGCCGTTTTGGCCTGCCGGGTTCCTCCATTGGCGTCAACGTCAGCAACCTCTTCGATCGTGACTATGTCGCCAGCTGCTACCGTGACTACGCCTGCTACTGGGGCGCCGAACGTCAAATCACCGGTACCGCTACCTTCCGTTTCTAATCAAACCGGGCGCGGTTCGCCGCGCCCGTCAGACAGAAGATCGTTATGCACTCTCCGCACCTGACCGACAGTACGTTTTCGCTACACCAAACCTCTTTTGCCGTGCCTGGCCGTATTCTGCTTCAGCCGCTGTCGCTGACTTTTCCCGCCGGGAAAGTCTGTGGCCTGATCGGCCATAACGGCTCCGGCAAGTCCACGCTGCTGAAGCTGCTGGGTCGCCATCACGAGGCGACCGGCGGCGAAGTGCGCCTTAACGACAAAGCGGTGGCGCAGTGGCCGGCAAAACTATTCGCCCGCGAAGTGGCTTATCTGCCGCAGCAGCTTCCTGCGGCTGAAGGCATGACGGTGCGGGAGCTGGTAGCGATGGGACGCTATCCCTGGCACGGCGCGCTGGGGCGTTTTGGTAGCGAAGATCGCGAGCGCGTGGAAGAGGCTATCACGCTGGTGGGGCTAAAGCCTTTCGCCTCGCGGCTGGTAGACAGCCTGTCCGGCGGCGAGCGGCAGCGCGCCTGGCTGGCGATGCTGGTGGCGCAGAACAGCCGCTGTCTGCTGCTGGATGAGCCGACCTCCGCGCTGGATATTGCCCATCAGGTGGAAGTGCTGGCGCTTATCCGCCAGCTTAGCCGCGAACGAGGATTGACGGTGATCGCCGTGCTGCACGATATCAATATGGCCGCGCGCTACTGCGATCGTCTGGTCGCACTGCGCAGCGGCGGCATGATAGCCCAGGGCGACGCGAACGCGATTATGCAGCCGCAGGTACTGCAGGAAATCTACGGTATCCCCATGGGCATTTTGCCGCATCCGGACGGCGGTACGCCGATAAGCTTTGTTTATTAAAGGGATGACTATGCCGGATTTTTCTCGCCGCCGTTTGCTGATGGCGATGGCGCTTTCGCCGCTGCTGCCCGCTTTCAGCATCCACGCCGCCGCTGCTATTGACGATACGCGCATTATCTCGCTGGAGTGGCTGCCGACCGAACTGCTGATGGCGCTGGGCGTTAAGCCGATGGGCGTGGCCGAAATGTATAACTATCAGCTGTGGGTCGGCGAGCCGAAGCTGCCGGACACCACGGTAGATGTCGGCCTGCGCACCGAACCCAATCTGGAGCTGATGATGCAGATGCGGCCATCTTTGATTCTCTACTCTGCAGGCTACGGCCCCTCCGCTGAAAAATTCAACAGGATTGCGCCTGCAATGGGCTTTGCCTTCAGCGACGCCAGCGGCAGGCCGCTAACCGTGGCGCGCCAGTCGCTGATGCAGCTGGCCGAGCGTATCGATCGCGTGCCGCAGGCGCAGCGGCATCTGGCGGAGTTTGACACCTTCATCGCCGACACCAGAACGCGTCTTGCCGGGAGAAAGCGGCGCCCCGTGTTGCTGATGTCACTACTGGATGCGCGTCACGCGCTGGTCTTCGGTAAGGGAAGCCTGTTTCTGGAGGTCATGAACGAGCTGGGGCTGGAAAACGCCTGGCAGGGCGAAACCAATTTCTGGGGCAGCGCGGTTATTGGCCTGGAACGGCTGGCGACGATGAAGAACGTGGACGCGATCTGCTTTGCGCATGGCGATGACAATTTGATGCAGCAGGTCAGCGCGATGCCGCTTTGGCAGGCGATGGACTTTGTGCGGCAGAAGCGTTTTCGCCGCGTGCCGCAGGTCTGGTTCTATGGCGCCACGCCTTCCGCTATGCGCTTTTGCCGCTCGCTGGCTGGCGCGCTGGAGTCGCTATGAGATCTTTTCGTTTTCCTGTTGCCCTGCTGACGCTGCTGTTTGCGCTGGCGCTGAGCCTTACTTATTACAACTTTACCCGACAGCTGTCGCCCGCGCGGTGGTTCACTTCAGTCGATCCGGAAAACATCAGCCAGATGCTGTTTCACTACAGCCTGCTGCCGCGGCTGGCGCTTTCGCTGCTGGTTGGTGCCGGGCTGGGGCTGGCCGGGCTGCTGTTTCAGCAGGTGCTGCGCAATCCGCTGGCGGAACCGACCACGCTTGGCGTCGCGACCGGCGCGCAGCTTGGCCTGACGGTGGCCGCGCTCTGGAGCCTGCCGCTGTTCGGTCAACAGCTGGCCGCAATGGCGGGCGCGCTGCTGATCGGCGCTATCGTTTTCGGCATTGCCTGGGGAAAAAGGCTTTCGCCGGTGACGCTAATCCTTGCCGGGCTGGTGATGTCGCTCTATTGCGGCGCGGTAAACCAGCTAATCGGCTTGTTTAACCACGATCGGCTGCAGAATATCTTTTTATGGGGAACCGGCTCGCTGAACCAGATGGACTGGAGCAACGTGACCTTTCTCTGGCCTAAGCTGCTGCTGGCTTTTGTGCTGGCGCTGCTGCTGAGAAGGCCCATGACGCTGATGGGTCTGGATGACGGCGTGGCGAAAAACCTGGGGCTGGCGCTTTCGCTGGCTCGTTTTGCCGTGCTGGCGCTGGCGATAACGCTCAGCGCGCAGCTGGTGAACGCGGCGGGCGTCATCGGGTTTATCGGGTTGTTCGCGCCGCTGCTGGCGAAGATGCTGGGCGCGAGGCGGCTGCTCAGTCGTATGCTGCTGGCGCCGCTTATCGGTATGCTGCTGCTGTGGCTGGCCGATCAGAGCGTTCTCTGGCTGACTGAAAACTGGCAGGAGGTTTCCACCGGCACGGCCACCGCGATTATCGGCGCGCCGCTCTTGCTGTGGCTGCTTCCTCGTTTACGTGCCTCGTCTGCGCCGCCAGCGCTGAATCAGGGCGATCGCGTACCTGCCGAGCGTCGTCATCTGCTGCTGTGGAGCCTGGGCGGCGTGATGGTGCTGCTGTTGCTGACCGCGACGGCGCTCAGTTTTGGCCGCGGCGCGCATGGCTGGCAGTGGGCCACGGGCGAGCTATGGCAGCAGCTGCTGCCGTGGCGAATGCCGCGACTGGCGGCAGCGATAGCGACGGGCATGATGCTGGGTGCGGCTGGCTGTCTGGTGCAGCGGCTGAGCGGCAATCCGATGGCCAGCCCGGAAGTGCTGGGAATTAGTTCCGGCGCGGCGTTTGGCGTGGTGATTATGTTGTTTCTGGTACCCGGCGACGCTTTTGGCTGGCTGCTGCCTGCCGGCAGCCTGGGCGCGGCGGGTACGCTGCTGATAGTAACTTTTATCGGCGGCCGCGGCGGCTTTTCGCCTGAACGGATGCTGCTGGCAGGCATGGCGCTGAGCACGGCGTTCGCTACGTTGCTGTTGCTGTTGTTAGCCAGCGGCGATCCGCGGATGGCGACGCTGATGACGTGGATTTCCGGTTCGACCTATAACATAGATGGCGCGCAGGCGTTGCGAACGGCCATTGTGGCAGCGGTATTGCTGACGCTGACGCCGCTGTGCCGACGCTGGCTGACGCTATTACCGTTAGGTGGCGAGACGGCGCGTTCATTGGGCGTGGCGCTGAAAACCTCGCGTATGGCGATATTGCTGCTGGCGGCAGCGCTGACGGCGGCGGCCACGCTGACTATCGGCCCGCTTAGCTTTGTGGGGCTAATGGCGCCGCATATGGCAAGAATGCTGGGCTTCCGGCGAGCGCTGCCGCAGCTGACGATAGCGGTGCTGTTGGGCGGCGGGCTAATGATGATAGCGGACTGGTGCGGGCGGATGGTGGCCTTTCCGGCGCAGGTTCCGGCCGGCCTGCTGGCAACCTTTATCGGTGCGCCCTATTTTATTTATCTGCTGCGCAAGGTGTGAAGGGCGGCACCGGGTCAAAATGTAATGGCGTAAGCCCTGGGTTCCAGTCGCAGCGAATCTGGCGCCAGGCAGCATAAGGCAGCCTGGCTAAGCCCTACAAGCAGCGCGTGGGTTCAGGGCGGCTAATCCTCTGAGTTGCGATAAATTACTCAGGCCAGAGCGTTGCGATAAATATTGCTGCGATCGCAGCGCGACGTTGTGGCGAGGGAATGCGCCTGATTTTTTTGAAAACAATATTGCATAAAAACCGCGGCGAAATTCAGCCTGATTGATAAATTCAATGTCGTGGCTAAACCCAGCCAAGTTATTAAATCAATCGCTGCGGCTAAATTTAGCCGGTTTGATAAATTAAGCGCTGTGACTAAACCCAGTCAGGTTATTAAACTAAGTGCTGAGGCCAGGCCCAATGAGGTGGTTAAATTAAATGCCCTGGCCGAATACAGTCAGTTGTTAAACTAAGCGCTGCGACTAAGCCCAGTCAGAGCTTTAAATTAAGCGCCGCAGCTCAATTCAGTCTGGCTGTTAAATTAAACGTCGCGGCTAAATATAGCTATGATTTTAAATTAAGCGCTGCGGCAAAAGCTGTCGAAAGCCGTCAGCGAACGGCCACGGCAGCTATATGCTGTAAAATCGCAGCGGTATCCATAAAGCAGCGAAAAGACCGGGTTATCAGAACCTGATTATTTCGCCATGAGTGGTTTTATGACGTGACGCTTTAAGTAACTCTACCTGATAGCCGACTAAATCGAACAGAAGATCGATAAGCGTTACCTCTGTTTCCGGCTCGGTTTCACCGTTAATTAATACCTGCGTCAACGCACGACAATATTTCGTGACTTTCTCAGGCTCAATAATAAACAGGGCGTAAAGGAAATCAGGCTCGTTGGTCGCTGCCGACTGCGAAGCCGCTTCATCGCACGCTGGCTGCTCATGATTCATCTCCAGCTGCTCAAGGCTGGCGGCGATTTTTTTATAAAGTGAAAGACGTTCCATATCATTATCCATTTCTGTTCAGGCGACAGCCAGACTCTGGCTCTGTGTCGCTCTCCTCTAAGTCTGGTCCCGTAAAGGGAAGTTGTTTTGGTCTGAAAAAGTTCAGGTGCATGGTCTAAAGCTATAGTGGTTGCTCCTTTGAATTTTCATTTGAATGATGGGTTAGCTCTGTTTTCAGCTTGCCTTCTGGTGTTGCCATCTTTTTCTGTCTGACGCCTGTTCACTCTATGCTTATTTTTTTATTCGTCAATACTGTATGGGCAGGATATTTCGCTTTAGTAATGCCAGTATCAAATTATGGAAGATGGCTCGAAAAATAATGATTGGGATGTAATTTTATTCTGTTGTTTGCGAGCGGCTACGAAATAAAGATGTAATAAGCTTTTTTTTAGTGGCGGTGTCGATATCATGCGGTCAGGTTAATTAAGCGAAAGAGGGCTGCGCATAAATCTTTTAATAAGGCAGCTATCATAAATTTTTAGCCTGGAGAGGGTTAACAAACTAAACGGCCAGTCGTTTATCGTGAAGAGGCCCTGGCGTTTCCGGCACGATATCAATGAGCGTCAATCAACATCAGACATATGTTTATGCGGTGAACCGGCCGGACAAAAAGGTTATGCGGCTATAACGCGTATTCAGGGTAAAAAGCGCGGGCAGAGCAGGGCGTGCTTAGGCCGAAAGAAATACGGGCAGGCGCGAGGCGTACTCAGGGAAAAAAGGGCGCTTATCAGCAAGATTACCCGCTGCGGGCGGCGTCCGAAAGTGGAGCGCCGCCCAATCGCCTTAGCTGGCGATGCGCCGACTTTTATCAGGCCAGCTTAGCGAAGCTGCGACGTGCGGCGTCCACGGTGCGCTGAATATCTTCCTGGCTATGCGCCAGCGACATAAAGCCCGCTTCGAAGGCAGAAGGCGCCAGGTAAACGCCTTCTTCCAGCATCAGATGGAAGAAGCGCTTAAAGCGTTCTACGTCGCATTTCGTGACGTCGGCGTAGCTGGTCACCTGTTCAGCATCGGTAAAGAACAGGCCGAACATGCCGCCGACATGATTGACCACCAGCGGAATATTGCTCTCTTCCGCCGCTTTAAGCAGGCCGCGCGCCAGCTGTGCGGTAAGCTCGGACAGCGTGGTATGGGTGCCGGGTTTAGCGATTTCGCTCAGGCAGGCAAAACCGGCCGCCATCGCAATTGGGTTGCCGGAAAGCGTCCCCGCCTGATAAACCGGCCCGGTCGGCGCCAGCGCTTCCATTACCTCGCGACGGCCGCCGAACGCGCCTACCGGCATGCCGCCGCCGATGATTTTGCCCAGGCAGGTCAGGTCCGGCTTCACACCGTAATGCGCCTGTGCGCCAGCCAGCGCTACACGGAAGCCGGTCATCACTTCGTCGATGATCAGCAGCGCGCCAAATTCGTCGCACAGCGCGCGCAGGCCAGGCAGGAACTCCGGCAGCGGCGGGATACAGTTCATATTGCCTGCGACCGGCTCCACAATAATGCAGGCGATTTCATGCGGGTACTGCTCAAACGCGGCGCGCACGGAAGCGAGATCGTTATAGGTGCAGGTCAGCGTGTGTTTGGCGAAATCGGCCGGCACGCCCGGCGAGTTCGGCTGGCCCAGCGTCAGCGCGCCGGACCCGGCTTTTACCAGCAGATGGTCGGCGTGGCCGTGGTAGCAGCCTTCAAACTTGATGATTTTATCGCGATGGGTGAAGCCGCGAGCCAGACGAATAGCGCTCATGGTCGCTTCGGTGCCGGAGTTTACCATGCGCACCATATCCATCGTCGGCACCAGCTCGGTGACCAGCTCGGCCATTTTAACTTCCATCTCGGTCGGCGCGCCGAAGCTCAGACCGCGCTCTACGGCTTCGATTACCGCGTTGCGAATGGCAGGATGGTTATGGCCCAGCACCATAGGCCCCCAGGAACCAACATAATCGATATAGGCTTTGCCGTCGGCGTCGTAAAGGTAAGCGCCGTCAGCGCGTTCAATAAAGAGCGGTACGCCGCCGACGCCGGTAAAGGCGCGCACCGGCGAGTTGACGCCGCCGGGAATAACTTGCTGTGCCTGAGCATAAAGATTTTCAGACTTACTCATGGTTCCGCTCCTGAGGATGCATTAAGAAAAACCTGGTTATTCTAGGGAACATATAGCCGGGTTAAAAGGCCGATGGCGCTTTTGACACGAAAGGACAAGCATTTCTCCGCGACATCCACGTCGGGATGAGTAAAATATCGGCTTCGACTGAACTGCTAACGAATGGACTATGCACCAGACAACCTCTTCGTCTTCGTCCGACCAGTTAAACGTTGTGCCTGCCAGACGTGGCGATTTTCTTCGCCTGTTGTTAAGACGCGATAAAACGCCCGTCATCGTATTAATTATGGCGGGGATCGTGGGTTTGCTGGCCGGCCTGGTCGGCGTCGCTTTCGAAAAAGCGGTGCATACGGTAAACCTTTGGCGGCTGGCGATGCTGTCAGGCGTGGAGAAACACTGGATCCTGCTTTTTCCGCTGGCCTTTATTCTTTCGGCGCTGCTGGCCGTAGTCGGCTACTACCTGGTGCGGCGCTTTGCGCCGGAAGCATCGGGATCCGGTATTCCCGAAATCGAAGGCGCGCTGGAGGAGCTGCGACCGGTGCGCTGGTGGCGAGTTATTCCCGTTAAGTTTATTGGCGGGATGGGAACGCTGGGCGCGGGGATGGTGCTGGGACGCGAAGGGCCAACGGTGCAGCTGGGCGGCAATATCGGGCGGATGGTGCTGGATATTTTCCGCATGAAAAGCGCCGAGGCCCGCCACTCGCTGCTGGCTACCGGCGCGGCAGCCGGACTGTCAGCCGCGTTTAACGCGCCGCTGGCGGGCATTCTTTTTATTATCGAAGAGATGCGTTTGCAGTTTCGCTACAGCGTGATCTCCATTAAAGCCGTGTTTATCGGCGTAATCATGTCGAGCATCGTGTTCCGCGTGTTCAACGGCGAACATGCGGTGATCGCAGTCGGTAAACTGTCGAATTCACCGGTCAACACGCTGTGGCTTTATCTGCTGCTGGGCATGATTTTCGGCATTGTCGGCGTAGCCTTTAACGCGCTGATTTTTAAAGCTCAGGATATGTTTCAGCGTTTCCACGGCGGCAATCTGAAAAAAATCCTGATTATCGGCGCCATTCTGGGCGGCGTTTGCGGCGTGCTGGGGGTGATCGAGCCGGAGGCGGCGGGCGGCGGCTTCGAGCTTATTCCCATCGCGGCGGCCGGCCATTATACGGTAGGCACGCTGCTGTTTATTTTTATTGCCCGCGTAGCGACGACGCTGCTTTGCTTCGGTTCCGGCGCGCCGGGCGGCATTTTCGCGCCTATGCTGGCGCTGGGTACGCTGCTGGGCACCGCTTTCGGCATGGCCAGCGCCTCGCTGTTTCCCGCTTACCATCTGGAGGCGGGCACCTTTGCGATAGCGGGAATGGGCGCGCTGTTCGCCGCTTCGGTCAGGGCGCCGCTGACCGGCATTGTGCTGGTGCTGGAGATGACCGATAACTATCAGCTTATTCTGCCGATGATTATCACCTGTCTTGGCGCAACATTGCTGGCGCAGTTTCTGGGCGGCAAGCCGCTTTATTCCTCGCTACTTGCCCGCACGCTGGAAAAACAGCAGCAGGCGGATGACGCGGTAGCAGCGGCTGCTAACACGCCGACCGACAAACAGGCGCATACTTGATTGCTATACTGGTGTGTAAGATAATGGTGCAATTAATGGTCGAATTATGACCGGCCGAGCGCCTGATGGAGTATAAAATGAGTGAAGATGTAGCTCTGCCCCTGCAATTTACCGAAGCAGCGGCCAGTAAAGTTAAAAACCTGATCTCAGATGAAGAGAATCCCGACCTGAAGCTGCGCGTCTATATTACCGGCGGCGGCTGCAGCGGCTTCCAGTACGGCTTCACTTTTGACGACAAGGTCAATGACGGCGACATGACGATTGAAAAATCGGGCGTGGCGCTGGTGGTGGATCCCATGAGCCTGCAGTATCTGGTGGGCGGATCCGTGGACTATACCGAAGGGCTGGAAGGCTCGCGTTTTATCGTGACCAATCCTAACGCGAAAACCACCTGCGGTTGCGGTTCCTCTTTCAGCATCTGATAAAAAACCCCGGCGTTTCCGCCGGGGTTTTACTTACCATTCTACAGTGACCAGTTTCGACGTCTGGCGCGTTTCGCGGTTAGACGAAATCACCGTCTGCGTAACTTTCGGCTGTGCTGCGATCTGTTGGCCGCAGTCCACTGCAGGTGTTGCTGCTGTGATAGTACTCTGCCCGTCAATGTGACATTGCGAGTAAATGGTCAGCCTGACGCCAATGCTGCCGGTAATGGAAGCAGCAGAGGCCTGACCTGCCATCATCAGGCCTAAGGCCATATAAACGGCTTTCATTGCTGTAGTTTCCTGGTGTAAAAGGGCTAACGCCCTGATAATGCGGACAGCGTTTGTATTATCCTCGCCGCCTCGTAATTAGGTTAACGACCATCTTTGCTGAAACTTTAGTCGACTTAAGTACAGTCCTCTTCGCTTCAGGGCTGCAATTTACCGCACAATTCCCGCGCAGCCTGAATAATACGAGGGCCGGGTCGGCTGAGCCAGTCATCATTTATTACAATTACTTGTGCGTTTAGCTGCGGTTGCCAGAAAGCGCGGACGGCGGCCGCGTCGCTGCCGGTGACAATTGCTGCGGGACGGCGCATTAATACCTGCTCGCGGCTTACCTGCGGCCAGGGAACGCGGCTGTCGGCAAAGATATTTTCTCCACCGCATACCTGCACGATCTCATTTTGCAGCGTACTGCGCGAGGCGGTGAAAAGCGGCTGCTGACTAAACTGCAGGAATACCGGGATTTTAGTCGTGCTCTGATAACGCTGTTTTAGCGCCACCCACTCTTGCAGCAGGCTGTCTGCTGCCTGTTCAGCCTGCTGCGGATGTGGGCTGAAAGCTTTCAGATCGCGCACGCTGGCGATCATCTCGCTAACACTTTTTGGCGCTATCCAGACAACCTTAACGCCGAAAGCCGCCAACTGTTCGACCTGACGCCGTGGATTACCTTCGCGCCACGCCAGCACCACGTCCGGTTTCAGGCTCAGGATGCGTTCAACGTTGATGCCCTGCCAGTTGGCGACCTGTTCGATAGCGGCGGCGGCGGGCGGATAATCTGAATAAGCGCTGACGCCGACAGGCGTGATGCCTGCGGCAAAAGCCATCTCGGTAAGGTTTGGGGCGAGAGTGACGACGCGCGGAGCGGCAGCTGCTGCTCCGTAACAGAGCAGCAGCAGAAGGGCGAAGAACTTAGCCATGAAGCTGAGTCAGCAGCTTTTCCACCAGTAAGGAAGACTGCTTAGCGGCAACGGTCAGGAACTCGTCGAAGCTCAGATGGGATTCCTGGTCGGCCACGTCGGAAATCGCGCGCACGACCACAAATGGCGTGGCGAACTGGTGGCAAACATGAGCGATAGCGGTCGCTTCCATCTCCACGCCTACCGCCTGCGGGAAAGTGGCGCGAATGCGTGCCAGCGGTTCAGCACCATTGATAAAGGCGTCGCCGCTGACCACCAGGCCACGCACGGCGTTCAGGCCCAGCTGGGCGATGCAGCTTTCTGCGGCGGCAATCAGCTTGTCATCGGCCTTAAAGGCTGCCGGACAGCCCGCCATCTGACCCGGCTCATAGCCGAATGCGGTAACGTCGGCATCGTGATAGCGCACTTCATCGGAAACCAGGATATCGCCGACTTTCAGCGTTGGCGCCAGCCCGCCGGCAGAACCGGTGTTGATCACCAGATCTGGTTTGCAGAGCTCCAGCAGCAGCGTGGTGCCCATCGCTGCGGACACTTTACCGATACCCGATTTCAGCAGGGCAACCTCAACACCGTTCAGCGTGCCGGTATAGATCTCGCAGCCGGCCAGCGCGATGGTCTGGCGGTTTTCAATTTTATCGCGCAGCAGGGTAACTTCCTGCTCCATCGCGCCAATAATGCCTGCTTTCATAGAATACTCGCTATTGTTGTGGAAGTTGTTCAATGTGGTGCATAGTTTAACATGATTACCTGATTCAACTCATCAAGGCGGGCGAGGGCCATTATGACAGCGACAGATTTCAGGACGAAATTCAGTTTCGAACGCCCTTTTAATAACCGTGAGAAGCCAGAAGGCGAATATTATATTACCCGCCATTTTGAAAGCGATCGCGGACGTATTATTAATTCGGCGGCTATCCGCCGACTGCAGCAAAAAACGCAGGTTTTCCCACTGGAGCGGAACGCCGCGGTGCGCTCGCGGCTGACGCATTCGCTGGAGGTGCAGCAGACCGGCCGCTATATCGTGAAAGAGGTGATTCAGGCGCTGAGAAAGCAGCCCGGCGGGCTGGAGCAGTATGGCCTGACCGATCTGACTGGCGCATTTGAAAGCCTGGTGGAGATGGCCTGTTTACTACACGACGTCGGCAATCCGCCGTTCGGCCACTTTGGCGAGGCGGCGATCAACGACTGGTTTCGCGTCAACCTGCCCGGCATGCTGACCGAGCCGCAGGAAGCGGGCGTTGAAAACAGCGAGCAAAACGAAAAGTTCCTCGCGATGAACGCGCGGCTTCGTCAGGATCTTTGTCATTTCGAGGGTAACGCGCAGGCTATTCGCCTGGTGCATACGCTGCTGCAGCTTAATCTCTCTTATGTGCAGGTCGCCTGCATTTTAAAATATACGGCCCCGGCCTGGTTTCAGGGCGAAAAGCCGGCGCAGTTCAGCACGCTGATGAAAAAACCGGGTTACTACCTTTCCGAAGAGAAGTACGTCGCCGATTTACTCAAAGCCACCAACACGCAGCAGTATCATCGCTTTCCGCTGACTTATATTATGGAAGCCGCCGATGATATCTCTTATTGCATCGCCGATTTAGACGACGCCGTAGAGAAAGCGATTTTCAGCGTCGATCAGCTTTACCAATTCCTGCGGGACGAGTGGACGCTGTTAAGAAAAAATAAAAAGGTCGCTTCTGACGAGCTCTTTGTAAAGATCGTCGATTTCGCTTACACAGAAGCGCAAAGCAAAGAGCGCTACCGCAGCCGAAGCGACACCTTCTTTATGAAGCTGCGGGTTAAAGTTCAGTCCGCGCTTGTCGAACATGCGGTGAAACGTTTCGTCGATAATATTGAGCCGATCTGGCAGGGAAGTTTTAATCATTCCCTGCTGGAAGATGACGGCGCCGAAAACCAGCTGCTGAATATTTTTAAAAAGGTGGCGAGAAAGCACGTATTTAATCATCCGGAAGTCGAACAGCTGGAGCTACAGGGATATCAGGTTATCAAAGGGCTGCTGAATATTTATAAGCCTTTGCTGCAGCTTTCTTATCAGGATTTTAACATGCTGATAAATGAAGATTTCCATAAAGATTACCCTATTGAAACGCGCCTTTTTCATAAATTATCCGGCAAGCATCGGAAAGCCTATTCCGTGCATATGAAAAATCTGAAGATTGAACATCGATTTGAACGGCTGCTTTGGGAACGTTATTATCGTGCGCGGCTGCTGCAGGATTATGTCAGCGGCATGACCGACCTTTATGCCTGGGACGAATATCGTCGTTTGATGGCAGTGGAATAAGCGTTTTTTCCGGCGGGTTTGTAAAGGCAGAGAATAATTTTTTACTTTTCGCTGAAACTTATACATGAACTTAGCGTTAAAAAATGACTCTTACCAGCACGTCCGCTGCATGTTTTGCTTATCAGATCATAAGAGAATCGAACGCATGAAAAAAACACTTTTAGCCAGTGCGCTGGCCCTGAGCCTGGGAATGGCAATGGGGCCGCTAACCGCTACGGCCGCAGAAACGGCTTCCTCTTCCAGCCAGCAACTGCCAAGCCTGGCGCCGATGTTAGAAAAAGTGATGCCTTCAGTAGTGAGTATCAACGTTGAAGGAAGCACAACGGTACGCACGCCGCGTTTACCTCAGCAGTTCCAGCAGTTCTTTGGCGGCAACTCGCCATTCTGTCAGGACGGCTCGCCTTTCCAGGGCTCGCCAATGTGTCAGGGCGGCGGTCAGCAGGGCGGCGCCGACACTCAGCAGGAGAAATTCCGCGCGCTGGGCTCTGGCGTGGTGATCAACGCTGAAAAAGGCTACGTCGTTACCAACAATCACGTTGTGGATAACGCCACCAAAATTCAGGTGCAGCTGAGCGATGGCCGTAAGTACGATGCCAAAGTCATCGGCAAGGATCCGCGCTCCGATATCGCGTTAATCCAGCTTAACGACGCGAAAAACCTGACGGCGATTAAAATCGCGGATTCCGACGATCTGCGCGTTGGCGACTATACCGTGGCTATCGGCAACCCTTACGGTCTGGGCGAAACAGTGACGTCCGGGATTGTTTCCGCGCTGGGCCGCAGCGGTCTGAACGTAGAAAACTACGAAAACTTTATCCAGACGGATGCGGCCATTAACCGGGGTAATTCCGGCGGCGCGCTGGTGAACCTGAACGGCGAGCTGATCGGTATCAATACTGCTATCCTGGCGCCGGACGGCGGAAATATCGGCATTGGCTTTGCTATCCCAAGCAATATGGTGAAAAACCTGACGGCGCAGATGGTTGAGTATGGCCAGGTGAAACGCGGCGAGCTGGGCATCATGGGTACCGAGCTGAACTCTGAACTCGCGAAAGCGATGAAGGTGGACGCGCAGCGCGGCGCCTTTGTCAGCCAGGTGCTGCCGAAATCCTCGGCCGCTAAGGCAGGCGTGAAGGCGGGCGACGTCGTGGTTTCCATTAACGGCAAGCCGATTTCCAGCTTTGCGGCGCTGCGCGCGCAGGTAGGGTCGCTGCCGGTCGGCACCAAAATGGCGCTGGGCCTGATCCGCGACGGCAAGCCGCTGACGGTGAACGTTGAGCTGCAGCAGAGCTCGCAGGCGAAAGTCGATTCCGGCAATATCTATGTCGGTATCGAAGGCGCCGACCTGAGCAACTACGATGCGAAAGGCATGAAGGGCGTGAAGGTCGACAGCGTGAAAGCGGGCTCCGCCGCGGCGCGCATCGGTCTGAAGAAAGACGACGTGATTTTGGGCGTGAACCAGCAGGCGGTCAGCAATCTGGGCGAACTGCGCAAAATCCTCGACAGTAAACCTTCCGTGCTGGCGCTGAACATTCAGCGTGGCGACAGTAGCATCTACCTGCTGATGCAGTAATTTCCTCTCTGATGCCGGCCTCAAAGGCCGGCACGATCCCCTTCCGCTTATTTTTCCACTCTGGATCACGCCTGGGGCATTTGCCTGATGTCGTGGCGTCAGCCTGCGGGTATGCTGGCCCGACAAGACTTTTCAGGAGTGACGAATGGCCACCTATCATCTCGATGCCCGGCTGGCGCAGGAAATCGTCGCCCGGACCATGAAAATAATTGACAGTAATGTCAACGTGATGGACGCGCGCGGCCGGATTATCGGCAGCGGCGATCGGGAACGTATTGGGGAAATGCACGAAGGCGCGCTGCTGGCGCTTTCGCAGGCGCGAATTGTAGATATCGACGAGGCGGTGGCGAAGCATCTTCACGGCGTGCGTCCCGGCATCAATTTGCCTATGCGCATTGACGGTGAAATCGTCGGCGTTATCGGCCTGACCGGCGAGCCGGAGTCGTTACGGCACTACGGCGAACTGGTCTGCATGACCGCCGAAATGATGCTGGAACAGGCGCGACTGCTGCATATGCTGGCGCAGGACAGCCGCCTGCGCGAAGAGCTGGTATTGAATCTGATCCGCAGCGATACGCTCTCTCCGGCGCTGAGCGAGTGGGCGCAGCGGCTGCGCATCGATCTTAATCAGCCGCGCGTGGTCGCGGTGGTAGAGGTCGACAGCGGGCAGCTTGGCGTGGACAGCGCCATGTCGGAGCTGCAGCAGCTGCAAACGCTGCTGACCACGCCGGAGCGGGACAACCTGATCGCCATTGTTTCATTAACCGAGATGGTGGTGCTGAAACCAGCTTTTAATTCGCATGGCCGCTTTGATGCGGAAGATCACCGTAAACGTGTGGCGCTGCTGCAGTCCAGGATGAAAGAGAGCGGACAGCTGCGGATGCGCATCGCGCTGGGCAACTTCTTTACCGGACCAGGCAGCATTGCCCGCTCTTATCGTACCGCGCGTACGACTATGCTGGTGGGCAAGCAGCGAATGCCGGAGCAGCGCAGCTATTTCTATCAGGATCTGGTACTGCCGGTGCTGCTGGACAGCCTGCGCGGCGGCTGGCAGGCGGAGGAGCTTTCCCGACCGCTGGCTAAACTTAAGGCAATGGATAATAACGGGCTACTGAGAAGAACGCTGGTCGCCTGGTTCAGCCATAACGTACAGCCTTCGGCCACCGCGAAAGCGCTCTATATCCATCGTAATACGCTGGAGTATCGGCTTAACCGCATTTCGGAACTGACGGGCCTGAATCTGAGTAATTTTGATGACAGGCTGCTGCTCTATGTCGCGCTGCAGCTCGATGATGAACCCTGATAAACAGCACGCTGGCTAAAAAGCGGAGAAGAAAAAAAATGCGCCGGAAAAGCGTTCCGGCGCATTTAGTAACGTTTAACAGCACCGTTCGCGCGATTAGTGACCGTTGCGCGTCAGTTTTTCTAAATCGGCTTCGATCTCGGCAATCTTGTTGGTAACTACGCCTTCAAGATGACGGAGATCGTCCAGAATTTTGCGTTTCAGATCGACTTCCGCCCGATCGCGCTGGCAAATCTGATCCAGCTCGTCGATAACGTAGCGCAGGTTAGGGCTAATCTCCTGAATCTCTTTAAAACCCTGGCTGACGTTGTCGGCCACCACGGTTTTACGCTGGCGCGGGTATTTAAATTTGACGCTTTTTGCGAAAAACTCGCCCTTGTCCTTGCGGAAATAGATTTTCAGGATGTCGTTGCTGGCTTCCTGACGCAGGCTGTAGCGATCGATGTCGTCAGGATTGGCGATACCTAAACCTTTCAGATTGTCATACATAAGATTTTTTCCTGTGCGGGAGAATAAAAATATGCTGCGATTCACAAATATTCTGCGGGTCAACACGCCGTTTCTGGCGAATGCGTGGCACATTGCCCATTCTGTCTTTTCCAGGCCTGCTCGTCCCGTGCTCAGCTGAGTATATGTGAAAATCTGAAAAAGGGGCCGGTACGCCTGATGGCGCGGATTATCGCCTGGTTATTGCGCAATAGCATTACTTATTTCGCGGGGGAAAACATCTTTTTGCGGCTGCGCTGTAAAGAAAAGATGACGGGCCGCGGAAGGCGGCCCGGAAGGAAAATTTAGTCGATAGTGCGCAGCAGTTCGTTGATGCCGACCTTGCCACGGGTTTTCGCATCCACTTTTTTTACGATAACCGCACAGTAGAGGCTATAGCTGCCGTCTTTAGAAGGCAGGTTGCCGGAAACCACCACGGAACCGGCAGGCACGCGGCCGTAGTGTACTTCGCCCGTTTCACGATCGTAGATTTTGGTGCTCTGACCGATGTAAACGCCCATGGAAATGACCGCGCCTTCTTCAACAATCACGCCTTCAACGATTTCTGAACGCGCGCCGATAAAGCAGTTGTCTTCGATAATGGTTGGGTTAGCCTGCAGCGGCTCCAGCACGCCGCCAATGCCGACGCCGCCGGACAGGTGAACGTTTTTACCGATCTGCGCACAGGAACCTACGGTTGCCCATGTATCTACCATCGAGCCTTCGTCCACGTAGGCGCCAATGTTAACGTAAGAAGGCATCAGCACGGTGTTACGTGCGATAAAGGCGCCCTGGCGAACGGCAGCAGGCGGTACTACGCGAAAACCCTCTTTCTTAAAGCGCGCATCATCGTAGTCGGCGAATTTCATTGGCACTTTGTCGTAGTAGCGGCTTTCGGCGCCCTCAATCACCTGGTTGTCATTGATGCGGAAAGAGAGCAGCACGGCTTTTTTCAGCCACTGATGCGTCACCCACTGGCCGTCGATTTTTTCGGCCACGCGCAGCGCGCCGCTGTCCAGCAGCGCGATAACCTGGTTTACCGCTTCCCGCGTTACCGTATCGGCATTAGCGGGGGTGATCTCGGCGCGGTGCTCAAAGGCGCTCTCAATAACACTCTGTAATTGTTGCATTAATTCAGCTTTCCTGTGTCAAATCATGTTTTGGGGCGAATTTTACGGCCTCTATGGTAAAAAAAGGCCGATCCGATTGCGCCCGCAAACGGGGTAAAAGTAAATCCTGGTCACACTTTATCGTTTGGATTAAGGGCCTCTGTCAACCGTTGTCGCAGCTCGTGACGTAATTCGCGGCTGAGCGCGCGTCGATCGCTGTTCGCCAGGATAAAGAGATCCTCAACTCTTTCGCCTATGGTGCTGATGCGCGCGCCGTGCAGCGAAACATTAAGATCGGCGAAGATCTCTCCCACGCGGGCCAGCAGACCGGGCTGATCGAGCGCGATCAGCTCCATGTAGGTGCGCCTGTCGGTGTGGCTCGGCAGAAACTTGACCTCGGTATCCACGCTAAAATGCTTTAACCGGGCTGACTGGCGACGCATTCTGGCCGGCTGAAAGCTGCTTTGTCCGATGGCCTGCTCCAGCGCCTGGCGGATGGTTTCATGCCGATCCGGCGCCAGCGGACTGCCGTCCGGCTCCAGCACGATAAATGTGTCCATCGCCATGCCGTCACGGCTGGTGAAGATCTGCGCGTCGTGTACGCTGAGATTGCGACGATCCAGCTCGCCCGCGACGGTGGCGAAAAGATAGGGCCTGTCAGGACTCCAGATAAAGATCTCTGTGCCGCCGCGGGTCGCCTGCGGACTCAACAGAACCAGCGGCTGCGAGAGATCGTGCTCCATCAAATGGCGGGCATGCCAGGCCAGCTGATTCGGCGTGTGACGCAGGAAATAGTCCGCGCGACAGCGCGCCCAGATATCGCGCAGCGCCTGTTCGTCCAGGTTATCCATACGCAGCAGCGCCAGCGCCTGCAGACGATGATGCCGGACACGCTCACGCAGATCCGGACTGTGCTCCATGCCGCGCCGCAGCTGTTTTTCGGTAGCGAAGAACAGCTCGCGCAGCAAACTCTGCTTCCAGCTGTTCCATAACGTTTCATTGGTGGCGCAGATATCCGCTACCGTCAGGCAAACCAGATAGCGCAGGCGGTTCTCGTTTTGCATCACTTCGGCGAACTGCTGGATTTCCGTGGGATCCTGAATGTCGCGGCGCTGCGCCGTCACCGACATCAGCAGATGATGGCGCACCAGCCAGGCAACGAGCTGAGTTTCCCGTGAATTCAGTCCGTGCAGCTCAGCGAACGCCAGCGCGTCCTGCGCGCCCAGAACAGAGTGATCGCCGCCGCGGCCTTTAGCGATATCGTGAAACAGCGCGGCCATCAACAGCAGTTCCGGCTGAGGCAGGCGCGGCCAGATTTCCACGCAGAGCGGATGGCGCGGACGAGTCGTCTCATCCGCAAAACTCTCCAGCTTCTGCAGAACGCGAACGGTATGCTCATCCACGGTGTAGGCGTGAAACAGGTCGAACTGCATCTGGCCGACGATATTGCCCCATTGCGGCATATAGGCCCACAGCACGCTATGGCGATGCATCGGCACCAGCGCCCGGCTGACCGCGCCCGGATGGCGCAGAATCGACAGAAACAGCTGGCGCGCTTCGGGAAGCGTGCACAGCGGCTGCTGGAGATGGCGACGGGCGTAACGCAGCTGGCGCAGCGTTGTGGAGTAGATACCGGTAATATTCGGCGTTCGCACCATAGTGTAAAACATACGCATAATGGCGACCGGATCGCGCGTAAACAGCTTTTCGTCGATCAGGTCGATCAGCGTGCCGCGCAGCTGAAACTCATCGTCGATGGCGCGCGGCTTCTCATCCTCGCCCAGCGCCAGAATCGCCTCGTCAAACAGCTGCAGCAGCATCTGATTCAGCTCGCCGATACGACCGGTAACGCGATAGAAATCTTTCATCATTCGCTCGACCGGCTCGTTGCCTTCGCCCTGATAGTTCAGACGCTGCGCCACGTTCAGCTGACGATCGAACAGCAGCCGGTTGTCGTAACGACTAAGCGTCAGATGCAGCGCGAAACGCATCCGCCAGAGCAGCGTCTGGCATTCGTTCAGCTCGTTACGCTCGGCCTGGGTCAGAAAGCCAAAACCAACCATTTCATCCAGCGAGGTGGCGCCGAAGTGACGGCGCGCGACCCACAGCAGCGTGTGAATATCGCGCAGGCCGCCCGGGCTGCTTTTAATATCCGGCTCCAGGTTATAACTGGTGCCGTGATAGCGCTGGTGACGCTCCTGCTGTTCGGCGATTTTAGCAGCGAAGAAACGATCGGAAGGCCAGAAGCCTTCGCTGAAAACGTTTTTCTGCAGCTCAAGAAACAGCGCCACGTCGCCGGTCAGCAGGCGCGACTCAATCAAGTTGGTGGCGACGGTCAGATCCGACAATCCTTCCAGCAAACACTCTTCCAGCGTTCTGACGCTGTGGCCCACTTCCAGTTTTAAATCCCACATCAGCGTCAGCAGCTCGCTGGCGCGCTGAGCATCCTGTTCGGAGAGGGGACGCCGGCTCAGAATCAGCACGTCGATGTCGGAAAGCGGATGCAGCTCGGCCCGGCCATAGCCGCCAACGGCGACCAGCGCGATATCCTGCTGTTCAGGGAAACCATAGAAACGCCACAGGCGACGCAGCAGACGATCGATAAACAGCGTGCGGGCAGCGATAAGATGCTCAACGGCCTCGCCCGCGTCAAAAGCCCTGGCCAGCTGCTGCTGGAAACGATCGAGATGCTGTTTTAACGCTTCCCGCGTCAGCTCTTCATCCTGCCATTCGGCAGCCTGCCCGTAATCTTTCAGTATCGTACTCACGCCAGCGCTCCCGCATTTTCTGCCGCATAAAGACAAGCAGTGACAATAGCGTTTCCTGGCGCCTGAGATCAAAAAATTCCAGCGGCGCGGGTTTGATTTTTTTTGCGCGGTCGCCATACGGCGACAGGCGACGCGATAAAGCAGCATCGGCCAGGAGCGGAGCACAATTTTCTGCTGGCAGGATAAAAGTTGCCGCGGTTACCTGAACCAGGCGCCGACGGCAGCGATAGCCGCCAGCGTCGCAGGAATAACCGTTAGCAGCAGCACCGTTTGTTTGCTTATGGCTTTGCGCAACTCTTCGTGGAAATAGCCACGTGTACTGGCCATTTCTTCTTTAAGCTTGCCATGAATAGTGCTTATTTCAGTTTTAAGCCCACCGCATATAGTCGCCATGTCGCTTCTAAACTCGCCGCGCATGGCTGCCGTCTCTTCTTTAAATTCGCCGCGCATGGCTGCCATCTCTTCCTTAAACTCGCCGCGCATAGCTGCCGTCTCTTCTTTAAACTCACCGCGCATAGCTGCCATGTCACTCTTAAACTCGCCGCGCATAGCTGCCATCTCTTCTTTAAATTCACCGCGCATAGTCGCCATCTCCGTACAGATATTCGCTATATCCACTTTGGTGGCGAAATTTTCAGAGCGAATAGTCAGGATGTTGACATCCTGTCTGATAGCGGCGACATCCTGCTCAAGTTTTCCTACGCGTCGTACAAGATTATCCGTCATGTTTCCTCCTCCATCACCGCCTGCGAAAGCGGGTAATGTCCGTTCACTCTCAAGGTCAATTAAGGCGGCATGGCTCATGATCGCCTCCTTTTTCTTTGGCGACCTCCAGCCCGGTGGTCAGAGAAAATCTGTGTTGATAACACCTGAACAGGCGTTGATTGAGGATTTTTCTTGATAAAGAGGGTATTGCCATAATCACGATCTCCCTGGGTAACGAAAGTGCTTCCTGCACGAAAACGCAGGGTTAAATACCCTTACGCTTCTCGTGGTTTGTGCAGTTTATAACCCAATAAAAAATCCTGTCCAGAAAAACTTTCCTGTTGTTTCCAGAAAATAGCAATGGGGAAGGCACCGCAGATGTTCGCGGGTCAGGCAGCGCGTGTTATGGGGAGATTAATTCGTGGGATCGACGTGGTGAAAAAGGTTAGCGCCAGGCAGACGTCCCGACAGCGACAGGCGCTGCCGGGGAAGGCTCAGGGATCAAGCCTCGGCGGTTAAAATAGCCGGAATAGTGTCGTCTTTACGCAGCGTCATGATCTCGCAGCCGGTTTCCGTCACCACGATGGTATGTTCGTACTGAGCGGAGAGACTGCGATCTTTGGTTTTTACCGTCCAGCCGTCTTTCATGCTGCGGATACGGTAGTCGCCTGCGTTGACCATAGGTTCGATAGTGAAAGCCATACCGGCCTGCAGCACCACGCCGCCGTCATCTGCATCGTAGTGCAGCACCTGCGGCTCTTCATGGAAGCCTTTACCGATGCCGTGACCGCAATATTCACGCACTACGGAAAAATCCTGTGCTTCGACGAATTTCTGAATTTCACGTCCGATAGTGCGCAGGCGAATGCCCGGCTTCACCATGCGCAGCGCCAGGTAGAGGCTCTCCTGGGTGACGCGGCACAGACGCTCGCCCTGGATAGTAGGTTTACCGACGATAAACATTTTAGAGGTGTCGCCGTGATATTCGTCCTTGATGACCGTCACGTCGATATTAACGATATCGCCATCTTTCAGGATCTTGTCGTCGCTTGGAATGCCGTGGCAAACCACTTCGTTGACCGAGATACAAACGGACTTGGGAAAACCGTGATAGCCCAGACTGGCCGAAACCGCTTTCTGAGTGTTAACGATATAGTCATGACACAGGCGATCGAGTTCGCCGGTGCTGACGCCCGGTTTCACGTGCTCTTCGATCATCTCCAGCACTTCGGCCGCGAGGCGACCGGCTACGCGCATTTTTGCGATTTCTTCAGGGGTTTTGATTGTAATTGCCATTAATTTAGTCCGCAGCTGTCGCTATTTTCGACAATAATAGAGGAAGTGCAGCAATGGTAGCAGTCCGCCTGGCCGCTGCCAATTCCCGTTTAGGGCGCGGGCGGTAAAGCGAACAATCATTGGCTTCATGGGTGGCTTTATGGTATAAAGCGCGCCGACGATTCTCTGTGGGCAAGATTGCAGAGAAACGCATAACTCTCACTATGTGTAAATAACACACATGTATCGACACGTACGCCGGGGTGCCTTAAGCGCTGCGCAAGCGGCCCGAGAGGTCGGTCGTATGGGATACATGGAGGCTTAACCCCAACTCATTTACAGAGGTAATCATGGCAACTGTTTCCATGCGCGACATGCTCAAGGCTGGTGTACACTTCGGTCACCAGACCCGTTACTGGAACCCAAAAATGAAGCCATTCATTTTCGGCGCTCGTAACAAAGTTCACATCATCAACCTTGAAAAAACCGTACCAATGTTCAACGAAGCCCTGGCTGAACTGAACAAAATCGCTGCCCGTAAAGGCAAGATTCTGATGGTTGGTACCAAGCGCGCTGCAAGCGAAGCGGTAAAAGAGTCTGCGCTGAGCTGCGATCAGTTCTTCGTAAACCATCGCTGGTTAGGCGGTATGCTGACTAACTGGAAAACCGTTCGTCAGTCCATCAAGCGCCTGAAAGATCTGGAAACTCAGTCTCAGGACGGCACTTTCGACAAGCTGACCAAAAAAGAAGCGCTGATGCGTGCTCGTGAGCTGGCCAAGCTGGAAAACAGCCTGGGCGGTATCAAAGATATGGGCGGCCTGCCGGACGCGCTGTTCGTTGTTGATGCAGACCACGAACACATTGCTATCAAAGAAGCTAACAACCTGGGCATCCCGGTTTTCGCTATCGTTGATACTAACTCTGATCCAGACGGCGTTGACTACATCATCCCAGGTAACGATGATGCAATCCGTGCTGTAAGCCTGTACCTGAACGCCGTTGCCGCCACCGTGCGTGAAGGTCGCTCTCAGGATCTGGCTCAGCAGGCTGAAGAAAGCTTCGCTGAAACTGAGTAATAAGGTCTGCTCCACAGAGAGCCCTTATACCCGTCAGGGTAAAATCAGATGTTAATCTGTAAGGGGCCTTAATTGGCCCCTTTATTTTGAATTCGCTTTGCTGCTGGTTATTCATCGGCAGGGCAATATTTCTCCCGCGAACAGGCACCTGTCGTGGCGTCAAACGGCGAACCGGGCGGGTGCTGAGCTAACCGAGGATTCGAGAATGGCTGAAATTACTGCTGCTCTGGTAAAAGAACTGCGCGAGCGCACTGGCGCTGGCATGATGGATTGTAAAAAAGCGCTGACCGAAGCTAGCGGCGACATCGAGCTGGCGATCGAGAACATGCGTAAATCTGGCGCGATCAAAGCGGCGAAAAAAGCAGGCAACGTGGCTGCTGACGGCGTGATCAAAACCAAAATCGAAGGCAACTACGGTGTGATCCTGGAAGTTAACTGCCAGACCGACTTCGTTGCTAAAGACAGCGGTTTCCAGGCGTTCGCTGACAAGGTGCTGGATGCGGCTGTTGCCGGCAAAATCACCGACGTTGAAGTACTGAAAGCGCAATTCGAAGAAGAGCGCGTGGCGCTGGTTGCTAAAATCGGTGAGAACATCAACATTCGTCGCGTTGCTTCCCTGGAAGGCGATGTGCTGGGCAGCTACCTGCACGGCGCACGTATTGGCGTACTGATCGCCGCTACCGGCGCTAACGAAGAGCTGGTTAAGCAGCTGGCGATGCACGTTGCCGCAAGCAAGCCAGAATTCGTTAAGCCAGAAGACGTTTCTGCTGAAGTGGTTGAGAAAGAGTACCAGGTTCAGCTGGACATCGCTATGCAGTCCGGCAAGCCGAAAGAAATCGCAGAGAAAATGGTTGAAGGCCGCATGAAGAAATTCACCGGCGAAGTTTCTCTGACCGGTCAGCCTTTCGTTATCGACCCGTCTAAAACCGTTGGCCAGCTGCTGAAAGAGCAGGGCGCTGACGTTGTTAACTTCATCCGCTTCGAAGTGGGCGAAGGTATCGAAAAAGCTGAAACCGATTTCGCAGCAGAAGTTGCAGCGATGTCCAAACAGTCTTAATCGATTGACCAGAACCGCCATCCGGCGGTTCTTTTTTATCCGCCGAATCCGGCAATTTTCAGTCTCATCCCAATAGTATTTTCCTAACGTACGCGGGATGATAGCGCAGATTTAAATCTTCTATAGCTTCCAGGAAAAAAACCATGGCGACCAATGCAAAACCTGTTTATCAACGTATCCTGCTGAAACTGAGCGGCGAAGCTCTGCAAGGCGCGGAAGGCTTCGGTATCGACGCCAGCGTGCTGGATCGTATGGCTCAGGAAGTGAAGGAACTGGTCGAGCTGGGTATTCAGGTTGGCGTGGTTATCGGTGGCGGTAACCTGTTCCGCGGCGCAGGACTGGCGCAGGCCGGCATGAACCGCGTCGTGGGCGACCATATGGGTATGCTGGCGACCGTGATGAACGGTCTGGCGATGCGTGACGCGCTGCATCGCGCCTACGTCAACGCTCGCCTGATGTCGGCTATTCCGCTGAACGGCGTCTGCGACAACTACAGCTGGGCAGAAGCGATCAGCCTGCTGCGCAATAACCGCGTGGTGATTTTCTCCGCCGGTACCGGCAACCCGTTCTTCACCACAGATTCAGCGGCCTGCCTGCGCGGTATCGAAATCGAAGCGGACGTGGTGCTCAAGGCGACCAAAGTGGATGGCGTCTACTCAGAAGATCCGGTAAAAAATCCGGACGCCACGCTGTACGATCAGCTGAGCTATACCGAAGTGCTGGATCGTGAACTGAAAGTGATGGATCTGGCCGCCTTTACGCTGGCCCGCGATCATAAACTGCCGATCCGCGTGTTCAATATGAACAAGCCAGGCGCGCTGCGCCGCGTAGTGATGGGTGAAAAAGAAGGCACCCTGATTACGCAATAAGATCCGTTAGGGCGTAAAATAAGGTATATTCAGCCTTTGTAGTGCGTTACGCACGCTAACAGATAGCTAACAGGCTTAGCCTGTCAGGTTAACCAGAATTCAAGGGTTACAACGTGATTAACGAAATCAGAAAAGATGCTGAAACGCGCATGGAAAAGTGCCTGGAAGCATTTAAAAACCATATCAGCAAAATCCGTACCGGCCGCGCCTCGCCAAGCATTCTTGACGGCATCATGGTCGATTATTACGGCTCCGCCACGCCGCTGCGTCAGCTGGCAAGCGTAACGGTTGAAGACTCCCGCACGCTGAAAATCAACGTGTTCGATCGCTCTATCAGCGCGGCCGTTGAAAAAGCGATTATGGCGTCCGACCTGGGTCTGAACCCAAGTTCGGCGGGCAGCGATATTCGCGTGCCGCTGCCGGCGCTGACGGAAGAGCGTCGTAAAGACCTGATCAAAATCGTGCGCGGCGAAGCCGAGCAGGGTCGCGTCTCCGTGCGTAACGTTCGCCGTGACGCCAACGATAAGGTAAAAGCGCTGCTGAAAGACAAAGAGATCAGCGAAGATGAAGAGCGTCGTTCACAGGATGATATCCAGAAAATGACCGACCTTTTTATCAAGAAAGTTGATGCCGCGCTGGCAGAAAAAGAAGCGGAGCTGATGGACTTCTGAGTCGATCCGCGCCGTGACTTAACGCCGTACAGATTGCCGTCTCCGGATGGCAGTCTTACGGCGTTTTGCGTTTAATCCTTTACCTGGCGAGCCGCTCGTCCGGTCACTACACAGAGCATTTTCATGAAGCAACTGACCATTCTCGGTTCCACCGGTTCAATCGGCACCAGCACGCTGGCCGTTATCAAAGCGAATCCCGACCTGTTCGCCGTTAAGGCGCTGGTGGCCGGACGTAACGTCGGGCTGATGATCGAGCAGTGTCTCGCTTTTCGGCCCGCTTACGCGGCAATGGCGGATGAAGCTTCCGCCAGCGCGCTGCGGCTGCGGCTGAAAGAGCTGAACGTGGCGACAGAGGTGCTGTGGGGCGAGCAGGCGGCCTGCGACCTGGCCGCGCTGGACGAGGTGGATCAGGTGATGGCGGCGATTGTCGGCGCGGCGGGACTGCTGCCGACGCTGGCGGCGATCCGCGCTGGTAAAGCCGTGCTGCTGGCCAACAAGGAGTCGCTGGTGACCTGCGGCCAGCTTTTTCTGGAGGCGGTCAGCGAATTTAAAGCGCAGCTTCTGCCGGTCGACAGCGAGCATAATGCCATTTTTCAGAGTTTGCCCGCTTCCCTCCAGCGCCAGTTAGGATACGCTTCCCTGCAGGATAATGGCATCGACAGCATTATTCTTACGGGATCGGGTGGCCCTTTTCGCGAAACGCCGCTGGCAGACCTGGCGCAGATGACGCCAGACCAGGCCTGCGCGCATCCGAACTGGACGATGGGGCGAAAAATCTCCGTCGACTCGGCCACCATGATGAATAAAGGTTTGGAATATATTGAAGCTCGCTGGCTGTTTAACGCTACCGACGCGCAGATGGAAGTGATCCTGCACCCGCAGTCGGTGATCCACTCGATGGTGCGCTACCGTGACGGCAGCGTACTGGCGCAGATGGGGTCGCCGGATATGCGCACGCCGATCGCTCATGTTATGGCCTGGCCGCAGCGCGTGCACTCAGGCGCGAAGCCGCTGGATTTTGCCCGCATGGGCGCCATGACTTTTGCCGAGCCCGACTACGCTCGCTACCCTTGCCTGAAGCTGGCTATCGACGCCTGTAAAGCAGGGCAGGCCGCCACTACGGCGCTGAACGCCGCCAATGAGATCGCCGTCGCCGCCTTTCTCGCCGCGCAAATTCGCTTTACCGACATTGCGAGCGTGAATATGCACGTTTTAGAAACGCTCTCCTGCCGTGAGCCGGAAAGCGTGGAAGCGGTGCTGGATATCGACAGGCGCGCGCGCGAGGCGGCGAAAGCCAGCCTGACACGCTTTGCCGCGGCGGGCTAAACAGCGTGCGTTTGTGGGGCAGGGTTGGAGGTGATACAATCTGCGCCCGTTCTGAGAGCGATTATCGGCCGTCGCTGCGACAGGCTTTTAGCCAGGCGGGCAAACTATTTCAGAAACCGTCGTATTTCTGATTAAAGGAAATAATTACGCGTTATGTCGTCCGAAAAGCAAATAAAAACCGATGACCAGCCGGGAGAATATCCCCGCCACGTGGCCATTATTATGGATGGCAATGGCCGTTGGGCCAAAAACCAGGGGAAAATGCGGATTACCGGCCATAAGGCGGGCGTGAAGTCCGTGCGCCGCGCGGTAAGTTTTGCCGTCAGCAACAAGCTGGACGCATTGACCCTGTACGCCTTCAGCAGTGAAAACTGGAACCGTCCTCCGCAGGAGGTTATGGCGCTGATGGAGCTGTTCGTCTGGGCACTGGACAGCGAGGTGAAAAGCCTCCATAAACATAACGTACGCCTGCGGATTATTGGCGATACGAGCCGATTTAACGCGCGTTTGCAGGAGCGTATCCGGCGCGCCGAAGAACTGACTCAGCAAAATAATGGACTTACCCTGAACATTGCCGCGAATTATGGCGGACGTTGGGATATTATTCATAGCGTCAGGAAAATTGCGGAGCAGGTGCAGGAAGGTCTGGTGCGTCCGGACCAAATCGAAGAGGAAACTCTCGCCCGGCACCTTTGTCTCAACGATCTGGCGCCGGTGGATCTGGTAATAAGGACAGGGGGAGAGCATCGAATCAGTAACTTTTTGCTGTGGCAGGTCGCCTATGCGGAGTTCTTTTTCACCGATGTTCTCTGGCCTGATTTTGATGAACAAGTTTTTGAAGGTGCACTGAATGCGTTTGCACAACGAGAGCGTCGCTTTGGCGGCGCAGCACCCGGCGGCGCCTGAGCGCACTGGGGGTAATCCTTGCTGAAGTCACGCCTGATTACCGCGTTGATACTTATTCCGATTGTGATTGCGGCGCTGTTTCTGCTGCCGCCTCCTGGCTTCGCTATCGTCACGCTGGCCGTCTGTATGCTGGCGGCATGGGAGTGGGGACAGTTCGCTGGCCTCGCTTCACGCTCCCAACGCGTCTGGCTCGCCGTCCTGTGCGGGCTGCTGCTCGCCGTGATGACGCTCACGCTGCCTGCTTATCACCATTCCGTTCATCTTCCTCAGATCGCAGGTTCGCTCTGGACGGCGCTCGGCTGGTGGATTGTCGCGCTGCTGCTGGTGCTGACCTATCCCGGCTCGGCGGCGCTGTGGCGCAAGTCCCGTGTCCTGCGCCTGCTGTTTGGTATTCTGACCATAGTGCCCTTTTTCTGGGGCATGGTGGCGCTGCGTCAGTATCATTACGACACGGATCACTTCGCCGGTGCCTGGTGGCTGCTCTACGTGATGTTTCTGGTGTGGGGCGCGGATTCCGGTGCCTATATGTTTGGCCGCCTGTTTGGCAAACACAAGCTGGCGCCGAAGGTTTCTCCTGGCAAAACCTGGGAAGGTTTTTTCGGCGGTCTGCTTACTGCGGCCGTCATCGCCTGGCTGTTTGGCCTTTGGGCGCCACTGAGCGTATCGCCAGCAGCGCTGTTGACCTGCTCCATCGTCGCCACGCTGGCGTCGGTGCTGGGCGATCTGACTGAAAGTATGTTTAAGCGTGAAGCCGGGATCAAAGACAGCGGACAGCTTATTCCCGGCCACGGCGGCATTCTGGATCGTATTGACAGCCTGACGGCGGCGGTGCCGGTGTTTGCCTGTCTGCTGCTGCTGGCTTTCGGCACGTTATAAGGGACGTTATGTTGAGTATACTCTGGAGCCTCGGGGCCTTTATCGTTGCGCTGGGCATATTGATTACCGTGCACGAATTCGGCCATTTCTGGGTAGCGCGCCGCTGCGGCGTCAAAGTCGAACGGTTTTCTATCGGCTTTGGCAAAGCGCTATGGCGACGTCGCGACAGCCAGGGCACCGAGTATGTCATCGCGCTTATCCCGCTTGGCGGCTATGTCAAAATGCTCGACGAACGCGTTGAGAGCGTGCCGCCAGAACTCCGCCATCTCTCCTTTAACAACAAAACCGTAGCGCAGCGTGCCGCCATTATCAGCGCTGGCCCGCTGGCGAACTTTTTGTTTGCCGTCTTCGCTTACTGGCTGGTTTTTATTATCGGCGTGCCTGGCGTTCGGCCAGTGGTTGGCGAAATAGTAAGCGGTTCGCAGGCTGCTGAAGCGCAAATTGCGCCGGGAATGGAACTTAAGGCCGTTGACGGTATCGAAACGCCTGACTGGGAAGCTGTACGTATGGCGCTGGTGGCCAAAATTGGCGACCAGCAGACTACACTAAGCGTGGCGCCTTTTGGCACCGACCAGGTTCGGGACGTTCGGCTTGATTTACGCGACTGGCATTTTGCGCCAGACAGAGAAGATCCGGTCGCTTCGCTGGGCATTCGCCCTCGTGGCCCGCAGGTGGAAACCGTGCTGGCGGAGATACAAACCGGCTCGGCAGCGGCCAGAGCAGGTTTGCAAGCGGGCGACAGGATCGTTAAAGTCGGGGGTCAGCCGTTAAACCAGTGGCAGCAATTTGTTGCCGAGGTTCGCGAAAACCCGGGTAAACCGCTGGCGGTAGAAGTTGAGCGACAGGGCGCGTCTGTTTCCCTGACGCTGACGCCAGATGTGAAGCCCGGCAAAGGAGCGGAAGGATTCGCAGGCGTGGTCCCGCGCATTATTCCACTGCCGGACGAATATAAAACGGTACGCCAGTATGGGCCGTTTGCGGCCGTTGGCGAAGCCGGCGCGAAAACCTGGCAGCTGATGAAGCTGACGGTGACGATGCTGGGCAAGCTGATTGTTGGCGAAGTGAAGTTGAACAATCTCAGCGGGCCGATTTCGATCGCCCAGGGTGCTGGGATGTCGGCGGAATATGGCTTGATTTATTACCTGATGTTTCTTGCGCTGATCAGCGTGAACCTCGGGATTATCAATCTGTTCCCCTTGCCGGTATTAGATGGTGGGCACTTGCTGTTTCTGGCGATCGAAAAGATCAAAGGTGGGCCGGTGTCTGAGCGAGTTCAGGACTTCAGTTATCGCATTGGCTCGGTTTTGCTGGTGCTGTTAATGGGGCTTGCACTATTCAATGATTTCTCGCGTCTCTGACAGGCAAGCCTGTTCGATGCGAGAACCAGTTAGGAAGAATGCATAACAACGATGGCGATGAAAAAGTTGCTCATAGCGTCGCTGCTGTTTAGCAGCGCCACCGTATACGCGGCTGACGGCTTCGTGGTGAAGGATATCCATTTCGAGGGGCTGCAGCGAGTCGCCGTCGGGGCGGCATTGCTTAGTATGCCTGTCCGCGTTGGAGATACCGTCTCCGATGATGATATCAGTAATACCATCCGCGCTCTTTTTGCGACCGGGAACTTCGAAGATGTTCAGGTACTGCGCGACGGCAACACGCTGATCGTTCAGGTGAAAGAGCGCCCAACCATTGCCAGCATCACCTTCTCCGGCAACAAGGCGGTGAAAGATGACATGCTCAAGCAGAACCTTGAAGCCTCCGGCGTGCGCGTGGGCGAAGCCCTTGACCGCACCACCATCTCGTCCATCGAGAAAGGGTTGGAGGACTTCTACTACAGCGTCGGTAAATATAGCGCCAGCGTAAAAGCCGTGGTCACGCCGCTGCCGCGTAACCGCGTCGATCTGAAGCTGGTCTTTACCGAAGGCGTTTCCGCGAAAATTCAGCAGATTAACGTGGTCGGCAACAAAGCCTTCAGCTCGGATGAACTGATCTCCCGCTTCCAGCTGCGTGACGAAGTGCCGTGGTGGAACCTGGTCGGCGACCGTAAATATCAGAAGCAGAAACTGGCGGGCGACTTAGAAACGCTGCGCAGCTTCTATCTGGATCGCGGCTATGCGCGTTTTAATATCGATTCGACGCAGGTCAGCCTGACGCCGGATAAAAAAGGTATCTACATCACCATCAACATTACCGAAGGCGATCAGTACAAGCTTTCCGGCGTGGTGGTTAACGGCAGCATGGCCGGGCACTCGGCGGAAGTCGAATCCCTGACCAAAATCGAGCCGGGCGAACTCTATAACGGCGCCAAAGTCACCCGCATGGAAGACGACATCAAAAAGATGTTCGGTCGCTACGGCTATGCCTATCCACGCGTGATGACCCAGCCGGAAATCAACGATGCGGATAAAACCGTCAAGCTGCACGTCAACGTGGACGCGGGCAACCGCTACTACGTGCGCAAAGTGCGTTTCGAAGGCAACGACACCTCGAAAGATTCCGTTCTGCGTCGTGAAATGCGCCAGATGGAAGGTGCCTGGCTGGGCAGCGATCTGGTGGAGCAGGGCAAAGAGCGCCTGAACCGTACCGGCTATTTTGAAACGGTGGAAACCGATACCCAGCGCGTACCGGGTGCGCCCGATCAGGTAGACGTGGTCTACAAGGTTAAAGAACGCAACACCGGTACCTTTAACTTCGGCGTGGGCTACGGCACCGAGAGCGGCGTCAGCTTCCAGGTCGGCGTTACTCAGGATAACTGGCTGGGCACAGGTAACACCGTTGGTATCAGCGGTACCAAAAACGATTACCAGACCTATGCGGAATTCTCTCTGACCGATCCGTACTTTACGGTTGATGGCGTCAGCCTGGGCGGCCGCGTCTTCTACAACGACTTTAAAGCGGACGATGCGGATCTTTCCGACTATACCAACAGAAGTTATGGTCTGGACGGCACGCTGGGCTTCCCGGTTAACGAGAACAACACGCTGCGCGTGGGCCTCGGCTATGTGCATAACGATCTGTCTAATATGCAGCCGCAGGTTGCGATGTTCCGCTATCTGCGCTCCGTAGGCCAGGATCCGAGCATCAACAGCGATGCGGATTACTCAGCCGATGACTTCACGTTTAACTACGGTTGGACATACAACACGCTGGACCGCGGCTTCTTCCCGACTTCGGGTAACCGCACCAACCTGAACGGCAAGGTTACTATTCCGGGTTCGGATAACGCCTTCTATAAAGCGACGCTGGATACCCAGCAGTATCTGCCGCTGAATCAGGATCGTACCTGGGTGCTGTTGGGTCGTGGCCGCGTAGGCTACGGCGACGGCCTGAACGGCAAAGAGCTGCCGTTCTACGAGAACTTTTACGCCGGTGGCTCCAGCACCGTACGTGGTTTCCGCTCGAACACCATCGGTCCAAAAGCGGCTTACTACAACAACGGTTCCAGCAACTGTTCTACGGGCACGCTGTGTGACTCTAACGACGCCGTGGGCGGCAACGCGATGGCGACAGCCAGCGCCGAGCTGATTACCCCAACGCCGTTCCTCAGCGAAAAATACGCCAATTCCGTGCGTACCTCGCTGTTCGTGGATGCCGGTACCGTGTGGGATACTGCCTGGGAAAATACCGCAGAGACGCGCGCGGCAGGTATTCCTGACTATAGCGATCCGGGCAATATCCGTATGTCGGCCGGTCTGGCGCTGCAGTGGATGTCGCCGCTGGGGCCGCTGGTCTTCTCTTATGCCCAGCCATTCAAGAAATATGATGGGGATAAAGCCGAGCAGTTCCAGTTCAATATTGGTAAAACCTGGTAAGCTTGCAAACTTTGAGAAAAGCGCAGTCCGGCTTTTCTCATCGCTCGCGGTAGTGTACCGCGAGTATCGCGCCGTTCACTGGCAGCCCTGAGCTGCCTTAACGCGCAACACCTGTGTCCCTGACACAAACGTTGATGGTAAGGAGTTTATAGTGAAAAAGTTGTTATGTGCCGCAGGCCTTTCCCTTGCTCTGGCGGCTTCCGCCGGCGTTCAGGCCGCTGACAAAATCGCAGTGGTAAACGTTTCCAGCATTTTCCAACAGTTACCGGCGCGTGCGACAGTTGCGAAACAGCTCGAGAACGAGTTTAAAGGCCGTGCGACTGAGCTGCAGGGTATGGAGCGCGATCTGCAAACCAAAATGCAGCGTCTGCAGCGTGATGGTTCTACCATGAAAGCGAGCGAGCGCAGCCGTCTGGAAAAAGACGTCATGGCGCAGCGCGAAACTTTCTCCAGCAAAGCCCAGGCTTTCGAGCAGGACAACCGTCGTCGTCAGGCTGAAGAGCGCAACAAAATCCTGAGCCGTATCCAGGACGCAGTGAAAAAAGTGGCGGCTGATGAAGGTTATGACGTCGTGGTTGACGCCAACGCTGTAGCTTACGCCAGCTCATCCAAAGACATCACTGCCGATGTTCTGAAACAGGTTAAATAATCAATGTCTTCAATTCGACTGGCTGATTTAGCCCAGCAGTTGGATGCAGATTTGCACGGAGATGGCGATATCGTCATCTCCGGCATTGCTTCTATGCAATCCGCCCAATCCGGTCAAATCACCTTTCTTGCCAACAGCCGCTATCGCGAGCAGCTGGCTCTCTGCCAGGCTTCCGCCGTCGTGCTGCAGGCTGCGGATGTAGAGTATTGCCAGAGTGCCGCTCTGGTGGTGAAAGATCCTTACCTGACCTACGCGCGTATGGCGCAAATTCTGGATACCACGCCTCAGCCCGCCACGAATATCGCGCCGAGCGCGGTCATTGATGCAACGGCGAAGCTGGGCAAGAATGTTTCCGTCGGCGCGAACGCCGTTATTGAATCCGGCGTCGAGCTGGGCGATAACGCGATTATCGGCGCCGGCTGCTTTGTAGGTAAAAACGCCCGTATTGGCGCAGGCACGCGCCTGTGGGCCAATGTTTCCGTCTATCACGAAGTGCAGATCGGTGAAAGCTGCCTGATTCAGTCCGGCACCGTGATTGGCGCGGACGGCTTTGGCTACGCCAACGATCGCGGCAACTGGGTGAAAATCCCCCAGCTTGGCACGGTGATTATTGGCGATCGCGTGGAAATCGGCGCCTGTACCACTATCGATCGTGGCGCGTTGGATAACACTCAGATCGGGAATGGTGTTATCATTGACAACCAGTGCCAGATTGCACACAACGTGGTGATTGGCGACAATACCGCGGTGGCAGGCGGCGTGATTATGGCGGGCAGCCTGAAAATCGGCCGCTACTGCATGATCGGCGGCGCCAGCGTAATCAACGGCCATATGGAAATTTGTGACAAAGTAACGGTCACGGGAATGGGAATGGTCATGCGACCAATCACGCAACCTGGGGTATACTCGTCCGGGATCCCGCTGCAACCGAATAAAAACTGGCGTAAAACCGCCGCGCTGGTAATGAACATTGATGAAATGAGCAAGCGCTTAAAAGCCATCGAGCGTAAAATTAGCGCGGACTAAGCGTCTGGTTAACCAGCCTTCGCTATTCCACCGCATGCGGTGAAATATAAAAAGAATGCCAGGCATGGAAGGCTGGAGCACGGAAACTGATTTGCGGCCTGCGGACGACTTTTTCGTTGCAGGCCGTGTTATTGATGCCATCAGAATTTTTAGGACAGGAAGAGTATTTTGACTACTGAAACTCATACTCTGAAAATTGAAGAGATTATTGAACTGCTGCCGCACCGCTATCCGTTTCTGCTGGTCGATCGCGTACTTGAATTCGAAGAACACAAGTTTCTGCGTGCGGTAAAAAACGTATCGGTCAACGAACCGTTTTTCCAGGGCCATTTCCCTGGTAAACCGATTTTCCCAGGCGTGCTGATTTTAGAAGCTATGGCGCAGGCGACCGGTATTCTGGCGTTTAAAAGCGTGGGCAAACTGGAGCCAGGCGAGCTGTACTATTTCGCCGGCATCGATGAAGCGCGCTTCAAGCGTCCGGTCGTGCCGGGCGACCAGATGATTATGGAAGTCACCTTCGAGAAAACCCGCCGTGGTCTGACCCGCTTCAAGGGCGTAGCGACCGTTGACGGTAAAATTGTCTGCGAAGCAACCATGATGTGTGCCCGCAGCCGGGAGGCGTAATTCGTGATTGATGAAACTGCTGTTATCCACCCCAGTTCCGTGATTGAAGAGGGCGCCGTCATTGGCGCTCGCGTGCATATCGGCCCGTTCTGCGTTGTTGGCCCGAACGTTGAGATCGGCGAAGGCACCGTGCTGAAATCACACGTGGTTATCAATGGCCACACGAAAATTGGTAAAGACAACACCATTTACCAGTTTGCGACCATTGGTGAAGCCAATCAGGATCTGAAGTATGCCGGTGAACCTACCCGCGTTGAAGTTGGCGATCGCAACAGCATCCGCGAAAGCGTCACCATTCACCGCGGCACCTCGCAGGCGGACGGTCTGACTAAGGTCGGCAGCGATAACCTGCTGATGGTCAATGCGCACATCGCGCACGACTGCGTCATCGGCGACCGCTGCATTATGGCCAATAATGCTACGCTGGGCGGCCACGTAACCGTGGATGATTTCGCTATTATTGGCGGGATGACAGCCGTTCATCAATTCTGCATTATCGGCGCGCATGTGATGGTCGGCGGCTGCTCCGGCGTCGCTCAGGACGTACCGCCGTTTGTTATCGCCCAGGGCAACCACGCCACGCCGTTCGGCATCAATCTGGTGGGTTTGCAGCGCCGAGGCTTTAGCAAAGAGGCGCTGCACGCTATTCGCAACGCCTATAAGGTGCTCTATCGCAGCGGTAAGACGCTGGATGAAGCGAAGCTGGAGATCGCCGACATCGCCCGCGAGCATCCTGAAGTGCAGCCGTTCTCCGATTTCTTTACCCGCTCTACCCGGGGTCTGATCCGTTAACCCATGCCTCAGCCATTAACGATAGCCCTGGTCGCCGGAGAAACCTCCGGCGATATTCTTGGTGCCGGCCTAATCCGCGCGCTAAAAGAGAAGCATCCCGATACGCGCTTTGTCGGCGTCGCCGGGCCGCTGATGCAGGCCGAAGGCTGCGAAGCCTGGTACGAGATGGAAGAGCTGGCGGTAATGGGCGTGGTTGAGGTGCTGGAGCGCCTGCCGCGTCTGTTGAAGATCCGCCGCGATTTGACGCAGCGCTTTACCGAGCTCAGGCCTGATGTCTTTGTCGGCATTGATGCACCGGATTTTAATATCACGCTGGAAGGGCGCCTGAAACAGCGCGGCATCCGCACTATTCATTATGTCAGTCCTTCTGTCTGGGCGTGGCGGCAGAAGCGCGTCTTCAAGATAGGCCGCTCGACCGATCTGGTGCTGGCGTTTTTACCCTTTGAAAAAGCCTTCTACGATCGCTATAACGTTCCCTGCCGCTTTATTGGTCATACAATGGCCGACGCGATGCCGATCGAGCCGGACAAGCGCGCGGCACGGCAGGCGCTGGGCATTGCGGACGACGTGCCCTGTCTGGCGCTGCTGCCGGGCAGCCGCAACGCGGAAGTAGAGATGCTCAGCGCGGACTTTTTAAAAACCGCGATGCTGCTGCGCAAAAAATGGCCCGCGCTTGAAATCGTAGTGCCGCTGGTCAACCCGCGCCGCCGCGAGCAGTTTGAGAAGATCAAGGCTGAAGTGGCGCCTGATTTACCAATGCATCTGCTGGATGGTCAGGGTCGAACCGCGATGGTCGCCAGCGACGCGGCGCTGCTGGCATCCGGTACGGCGGCGCTGGAGTGCATGCTGGCGAAATGCCCGATGGTGGTGGGCTATCGCATGAAACCCTTTACCTTCTGGCTGGCGAAACGGCTGGTGAAAACCGACTATGTGTCGCTGCCGAATCTGCTGGCCGGACGCGAGCTGGTGAAAGAGCTGCTGCAGGATGAATGCCAGCCGGAGCAGCTGGCTGCCGCGCTGGAACCGCTGCTGGCGACGGGCGAAACTCGCGATCGTTTACTGGCGACCTTTGCCGATCTGCACCGGCAGATTCGCTGGAATGCCGACGAGCAGGCCGCTGCCGCCGTACTGGAGCTATGTTAATGAGTTTTATCTATCCTCTGGCCAATTTGATCGCTGGCGTGGATGAAGTGGGCCGCGGCCCGCTGGTCGGCGCGGTAGTGACCGCGGCGGTGATGCTGGATCCGGCAAGACCCATCGTAGGCCTGGCAGACTCGAAAAAGCTGTCGGAGAAGCGTCGTCTGGCGCTGTTCGACGAAATTAAAGAGAAAGCATTATGCTGGAGTCTGGGTCGCGCGGAGCCGGAAGAGATTGACCAGCTGAATATTCTGCATGCTACCATGCTGGCGATGCAGCGCGCCGTGGCGGGGTTGTCGATCGCGCCGGATTTCGTGCTGATCGACGGCAACCGTTGCCCGGCGCTGCCGATGCCTTCGCAGGCGGTAGTAAAAGGCGACAGCCTGGTGGCGGAAATCAGCGCGGCGTCGATTATCGCCAAAGTCACGCGCGACAGAGAGATGGCGGAGCTGGATCTTCTGTTCCCGCAGTATGGCTTCGCTCAGCACAAGGGTTACCCGACGGCGCTGCATATGGAAAAACTGGCGCTGCATGGCGCCACGCCACACCATCGCCGCAGCTTTGCACCGGTGCGCAACGCGCTGCTGGATGCCGAAGTGCTGGCCGCAGCGCGCTAATAAGTTTTCAGCAGGATTAAAAATGGCCGAACCTCGTTTTATTCATTTACGCGTACACAGCGACTACTCCATGGTAGATGGATTAGCCAAAACTGCTCCGCTGGTGAAAAAAGCGGCCGCGATGGGAATGCCCGCGATCGCGATTACCGACTTTACCAACCTTTGCGGACTGGTGAAGTTCTACGGTACGGCGCACGGCCAAGGCATGAAGCCGATTATCGGCGCGGACTTTAACGTCGCCAGCGAGGCAATGGGCGACGAACTCTCGCAGCTCACCGTGCTGGCCGCGACCAATACCGGCTACCAGAATCTTACCCTGCTGATTTCTCGTGCTTATCAACGTGGCTACGGCGCTGCCGGCCCGACGATAGATCGCGACTGGCTGATTGAGCTGAACGAAGGGCTGATCCTGCTTTCCGGCGGTCGCCGCGGCGACGTCGGCAAAATGCAGCTGCGCGGCAATCAGGCGCAGGTGGCTGAATGCCTGGCGTTTTACCAGCAGTACTTTCCAGATCGTTACTATCTGGAGCTGATCCGCACGGGTCGACCCGATGAAGAAAGCTGGCTGCACGCCGCCGTCGAGCTGGCAACGGCCGAAAACCTGCCGGTTGTCGCCACTAACGAAGTCTGCTTTCTGGAAGAAGGCGACTTCGACGCCCATGAAATTCGCGTAGCCATTCACGACGGCTTTACGCTGGACGATCCAAAGCGCCCACGTAACTACAGTCCTCAGCAATACCTGCGCAGCGAGGAGGAGATGTGCGAGCTGTTCTCGGACATCCCGGAAGCGCTGGCCAACAGCGTTGAGATTGCTAAGCGTTGTAACGTTACCATTCGACTCGGCGAATACTTCCTGCCGCAGTTCCCAACCGGCGATATGAGCACCGAAGATTTCCTGGTGATGAAATCGAAAGAGGGGCTGGAAGAGCGCCTGGAATTTTTATTCCCGGACCCGGAAGAGCGCGCGCAGAAAAGGCCGGAATATGACGAACGCCTTGAGGTTGAGCTGAACGTTATCAACCAGATGGGCTTCCCCGGCTACTTCCTGATCGTGATGGAGTTTATCCAGTGGTCGAAGGATAACAACGTGCCGGTTGGGCCAGGCCGTGGTTCCGGCGCCGGCTCGCTGGTGGCCTATGCGCTGAAAATTACCGATCTCGATCCGCTGGAGTTCGATCTGCTGTTCGAACGTTTCCTTAACCCGGAACGTGTCTCCATGCCCGACTTCGACGTCGACTTCTGCATGGAAAAACGCGATCTGGTGATTGAGCACGTGGCTGAGATGTATGGCCGCAAGGCGGTATCGCAGATTATCACCTTCGGTACGATGGCGGCGAAAGCGGTTATCCGCGATGTGGGCCGCGTGCTGGGGCATCCATACGGTTTCGTCGATCGCATCTCCAAGCTGGTGCCGCCCGATCCGGGCATGACGCTGGAAAAAGCCTTTGCGGCCGAGCCGCAGCTGCCGGAAATCTATGAGGCGGACGAAGAAGTCAAAGCGCTGATCGACATGGCGCGCAAGCTGGAAGGCGTCACGCGTAATGCCGGTAAGCACGCGGGCGGCGTGGTCATCGCGCCAACGCAGATCACCGACTTCGCGCCGCTCTACTGCGACGAAAACGGCAACCATCCGGTTACCCAGTTTGATAAAAACGACGTGGAATATGCCGGTCTGGTGAAGTTCGACTTCCTGGGCCTGCGCACCCTGACCATTATCGACTGGGCGCTGGCGATGATTAACGCCCGCCGCAAAAAGCACGGCGAGCCGCCGATCGATATCGCAGCGATTCCGCTTGATGACAAGAAAAGTTTCGATATGCTACAGCGCTCGGAAACCACAGCGGTATTCCAGCTTGAATCGCGCGGCATGAAAGATCTGATCAAGCGTCTGAAACCGGACTGCTTCGAAGATATGATCGCGCTGGTGGCGCTGTTTCGTCCCGGCCCGCTGCAGTCGGGCATGGTGGACAACTTTATCGACCGTAAGCACGGCCGTGAAGCGATCTCCTACCCGGATATTCAGTGGCAGCACGAGTCGCTGAAGCCGGTGCTGGAGCCGACCTACGGCATCATTCTGTATCAGGAACAGGTGATGCAGATTGCGCAGGTGCTGGCAGGCTACAGCCTGGGCGGCGCGGATATGCTGCGTCGCGCTATGGGTAAGAAAAACCCTGTCGAGATGGCGAAACAGCGTGGCGGTTTTGAAGACGGCGCGAAAGCGCGCGGTATCGACGGCGAGCTGGCGATTAAAATCTTCGACCTGGTGGAAAAGTTCGCCGGTTATGGCTTTAACAAATCGCACTCCGCCGCCTACGCGCTGGTTTCCTACCAGACGCTGTGGCTAAAGGCGCACTATCCGGCAGAATTTATGGCGGCGGTAATGACTGCCGATATGGATAATACCGAGAAGGTAGTCGGTCTGGTGGATGAATGCTGGCGTATGGGGCTGAAAGTCCTGCCGCCGGATATCAACTCCGGGCTTTATCAGTTCCACGTTAACGACGACGGCGAGATCGTTTACGGTATCGGCGCAATCAAAGGCGTGGGCGAAGGGCCGATCGAAGCGATTCTGGAAGCGCGTAATAAAGACGGTTATTTCCGGGAACTGTTCGATCTGTGCGCGCGCACCGATACGAAAAAGCTTAACCGGCGCGTGCTGGAAAAGCTGATTATGTCCGGCGCGTTCGATCGTCTGGGGCCGCATCGCGCAGCCCTGATGAGCGCGCTGAACGACGCGCTGAAAGCGGCGGATCAGCATGCCAAAGCCGAGGCCATCGGCCAGGCTGATATGTTTGGCGTGCTGGCGGAAGAGCCGGAGCAGATAGAAAAATCTTATGCCGATGTAACGCCCTGGCCGGAACAGGTCAGGCTGGATGGCGAAAGAGAAACCTTAGGGCTTTACTTAACCGGGCACCCGATTAACCAGTATCTGAAGGAGATCGAGCGCTACGTGGGAGGAATGCGCCTGAAGGACATGCACCCGACCGAACGCGGCAAGATGACAATGGCCGTGGGTCTGGTGGTGGCGGCCCGCGTAATGGTGACAAAGCGCGGTAACCGCATCGGTATCTGTACGCTGGACGACCGCTCTGGTCGTCTGGAAGTGATGCTGTTCACCGATGCACTTGATAAGTTCCAGCATTTGCTGGAAAAAGACCGTATCCTGATCGTCAGCGGACAGGTAAGCTTCGATGACTTCAGCGGCGGCCTGAAAATGACCGCTCGCGATGTGATGGACATTGACGAAGCTCGCGAAAAATATGCGCGCGGGCTTGCTATCTCGCTGACGGACAGGCAAATTGATGACCAGCTTTTAAACCGTCTCCGTCAATCCCTGGAGCCTTATCGTTCAGGGACTATTCCGGTTCATCTCTATTATCAGAGAGAGGATGCGCGGGCGAAGCTGCGTTTCGGCGCGGCATGGCGCGTATCGCCCAGCGATCGTTTATTAAACGACCTGCGATCGCTGATAGGGTCGGAGCAGGTGGAACTGGAGTTTGACTAAAACAGGAATATTATGAGTCTTAATTACCTGGATTTCGAACAGCCAATCGCAGAACTTGAGGCGAAAATCGATTCGCTTAAGTCGGTTGGCCGTCAGGATGAAAAACTGGATATTAACCTGGATGAAGAGATTCAGCGTCTGCGCGAAAAAAGCGTTGAGCTGACTCGTAAGATCTTCTCCGATTTGGGTGCATGGCAGATCGCGCAGCTGGCGCGTCATCCGCTGCGTCCTTACACGCTGGACTATGTCCGTAACGTGTTTACCGATTTCGACGAGCTGGCGGGCGACCGCGCCTACGCGGACGATAAAGCCATTGTTGGCGGCATCGCTCGCCTGGAAGGGCGTCCGGTGATGATCATTGGTCATCAGAAAGGCCGCGAAACCAAAGAGAAAATCCGTCGTAACTTCGGCATGCCGGCGCCGGAAGGCTACCGTAAAGCGCTGCGTCTGATGGAGATGGCCGAGCGGTTTAATATGCCGATCATCACCTTTATCGACACGCCAGGCGCTTATCCGGGCGTGGGCGCGGAAGAGCGTGGTCAGTCAGAAGCTATCGCACGCAACCTGCGTGAGATGTCTGGCCTGACCGTGCCGGTCATCTGCACCGTGATTGGCGAAGGCGGCTCCGGCGGCGCGCTGGCGATCGGCGTGGGCGACAAAGTCAACATGCTGCAGTACAGCACCTACTCGGTGATTTCGCCGGAAGGCTGTGCGTCAATTCTGTGGAAGAGCGCCGACAAAGCGCCACTGGCTGCGGAAGCGATGGGCATTATTGCGCCGCGACTGAAAGAGCTGAAGCTGATCGACACGGTGATCCCGGAGCCGCTGGGCGGCGCGCACCGCAATCAGCTGGCGATTGGCGAATCGATGAAGGCGCAGCTGCTGGCCGATCTGGCGGAGCTGGACGAGCTGAGCAAAGAAGAGCTGCTGGATCGTCGCTATCAGCGTCTGATGAGCTACGGCTACGCCTGACGGCTTAGCCAGCGCTGAAAAGCGGGTTCTGAACAATGCACTGTCGCGATTGCGGCGGTACAGCGTTCAGCGCCCGCTTTTTTATTGGATCTAAAACAGCGGTCGTTTTGACAGGAAGACAGGCTGCCTGACACTGGCTTAAGCGTTGGCCGGAGCCTCAGGACAAATACAATCCGGCAGGGAGTGAACCTTTCTTTTGTCCATGCTGGTTAAAAAGAATACACTGCAGTACAGCGTTAACCCGGATGTCAGCGTCTGAACACGCTTTTTAGCCGCGAACGGCCAGCTTGCGTACCCGTTCAGCTCGATCTCAAACTCAGTAAAGGATTACTGTTTATGAGCAATGCGATATTTCCACAAACAATATTTACGACTCAGCGCCGCTTCAACGACTATGGCGCCAATGATATGCGTTACGGTGATATGTCGGCGGAGAAGCTAAAGAAAGAATTCGGCCTGGAAAATATATCAAACGTGGTTGATCCCTATACGCTAACCCGGTTAACCGCCTTTGATAATCCGCAGTCAAGGTTTGCGGGTGTCTATGGTCGTGGTCGCCGTCGGGAAAAGGTCAGTGTTCAGGAGTGCGCCAGCGTATTATTTCAGGAACCCCGCTGCCTTATTCCTGGGCAGGGCCATACCGGCATTTAATCAACCAGATGCTCAGGCACTTCCAGCATTCTGTCGGGACACCTTTTTGCGACCCACAGCTCAATGCTGCCTACCGTCAAAAGCTCTATTCTGATTACGCGACTAACAATACCAGGCGTAAACTTCAGGAAAGTATTGCAAGTTTTATTGACTATAAAAATAGGGGCTTTCCGTAAGAAAAGATTGCGGATGTGATATCGGCATTAAGGATTACAGTTCTTCCCATGTTCGATTCTCTTATACTCGATAAAATCAATGGAATGGGTATAACCGTTCATGGCGTTTATGCTACCAAAATAGATATATTACAACTTGATGTAAACGAGAAAGGCTGGAGAGCTACCGTCAGGTTTACAGGTCAGGATCACTTTGGTCTGGATGAAGAAGATATACGCAATACAAAATTTAACCAGTTCCAGTTCTTTAAAATATGGTTCATCCTGCAGCGCTTTAACCGATTCGGTTTTCGCCCATTTTTTACCAATATGGAAGCAGTAGTAACTATAGGAGAAGACCGTTGAAGCGCCATATTGTCATTATCGTTGTAGCGGTATTAGCGATCTACATTTTCAGTTTATTTCTTAACCGGCAGGATGTGACGGTTATTGATGCGCACTATGATGGGCATACCGCGCAAATCATCGTTGACAGACTGCCTTTCAGTGAATCGGCGAAAATCGACTGGTGGCTGAGCAATCAGGATAAAATTAGAAGCAAGTACTATATCCCTTCCGGTAATAAAGGCCCATTTCTGATAGCTGTATTCGCCTTTGGAGAAGGCTATCAGGAAGAAGGAAAAGAAGACAGGCTATGTTTTAATGATATAAAACCGCCACGAAACTGTATTGATAAAAACATACTTATGACTATCTGGCGCACCCGTGATGGCGGCGTTAAGTATGAGTTTTAAGCGGGACTGCATCATAAAACTGCTGTTACCAGAATCAGGTGGCAAAGCGATCTGCCGCCGCAATAAAATAAATGCGCTACTTCCTGCGAAAGATGAGGTCAGCAGTCGCCTGAAAAAGCGACTGCAACACTATACCTCAATCGCCATCAGCAATAGCGCTGCGGCAGGCCGCCAGCGCGGGTTGCTTAGTTTCTTTTGTCGCCAGCAGGCTGAAAAATCCCGTTTTCCACCTGTGCAGGCGTCACCACGCCCGTATCCAGCACCCAGCCGCTAATCAGCGCCGCTGGCGTCACGTCGAAAGCCGGGTTGTATACCTGTGCTTCCTCTGGCGCCCACTGTACTTCGCCAAAGCTGCCCGCTACACCCGTGACTTCGCTGGCGGCGCGCTGCTCTATCGGGATCGCATCGCCGTTTGGGCAGTGGGGATCCAGCGTGGTATGCGGCGCAGCGACGTAAAACGGCACGTTATGGTAGCGCGCCAGCACCGCCAGGCTGTAGGTGCCGATTTTGTTCGCCACGTCGCCGTTGGCGGCAATGCGATCCGCGCCGACCCAGACCGCATCCACCTGATTTTTCGCCATCAGGCTCGCCGCCATGCTGTCGCAAATCAGCCGATAAGGCACGCCCAGCTCGCCCAGCTCCCAGGCTGTCAGGCGACCGCCCTGCAGCAGCGGACGGGTTTCATCAACCCAGACTTTCTCCACGTCTCCCTGCTGCCAGCCGCGCGCAATCACGCCCAGCGCCGTGCCCACGCCAGCGGTAGCCAGGCCGCCCGTATTGCAGTGGGTCAGCAAACGGCTGCCCGGTTTTATTAATTTAACGCCCGCAGCGGCAATGTTATCGCACAGCGCTTTGTCCTCTTCCACCAGGCGCAGCGCCTCAAAAGTGAGCGCGGTCGTGAAATTTTCCTGGGCCAGCGCCAGCTTCATCCGGTCAAGATTGTTCATCAGATTGACCGCGGTAGGGCGAGAGGCGCGCAGTATGTCGAGCGCTTCAGCCAGCGCTGGCTTCGACATGCCGTTTTCCGCCAGCAGCGCCAGCAGCAGGCTGGCCGACAGGCCAATCAACGGCGCGCCGCGTACGCGCAGCGTTTTAATATGGTCTACCAGTGCGGCCACGTCAGGCGTCGGACACCAGACTTTCTGTTGCGGTAGCGCCTGCTGGTCAAGGATCCAGAGCTGATTATCCCGAACCTGTAAGCTGGTTGTGCTAAGTGTCTGCATGGAAGTTAAATCCTGGTTGCGAAGTCTGGTGATATTGTGCCAACATGCCAAAAAGATGTATAGACGTCTGAACGGCTCGAAGTAAAGAAAGCTGTGGACTGGCTGAAGAATTCTGATGAGGGTGAGTTAATGACGCAATACCGTACGTTCACCGCAGCGGATGCTGTGGAATATGCCCGTGAATTTGGCGGCATCGCCGATCCTGAAAACCTGGTCGATGCGCAGGAAATCGGCGACGGTAATCTCAACCTTGTTTTCAAAATTTTCGATCGGGACGGCAACAGTCGCGTTATCGTCAAACAGGCTTTACCCTATGTTCGCTGCGTGGGCGAATCCTGGCCGCTGACGCTGGATCGCGCGCGTATCGAAGCGGAAGTGCTGCAGATCCACGGCGGCTTCTGCCCGGAACATACGGTAAAAATCCTGCACCACGATCCGGCGCTGGCGGTGATGGTAATGGAAGATCTTTCCAGCCATGCCATCTGGCGCGGCGAGCAGGTGAAAGGCGTCGATTATCCGCAGGCGGCTGCTCAGCTCGGCGAATACCTGGCGCAGACGCTGTTCCATACTTCCGATTTTTATCAGCATCCGTATGAAAAGAAAGCGCAGGTGATTCGCTTTACTAACCCGGAGCTATGCGACATCACCGAAGAGCTGTTCTTTAACGAACCGTATGAAGTGCACGAGCGCAACGGCTATCCACGCGTGCTGGAGCCGCTGGTGGCGCAGCTGCGTACCGATGACGAGCTACGGCACAAGGTAGCGGGCCTGAAGCATCGCTTTCTGTCGAACGCGGAAGCGCTGCTGCACGGCGATGTCCACAGCGGTTCGATCTTTGTGGCCGAAGGCAGTTTAAAAGTGATCGACGCGGAGTTCGGTTTTTATGGCCCGATCGGCTTCGACGTCGGCAGCGCTTTGGGCAATCTGCTGCTTAACTACTGCGCGCTGCCTGGCCTGCTTGCGCCGCGTGAGGCGGCCGACGTACGGGAAAAACGCCTTAACGATGTGCGTATAACCTGGCAAAGCTTCGCCGAGGGCTTTCTGTCGCTGGCGGCAAAGAAATCGCGGGATCGTGCGCTGGCTTACTCGGGCTATGCCGCTGAATTTTTACGTAAAATCTGGTGCGATACGCTGGGCTACTGCGGCACCGAGCTGATTCGCCGCACCGTCGGCATGTCGCAGATTGCCGATTTCAAATCCATCCAGGACGAAGCGATGAAAACAGAGTGCTTCCGTCAGGCGATTACGCTGGGCAGAACGCTGATTCTGGCCGCCGATCGTGTGGAAGATATCGACGCGCTGATCGCCCGCGTGCGGCAGAACGGCTGAGAAAAAACGCGGTGTGCCCTGTTTAGCTCGCTTATGCCGGGCGAAAAAATCAAGCAGGCTGGTTCGCCCGTTCCGGCCCGCTTTTCGGTTAGTTCTCGGCGCGACTCGACAAAATCTTCTCTGTTTACCGGACGTCGGTACAGTAACAGCAGTACAACCAAGATAGAATCAATTCATTTCGGTCTTCCGAAACCGGCTACTCTGAAAGATAATCGCGCAACGGATTGTCAGTTAAATACCGCCGTGCGCCACATAGCCAATACGATAAATCGTTTCATGCGGATTAGTGACCGGCCACTCTTTAAAAAAATTAGCGGTTATCCGTTGCCATCGGCTAATATCCCAGGCGCACAGCATATCTTGAGTCGCAACAGTATTTAGATCGTCAAAGGGACAAACTTTGCCTTCCCTGATAACGGCGTAAGCGGCCTGGCTAATGGCATTTGCGTCAGGCGCGTGGAAAACTGTCCAGCAATGGATTTTGGGCCAGCCAAATTCTGCAGTAAGTGCAGCAAAACCGGCGGACTGTAGAAAATGATGCATTGATTCTGCATCCTGCCAGAGGTAAAAAGGCGCATAACGGTTTTCCGGGCTGCCATCCTCAGTGCAGGAATAAAGGAAAGTTTTAAACAGTAAACCGCAAAAATTATCCAGCTTAGGGCCTGCTTGTTCAATACGCCTTTTAATTATTGCCATATCGTAGCTGGCGGGGAGAGTGAACTTATATTGCATAGCTAGCATAATTCCTCCGGGCAATACATTTTACCGCCGCTGAAACTCCAATCATCCGAGTTGTTAAACTGCATAATGACCATGAGATCATCAGAATGAATCCCGCACTGAGTAAAAAGCCTTTCACTTAACACCCGATAAAAGTTCTTTTTTTGCTCACGGCTGCGCGGCTTTCCTGCCACAAGGTGAAACAGGATGAATTTTTTACTACGCATCCTACTTAAATAATGACGATTAAAAATAAACTGACTATCGGATAATATTTCAAAAATCTGAAAGCAATCATGTTCAGGCACGGCAAACTCTTCGACCAAAGTCTGCTGCAGAATGGCCGACAGCTGACAAAGATGACTTTCCATACAGTGCTGATGCAGTGTAATACGGGTAAAAGGCATTAGTGTCACTCCTTATCCAGACAGGATAAGGCCGTTACGGCAGCTGGCCATCCTGCGTAAAAAGCCAGGTGGGTGAAAATCTCTGTTATTTCTTCACTCGTCAGACCGTTTTGGCGGGCGAAGGCAATATGCCAGCCGAGTTGCTGGTCGCGTCCCAGCGCGGCTAAAGCCGCCAGCGTAATTAAACTTCTGTCGCGTGTGGAAAGCGCAGGGCGCATCCAGATATCGGCGAATAAAACTTTTTCGGTTAGCTCTGCCAGCTTAGGGGCAACCTGAGCAAGTGTTTCTCTATCCAGTGACTGAGGCATCTTTTTCTCCTTCTTCAAGATGGCATTATAGTGGCTCGGTGTTACAATCCTGAAAATCAAATTAATCCGAAGTAATAATCCCGTTTTTAAGGATGATTATGGAAAAAGTTCCTTTGTGCCTGGATTTAGATGCGCTCCGAAGTCTCGTCATCGGAATAGAAAAAGGAAGCTTTGCGGCGGCGGCTCAGCGGCTTTGCCGCTCGACATCCGCGGTCAGTGCCCAGCTAAAAAAGCTGGAAGCGCAATGTGATACGGCGCTTGTGGTAAAAAAAGGGCGTCATCTTGAACTGACCGCCAGCGGAGAAATAATACTCAGCTATGCTCGCCGTATGCTGGCGCTAAATGACGAAGCGCAGCAGGCCGTAAAAGGCGAGCTATTACAGGGAGAAATTTGTTTTGGTATGCAGGAGGATTTTGGCGAATCTGTCATGCCTGGTATTTTGGGTCAGTTTAGTCGCCAGCATCCGGGATTAAAAATTACGGCGAGAGTCGACCGAAATCAAACATTGATGGATGCACTAGGTGCCGGGACGCTGGATTTGGCACTGGTCTGGCAGCCTGAAACTGGTCAATACGATCGCATAGGGCAATGTGAACTCGACTGGATCTATCACCGCAATGTTGACCTTTTATCGCTAATTAAGTCTAACGAGCCTTTACCTCTGGTCATGTTCGATACGCCATGCCTGATGCGCTCAAAAGCAACCGCCGCGCTCGATCGTGCGGGTATCCCGTGGCGGATTGTGTTTACCAGCCATAGCCTGAGCGGCATTTGGGCAGCCGTTCAGGCCGGGCTTGGCGTTACCGTGCGGACGAAAATAGGTATGCCCACCACTCTGCAGCCCTCATCCGGATTGTTGCCTTCGCCCGGAACAATAGGAATCTCGTTGCTACAGGCGGCAGGCGTCTCGCCCGATTCGGCGAGACGGGTACTGCATAATCTGATAAAGGAAGCCGTTTCCGGTTTCTCAAAATAATATGCGTTAAAAATTAGCCAGGAAAGGGGATTTTAACCTGGCGTAGAGTGAGCCATTATTGTTGCAGGCGCGGGCCGCATGACGTTTTATCTCACTGTATTCGGCTGCCGCCGCAGGGTTAGCCCTTAAAAAATCCCGGAAAGCCAGGTGCCGCACAATATTGGCATCGTCGGTAGCAAAGGCATGCAGATGATGCGTTCTGACGCTGTCGCCTTTGATAAAATAACGGCGGCCGACGATGCCGTATTCGCCTCTGGCCTGATAATGCAAGGTTGTCAGGGGATTAGCCTGTGTTAAAGCCGCCAGGTCGGCAACTTGCAGCAAAATATCAATAACAGGCTTTGCTATCATTCCCGGTACGGCAGTGCTACCAATATGATAAATGTTGATAGCGTTAGCGCCCAGCACGGCCTTAATAGCTTTGGCCTCGCTGGCGAAGAGAACCGGCCAGTCAGGATTATACTCGGCCAGCTCTATTTTCCTGGCACCCATGTTTACTCCTTAATTTAAGGTTTGCTCATTTTGAAAAGCACCGAGAAGAGTATGAAAATCATAGCTGCGCTTCAAAAAAAATATCCCGACAGTCAGGCTTGGTCTTTCGGCGATTCGCCGGAAATGGCCGATGAGCTGGCCGCGCTGGTGGCTAAAGGCGTTAAAACGGCAAGCTGCTCTTCTTATACGTCGTATTCGCAAGATCGGAGCATTACGCCGGGCAGCTATCATATTATCCTTGATGGGCAGAATGCGCCCGTTTGCGTCATCCGCATCATCGCCATGAGCCTGGTGCGTTTTAACGATGTGACGGCCGAGCAGGCGTATAAAGAGGGCGAAGGCGACAGAAGCCTGCGCTACTGGCGTCAGGCTCATCGGGAATTTTTCGAACGCGCCGGCTGTTGGGCTGAAGAGATGGAGCTGATTACCGAGGAGTTTCGCCTGGTGGAAACTCTGTAGGGTAATCACAAAAAAGCCTGTCATCATAACGCCGGATGACAGGCTTTTATCTGCTATCAATTCGCTCAGGCCGCTTCCGTTTTACGCGTAGCTTCCTGCTGCCTGTTATCCTCGGTGAACGCCTCGTTCTGTTGTTCGCTCTTTTGCGCTTTTACCGGCATTGTCGCCAGTTCATCCGCCTCGAATTCATCGACGTTAATTGAGCGCAGGCGGCTGGCTTCGGCTCGTGTCAGCACTGCGGCTTCTTCTTCGCTCAGCCATTTTTCCTGCAATCCTTTTTGCGCCAGCTTATCCAGGCGGGTAAAGGAGAGCGGTTTTTTCGACTGCTTGTTAAGCCTGTCGTGAATCACTTCCGCCGCCATTACATCCTGCAGCGCTTCTTCCAGCTGGCCCGCCGGATTGTTCTCGACCGGCGCCAGATACTGGCCTCGGCCTAAGCGTGTGCGCGTCGCTGAAGGGATTTGCAGGATACGCGCCAGCTGGTGATCAAGCCGGTCAGAAGGCGCGCGACAGTGACGTCCCAGTGGGAAAATTATCCCCTGCATTACGCCCGCAACGGCGCGATTCGGGAAGTTACGCAGCAGCTCTTCCATAGCCGTTTCCGCCTGGTTCAGCGCGTCCTGCACGCCCCAGTGCAGCAGCGGCAAATCGGCCTCGTTACGGCCTTCATCTTCATAACGCTTCAGCGTGGCGGAAGCGAGATAAAGCTGGCTGAGCACGTCGCCAAGCCGTGCCGAAATGCGCTCGCGCCGCTTCAGGCTGCCGCCCAGCACCGACATCGAAATATCGGAAAGCAAAGCGAGGTTGGCGCTTAAACGGTTCATATGCTGATAGTAACGACGCGTCGCGTCGCGGGTTGGCGTACTGCTGGTGTGGCCAGCGGTCAGCCCAAGCCACAGGCTACGCAGGGTATTGCTGGCGACGTGACCGACATGGCTGAACAGCGCTTTATCAAACGCGTGTAGATCGCGGTTTTGCGCCGCGGCCATCTCCGCCAGAATATAAGGATGGCAGCGAATCGCACCCTGACCAAAGATAATCATGCTGCGGGTCAGAATGTTCGCACCTTCCACGGTAATAGCGATAGGCGCGCCCTGATAGGCGCGAGCCAGGAAGTTGCTGTTGCCCAGCATGATGCCTTTGCCGCCGGCGATATCCATCGCGTCCATAATGGCGCGCTGGCCGCGATGGGTGCAGTGGTATTTCACGATAGCCGAGAGCACCGCCGGTTTCTCGCCCAGCATGATGCCGCTGGTAATCAGCGAAGCGGCGGCGTCCATTACGTAGGCGTTACCGGCGATGCGCGCCAGCGGCTCTTCAATGCCTTCCATCTTGCCGATCGGCAGACGGAACTGGCGACGAATATGCGCGTAGGCGCCAATCGCCAGCGCGATGCTTTTCAAACTGCCGGTAGAGTTAGAAGGCAGCGTGATGCCGCGGCCGACCGAAAGACATTCCACCAGCATCCGCCAGCCCTGACCGGCCATCGCCGGGCCGCCGATAATATAATCGATGGGCACAAAGATATCCTGACCGCGCGTCGGGCCATTCTGGAAAGGCACGTTAAGCGGGAAATGGCGTTTGCCGATCTCTACGCCTGGCGTCTGCGTCGGGATCAGCGCACAGGTAATGCCCAGCTCTTCTTTATCGCCCAGTAAATGATTGGGATCGGAAAGCTTAAAGGCCAGGCCAAGCACGGTCGCGACCGGCGCCAGCGTAATATAGCGTTTATTCCAGGTCAGCCGCATACCGAGCACTTGCTGGCCCTGCCATTCGCCCTGGCAAACCACGCCGGTATCCGGGATAGCGCCGGCATCGGAACCCGCTTCCGGGCTGGTGAGCGCGAAACAGGGGATTTCCTGGCCGCGAGCCAGACGCGGCAGATAGTAATCTTTCTGCGCATCCGTACCGTAATGCTGCAACAGTTCGCCCGGGCCAAGCGAGTTGGGCACGCCGACGGTGATCGCCAGGATACCGGAAACGCCCGCCAGCTTCTGCAGCACGCGCGCCTGAGCGTAGGCGGAAAACTCCAGGCCGCCATACTCTTTCTTGATGATCATGGCGAAAAAGCGCTGCTCTTTCAGGTAAGCCCACAGCTCCGGCGGCAGGTCGGCCATCTCATGGGTGATCTGAAAATCGTTCGCCAGCCGACAGGCTTCCTCGACCGGGCCTTCCAGAAATGCCTGCTCTTCCGGCGTCAGGCGCGGCTGCGGATAATCGTGCAGCTTTTTCCAGTCGGGTCTGCCGCGAAACAGGTCGCCTTCCCACCAGGTGGTGCCCGCCTCAATCGCCTCTTTCTCGGTGCGCGACATCGGCGGCATGACTTTCTGGAAAGTATTCAGCATCGGTTTAGAAAAAATCGCCTGGCGCAGCGACAGCAGATTGAAAGGCAGCAAAATAATGATTAACGGAATAAGCAGCCACGGCGTCCAGACGTGCGCCATCGCCCAGGCCGCCGTCCAGAGTAGCGCCAGCAGGCTTGCCAGCCGCAGATTGACGCGGTGATAAAACAGCGCGCCAATCAGCACGATTGTCGCAACGCAACTGAAAACCATCATAACCATCGCTCCGCATGTTGTAAGAGGTCTGACCTGTTAGCTACAGATGTAACGGAGATAATTTTCTTTATCAATCTATTTACATGATAATTACAACCTGGCTCACAAAGCGCGTCCGGCGCGCCGCAAAGCGCGGGCCGGGCGAGCAGGGCGCTTTTCGCCCGCGCGGCAACTTGCTAAACTGCCGCAGATCTCACCAAAAAGGACTCTCCCTATGTATCAGGACATCATTCGCGCCGAGCTGAGTGAAGCACAGGACACGCTCAATAACTTCCTCAGCGATGAAGCAAATATTCACGCCATTCAGCGTGCTGCCGTCTTGCTGGCGGACTCATTTAAAGCCGGCGGCAAGGTGCTTTCCTGCGGCAACGGCGGATCGCACTGCGACGCTATGCACTTTGCCGAAGAGCTGACCGGTCGCTATCGCGACAACCGTCCTGGCTATCCGGCGATCGCGATTTCCGACGTCAGCCATATCTCCTGCGTAGGCAACGATTTTGGTTACGACCATATCTTTTCCCGCTATGTGGAAGCCGTTGGCCGCGCGGGCGACGTGCTGCTGGGCATTTCAACTTCCGGCAACTCCGCTAACGTGATGAAAGCGGTAGAAGCGGCGCGCGCGCAGGGCATGAAGGTGATCACCCTGACCGGTAAAGATGGCGGCAAGATGGCGGGCGGCGCCGATGTGGAGATCCGCGTGCCGCACTTCGGTTATGCGGATCGCATTCAGGAGATCCATATTAAAGTGATCCACATCCTGATCCTGCTGATCGAAAAAGAGATGGCTAAGTAGTCTTACACGAGGAGCGGCTATGTGCGAATTGCTCGGGATGAGCGCGAATGTCCCTACGGACATCTGTTTCAGCTTTACCGGGCTTGTGCAGCGCGGCGGTAAAACCGGGCCGCATAAGGATGGCTGGGGCATCACCTTTTACGAAGGAAAAGGGTGTCGCACCTTTAAAGATCCGCAGCCCAGCTTTAATTCGCCAATCGCGCGCCTGGTGCAGGATTATCCTATTAAATCCTGCTCGGTGGTGGCGCATATCCGCCAGGCGAACCGCGGCGAAGTCTCGCTGGAGAACACGCATCCCTTTACCCGCGAGCTGTGGGGACGTAACTGGACCTACGCGCACAATGGTCAGCTGAAAGGCTATCGCGGGCTGGAAACCGGCAACTTCCGGCCCGTCGGCGAAACGGACAGCGAGCAGGCTTTCTGCTGGCTGCTGCACAAGCTGACCACGCGCTATCCGCGCACGCCGGGAAACTGGCCTGCGGTGTTTCGCTATATTGCGGAGCTGGCGGCGGAGCTGCGGGAAAAAGGCGTGTTTAACATGCTGCTGTCGGATGGTCGCTATCTGATGGCGTTCTGCTCGACCAATCTGTTCTGGATTACGCGGCGCGCGCCGTTCGGCAAGGCGACGCTGCTGGATCAGGACGTAGAGATAGATTTTCAGAAGCAGACCACGCCGGATGACGTGGTGACGGTGATCGCCACTCAGCCCTTAACGGGCAATGAAACCTGGCACAAGATTGCGCCAGGCGACTGGGCGTTATTTTGCCTCGGAGAGCGCCAGCGCTGACTGGCTGGTCGACGTGCTGTTCAGTAGCGCACTGTTCAGCACGTATTTGCCGCCGCTGACGCCCATTGAAGGCGGCTGGCGGTTCTTCACAAACTCGGCATAGCCGGGCTGAAGCTGCTGCCAGAAGCTGTAGTAAACCGAATAGCGATGGCGCTGCAGATTGCTGTCCGTCATGCGGAACGGATAGATGCTCACTTCCACACGCGGCTGGCCGTTGCGCAGCGCCGCTTCCACATAGTGGTAAATATCGTCAATATTGGCGTCGGTCATCGCGTAGCAGCCGATAGAGACGCAGCTGCCGTGGATCATCAGGTATTTCCCTTCATAACCCTGCTGGCGATCGTATTCGTTTGGAAACCCGGTGTTGATGGCGCGGTAAAAGCGGCTGTCCGGCTTCAGCTGGGAAAGGCCCACGCTGTAAAACCCTTCCGGACTTTTAAAATCGCCCTGACGACGTTTCGGGCCTAATCCGCCGGAAAAATTACAGATACGGTAGCTGTCGAGCAGCCGATACTCGGTGCCGATTTTGCCGTACAGCTCCAGCGTGCGCTCTTCTTTGAAGATCTGAATATAGACGGGGGTGCCGAGTAACTGCTTTTTTAACTCTTTGCTTACCGGCGCCAGGGGGGCGATCGGTGCGACCGGCGCGCTGGCGAAAACAACGGCTGGCAGAAAAAACATCGCAAACAGCAGTGCGATTTTGCCCATTCTGGTTCCCTTGATAGTAGGGTTGATACGCCGTCCGAAGACGTGGTTGACTCGCTGTTTCGGAAATATCCGTAAAAGCTGCGTCACATTAGCATTGTCTATTTTTTTATCAAGAGAGCCGTGCAGAAAAAACCGAGAAAAGTTGATCCAGGCCGCTGCCGCTGCGCTTTCACAGAGTGTTAACCTGTTGAAAACGCGCTCGCTGGCTGTATACTTATCCAGTGTTGGCGGAGGGGCGAATGCGCAAGATTATACATGTAGATATGGACTGTTTTTACGCAGCGGTAGAGATGCGCGACAATCCCGCTCTGCGTGATATTCCTATTGCCATCGGCGGCAGCCATACGAAGCGTGGCGTAATCAGCACCGCCAACTATCCCGCCAGGAAGTTCGGCGTACACAGCGCGATGGCGACCGCGACGGCGCTGAAGCTCTGCCCGCATCTGAAAGTGATCCCCGGCCGTTTCGACGCCTATAAAGAAGCCAGCGCGCATATTCGGGAAATTTTTTCGCGCTATACCGCGCTGATTGAACCGCTGTCGCTGGATGAAGCCTATCTGGACGTTTCCGACAGCCCGCACTGTCATGGTTCCGCCACGCTGATGGCGAAAGAAATTCGCCAGACCATAGAGCGCGAGCTGGATCTCACCGCTTCGGCGGGCGTGGCGCCGATTAAATTTGTCGCCAAGATCGCTTCCGATTTGAACAAGCCCAACGGCCAGTTTGTGATTACGCCGCAGGAGCTGCCGCAGTTTCTGCTGACGCTGCCGCTGGCGAAAATTCCCGGCGTCGGCAAGGTCACCGCGAAAAAGCTGGAGGAGCTGGGCCTGCATACCTGCGCCGACGTGCAGAAAACGGATCTGGCCGCGTTGCTTAAGCGCTTCGGTAAGTTTGGCCGCGTGCTGTGGGAGCGCTGTAACGGCATTGACGAGCGCGAAGTAGTAACGGATCGCCTGCGCAAATCGCTGGGCGTGGAGCGCACGCTGTCGGCGGATATCCATGAATGGGAAGAGTGTCTGGAAATTATCGACTATCTCTATGCGGAGCTGGAGCGGCGACTAAAAGTCGTCAAACCCGATTTGCATATCGCCAGGCAGGGCGTAAAGCTGAAATTTAACGATTTTCAGCAGACTACCCAGGAGCACGTCTGGCCGGTTTTAAATAAAGAGGATTTTATCAGCGTGGCCAGGAAAACCTGGGAAGAACGACGAGCAGGGCGCGGCGTGCGCCTGGTCGGGCTGCACGTCACGCTGCTGAATCCTCAGCTGGAGAGGCAGCTGCTGTTGGGGCTGTAGAAAACGCGCCGTTCAGGATAAAACGGCGCGATAAAGCGGCCTGCGCTTACTTAGCCGGAATCGCCTTCAGCAGCGCGGTCAGCAGCTGCCAGTAAAGGCCGACGCTGCCGATATGCACCTGCTCATCCGGCGAGTGCGGGCCGGTGATGGTCGGGCCGATGGAAACCATATCCATTTCCGGATAGGGCTTCTTAAACAGACCGCATTCCAGACCGGCATGGATCACCTGAATATTCGGCGCTTTGTTAAACAGCTTTTTATAGGTTTCCTCTACCAGCGCCATCACCGAAGAAGAAGGGTCCGGCTGCCAGCCAGGATAGCTGCCTTTCGCCACGGTTTTCGCGCCGGCCAGATCGCCCAGCGCGGTCAGCGTTTCCACCAGATAATCTTTGCCGCTGTCGATCAGCGAGCGTACCAGGCAGTTGATGCGCGCTTCATCATCCTTGAAAGAAACCACGCCGACGTTCAGCGAGGTTTCCACCACGCCTTTCATCACGTCGGAGTTGCGGATTACGCCGTTTGGCGTGCTGTTCAGCAGCGCGATAAAGGCATCGCGGCTCTCTGCGGTCAGCGCCTGTCCGTGAGCGGCGATATTCTCCACCACGATATTGATGTTCTTCTCTTTCAGGCTCAGCTCGGACTTGAGCGTTTCCAGATAGTGCAGCGCCTGGCCCTTGAGCTGGTCAAGTTTGTCTTTTGGTACGGCCAGCGTCGCCATCGCTTCGCGCGGGATAGCGTTGCGCAGCGTGCCGCCATTGAAATCCACCAGGCGCAGATCCAGCGCTTTGGCGTGCGCGAACAGGAAACGAGCCAGCAGCTTGTTGGCGTTGCCCAGGCCCAGATGAATATCCGCGCCGGAGTGGCCGCCTTTCAGGCCTTTCAGGATCAGCTGGATATGCTCGTAGCCGGCAGGCACCGCTTCGCGGCTCAGCGGCAGCGTGGTGGTGAAATCGATGCCGCCCGCGCAGCCCATATAGATTTCGCCTTCCTCTTCCGAATCGGTATTGATCAGAATATCCGCCTCAAGCCAGCTTGGCTGCAGACCGAAAGCGCCGACCATACCGGTCTCTTCCGTCATGGTCAGCAGCACTTCCAGCGGGCCGTGCTCCACGGTTTTATCCGCCAGCACCGCCAGCGCGGAAGCCATACCGATGCCGTTGTCCGCGCCCAGCGTGGTGCCGCGTGCCTTGACCCATTCGCCATCCACCCACGGCTGAATCGGATCTTTAGTAAAATCGTGCACGGTGTCGTTGTTTTTCTGCGGCACCATATCCAGGTGCGCCTGTAGCGCGACCGGCTTCAGATGTTCCAGACCCGGTGTTGCCGGTTTACGAATCAGAATATTGCCCACTTCATCGCGAAAGGTGACAAAACCCTGCTCGCCCGCCCAGCTCAGCACGTAATTAGCCAGCTCTTCCTCATGATAAGAGGGATGCGGAATCGAGCAGATTTTGGCAAAAATATCCCACAGCGGCTGTGGTGACAGTTGAGAAAGTTCGGACACGTTAAATCTCCTGTGTCGACATCCCCGGCCAGCGGCGCGCGGGATAGTGAGCATTTTAGGGTTTGTCAGGTTTTGACGCAGCAAACCTAAAGAATATCATTGTTTCCAGAGGGATGCTTAGTTCGCACCGGCAAAAAAGCGCCATCTGGGCTATCCGGCGCTGGTTTTTAGCGGCTCAGATCTCTATAATTCCGCGCAACCCATCCCATTGTACATTTTTAAGCCGTTATTACCGGCCGGGACTCCTTTTATGAGTGAAAAATACGTCGTCACCTGGGACATGCTGCAGATTCATGCCCGTAAACTGGCTCAGCGCCTGCTTCCTGTCGAACAGTGGAAAGGCATTATCGCGGTCAGCCGCGGCGGCCTGGTTCCCGCTTCGCTGCTGGCTCGCGAGCTGTGCATCCGCTACGTCGATACCGTATGTATCTCCAGCTACGACCACGACAATCAGCGCGAAATGCACGTGCTGAAGCGTGCGGAAGGCGACGGCGAAGGCTTTATCGTGATTGACGATCTGGTCGATACCGGCGGCACCGCGCAGGCTATCCGCGATATGTATCCGAAAGCGCGTTTCGTGACTATTTTCGCCAAACCGGCCGGACGCCCGCTGGTGGATGACTATGTTGTGGATATTCCACAGAATACCTGGATTGAACAACCGTGGGATATGGGCGTGGTTTATATCCCGCCAATCGTAAAAGGTTGATTTAACTCAAGCAAAACGCCCGGATTCGCCGGGCGTTTTGCTTTTTGCGGTTCGCGCCGGCCGCCGGGCTGCTATAAACTATGACGATTCTCCGTGTGTCGAAGGATCGTAGCCATGCCGCCTAAAAATCTTAGCGAAGAACTCTTTAAGCCCCGTTTTAAGCATCCTGAAACCTCCTCACTGGTTCGCCGTCTACATCATCATAAACCGCTGCCGATGCACTCCGCGCTGGAAGGGGAAAGCCATGCCGGCTGGTACAGGATGATTAATCGCCTGCTCTGGACGTGGCGAGGACTTCCGCCGCTGGAAATCGGGGAAGTTCTGGCAAGAATAGCCAGCAGCCGCGCTGAACGCACCGATGAAAACCTGCTGGATACGGTGATTGGCTATCGCGGCGGCAACTGGATTTACGAATGGTCGCAGCAGGCCGCGCGCTGGCAGGATAAAGCCGCCGCAGCCAGCACCGACGCCGAAGTGGGCCGCTGCTGGCTGCACGCCGCCAACCTTTACGGTATCGCAGGCTACCCGCATCTGAAAGGCGACGAGCTGGCGGAGCAGGCGCAGCAGCTGGCGAACCGCGCCTATGAAGAAGCCACTTCTCGCCTGCCGGGCGAGTTAAAAGAGCTGGAGTTCCCCATTCCCGGCGGCAGTTCGATTTTCGGCTTCCTGCATATGCCGGAAAAAGTCCGCGCGCCATATCCTTGCGTGCTGCTTTGCAGCAGCCTGGATTCCCTGCAGACCGATCACTATCGCCTCTTTCATGACTACCTTGCGCCGCGCGGCATCGCCATGCTGACTATTGATATGCCCTCGGTGGGATTTTCCGCTAAATGGAAACTGACGCAGGATTCCAGTTTTTTGCATCAGCAGGTGCTGAAACAGCTGGAAAATGTTCCCTGGATCGATCATACGCGCGTGGCCGCTTTCGGCTACCGTTTCGGCGGCAACGTCGCCGTGCGGCTGGGCTGGCTGGAAGGGCCGCGTTTACGCGCCGTCGCCTCTCTTGGGCCTGTGGTCCACAACCTGCTGAGCGATACCGCGCTGCAGGACAGCATTCCCGAAATGTATATGGACGTGCTGGCAAGTCGGTTGGGTATGGCTTCCGCGGCCGATAGCGCGCTGCGGGTAGAGCTGAACCGCTATTCGCTGAAAATGCAGGGATTGCTGGGGCGCCGCTGTCCGACGCCGATGCTCTCCGCTTACTGGCCGAACGATCCTTTTAGCCCGACGGAGGAATCAAAATTGATCGTCAGCTCGTCCACCGAGGGCAAACTTATGCCGATCGCACTTTCGCCTGCATTGAGCAACTTTGATAAAGCATTACGTGATATTGTTGACTGGTTAGCTAAACGATTAACACGCTGAGTTGCTAAATAGTCACATTCAGCTAAAACTAACGGGCTCAACAAAGGAGTTTTAACAATGGCGTTACCGAGTGGGCATCCCAAAAGCCGCTTAATGAAGCGTTTTGGCGCGTTAGGCCCTTATATCCGCGAGGCCAAATGCGTCGACGATCGTTTCTTCTTCGACTGTCTGGCCGTTTGCGTCAATGTGAAACCTGCACCAGAGCTGCGTGAATTTTGGGGCTGGTGGATGGAGCTGGAAGCGCAGGACGATCACTTTACCTACGAGTATCATTTCGGCCTGTTCGACAAAGAGGGCAACTGGAAGCCTTCGGCGATTAAAGGAAAGGAAAACAACGAACGGCTGGAAGAGACGCTGCGTAATTTCCACGTGCGTCTGAAAGCGCTGCTGGAAGAGCTGGAGCTGGGCCTGAAGCCGGCGGCCGATTTTGCCGACGAACCGGTGAAGCTGACCGCCTGAGGCGGAGAATAAAAAAGGCTGGCGATTGCCAGCCTTTTGCTTACTTACAGACACATAACGAGGGGCACAACGACCGCGTCCGTGCGGCTCACATCTTAGAACTGGTAAGTCACGCCGACCGCGACGATATCATCGGTGTTCTGCGCAAGTTTGTTATCGTCATCCAGCAGGTTGATTTTATAATCAACGAACGCGGACATATTCTTGTTGAAGTAGTAAGTCGCGCCGACGTCCGCGAATTTATAAATATCCGCATCGCCCACGCCGTTCTCAATATCTTTCGCCTTGGTCTGCACATAAGCCAGAGAAGGGCGGAAACCGTTATCAAACTGATACTGCGCCACCAGCTCGATATTCTGCAGATAATTAGCGTAACCGCTTACCGCGATGTTGGCGTTATTGATGCGCGCCGTGCCGCTGATTGGCGACATATTGCGCGTTTCGGCATAGGTTGCAGCCAGATAAACGCCGCCGTTGTCATATTTCAGGCCGGTCGCCCAGGCATCCGCTTTCTCACCGCGCCCATAAACGCTGGCCTGCTGGCCGTTGGTGCGGTCGGAAGAAGAGACAGCGCCGTTGATGGTCAGGCCCTGCATCAGCGTATAGGCTACCGATGCCGCCATGCCGTCGCCGTTAGAAGTCGAGTTGGAACGGGTACTGCTTTCGTTTTTACCCTGATACTGCAGTGCGAACTTCAGGCCATCGACCAGGCCGAAGAAGTTGGTGTTGCGGTAGGTGGCCACGCCGTTGGTACGGGTGAGCATAAAGTTATCGGCTTTGGTGTACGCCGTCGCGCCGAACTCCGGCATCATATCGGTGTAGGCTTCAACATCGTAAATCAGACCGTAGTTGCGGCCATAATCGATGGAGCCATAGTCGCCAAATTTCAGACCCGCGAAACCTAAACGCGTTTTGGTGCCGGTGGTGCCGTCGCTTTCCGCATTGTTCAGCGGCACGTGGTATTCCCACTGGCCGTAGCCGGTCATCAGGTCGTTGATCTGCGTCTGGCCTTTAAAACCGATACGCACGTAAGATTTGTCGCCGTCATTGCTGTCGGCGTCGCTGAGGTAGTGCATGGCTTTTAACTTGCCGTAGAAATCGAGTTTATTGCCGTCTTTATTATAAATTTCTGCGGCCTGAGCGGCTGTGGTCATGGCCAGAGCGGCGGTCAGGATTGCCAGTGCGCTTTTCTTCATTTTGTTATCCCAAATGAGTAAAATTTTAAATGGCCCGGTAGCATCGTTTCGGGCACGAACGTTTTACCCTGCGCAGATGAAATTTTTATTACACTTATTCGCAATTCTTGTTAATCCTGAACTTTTGGTCTACGCCCCAGTCGGCCTGTTTTCCCTCTTTTCTGGCGGCGGCTGTTGGCTTCCGGCACCACACCTGATAAAACGTCTGCTTCTACCTTTTTAAAGCTATGGCGGGAAATAATGAGCAGCAGCCAGACCCTGGTCGTCAAACTGGGCACCAGCGTATTAACCGGCGGATCGCGTCGGCTGAACCGGGCGCATATTGTCGAACTGGTGCGTCAGTGCGCGCAACAACACGCGGCAGGCCACCGGATTGTGATCGTCACCTCAGGCGCGATGGCCGCCGGGCGCGAACACCTGGGCTACCCGGAGCTGCCGCCGACCATCGCCTCAAAGCAGCTGCTGGCTGCGGTGGGGCAGAGCCGGTTGATTCAGCTGTGGGAGCAGCTCTTCTCAATCTACGGCATTCATATCGGCCAGATGCTGCTGACGCGCGCCGATATGGAAGATCGCGAACGTTTTCTGAACGCGCGCGATACGCTGCGGGCGCTGCTGGATAACCATATCGTGCCGGTCATTAATGAAAACGACGCGGTCGCCACGGCGGAGATCAAAGTAGGCGATAACGATAATCTGTCGGCGCTGGCCGCGATGCTGGCGGGCGCCGACAAGCTGCTGCTGCTGACCGATCAGGCCGGCCTGTTTACCGCCGATCCGCGCAATAATCCGCAGGCCGAGCTGATCCGCGACGTGCACGGCATTGACGACGCGCTGCGCGAGCTGGCTGGCGACAGCGTTTCCGGCCTGGGCACGGGCGGCATGGCGACCAAGCTTCAGGCGGCTGACGTAGCCTGCCGCGCCGGCATCGACACCATTATCGCTGCCGGTAGCCGTGCCGGCGTTATCGGCGACGTCATCGACGGCAAGCCGGTCGGTACCCGTTTCCATGCGCTGCAAACGCCGCTGGAAAACCGCAAACGCTGGATTTTTGGCGCGCCGCCTGCGGGCGAGATCACCGTGGACGACGGCGCGCTGGCCGCTATGCTGGAGCGCGGCAGCTCGCTGCTGCCGAAGGGCATTCGGGAAATTACCGGCAACTTCTCGCGTGGCGAGGTTATTCGTATTCGCAGCCTGCAGGGTCGCGACGTGGCGCACGGCGTCTGCCGCTATAACAGCGACGCGATGCGCATGATCGCCGGCCACCACTCGCAGCAGATTAGCGAAATTCTGGGTTACGAATATGGCCCGGTCGCGGTTCACCGTGACGATATGATCGTCAGTTAAGGAGCAGCAGATGCTTGAAGAAATGGGTAAAGCCGCGAAAGCCGCTTCTTACCAGCTGGCGGTGCTGTCCACCGCGCAAAAAAATCGGGTGCTGATGAGCATCGCGGATCGCCTGGAGGCGCAGAGCGCCGATATCCTGGCGGCCAACGAGCAGGATCTGGCGGATGCCCGCCGCAACGGCCTGAGTGAGGCGCTGCTGGATCGTTTGATGCTCAATCCCGCCAGGCTGAAAGGCATCGCTGACGACGTGCGTCAGGTTTGCCATCTTGCCGATCCGGTCGGCGTGCTGATGGACGGCGGCGTGCTGGACAGCGGGCTGCGCATCGAGCGGCGTCGTGTGCCGCTGGGCGTGGTCGGCGTGATTTATGAAGCGCGGCCAAACGTGACCGTGGATGTCGCGTCGCTCTGTCTGAAAACAGGCAACGCGGCAATCCTGCGCGGCGGCAAAGAGACTTATCGCACCAATGGCGCCACCGTACGAGTGATTCAGGATGCGCTGCAAGAGCACGGCCTGCCGGCTGGCGCGGTGCAGGCGATCGAAAGCCCGGATCGCGAGCTGGTAAATCAGCTGCTGAAGCTGGATCGCTATGTGGATATGCTGATCCCGCGCGGCGGCGCGGGCCTGCACAAGCTGTGTCGCGAGCAGTCGACCATTCCGGTGATTACCGGCGGTATCGGCGTCTGCCATATTTTCGTTGACCGCGATATGGCGACCGACGCAGCGTTAACCGTGATCGTCAACGCTAAAAAACAGCGGCCGAGCGCCTGCAACTCGGTGGAAACGCTGCTGGTGCACAGTGAGATTGCCGCGACGTTTCTGCCCGCGTTAAGCGAGCGGATGCAGCAGGAAGGCATTAAGCTCCATGCCGATCCGCGCTCGCTGCCGCTGCTGCAGCAAGGCCCGGCGGAAGTCAGCGCGGTAACGGAAGAGCAGTATCGCGACGAGTGGCTGGCGCTGGATCTGAACGTCAGGCTGGTGGACGATCTCGACGAAGCTATCGCCCATATCCGCGAATACGGCACGCAGCACTCCGACGCGATTCTGACGCGCAGCATCGTAAATTCCGGGCGCTTTGTGAACGAGGTCGATTCCTCGGCGGTTTACGTTAACGCCAGCACGCGTTTCACCGACGGCGGCCAGTTTGGTCTGGGCGCGGAAGTGGCGGTGAGCACGCAGAAACTGCATGCGCGCGGCCCGATGGGGCTGGAAGCGCTGACCACCTACAAGTGGGTAGTTTTCGGCAACGATACCGTGCGCGGCTAAATCCCAAAGCCACAGGGAAGTGGCCTGAGCAGCCGTGGAAATCAAATGAATAACAGCGCCATCTGGTGCAGAGCGTTCGGCGAGCCGGAGAAGGTTCTGTCGCTGGAGTCCGCGTCCAAGCTTGCGCTGCCTGCGCATCACATCAGAGTAAAAATACTCTGTGCGCCGGTTAACGCCTCGGATCTGATTCCCGTGACCGGCGCCTATCGTCACCGTACTTCTCTGCCGTTGATAGCGGGTTATGAAGGCGTCGGCATCGTGACCGAAGCGCCAGCCGTATACACGCATCTTCTGGGCCAGCGGGTTCTGCCGCTGCGAGGCGAGGGCACGTGGCAGCATTACGTGGATTGCTCGCCAGACGAAGCTATCGCGGTGCCGGAAGATATTGATCATTCGCTGGCCGCGCGAGCTTATATCAATCCGCTGGCCGCCAGCCTGATGCTGAAACGCTTTGCGCCAGCGGGCAAAAAGGTGCTGATTACGGCTGCGGGATCGGACTGCGGCATCCTGCTGGCGCAGTGGGCACGAAACGCTGGCGCAACGCACGTCACCGGCGTTTATCGCTCTGCTGTGCACAGAACAAGACTAGAAGCGTGCGGCGCAACGCCGGTGCAGCAGGATAATCTCGCTTTGCTGACTCGCTATGCCGCTGAAGCCGAAGTGGTTTATGACGCCACCGGCGGCAGAATGGCGGAGTTGATACTTAGCCAGATGCCAGCTTCGGGCGTGTTTGTCTCTTATGGTCTGCTATCAGGCCAGCCTTTCCGCACGACGCAGCCTTTGCCAAAGGTACACTGGTTCCATATCCGCAACGCGCTGCAGACTATGTCTGCGGCTGCGTGGCAAAGCGAATTTGCCGCGTTATGGCCACTACTGAGAAGCAGCCAGACCAGCGGAACAATGCTTTTTCCGTTAAGCGACTGGCAGGAAGCAATCAGGATGTACCGCACGTCCGGAAGAACCACAAAGCCGCTGCTGGCGATGGCGTGAAGGCGGATTCAGGTCTGGCGAAGCAGGATTGCTTGTCGGCTGACAGCGAACCAGGCTCGCGATATCAGGCATGTCGCTGATTGCAAAGTAATCATTTAGCGTGCGGGCTATTGACTCTATAAGAGGTTTTTTTTAATTTAGGGGCCGCAGTATCCTCTCTCTAAGCCGATATAGCTCAGTTGGTAGAGCAGCGCATTCGTAATGCGAAGGTCGGAGGTTCGACTCCTCTTATCGGCACCACCCCAACTTCCTCAAACGTCCGTAACCATCCATAACCCCTCTGATTTATAACGTTTTTACTGCATCTTTAATCCGTGTTAGTCCATAACCATCCAGTAGAATCCGGTACTGAATGTGTATAGGATTGTGTATATGTTCCTATTCGGTCTTGGATTTCTATACACATGCCTTTAAACGATATGCAGATTCGACGCGCTAAGCCTGAAGATAAACCCTATACGCTTGGGGATGGTCAAGGCTTGTCATTGCTTATAGAACCTAATGGGAGCAAGAGCTGGCGGTTTCGTTATCGCTATGCCGGTAAACCCAAAATGATCTCGCTTGGTGTTTACCCAACGATCACCCTTGCCGATGCTCGTTCCCGTCGTGATGAAGCTCGAAAACTAGTGGCAGAAGGAAAGAATCCTAGTGAGGTTCGAAAAGAGCAAAAGCTAGCTCTGCAAACAGAGTCAGAGAACGCCTTCGAAAAGATAGCCAGAGAGTGGCATCAGCTTAAATCTGCTAAATGGTCAGCGGGATATGCATCAGACATCATGGAAGCGTTTAAGAACGACATTTTTCCTTATGTCGGAACAAGGCCAGTGGGAGAGATTAAACCGCTAGAGCTGCTGAACGTTCTGCGTAAAATTGAGAAACGTGGTGCGTTGGAGAAAATGCGCAAAGTGCGGCAGCGTTGCTCCGAAGTGTTTCGCTACGCAATTGCAACGGGTAGGGCGGAGTACAATCCTGCGGCTGATCTCTCCAGCGCTCTCGAAGTACACCAATCCAATCATTTCCCATTCCTAAAAGCTGATGAGATACCTGATTTTCTACGTGCCTTAGAGGGTTATTCCGGGAGTAAGCTTGTCCAGATTGCAACGAAATTACTGATGATTACGGGCGTGAGAACCATCGAATTACGTGCGGCCTTATGGTCAGAATTTGATCTAGATAACGCTATTTGGGAAATTCCTGCGGAAAGGATGAAAATGCGTAGGGCGCACCTTGTGCCATTGTCGACTCAAGCGTTAGATTTACTCAATGAACTCAAGATCATGACAGGGAACTATCGTTATGTTTTTCCGGGGCGGAACGAGTCGAACAAGCCTATGAGTGAGGCGAGTATTAACCAAGTTATCAAGCGTATTGGTTATAGTGGGAAATTAACGGGGCATGGATTTAGACATACTTTATCTACTATATTACATGAAAATGGATTTGAAAGTGCTTTAATTGAGATGCAGCTAGCTCATGTTGATAAAAATAGTATACGAGGAACTTACAATCATGCTCTATACATTGAGAAAAGGAGAGAAATGCTTCAATGGTATGCAAGAAACTTAGGCCTCTGAAATGAGGCCTGAAAACTACGCCATGTAATCGTTAAAGCTTAGAATCTCATCCTGGTCTTCGATGAATGGGTTATTGACGACATGACAGTATGACTCAGCTTTGGTATTATAATTTTCATCTGGCATAAAGTTAACGCCATAATTTTTCATAATGTCAAAGCATTTGTCATTATAAGGGCTTGGAGCTTTATCACTAAGGAATCGCTGATAAAAAAGGAGCCAATATCTGTCTATGTCATATTCATAATCTAATTTAATAATATCCGTAACAAAATCATTGATTTTTTCTTCATATATGCCTATGCTATCTAGCAAGCATAAGCTCAAGCAATCACCGAAATATATAATCATATTTATAACATCATCATCTATATCAATGTTATTCTTAATGCAAAAATAAAGAGTCCAAGCCATACCGTCAGAGTATTTATTCTCTGCACACATTCTCAAGATCTCATTAAATTTATTCTTATACTCATCTCCATCATCTAAATAAATATGCTCGATAAGAACGCCCAGATATGGGATAAGCATTGGATAGTGCCATGATAAGTTCAGGAGATAGTCATACACCTGGGTGATTGTATACTCATCTAAATTATTTATAACCAGTGAAATAGCGTATTTTAGTATACTCCCACCACCTACTTGAGTGTTCAATTGCACAGCATAATCTAGGAAGTTAATTACTTCTGAAGAACTTAGAGTGTTTAGTTCCTTATCTGTGAAACGTTTCTTTGTTGGTGAGTTTACATTAAGCAAAGAAACCCAGTTATCATTCAAAGTCCCAGGGAGATTAGTTATTTTAGTTTTATGTAAATTTAGTGATAATTTATACTTAGAAAGCTCTACACCCAGTAAATGTAAAAAAGCTTTGGCGTCATCATGTGTTTTACAATAACATGTATAATCATCTATATAACGTCTGAATAAAAATCCATCATCCCTCAGTCGTTTATCTACAGCGCTTAAAATAATCTCGCAAACAATACTTGATGTTGCAGGGCCAATAGGAACACCATGTGTCTCATTCCTCTTGGTCTGACGCTGAAAATAGTCGAGCTTGTCGCTCCAGTGTTTATCTTGATTTTTTACTTTAGTATTTAAGGCTGTTTTTGCATTATTAATACCTACAACCGCCCACGGAATAGAGTGTGAGTAGATGTTAGTAAAGCAACCTGATATATCTGCGTTAACTTTAAATCGCCGTCCAAAACCATCATTCAGTTCTCTTACGGTTTTAGTTTCTGCATCCTCATAATTCATGATTATAACACGGCCATCAGTATGCATATCTGGTTTGATCATGCTGCTTTCATTTTGTTTTATAAACCGTATTTCCTCCCAGTTATCGTGTATATGCTTGGCTAATTTTGCGTACGCTTTTGGATGAATGATTGAGAGTGTTCTTGGGAAATTGTTATATCTGGTAGCATAATACTCTATACAATCATAACCTTGTAAGCTTCTACGCCCTGATGTGTCAGATGAAACTAATTCCGCTATTTCCGGTGTGAATGTTCTGGAAGAAAAGCACGGTGGGATTTCACTTATCGAACCTTTTTGATTGGGAAAGTAATTATGTCTCAGCAAGGCTTCATACAAATGCCGCTTTTCATCAAAAATTGCCATAAGTCCTCACGGTTAGCTAAATAATGATAAATTTCAAGAGCCATTAAATCACCATTTTCAACTAAACCCAATAAGTAAAGGTCATACACACCTCACATATCCCCACTTTTACCCATTTGCTAATTTATTAGTTTGATACCACACGGTTTCACTGAAAGGTTCATATTTATTGTTCGCTATTAAGTAAATCAGCTCCGATGCTAAGTGGTTTTATCGAAACCCGGGAAAACCCTACGTTAAGTAGTGACCTATCCTGTAGATGGGGGTGAGTGTCAAAAAATGCTGAAAATATATCATTACACTTTGGCGCGCAATGCTACCCCCTCCTCGCCTGCCCGCTTTATGCATCGTTTTTTATGCAGCTGCATGAACCGGGCAAAGCCGCGCCGGGTGTGGGCTGACTGGGCATCTGAGGCGCTGCATTCTGCGTGCAAATCCATGCACCTTATGCATGCATCGCTCTTTACAAACCGGGCTGGCCAGAAAAAGGGCGTTGAAAGGACGAAAGGCAGAGAAAAAAAAGCCGCTGTTTTCAGCGGCCGTTGTGGTCAGTGGAGGGTGCGGAAGGCTGAGCCGTAGCGTCCGAGCGTCTGCCGTTCTTTCACCGGCTCCGGGGTGGTGACGGGAACCGGTTCGGGCTGCGGCGGTGCGGTGATGACTTTCGTGATGCTTTCGCTGGTTTTGAACGTGCAGGAGCAGTCGAGGCTGGTGCACTGGTGATAGCGCTCCTTCACTTGCTCCGACATATAGCGGCTCGATTTGGCATGCGCCGGGCTTTTGCAGTACGGGCAGTGCATCATTTCTTTTTACCTTCCCTTATCCATGGGCGGTGTACATGGATGGCGTCCCACAGCTTGTGGCGCTTACCCGGACTGGCATACAGCACCATATCCACCCCGGTGAATGCCGGGCGCCACAGGCCGATATTCTCCAGCACCGGCGCTTCCGTTAGCGCTTTCTCAGGCAGTGCGGCGGCCGCACGGGTCAGCGCATTACCAATCAGCTCCGCCACGACCTGTACGTCGCTGCGGTCATCGTCGTCACGGGGATTGATTTTCTCACGCTGAAGGCGCAGGCGGATGGCCCACAGGAGCGACGGACTGACGTTACGCATTGCAGACTGCCAGGTCGCATCGGCAAACTCGTTAAACGCCAGCTTGTGCGCGTAGATATATTCCTTGCCCGTGCCGCATGCATTCAGCATGGCGACCTGCTTATCCAGCTCCAGCTCGGCAATCAGCCCGGTAAACTCTTCCGCCAGTTCCCGGCTGGCAATGCGCTGGCTGTGTTCCGCCTTCAGCTCGTCGGTCAGGTTGCCGCGCAGGCTGCGAAAGTGGGTGCGCCAGTTCGCCTCGGCTTCCTTTCCGGCCTCAATGGCCGCCTCACGCTCTTTCGTGCAGCGGGTGATATCAGCGCAGATGGCGTTGTACTCTTTCATCTTCTCAAGATGTGCGGTACGGGCCTGCTCAAAGGCCGCCAGGGTACTGCTTTTTTCCGGGGTGCTCATAGCATTGTCTCTTCATCTGTAAAGGTTGTCGCTATTCTGTCGTTCACCACCGGACAAATCATTTCATTGCTGTCTGCCTGTCGCTCAGCAAACACGGCTGTATTTTCGCCAGATACCCCCACTGAGCTTTTAGTTTTATATAAAACTGTTCACTACTCTTCACCTTAAGAAAAAAGATAATAAATACAGTAAGTAAAGGGGTGAACACTTGAAAATCAACTGTTCACCGGGTGTTCACCACTGTTCACCCGCTTTTAAATGAGCCTTTTTCTGGCAAGCCTTCTTTAATGTTATTTCCGGTTAATTATCCAGTATTAATAGCTATAGCTTTTCGATATTAACATTTTGTTACTCTGCTCACCTATATTCACCTATATTGCCCTATATTCAACACAAGCTCATTTTTCATACTATTTTTACCTGCCTCTCAGCGGACGGGGGGCTTGTTTACACGGGCAAAAATATTCTCACAATAGGGGGTTACCAGCACAACATGACCGGAACCGGCCAGCGCCGCCCGGATACAAAACGAGGTAACACCATGCTTTCCACCGCTTCACCATCCGCCCCGGCCGCGCCGACCGTGAACGACCTGCAATACCCCCGCGATCGCTTTATGCGCCTGCCGGAAGTTATCAGCATCTGCGGCCTGTCCCGCTCCACCATTTACGATTTAATCTGCCGTGAGCAATTTCCGTCACAGATTTCTCTCGGCGGCAAGAACGTCGCCTGGCTGGCCTCGGAGATTGACGACTGGATGCAGTCCCGTATCACGCAGCGTGCCGGAGGTGCGGCATGATTAAGCTTAACTTTGGCACCCGCAGCTACCCGCTCAGCCAGGAAGAAGCCGTGTACGTGGCCGAAAGCCTGCTTTCCGCTGCCGGTGGCAAAACCGCCATGCTGCCCGCGTTTAACAGTAGCCGTCACGGTCATATTTCTGTACTCGCTGAAAAACCTGAGCCTGCAAAGGGAAGTGAAGGCACGCAAAGCGAGAACTTCCGATCAAATCCGCCGCAATCCGATCACGTCCTGACCGATTGCTGAGGAAAAAGGCCCGATGTCTAAAAAAAGGCTTTTTTCTGGCGAGCTACCGGTATACAGTTTCCCCGCTGTCGCAAAATCGGCAGCCGGGATTGGCGTCCTGAGCAACTCAATGGTGACACCAGACGCGCCATGCGTCTTTTTTTGTGTCTTCGCCTCAGTGCACCCATTTTACGGGCAGTGGCTTTTACGCCATTGTTTCGTCAGCGTAATGGTGGCTCGGGCAGGGGCTTCTCACGAAGCGCCGGTATCCATTGAGGCCGGTTACGCCAACCCTGTTCGGGCTACCACCAGTGAAATTGGCGTTTCCGGTGGTGGCGTTAACCGCTACTCAATGGAGTCTGCCACTATGGCCGCAACCCTTATCCCTGCACGCATGCAGTTCACTTTTCTTTTTGCCGCCGTGCGCCGTGCCGATACCGCCGCCCGTCCCTGCATGCTGCGCACCACCGCCGAAACCGAAACTGCCGCCCGCCGCCTCCTGGCCCGCGATTACGTGCTCTCTTTTGCCGGTCGCCTGCTGCTCTGTGAGGTGGCCGCATGAACACCCTGTCAGCCCGACTCAATAACCACGACAGCTACCCCATTCCCCACGCCGATTTCCTGCGCCTTCAGCATGCCCACAGCGTCGGCGTGACCGTGCTCGATATGCTGAACGTTATCGAATGCTCCGGTAACCGCCACAGCGGGCCGGACGGCGATGCGCTGGCGTCCGTGGTGGCGCTACTTACCGACCAGCTGGGTAAAGTGGTCAGCACCTGTGAATCCGTCATGCTCACCGATATGGAGGTCTCCCGTGACAACTAATCAATCCTGCCTGCCCGTTGAGGTGCGCACCGCCGTTTACCGCCGCGCCGTTGCCCAGGGCTATCTTTCCGCCTGCGAACATTACGGTCTCGACGTGTCCGCCTCGCTGGACGAGGTGCAGATGACCATCGCGCTGGAGCTGGAGGGCTACTACGTACGCAAGTACAGCCCGGAAAACGGTATGGACATGGCCTGCACCATGCTCAGCGAAATGGTGCAGCCCGACGTGCTGGTCGCCGCGCCGCGGCTGACGCGCATGGGGGAAACCATGATGGATGAACTGCTGTGCGGCCGCCTGGCCGCATCAAAAGCCACGCTGCATTAAGGAGGCCGCATGAAACATATCGTCACCGACACCGTGCGCGCCGCCGCCGGTCACTGGCCCCAGCTCTTACCCGCGCTGGGTATCAGCATCAACGCCGCCGGGCAGCACTCGCCGTGCCCGGTCTGCGGCGGCAAAGACCGCTTTCGCTTTGACAATCAGGCCGGGCGCGGTACGTGGGTCTGCAACCAGTGCGGTGCGGGCGACGGGCTGGCGCTGGTTGAAAAGGCGCTGGACGTCAACACAAAGGAGGCCGCCTGCCGGGTGGCTGACCTGATTGGTACGCTGCCGGTTAAGCTGGTTCAGACGCCCACAGAGAAAACCGACGAAGAGAAGTCGCAGGCGCGCCTTAACGCCACAAAAGAGGCTTCACGGCTTATCGCCGGGGCGAAGGCGCACACCGGTAATGCCTACCTGACGGGTAAGGGGCTGGCTGACGTCACCGCCCTGACGCTGACCACCTCAAAGCGTATCAGCGACACCACCTATCAGCCCGGCGACCTGCTTGTGCCGCTGACGGACTTTACCGGCGACACGGTTAACGCCCAGCTGATTAATGCTGACGGCACAAAGCGCACGCTGGCGGGCGGTCAGGTAAAAGAGGCGTTTCACCGCCTGGGCGAACCCGGCGACACGCTCTGGCTGACCGAAGGGTATGCTACCGGCCTGACCGTGCACCGGCTCACCGGCCAGACGGTTTACGTGGCATTAAGCGCCAACAACCTGCCCGCGCTGGCGGAGCGCCTGCATGCGGAATACCCGGAGGCGCTGATACTGACTGCCGCAGATAACGACGAGAACGGCACCGGCCAGCTGCGCGCCGAAGCGGCGGCAAAGCGCTGCAACGGCAAACCGGCATTGCCACCCTTCACTGGCGACTGGAACGACGTCTTTCAGGCGCAGGGCGAAATAGCTACCCAGACCATGCTGACCGGCTTCATCCAGCCGAAAGCGCTCAGCCCGTTTGAGTCGGTAAGCGAGGCCGACCTGAAGGCCATGAGCGCCAGCCAGAAGGCCGAACTACTGGCCGCGCACTACCTCAACACGCTGGCCGTGCCGGTCGTCGGCGAAGACCTGTGCCGCTATGAGGGCGGCGCGTGGCAGGTGCTGCCGTACCGCGTGCTCAGCCGGGAAATCGCCGCGCTGTTCCAGAAGGTGCGCGCGCCGTTCTCGGCAACCGGTATCGGCGGCATCGTGGACACCCTCAAGCTGATGGTGCCGCAGATGGGCGCACCGGCCCGGCGGCTGATTGGCTTTCGTAACGGCGTGTTTGACACCGCGACCGGCACCTTCGGCCCACACAAGAAAGAGCACTGGCTGCGCACCGTTAACAGCGTCAACTACACCACGCCAAAGGCGGGCGAGAACCTGGCGGACGACGCCCCTAACTTCTGGCAGTGGCTGACGCGGGCGGCCGGACGCAATGAGGCGAAGCAGGAGCGTATCCTCGCGGCGTTATTTATGGTGCTGGCGAACTGCTACGACTGGCAGCTGTTCCTTGAGGTCACCGGCCCCGGCGGCAGCGGGAAAAGCGTGATGGCCTCCATTGCCCGCCTGCTGGCAGGCGAGGACAACACCACGGCCGCCACCATCGACACGCTGGAGTCATCACGCGAACGTGCAAGCGTGGTCGGCTACTCCTTAATTATCCTGCCCGACCAGGAAAAGTGGAGCGGCGACGGTGCGGGCATTAAGGCGATTACCGGCGGCGACGCCGTGGCGATTGACCCGAAGTACCGCGACGCCTACTCCACGCATATCCCGGCGGTAATACTGGCCGTGAACAACAACCCGATGCGTTTCAGCGACCGCAGCGGCGGCGTCTCCCGTCGCCGGGTAATCCTGTCTTTCCCGGACGTGATACCAGCGAACGAACGTGACCCGCAGCTGCTGGAAAAGATTGCCGGGGAGCTGGCCGTAATCGTGCGCCATCTGATGCAGCGCTTCACCCGCCCGGACGACGCCCGCGAGCTGTTGCAGGCGCAGCAGTCGTCAGAGGAGGCGCTGGAAATCAAGCGCAGCGCCGACCCGCTGGTCGACTTCTGCGGCTACCTGACGCCGCTGAGCACGCCTACCGGGCTGTTTATCGGCAACGCCAATATCCGGCCGATGAACCCGCGTCGCTACCTTTATCACGCCTACCTGTCGTTTATGGAGGCCAGAGGGCATCAGCACCCCATGAGCCTGACCGCGTTCGGCCAGGCGGTGCCGCAGACGCTGAAGGAGTATGAAATAGAACTGCTGAAGCGTAAGACGAAGAACGGCATCCAGACCAGCCTGGAGCTGAGCGAAGACTGCGAGGCCGACTGGCTGCCGCGCTGCGATGCATAGCACATTATATAGTTATTAAAGAAAAACCGGCTTAGGTCGGTTTTTTATGATCCAATCACTCCGGAAAAGTAATATCTTAATTTTCTATCCTTAAATAAAGTGATCTCTATCACAGAAATAATTGTTAAGAATTAATAAATTGTATCAGGAAGCTAATGCATGGCAGGAGAACTTTATGGATGGTATTGCTAAAAAACAAATAAAGCCTTTTCTTTCAATTCTCTTGGCATGTAGTGATGGAAGTCGAAATGCATGCGATATTCACTCTGTTATTACTAAAATTTTGGAGACAGAAGGTAGGAAAGAGCAAGCCGTTATTATCCATAAAACTCAAGAGGATTTTTCCGGTAAAGCTCAAGTATTTTATACGCATTACCAAGTGCTTAAAAACCCTAGTTGGTTTAAAGGGGGCTTCCTCACCGATGAGGAAAATCATGTATTTATTACTATCTGCTTAAATAAAATCTTTGCCTTTTACTTTTCTGAAAAAGGCATGAAGGATGAAGTAAGAGCATACTTTTTCACGACATTACTTCCTGATCTACAAGTAGTAAACATAGAGTGTCTTAATTATCTTTTCATAAATGAAGATAAGATTAAAATGTTATGGCTGCTTGGGATACACGGGAGGGAAAGCTTCAAGCCCGATTCCAAAATATTGGGGGGTGAAAGTGTTGCTGAAACTTTAAACCCATTAGAAGATCAATCTTTTGCAATGTCTGCTGTACGCACGTCTTTGGATGAAACCGAAACAACTATAGGATTAAATCCTTATAAATCCTCTTTATGGCGAGGGCCTTGTAAGGATTGGGATACATTTGAAAATCGCGTTATTGAAATTATAGATAAAATTGATAAAAATAAAGACAGGATTGAAAATCCCATCAGTATCTTAGCAATTCCTATAGCAGAAGTTAAAGATGTACATGGACTGTACGACTTGTCATTTTTGGATCCTGAGTTTCATAGCCATGGATTAAGTGAGGCCAAAAAAGAAAGATTGCTGAAGATAAGGGAGGGTTATACTTATAAAATATGTGATACCATCAAAACTGCATCAATAAATTTAGAGGTTTTTAAAGAAGGCATCAACTTGGGTAGTATAAAAGCCACTCCTGTTATACAAGATTATGAAATAGGATTTAAACCAGTTGAATTGTTTGAAAGTAAAGGTAAAAAGAAGGAGTTGGATTACTTCTCGAAAACTTTCAATCATCCAGAGTTAATAAGATGTTGGTATGAGTCAGGCCATGCTATTGTTAATTCTCGCGCTTACAAAACAGAGTATCGTGATGTTTCTTATAATAACTTTATTTGGGCTAATTTTGATGGGTTTGATGTTTCAAAAGAAAAGCCCGAGCATCAAGGTAATGTTGCATTAAATAAAATAGGTGCTCAGAATTCGCTTTTTTGCTGGGTAAAGCATAATTGGAGTGGTCTTTGGAACACCCATGAAAATTTTCTAACCACTGATAAACCATCTGGATGGCTACTGTGTGATGACGGAGCAGGAGAGAAAGCTGATTTTATTCATATTGTCGAACATGATGGGAAAGTCTACATCTCGTTAATACATATTAAAGCTGCAAACTCGAATAGTATTGAAAGAAGGATTTCTGTTGGTGCACATGATATCGTACTTAATCAAGCCATTAAAAATCTAAGGTATATTAATAGAAAGCAGCTTGTAAAAGATTTAAGGGAGCGAGCTGGGAATTCAAGTGTAAAATATTGCTGGAATAATAATAAAAAAAGCGATCATGATTTATTCATTAATGCATTAGAATCTTTTGAAAAGAACAGTCAGATTAAATTTAGGGTGATAGTAATTCAGCCCCATACATTAAAAAGTTATTATGGGAAAAATTTGCAATCTAATATAAGAAGACAGTTAGATGTTCTGCTCGTCAGCGCAGATTCAGCAATCAAAGCATCGGGAGCAGAATTTTTTATTATAGGACATGATGATGAAATCATCAGGCCAACAAAAGTCATAACGTAGCACAGAATATTATTAACCTAAATCTCATGTTGTGATTTATAGTTATGCTGTGAAGTTGGCATTGGCATTGGCATTGGCATTGGTGCCGGTGTTTTTTCGCCCAAAGACCAATAGTGTTCACCTAGGGTGAAGAGCAGTGAAGACTACACAAATAAGTGATCATCACTTAAGGTGTTGATATTAAACAATAAAAATGAAAGGTGAACAGTGTGAACACTTTTTCATAAAATCTTTTTTTAGCTGTCAGTGAAGCTAAAGCCTGAAATACGCATACAATCTAGCCGCGTATCTACTACTCACATGGGGTTTCATTATAGATGATGGTATAAAAATCGTGATGTCCCCGGTTCAGCTTACTGCGGCGTTCTCTGATAAAACCGTTACGGAAGGTGAAATACTTAGTAGTCGTATATATGGTGGGCTGAATCTGGCAGGCCCGAACCGTAATCGGTTATGGCTTCAGGCAGGGAAGTACAACTCATCTGGATGCTTATGCCGTAAGAATTTTTTTGCACCGCAAAGTGTTTGACGGCAAACCGTATTATTTTCTCACTTAATGTCCTTCTTTTTGAGGCTATCAATGAATTAAGATCATAAAAATATTGGAACGTTTATTCGATTTTTTTCTTTCAGGATTACGATTTTTTGGCGAAACAGTAGAAGATGTGCTGGACAGTTACTTAGAGACTGAGAACCCAAAAATAGCAGAGATAGCTTGTTAGGAGGCAGAGAAATTACTGTCATTAAATAATGAAGCGCTTACAGACGAGTTTGAACCATCGGTCAGTGAGAGTTCTATCCTGAATCTTGGGGAGAAACCGTACGCACTTTTCTAGAAAAGATAAAAAGTCATTTACGAGCCAGACTTCAATGTCCTTAATAAACTGATCATGCGGCTCATAGCTGTAGGTAGGGTTTCTGGCTCAATGAATGGCTAATGAGGAGAGGGTACATAGGAAGCATCCATTCAGGCACGCTTTCACCAATGTGTATAGCTTTGTGTATAGATTGATTTTTTCGTTTTACTTTTAACTAAACTAATCAATGACTTATGTGATAAGATTCATTCCTCTTATCGCACCAACAGCCTCAAAGACTGATATCTCCTTAACGCCATCCTCATTTTCTGTATGAAACAGATTTAAGATACAGGCGTCAAAACCGTTTCCTGTGCTTCGACAGAAAACCCGATATAGCGTAAATAAACTCGTTACCTTCTCTGTTCTGGTTTCAGGTCTTTCTTTTTGAGGCTGGCAATGGCTAAAAGTTACAAAAATATCGGAACGCTTATACGGGTGTTTTTCGGTCAGGATTACGATTTGTTTGGCGAAACGGTAGAAGAGATAGCAGACAGCTACTTAGAAATAGAAAGCCCAGGAACAGTAATGAAAGTTTATCAGGAAGCGGATGAGCTGCTTTCGCTAAACAATAGAGTACTTACGGAACTATTCGAAACTCTCTGCCAGGGAGAGTTTTGCCCTGAACTTTGGGGAGAGACGGTTCGATCTTTTCTGGAAAAGATTAAAGGTCATTTTGAGGACAAACCGCTACGTTCTTGATTCACCTCTTACGGCAGGTTGATGACTCATCTCAGCCTCTTAAAAAAGCGTGATAAAGCCTGAGCTGGGCAGGCTGGTCATACGCGCTTCCCCCAATCTGGCACAGCCTTAGCCTTTCCGGCTATAATCCATCAAATTTTCTAACCGGTTTAAAGACGATGACAAAACTCACCCTGCAAGAGCAGATGCTGAAAGCTGGCTTAGTGACCAGCAAAAAAATGGCTAAGGTTCAGAAAACCGCTAAAAAATCGCGGGTTCAGGCTCGTGAGGCCAGAGAAGCGGTAGAAGAGAACAAAAAAGCGCAGCTTGAACGCGATAAGCTGCTGAGCGAACAGCAAAAACAGGCGGCTTTATCGAAAGAGTATAAAGCGCAGGTAAAACAGCTGATTGAAATGAACCGGATTTCGGTGCCGAAAGGCAATATCGATTTCAACTTCACTGATAACAACCTGATCAAAAAAATCGTGGTGGATAAGGCGACGCAGACGCAGCTGATTAATGGCCGTCTTGCTATTGCTCGCTTGCTTGCCGATAACGGCGGCGAAAGCACCTACGCAATCATTCCCGCCAGCGTCGCCGATAAAATCGCGCAGCGAGACGCCAGCAGCATAGTGCTGAACAGCGCGCTGAGTCAGGAAGAGCAGGATGAAGACGATCCTTACGCTGACTTTAAAGTGCCGGATGATTTGATGTGGTAATTAACTATTTCTGATGCCGCAAACCCGGCCACAGCGCCGGGCGTCCTTGCGGCAGCCTGTCAGAACGGACTGCTACTCTGTGCTTTTATCGCTTCTCCGCTGACCGGATGTATAAAATGCAGCTCGCTGGCATGCAGCATCAGCCGCAGCGTTTGTTCGCTGCCCGGCAGCAGGCGGCCGCCATACAGATCGCAGCCCAGAATGGCATGGCCCAGATGCTGGCAGTGAATACGTAGCTGATGGGTGCGCCCGGTTTCCGGCGTTAAAACCACCCTTGTTAACGGCAGCTGGGTTCCATCCTTCTGTTGCTGATAAAAGCGCTCGACGACCCGATAGCGTGAACGGGCGGGTTTGCCGTGCAGAGCGCAAATCGACATTAGCGGAAACAGCGCCGGATCTTTGGCAATCGCCGCCTCGATCACGCCTTCGTTCTCTTGCAGATGGCCGCACAGCAGCGCGCTGTAAATCTTACTCACCGTGCGCTGGCTAAACTGCTGGCAGATGGCGGCATTGATTGCTTTAGTCAGGGCAATGACCATCAGGCCGGACGTGCCGAAATCCAGGCGATGAACCAGCGTACAGCCGGGAAAAAGTTTCACCAGCCGATAATGCACCGAATCAACATTCTGCGGATTTTTTCCGGAAAGGCTGAGCAGCCCGGCGGGCTTGTCGATTAACAGCAGATGTTCATCCTGAAAGAGGATCTTTATCTCGTCATGGCAGGGCGGAGCAATAAAGGGATCATAAAGCGTAGACATCAGGCTGTCCGGATAGCGAGCGGGAGCGGATGATAGCGAATTTGCGGCCCGCTGGCGAATCCGCCTGCTGGCCTGATGAGGTTTTATCATCCAGGCTTACAGCAAAGGCGTAGTCTGCGCGGAGATTGTGCTTTACACTGCGCGCAGCAAAAATCGAGATAACAAACAGGCAGGCTAATGGCGATGAACGGCACAATCACAACCTGGTTTCAGGATAAAGGTTTTGGATTTATCAAAGATGAAAACGGCGACAACCGCTATTTTCACGTGATTAAAGTCGCCAATCCCGATCTGATTAAGAAAAACGCGGCGGTAACCTTCGAGCCCACGACTAACAGCAAAGGGCTGTCGGCCTATGCGGTAAAAGTGATCCCGGAAAGCAAATATATCTACATTGCAGGCGAGCGCCTGAAGCTCACCGCGATCAAATCCTGGCTGATCTATAGCGAAGAAGTGCCCGTGGATAGCGGCATCGATAAAGAGAACACGGTGCTCTCTGTGGGCCTGCTGATGAACAGCATCAGGCCGAAGTCAGAGGTTAAGCCAGGTGAAATGCGCTCGGTGAAAAAACTGGCGATCACCACCTTCCAGGGAGCAACGCTAATCTTCTCGGAAGATGAGATAGATATCGACGCCACGGTCAAACTGCTTAAGGTCTGACAGTAAGATTCCGCGCCCGACGGCGCGGAAGAGGGCGCTATGCATCTTCCAGCCGGAGGCGCGCCGCAGCGACATCCGCCAGCACGGAGAGCGCCAGCGAGTGCGCATCCCGCGCTTTGGGGAAGATGCCGATTGGTGCCTTGATGCGGGCAATATCCTCGCGACTCCAGCCCAGTTCAACAAGTTTCTCCGTTCGCCTGGCGTGAGTGCGCTGGCTGCCCAGCGCGCCGATATAGAATGGTTTCGCCGTCAGCGCGGCCTGCAAAACCGGCAGCTCACGATCCAGATCGTGCCAGAGCAGCAGCACTGCGGTATGCGCATCAATTTCTGTTTGCACATCAAAACTGTCGCAGAGGCGTACTTCGTAGCCCGCCGCCTGCGCCATGCTGGCCGTCACCTGCGCTTCCAGCGAGCGACCAAAAACGATCGCCTGCGTGCAGGGGCGATAAGCCGTGCTGAAAAAACCGTTATGCCAACCGCTCCTTCCCGGCGAAGCGGTACTCTGCAAACGCTGGCTCCGCGTGCAGTAGCGTAAGCCCGCAGGCTTGCGCTGTTGCAGCAGATTCAGCACCGCCAGGAGCGGCCCGGCGCCGCGCAGCTTATGCACCCAGAGCGTAATGCCGCCGCCGCAGGGAAGCACGATATCGAAGTAAGGCGATCCCTCGCCATACATTACCTGACGATCCCGGCCCGTAGCGATCACGGCCATTGCCTCGTAAGCGACGGCGGATTCAACGCAGCCGCCGGAGACGAAGCCGCAATAGCGTCCGTCTTCGCAAACTACCATCTGCGCGCCTACGGGACGCGCCGCGCCGCCGCGGATCTCTGTCAGCGTGACCAGAGCCGCCGCAGTGCCGGCCTTAAGCGCTTCTACAGCGAAGCGCAGGATAGTCGCACTGTCATCGGTCAGCAGCGCTGGTTCCGGTACAGGCATGGCTGGCTGCGCGTCAGGGAAAGCGTGTTGCAGCATCGCGCCTCCTTAAACCACGTCCGGCAGCGAACCGAGCAGCTTATCGAGCGTGACAGGATACTCACGCACCCGCACGCCCGTAGCGTTATAGACCGCGTTGACGATAGCGGCGCTGACGCCGCACAGGCCAAGCTCGCCCACGCCTTTGGCTTTCATCGGCGAAGAGTAAGGATCGTCATCCTCCAGGAAAATCACTTCCTGTTCCGGCACGTCGGCATGAACCGGCACTTCATAGGCCGCCATATCGTGGTTAACGAAATAGCCCAGACGCTTGTCGACCGCCAGCTCTTCCATCAGCGCGCCGCCCAGGCCCATCGTCATCGCGCCGATCACCTGACTGCGTGCGGTTTTAGGATTGAGAATGCGGCCAGCGGCGCAGACCGCCAGCATCCGGCGTACCCGCACTTCGCCGGTCATGCTGTCCACGCCCACTTCGACAAAATGACCGGCAAACGTGGACTGCTGATACTTTTCATCCAGATCGCCGAACTCAATGCTGTCCTCAACGGTCAGCGTGCCGTTCGCTGCCGCATCGGCCAGTCGGACGCTACGATCGCCGCTGCGGATCTGCTCGTCGGCGAAAATCGCCTCATCGGCGTTAAAGCCAAGCTTGCCAGCGGCCGCCTCGCGCAGTTTGACGCAGGCGGCATAAACGCCAGCGGTAGAGCTGTTCGCGCCCCATTGGCCGCCCGAACCGGCGGAAACCGGAAAGCTGGAGTCGCCCAGCCGCACGGTCACTTTCTCCAGCGGTACGCCCAGCATCTCTGCCGCAGTCTGGGCGATGATGGTATAGCTGCCGGTGCCGATATCGGTCATATCCGTTTCCACCGTGACGATGCCGTCGCTGTCCAGATGCACCCGCGCGCCGGATTTCGTCACCAGATTGTTACGGAAGCCCGCCGCCATACCCATGCCGATCAGCCAGCGGCCATCTCTTACCTGCGCAGGCTTAGCGTTGCGACGGTTCCAGCCGAAGTGCTCCGCGCCGGTGCGCAGGCATTCCACCAGCTGACGACGCGAGAAAGGGCGATCGGGATTGGCGGGATCGACCTGAGTATCGTTGAGGATGCGAAAAGCGACCGGATCGAGGCCCGCTTTCTCCGCCATCTCATCAATCGCTATCTCCAGCGCCATCAGGCCTGGCGCTTCGCCCGGCGCGCGCATGGCGTTGCCCTCAGGCAGATCGAGCTTCGCCAGCCGCAGCCCGGTGTAGCGGTTAGCGCCCGCATAGAGCAGCTCGGTCTGCTGCACTGCGGTTTCCGGCGTGCCGCCAGGCAGGTTTCCCGACCAGCTTTCGTGAGCGATAGCGGTGATATGGCCGCTGCTGTCGGTGCCGATACGGATATGCTGAATGGTCGCCGGTCGATGGGTGGTGTTGTTAGGAATCATGGGTCTTGGCAGCATCACCTTGACCGGACGCTTCGCGGCGCGCGCGCCCAGCGCGGCCAGTAGCGCATCGCTGCGCAGAAAGAGCTTGCCGCCGAATCCGCCGCCGATATAGGGCGAAATCACGCGCACGTTCTCTTCCGGCAGCTTAAGCGTTTTCGCCAGGTCGCTGCGGCACCAGTTGATCATCTGGTTAGATGTCCAGACGGTGACTTTATCGTCCTGCCAGACCGCCATCGAGGCGTGCGGTTCCATCGCCATATGGCTTTGATCCGGCGTGGTGTAAGTGGCGTCCAGCTTCACCGCGGCCTCGGCGAAGGCGCTGTTGAAATCGCCGACGGTTTTATCCGGCTGATCTTCCGGCGCCTGGCTGACGGTAGGTTTCTCTGCGGCGAGATCGTAAGCGCCGCGCTCGCGGCTGTAGCGTACGTCAACCAGCTGCGCGGCCGCTCGCGCCTGCTCAAAGGTTTCCGCCACCACCAGCGCCACGGCCTGGTGATAGTGCTCGATTTCCGGGCCGCCCAGCAGCGTGGCGGTGTTTTTCTCACCTTTGCCCAGGCTGCCGGCATTCTTTGCCGTTACCACGGCCAGCACGCCCGGCGCCTGTTTTGCCGCCTGAAAATCGATCGAGACGATGCGGCCTTTGGCGATGGCGGAGCCGACGATATAGCCATAGGCGACGTTAGCGGCTTTGTCGTGCCACTCATAGGCGTAGTGCGCGGTGCCCGTGGTTTTCATCGGGCCGTCGATACGATCGTGAGGACGTCCTACCACCTTTAACTGATCGATCGGGTTTTCGCCCGCAGGCTTGTCGAATTTCATTGTTATGCCCTCGCTTCCGTCAGCACAGAGGCGAGCGTGCGCTTCGCCAGTAGCAGCTTGTATTCGTTCTCATGGGTTGGCTGAGCGCCAGCGAAGAGGCGATCGTAAACCGCCTGCGCGCCTTGCGGCAGCTGCGCATCGGCTTCCGCCAGCCGCCAGGGCTTGTGCGCTACGCCGCCCAACGCGACCCGGCCTGTTCCGTCAGGCTGCACCACAGCGGCGACCGAAACCAGCGCGAAGGCGTAAGAGGCGCGATCGCGTATTTTGCGGTAGATATGCGTGCCGCCGAGCGGTGCCGGCAAAGTCACGGCGACAATCAGCTCGCCCGGTTTGAGCACGGTTTCACGATGGGGCGTTTCGCCTGGCGCCAGATAAAATTCGCTGAGAGGGATTCTTCGTTCGCTGCCGTCCGCGCTGGCCGTTTCCACTACGGCGTCCAGCAGCTGCATAGCGACAGCCATATCGCTGGGATGCGTGGCGATACAGGCTTTACTGGCGCCTATCACCGCGTGCTGACGGCTAAAGCCTTCCAGCGCGGCGCAGCCGCTGCCCGGCAGGCGTTTATTGCAGGGCTGATTGGTGTCGTAAAAATAGGGACAGCGCGTCCGCTGCAGCAGGTTGCCCGCCGTCGTGGCCTGATTGCGTAACTGGCCCGACGCGCCAGCCAGCAGCGCTCTTGCCAGCACCGCATAATCGCGGCGCACGCGGGCATCGGCGGCCAGATCGGTATTGCGCACCAGCGCGCCGATACGTAAACCGCCGTCGGCGGTCGGTTCAATCTTATCCAGCGCCAGATGATTCACATCAATCAGATGAGCCGGCGTTTCGATTTCCAGCTTCATTAAATCCAGCAGGTTGGTGCCGCCAGCGATAAATTTAGCGCCGGGCGTGCGCTGTGCGCTGGCTGCCGCTTCGGCAGGCGTGTTAACGCGTTCGAACGTGAAGGCCTTCATGCTTTTTCGCTCCCGGCGACATCTTCGATCGCGGCAAGAATATTGGCGTAGGCGCCGCAGCGGCAGATATTGCCGCTCATACGTTCGCGCAGCTCGTCCGCCGTCGCTTCCGGCGGCGAAACCAGATCGAGCGTGACGTGGCTGGGAATTCCCGCTTCGATCTCTTTCAACACCGCCACGGAAGAACAGATCTGGCCTGGCGTACAGTAGCCGCACTGATAGCCGTCGTGTTTGACGAAGGCCGACTGCATAGGGTGCAGGTTATCCGGCGTGCCTAAGCCTTCAATGGTGGTGATTTCCGCGTCCTGATGCATCACAGCGAGCGTCAGGCAGGAATTGAGTCTGCGGCCGTTGACAATCACGGTGCAGGCGCCGCACTGGCCGTGGTCGCAGCCTTTTTTGGTGCCGGTCAGGTGCAGATGCTCGCGCAGCGCGTCCAGCAGCGTGGTGCGGGTATCCACTTCCAGCTGCTGGCGAATGCCGTTGACCTTAAGCGTCACAGGCAGGGTTTCCGGCGCACGGGTTGTGGAACCGTCGTCGCCAAACGCCGTGCCGGGCGCGACCGCCGCGCTGGCCGCCGTGGCCGCGCTCACCTTCAACAGGGTGCGGCGCGTCAGATGTAAAGAAGGGGATTCAGCTGGCTTGATGCCTGGCTGGTGCTGCTCGTTATTATTGCCTTGGTTGCTCATGCCAGGCCTCCGGTATGCATAAAGAAACGACAAAGAATGAAAGGGCTTTCTCTTTTTTTGAGCATTAAGCATAGACGTTGCAGGGAAAATGATTATCCCGGAATAGCGCATGGGGTTATGAGGGAAATTAATTACTGACGCGGCATAAAGTTTGGCCAGCGTCGGCCGACTATTTCAGGGTATCCGGCCCGCCCGTGTTAAGACTTATCCTAAACGCCGCTTTTTGCAGATTTTTTTGCAGCCGGCTTTAAAGTTTCTTCGGGACGGGACGATAAAGAATACAGACGGTGACGGGCATCCTGGCGCCGTATCCGAACTCTGGTAAATTTTTTAAAGGAAACGACTATGTCCGTTATCAACACTAACATCATGTCACTGACTACTCAGAACAACCTGAACAAATCACAGGCTTCTCTGAGCACCGCTATCGAGCGTCTTTCTTCCGGTCTGCGTATCAACAGCGCTAAAGACGACGCAGCAGGCGAAGCTATCGCTAACCGCATGAACTCTCAGATCAAAGGTCTGACTCAGGCGGCACGTAACGCTAACGACGGTATCTCTCTGACCCAGACGGCTGAAGGCTCTCTGAACGAGATGAACACCAACCTGCAGCGTATCCGTGAACTGACCGTGCAGGCGAAAAACGGCACCAACAGCGCCGACGACATCGACTCAATCCAGAAAGAAGTTGACGCTCGCCTGTCTGAAATCAACCGTATCGGTAAAGCTTCTACCTTCAACGGCACGGCGATTTTCGACACTACCGGCAGCGTAAAAATTCAGGTTGGCGCTAACGACGCGACCGACGCTAACGTTATCAGCATCGACCTGTCCGGCGCTGGCTTCCAGACTACTGGCCTGGGCGCGACTTTCGACGTGACCGGCGGCGACCTGTCTGACCTGGACGCGCGTATCAAGAACGTCGATACCGCACGTAGCGGCCTGGGTGCGATTCAGAACCGTTTCGAATCTACCATCAACAATCTGAACACCTCTGTGACCAACCTGACCGCGTCACAGTCCCGTATCCAGGATGCTGACTACGCAACTGAAGTTTCCAACATGTCGAAGGCGCAGATCCTTCAGCAGGCTGGTACCTCTGTGCTGTCAAAAGCCAACCAGGTTCCACAGGGCGTGCTGTCTCTGCTGCAGTAAGTTCTGCAACATGTGCGAAACCCGGCTTCGGCCGGGTTTTTTTTATGCGTCAAAAAGGTTACGACCCGCTTGTATCGAACTAAAAATGTCGCTGGCGGCAAGGCTACGCGCCTTACTTATTGGTAAAAATAAAATGCTGCGGCACTTCGTCGCTGAGAATATAGTCGTCCTCGCCCAGCCTTTCGGCTTCAAAATTAAAGATCTCCCGTAACGCGCCGCTGAACAGCGCCGTGCTCTGCTCGGTTTTGGCAATAATCAGCGTTTTATCCACGCTGCTGTCACCGGTTCGCGTCTCGCTGTACTCTGCGGGAAAGGTTAAATTGCCATACTTCACCGTCACTTTTTCCATCGTTTTCCCCTTTGAGGCGTTGATCTGAAAAATTTACAGCGTCGTAACCTGTTAAAACCTTAGAGCAGCGCAACGGAAAAGTCATCCTGCCGCCACTATGCCTGCGCGCCTTTCGGGACTCAGGTCTTAAATTTGCGTTTATACTTATTTTTCATTCGCCATTCAGGAGGTCATCTATGTTCACCTGTTCTCGCAAAGATCCGCGTATCGCCACTTTCGGTTATCAGATCGAAAAAGATCCCAAAGAGCAGAAAGACAGCCCGGACGAAGCGCCAGAATCGGGCGATAAATTGCCGGAATAAATCGCAACGAGTTTTACCGGATCTGTGACGCAAAGCGGGATCGGTTTAGTGTCAGCCACTATAGTTAACTGACCCATATGGGTTGATGGAGGTGGCTATGTCTGAACGTCCCGATTACCAGGAACCCGTTCCTGATGACGCTGAATACCCGGCTGATGAGGACCATAAGGATATCCCGGAAGGCAGCGATGAAATCGTCGATCCGCTGGAGGATGATGAGGAAATCGATGCGCCTCTGGAAGATGACGATCTCGACTCCGATGATGAGGACGACGAGGATATGGAGGAGGATGTCTGATTGTCAGGTCTGAACCGTGAGCCGCCTCTGAATTTACGCAGAGGCGGCTCGCGTTTCCCGCACCCCAATTGTTTTCTTACAGCCTGCCGTTTGCTCAACGCCGCTTATCTCCTACACTGGAACGCTATTTTTAACGCTCCGGAGAAAAAGCATGTCGGCAAGCGACGATTTAGCGCAAATCTATCATCAGCGTTCGCAGGAGACGCTGCGCCTCTGGCGCGCTCCTGCGGCGGCCGAAGCGCATCGGGGTTTCTATCCGGAAAAGTTAAAAGCCATCGCTACCGGTATTCAGCCTGAGTTAACCCAGCCGTTGCAGACGCTGCTGACGGAACTGCAGCAGCGGGTGCTGGACGATCCGCTCGCCGATATTATGCAGCCCGCCCATTTTCACCTGACTTTTCTGGCGATAACGCTTTCACGCTACGATTTTGCGCATCCACCAGAAGGCGTCGATGAGCTCAGGAAAATAGCCGCAGCGCACTGTCTGGGAAGCGAGCTGAGCATACGCGATCTGCGGCTGGTGGCTTTGCCTAATCAACTACTTATCGCCGGCATTCCACAGGCGGCGGACGTCGCGCGCAGAAAAGCCTTCTGGGAGGCGCTGGCCGGTTCCGACTGGGCAGAGCCGCTGCGGGCGAGGTATAACGGCAGCGATCGACCGCCGCCGTTCTGGCACAGTACGCTGCTGCGTTACGAGGCGCCAACGCTGCCCGAACGCCTGCAGCAGTTTTTTAAGGCGCGGATTAATCAGCGTTATGGCGATATTACCGGCGCTATCCGGCTACGACTGGTGACCTATAACTGGTCGGAAAGCGATCCGCTCGCCTGAACACGCGCAAAGGAATGCGATCGCCATCACATCTCGCTCCGCCACAGCCGTTTTGTCCATGCCTGTGGACTCTTTTACATAACTCCGCTCAGCCCGAATCTGTATGTTACCGACAGACAGATTAAAAACCGGGGTTAGATAATGGCTTCAATCGATAACAGTATGGCGCTGCCGCAGGCGCAGAAGAATAAAGTCCGGCGGATGAATCTTTTTATTTCGTTCTCGGCCGGGCTGGCCGGGCTGCTGTTCGGGCTGGATATCGGCGTGATTTCGGGCGCGCTGCCCTTTATCACCCGACACTTTGCGCTCGACAGCCACCAGCAGGAATGGGTCGTCAGCAGCATGATGCTGGGCGCGGCGATTGGCGCGATCTGTAACGGCTGGGTATCGCACCGGCTTGGACGTAAATATAGCCTGATGGCCGGCGCGCTGCTGTTTATCATAGGCTCGCTCGGCTCGGCGCTGTCGGTCAATCTGGAGCTGTTACTGCTCTTTCGCGTGCTGCTGGGCATCGCCGTCGGCATCGCTTCCTATACTGCGCCGCTCTACCTTTCCGAAATGGCGACCGAAAACATTCGCGGTAAGATGATCAGCACCTACCAGCTGATGATCACCTTTGGCATTCTGCTGGCGTTTTTATCGGATACCGCCTTCAGCTATAGCGGCAACTGGCGCGCCATGTTGGGGATACTGGCGTTACCCGCCGTGCTGCTGTTCGTGATGGTGATTTTTCTGCCTAACAGCCCGCGCTGGCTGGCGGCGAAAGGTCTGCATGTGGAAGCGGAAGAGGTACTGCGGATGCTGCGCGATACCTCCGACAAGGCCAGGCAGGAGCTGAACGAAATCCGCGAGAGCCTGAAGATGAAGCAGGGCGGGCTGGCGCTGTTTCGTAAAAACAGCAACGTGAAGCGCGCCGTGTTTCTCGGCATGTTGCTGCAGGGGATGCAGCAGTTTACCGGTATGAATATCATCATGTATTATGCGCCGCAGATTTTTAAAATGGCGGGCTTTCAGAGCACTCAGCAGCAGATGATGGCGACGGTGGTGGTTGGCGTCACCTTTATGCTGGCGACCTTTATCGCGGTCTTCACCGTGGATAAAGCCGGACGCAAGCCTGTGCTGAAAATCGGCTTCTCGGTCATGGCTTTTGCCACGCTGATCCTCGGCTACTGCCTGATGAAGGTAGGCGAGGGCGAAGCCAGCATGAATCTCTCCTGGGTCGCGGTCGGCATGACCATGCTCTGTATCGCGGGTTATGCGATGAGCGCCGCGCCGGTAGTCTGGATACTCTGCTCGGAGATCCAGCCGCTGAAATGCCGCGATTTCGGCATCACCTGTTCCACCACCACTAACTGGGTGGCGAACATGATTATCGGCGCGACCTTCCTGACGCTGCTGGACGGCATCGGCGCGGCGGGAACGTTCTGGCTCTATACCGGCTTTAACCTGCTGTTTATCGCCATCACTTTCTGGCTGGTGCCGGAAACCAAAAACGTCACTCTTGAGCATATCGAAAAGAATTTGATGGCGGGCAAAAAGCTGCGGGAGCTGGGGCAGTAGAAAGGTTTTACTTTCCAGGGCGCTGTCAGCGCCCTTTTTAATAACTTGCGTAACCTGCCGATACCGCTGCCTGTACGGGTTGCCGGAGATAGATACCGTCATCGTCGCGCGTCTGTCAGGTTTTTCTTCCGTCATCGCGTTCCGACAAAATTTCAAAGCGAAATTTAGCGTTAATCCAACAGAATGGCGGCGAACATTTCGCGGCGTCGGCTGATTTGGTTGTTTTTATAAAAAGTCTCTGCCAGGTTTTCATTACCCTTTCAGTAAAGTCGATACACGCGGATAGAGTCCGAAAAAAGACAGGAAGCGCAATGAAGAAAGTCCTCGGCACCTTTTTACCTTTGTATACCACCACGCTGCTGATGCTGCTGGGTTCCGGCCTGCTGACCACCTATGTCTCGCTGCGCCTGGCGCACGAGCAGGTCAGCGGCAGCCTGATCGGCGGCATTATCGCCGCCAACTATATCGGGCTGGTGATCGGCGGCAAGGTCGGGCATAACCTGATTGCCCGCGTCGGCCATATTCGCGCCTATGTCGCCTGCGCCGGCATCATTACCGCTTCCGTATTGGGACACGGTTTAACGGAGTGGCTGCCCGCATGGATAGTGCTGCGGCTGATTATCGGCCTGTGCATGATGTGTCAATATATGGTGCTGGAAAGCTGGCTGAACGACCAGGCGGAACCGGGCCAGCGCGGCCTGATCTTCGGTTTTTATATGGTTGCGACCTATCTTGGCCTGTCGTCAGGGCAGATCATCCTGATGAGCCAGGCCGCGTCCGGCAGCGCCAGCCTGCTGATTGTCGCGCTCTGCTTTGCGCTCTGCCTGGTGCCTATCGCGCTAACCACCCGCACCAACGCGCAGCCGATGTCGCCGGCGCCGATGGAGCTGGGCTACTTCTTTCGGGCTATTCCGCGCATCTTGCTGATTACGCTGGCCACCGGCATGGCGGTTGGCGCGTTTTACGGCATGGCGCCCGTTTACGCCAGCCAGCTGGGCTTTACCACGCGGCAGACGGGCCTGTTTATGGCTATCGCTATTTTCGCCGGCCTGATTTCGCAGTTTCCTCTGAGCTGGCTTTCCGATCGCTTTAATCGTCATCGCCTGCTTTGCGGCACCGCGCTGCTCTACGCGTTGACGGCGCTGCTGCTCACTTTACCGCTGCATTTTACTTTTGTCTGGATAACCGCCGCGGCGTTTATCACCAGCATGATGCAATTTTCCCTTTATCCGCTGGTGGTGGCGATGGCGAACGATAGCGTGGCGCCGGAAAGACGGGTGTCGCTGACGGCCTGTCTGCTGATGGCTTTCGGCATCGGCGCCTGTATCGGGCCGATGATCACCGGTGCGCTGATGCAGCCGCTGGGCGGTCATATGCTCTACCTGTTCTTCGCGGTCTGCGGCGCGATGATCGCGGCGTTAAGCTGGCACCGTAATGAAGTTCAGCAGGAAAACGCGGAAAATCCAACGCCACACGTCGCCGTGCCGGACAGCCTCGCCAGTTCGCCGCTGGCCGTCGCGCTGAATCCGTCGCTGGATGAAGAGGAGATCCAGGCCGCCATGGTCAACAACGAGGAAGAGCAGGCTGAAGCGACCAGCTGACCGTAGCGCCAGCGGTTTTCACTGACGATGCCGACTGCCTGAGGTCGGCGTCGTTTTTATTTATGGGGTTTATAAAATTTATTTGGAAATTTATCCCTAAGGTAAAATGCTAAGTAAAAGTGAAAGGTTCTTCTTTTGTTTTATTTAAGTGAGTTAAATTGTCTTTTAATTCGTTGAATAATGTTGCGAAAATTAGAAGGGTTTGTTTATTCACTGTTGTCGCTATTATCAGGTAATATCTGGATAATCGTTATTATATTTGTCGAAGTACGCCAATAACCTGCTTTTTAAAGGAAATTAATAACCTGCCAGAAGGTTTTTTGCTATATTTTACCTCGGATCTGTTATTGGCCGAGATAGGGAGCATCAGTGGGTAAATATTTATCGCACCGCGGCAAAGTCTGGCTGATGGTCGTGCTGGGCTGCCTGATATTCTGGATAGTGATAGCGCTATGGGAGTTAGGGTAATGGAAAATCTTGCCGGGAAATCTATTAAAGCGCGCCTGCAGCAGTGGAAAATGAATTCGCGGCAGCGTGAGTTTCTGGAATCGTTGATCGAGAAAGAAGAGCAGCCTGAATCAGATAGCGGAGAAAACGTGGCGCCGGAAGCGCGGACTGCGGCGCTTCCGGCGGGTAAGGCAGAGTGTTCAGCCAGGGTTTTTTCCGGCCCGACGCAGCAGGATCTGCTTACGGGTAACCAGGCGGGCCATCACCAGCGCAAACAGGGCGAACAGGCCGCCGATAGCCGTGGCTTCCAGACGATGCGTGGCGACAGCAAGCTGTGAATTGCCCAGGCTGGCAATCATAAAAACCACCATCATGGTAACGAGCAAAGCCAGAATAAAGTAGGATTTGGCGACCAGCGAATAAGACCAGGTAAAAGCAAGATAGCCAAACAGCATAAATCCGCCGATCAGATAAAGCGGCGAATGGCACAGATCGATTAGCGCCGCTGCCGTGACGCTGCCCAGCAAAGTCCCTGACACGCGCGCCCGCACCCGCGACAGCGAATCCCGATAGTTGTTGCGCAGGCAGATCAGCAGCGTCATGCCTGCCCAATAGCCGTTTTTTAGCTGGAAAAACTCCACGGCCGAAAGCGCCAGCCCCATCGCCAGCAGCGCGAAAAACACTGACCACTGCAGATGAATTTTATGTTTGTATTTACCGGTAGTGACGCGTAAAAAGCGCAGCCAGGCGCGCGGCCAGACGTCTTTCAGACAGAAAGGGTAGCGGCGGAAAACCAGGTAAAGAAAAAATATCTGAATCAAACCGCCGGAGCCGACCAGCATCGCCCGATCGGTGGCGTGCGCCAGCGAACCGGCGTAATAACCAGACACCAGATAAGCAATCGACCACTGCAGCAGCATCCACCAGGCGCTCTCGTCGACGTTGGCCATGGTGACGTAGACGGCCGCATAGAGCATGGCGACAAGAATATAGAGCGGCAGAATATCGCCTGTCACACAGCCGAGCCAGGAGGAGAAGGCGATGCCCAGCGTGGTAGTGAACAGCAGAGAAAAAGAAGATCCGCCCCAGGTTTTATTGGCGCCGAACGCCAGCGTCAGCGCGCCGCTCGCCACCAGGCCGGCGGCCGGTAGCCGATCAAAAGTAAAGCCGGCGAGCCAGATGGCGATTAGCGCAGGCAAACAGCAAAGGCCCAGCAATAAATCCTGTTTTGGAATAGGGAAAAAACGCATGGCTATAACACAGCTTCCGGATCGACAATACCCGGGCAAGCATAGCCTGGCAGGCGAGCCGCGCTATAAAAAATCAGTAAATTCATATGACTGCCGTTATGGACAGGACTCATATCCGGGCGACGTGCTTGCAAAAAAAGCGTGGACTGATTAGGCTGAGCTGCCCTGAACATCTGTCTTTGCCAACCGGGACGGGTAGCGCTTTCGGTACGGAGGATCGCGCGTTGGGCTTATCGCGCCAGTTTCGCTATCTTACTGAGAAAATTCATGTTTAAACCGCTGATTGCTTTGATTGTCGGCGCTTCAGCCGGCTGTATCATCCGCTGGTTGCTGGCCGTTCGCCTTAACACGCTGTTTCCCAACCTGCCGCCGGGAACGCTGCTGGTCAATCTGCTGGGCGGGTTTATTATCGGCGGCGCGATGGCCTGGTTTCTGCGCCATCCTCAGATCGATCCCTTCTGGAAATTGTTAATCACCACCGGACTTTGCGGCGGCATGACGACGTTTTCCACTTTTTCGCTGGAAATCGTGACGCTGATGCAGGCGGGCAACTATCTGTGGGCGATGATTTCTATGCTGACCCACGTCGTCGGTTCTCTGCTGATGACTTTCGTCGGTTTCTGGCTGATTACGCTGCTGATGGGCTGACAATGCCGCCAGCGCGTTACTGCGGCGGCTGTTCTTCGTCGTCGTCGCTGTCGAAAGCCAGTGCGCTGGCGCTGGCCGCATCGAACAGCGACAGGCTTTCAATCTGGTCCAGCAGAATCACCTTACGAAACGCCATCGCGGATTTCGGTTCTGAATCCAGCGTAATGTTGTGTTCCGCATACCATTTACTGTAGTTGTGCTCAACGCACAGATTCAACGTTTTGCCGTCACGGTAGCCGCTCAGCATCGGGATCAGGACGATATTGGCGGTGTTCTCGGTTTCATAGGAAGCGGTGTGGATCATGCCGATATAGATACGACGTGACTTTAGCGTTACCCAGGCGAGTTCGCCTTCTTCCATACACTGGAAAAGCAGCCCTTCGACGCCATTAGAGCGCGAAAGCTTTTTATAAAGTTTTTTGCGGCCCGTGCTGTTCAGGCGAGCGCTGCCTGACCAGTTAGAGCGATAGAGGCAGAACAGCACTGCGAAGGTAAGCATCACCACCACCGGCGCCTGGATGCCGAGAAAGCTCCAGTTCATAAACTCCATCTGCCAGTTGTAGTGATGGCTGCCGGTCAGCTCAGGCATAAGATTAAGCAGGGAAGAGCAGATAAGCAGGAAAAGCCAGACCAGCCCGGTGGCGATAACGCCCTGAAGGACGAAAATACAGCCGTAGAGCGCGACCAGGAAATAGACGTCCCAGCCAAACGAACGTTTGATTTTAAAGCGGGTAGAGAGGTCGCGGCTGGTGTACCAGTAGCCGCAGACCATTAAAACCATAAATATCGCCGTTCCCATATCAGGCCTCCTTATACGCCAATAACAGCCGGCGGAAGCGGGCTGTCAGAAGGTTAAAAGCGCCTTCCCTGGCGCTTCGGTTAGCTGCCCGTCTGTGGGGCAGGATCATCCTGCAAATGCTTTTTAAAGTGTTTCTCAATCTGTTCCAGCGTTTTGCCCTGCGTTTCCGGCGCGAACAGGACGGCGAAAATGCCGCCTGCGATGCCGATAGCGGCGAAGGCGAAAAAGGTGTTGGTCAGACCAAACGTCTCCAGCAGCGTCGGGAAAAGAAACGCGATGGAAAAGTTGGTCATCTGCATGGCGAACACCGAAATGCCGTTAGCCATGCCGCGGATGCGCATCGGGAACATCTCCGACAGCAGCAGCCAGGTCACTGGCGACAGCGCGCCCTGCTGGAAGCAGAGGAAGATTAGCATACCGGCCAGCACCAGATAGCTGCGCAGCACGTCCGGATGCCCGTCGACGGTTTCCGGCATCAGCCAGGTCAGCAGCCCGATCGCCAGCAGCGTACAGGTACAGCCGATCTGACCGGTCAGCAACAGCGGACGACGACCGAAGCGGCTCAGCAGCATAATGCCTACAAAGGTCATGATCACCGAAATTACGCCGTTGGCGATGGTCGCCAGCAGCGAGGCGTTAGTGCCGAGGCCCGTAGCCTGCAGCATCGTCGGCGCATAGAACATTATCGTGTTGACGCCGGAAAGCTGTTGCAGCATCGCCACGCCGATGCCGAGCGCCACCAGACGCTTCATCCAGGTCGAAATTGTTTTCTTACGGCGAGCATTTTTCTCGCTTTTGGAAGACATCGATTTGCGAATATCGCCCATCTCTTTCTCAACCATGCGCGAATGACGAGTGCGCTCCAGCACGTCACGCGCTTCGCGGTAGCGGCCATGCATCGCGTACCAGCGAGGCGTATCGGGCAGAAACAGCATACCTACCCAGAGAATAACGGCCGGGACGCAGGCCACGCCCAGCATCCAGCGCCAGGTGGTTTCGCCGCCCCAGATTTCGTTGATGGCGGCGTTGCTGGTATAGGCGATCAGCTGGCCGGAAACGATCATCAATTCCTGCAGCGTCACAAACTGCCAGCGACGGTTCGCCGGCACTATCTCTGCGATATAGACAGGAACGATAGCTGCCGCGCCGCCAACGGCCAGGCCGAGGATAAAGCGAAAGCTAATCATCATTTCCACATTTGGCGCGGTGGCGCAGCCCAGCGAGCCGATCATAAAGATCACGGCCATCAGCAGAATGATTTTTTTACGGCCAAAGCGATCCGCCACGCGTCCGGCGAAAATGGCGCCGATAGCGGAGCCGAGGATCAGAAAGCTGGTGACCATGCCGGTAGTCAGCGAGGTCAAATGCAGGTCGTGCTTCATAAACAGCAGCGCGCCCGCGATAACTCCGGTGTCGTAACCAAAGAGCAGACCGCCCAGCGTGGCGATAAACGCAATGACTTTTACCAAAGGTTCAATCGAAGTGTTCGACGTGGTGCCGGCTGTCCCGCCGTTTGAGGTTTGAGTCACAAGTTACTCCCTTGCCAATGTTATTATTTTGGTGTGATAAAGATCACAGGATTAAATCTAATCCACCGGCGGCATTTAGCCAGGCGAAACGGGAAATATAATTGGCCTGGCGATGGTAAAATGACCATTTCGCCTGAAAATCACGCTGGATCATGAAAAGGCGTTGCAGAAAGCGTCGGAAGAGGCGTCAGAAGTCGGTTTCAGTTTGCTCGTGGTAAAGCTCGGTGGTAATTTCTGGAATGATCTATTTCGGGGATAAATTATGAAGCAGCTTGTAATCGATATTTTACTAAAAATGGCCAAAATTGAGGTCGACGCAAAGGAACTGACGGCGCAGGTGGAAGCGCAGTCGCTGGTAGTGGCCGCGCTGGTGCTGACGGCGGGCAAAGGCGACGGCGCATCGACGATCTCTGAAAATATTCAGAACGCCATCGTGGCGGCCACGACGTCAGGCCAAAGCTTTCTGCAGTCGGACATCGATCTGCTGCTTACCCATATCAACCGACTGCTGGCGGTGACGCGCTACGTCGACGAGAAGGCGGAAGCGCAATAGCCCGCAGCCTGCCAGGAGAAGCCATGACTGAAAACGAACGCCGCCTGCCGTTGCCGCCTTTCACGCGGGAAACGGCCATGCAAAAAGTCCGCCTGGCGGAGGATGGCTGGAACAGCCGCGATGCGCAAAAAGTGGCGCTGGCCTATACCCTGGATACGCAGTGGCGCAACCGGGCGGAATTTATTACTGGCCGTCATGAAGCCGAAGCTTTTCTCAGCCGTAAATGGGCGAAAGAGCTGGAGTACCGGCTGATTAAGGAGCTATGGGCGTTCGAAGGCAACCGCATTGCGGTGCGCTACGCCTACGAATGGCATGATGATTCCGGCAACTGGTTTCGTTCCTACGGCAATGAAAACTGGGCGTTCGACGAGAACGGATTAATGTCTCAGCGTTACGCCTGCGTGAACGATTTACCGATTAAAGAGAGCGAGCGTAAATATCACTGGCCATTGGGTCGTCGACCGGACGACCATCCCGGCCTGAGCGAGCTGGGTTTGTAGCCGACAGACCAGGCGGTTCGAATTGAGCCGTCTGCGTGAATTTTTATTCATATTAAACAGGTATAAATAAAATCCCTCTTCATCCGCAACTGGCGAAATACCAGGCGCTCCCGCCCTATTTGACATTAGTTATTTCATTACCATGATTGCGGTAAACTTCGCCGCACAGCAGAACCGCGTTGGGGCGACGCTCATGTATTCGGTCAGCCATACGCTCACAGGCTGCGCGCGTCGGAAAAATATGCTCGGACACGGGCAAGGCGTCACAGGCGTCGTGACCGCAGGCGCTAACCAGTAAAACGAAGCCGATTAACATCGCTTCCTCCGTAGTAAAACCAAATCAGTCCCAAGTATAGGTGAAAAGCGAGGCGGCCGATGGACGCCATCTGTACAGATAGCGTGGCGGCCGGATAAATAAGGAACAGCAACGGCGGGTTAAAACCGGCCTTTTGGCGTGAAAAGGCCGGCAACGCAGTAAAATTAATGCGCGGTGGTGGACGTTGTGGTGGTGGTCGTGGTGCCGGTGCTGGAACCATCGCCGCCGCCGCCCATCGTCGCCAGAGCGATGCCAAGCAGCGCGCCTACGGCGCCAACGCCAACGGCATTAGAGTTGCCGTCGGAAAGGGTAGTGGCTTCACTGCCGGCGGCGACGCCGGCAGCGGCTGGTGCTGGTGCGGCAAAAGCGCTGTGGCTGCCCGTTGCAATCAGGAACAGAGCCAGCGCGGTGATTTTTTTCATTATATTTATCCTCAAGCGTTATGCAGGTGTTGTTGCCTGAAAGAGTAGTTTTAATCCTTTGCGTTGCAAATAGTGACAAAACAGCCTTTTTGCCTTTTTTCTATTTAAGAATGGCGTAAACAGATCCACGTTTTACCAGAGCGTGGGTGACGCGGCGTATTGCCGCCGCCGCGCTTATTTTTATCCAGGTGGCGCGCCATACGGGCGATAATGCCGGTAATACAGATTAATCTTAATAAATATTTTAAGGGCAGGCGGCGATAAAACGATCGCTGCTGGACATAAATAAGATCCGAACGTATCCAGAGTTTTACTGCTATTTTCAGATTAAACGATGGATAAATTTTTTTAGGTTGGGGGTGGAAAGTATTTAAGGCAAATTTTGGACCGAAAAAAGTGTGTAGCCATATTTATTGTGGTTAAAAAGTGTGAACAGAAAAAAGCGTCATGCCTGTCGGCGACTGATTTAATTAACAAAAGTGGAAAATAGCGGCAGCATCGAAATAATTAGTTTAAAAGACCATGAGATGGCAATCTCGTCAGCTTCTGCCAGACTTAACGTTTACCCATAACAGGAGGAGACGATGAGTACAGACCACGATCTACTGACTTCGAGCGATGAGGAAGTGTGTACCATTATCGGCAAAGCGGTGGTTGACCTGAGCATCACCGGTCAGCCTGTCAATAAGGCTACGCTGGCGCTGAAGCTGCTGGCGATGGCGGATCAGGACGTCGATGAAGAGAGGATATTGCTGTACTGGATTGCCCGCAGAGCGATCAATCAGCCACAAAAATTTGCTGCAGCCAGCTACTGACTGCTCGTGGCGCCCGGTTATTTGCCGGAAGAACGGCCGCTTCCACCGCGGCCGTTTTCAATTTATCAGGTAATACGACGCACCCAGGGGATCTGCCGCAGCAGCCAGCTGACGACAGCGGAGATGGCGAAGCAGACCAGCGCCACGGCGGGAATAGTCAGCGCCGACCAGTAACCCTCAAAATTGATATGCAGCAGACGAAGCAGCGTCTCCAGCACCATCATATGCACAAAGAAAATCCCCAGACTCAGGCGCGACAGCCCATGAATCAGTCGCACCGCTCGTTTGCCGTAGCGGAAGGGCGCGTTCAGCAGCATAAAGAAGCAGGCCAGCGACACCACCACTATCGTTGGCGCGGAGTAGAACAGAAAAATCTGGTTTGGCGCAAAGGTGCTGATGGAGAGCGAATAGCTCATCACCGCGGTTAAGACGGCGGAAAGGACAAACACGATGCCGGAAATCACCACTTTGGGATTAATGGCAAAACGCCTCGCCACGCCGCCGATAATATAAAAGCCTGACAGATACACCACCATATCAATATTGCTGGGTGCCGGAATAGCATGACCTTCCAGCAAATTGGCTTTTACGTTATCAAACAGGACATAAACCGAAGCCAGCACAAACCAGACGGTCACCGTATAATTAACGCGCTGCTGGCTACCGTTCTGGATAAAGGTGTTCAATAGCGGCGTCACCAGATAAAGCAGGATCATGGTGTAAATAAACCACAAATGCGGATAAGCGGGCGTGCTGAGCAGCTCCAGCACGCTGACCGGAGAAGTATCCGCATTCACCTCTTTATTATAAATAATATAAATAGCGGACCAGGCGATCAGCGGAATAACCAGATCCAGCACGCGGGTTTTTAACGTGCTGAGCAGCGACTCATTTTTATTTAAGGAGACGTAGCCGGCGATAAGCAAAAACAGCGGAAACGCGACGCGACCAAGCACTTCGTACATGACGGAAACTGACCAGGCCTGGTGGAAATAGCTGAAAGGGATAGCCGCCGTATGCAGCAAAATAACCAGACAGGTGGCCACCAGCGTCAGCAGCTTAATATTCATTCTTCTCAACACTTAACTCCTTGTCAGAAAGCGTAATCGGCCGCGAGCAGTCAGATTATAGCCATTCGGCTAAAGGTAACATACTCCATCGTGCAGACGTATCTCCGGACAGGAAAAAAGCGTTCAGGCGCGGTGCGTCGGGCTCTCAACAATCAGCGTGGCGGGGCAGATCTCATCAGGTTTGACGACGCGGTATTCAGCCTGTCCCTGATGGATATACATGCAGGCGCGTCCCGCTGTACCGCCGTCCTGTTCCTGGGAGAGCGTCAGCGTGATGGTTTCCGCCTGCGCGGTCAGCGGCAGCAGCGCGGCAACAAGAAGCGGCGCGGCGAGAAGAGCGTTAGATGCATTCATGATAAAAAGCCAGAAGTTAACAATAAGGGCCTGGCTCAGCCACCGCCAGCGATAAGCCATGACGTTAGCGCTCCGGTACGGCCGCCTGCAAGCCTTCGCGGATAATATCGGACGAAGCCTGGTAAAATCAGCGGGAAAACTCTTAATATAGCCGGGATTGAAATTCCTGCCGGTCTGACGGGAAAACAAGCTTAAAAATCAGCAGATTTCAGGAAGTAAAATGATCAATATCAAAGCGCAGCGGCGGCGTATTCAGGGCCAGCGGAAGATCAACAGCGAATCAAAGAAGAGAAATTTGGCTTAGGCGAGGCAAAAGGGGATTTGGCTTAGGCGGAAAAAATTGCCTCGGGAAGTGGGAAACCCTACTGCACTTCCTGAGGCTATGCAAATGCATAATACGTTACGGACGGAAATGTAATCGTTTTTACCTTGTTGTACAAGTTTTATTTAAACCTGTACAAAGCTTTGTTAATGCATAGTTATGCATTATTAATGGATTAGAAAACCCGGAGGCGATCCACCGTAGCCGAACGATCGACGAAAGATCGTGACAACACGGCGATCCAGGGGAGTCTGTCGCCCTGAACGCGAAAATTTTCTGCCGGGATCGGTGAAAGTTGTTAAAATTACGCTTTACTCTTTTTCAAGGAAGTCGCTATGTCATCTGAAATCGCCCATCCTTCAAGCAGCCCGAAACAGGCCGCGCTGCAGCTGGTTATCGAGCTGGTTCGCGCAGGTAAACTCAGCCCAATGCAGGGCGACGCCTCGAACATGATCTCTATTTACGAGCAGTTCAAGACGCATTTCGAGTCCGATAAGCATAAACACGCCTCTGACTCCGCTATCTCCTGATAGCCGCCGGGCGGTTCGCCGCCCGTCTTCCCCTTACAGCTTACTAACGCTATCGTAATAGAGCGTACTCACGCCGATGCTTTGCTGGGCGCCCCGCACGTTACTGCGCAAACCCACCAGCTTCTCTCCCTGCAGCGTTACCACATAAGGCGAATCCTGCTGAACCCGCGTCTGCAGCTGCTGATACAGCGCGCTGCGCTTCTGCTTATCGCTTTCTGCAGCGGCATCTTTGGTCTGCTGGCTTAGCTGAGGGATCGTCCAGCCCAGCCGCCAGGCCAGGGTTTTCGAGCCGCCCGGCACATTAAAGGCGAAGGCGCTGGCATTGGTGTTGGGATCGATATAGTCCGCGCCCCAGTAGATAAAGATCGACTGAAAATCTCTGCCGCGCATTTTGCTCCACAGCTCCGCTTCCGCCACCGGCTGGATAGCGATATCGATATCTGCTTTGGCAAAGCTGGCCTGCAGCGCCTGGGCTATATCGGTATAAGGCGGCTGATTCACAATGGTCAGCGCAAAGCGGGTGCCGGGCGCGATGCCTCCCTGCTGCAGAATCGCTTTGGCTTTCGCCAGATCGTAATGGAAAGGCTGGTTCTCCAGCGCGCCGTCGAAACCCTGCGGCAGGAAGCTTTGATGTATCTGATACTGGCCTTTCAGCAGCTGCTGTGAAATCGCCTGATAGTCCACCAGCCAGCGCGCTGCCTGCCACAGCGCCGGATTGCCTAAAGCGGGCTGCTGTTTATCCTGGGTATTGAAGCCCAGATAGTAAATCAGGCTGGAAGGGAAGCTGGCAACCTTGACGCCAGGCTGATTTTGCAGCGCCGCGAACTGATCCGCGCCTAAATCATAGGCGACATCGACGTCGCCCTGTTGTAGCAGCAGGCGACGCGACCCCGGATCGGCCACGCCTTTCAAAATTACCCGCTTCAGCTTTGGCTGCGGCCTGGCATAACTGCTCTCCTCCAGCACCAGCGCCTGCTGCGGCACAAAGTTGCGGATGGTGTAAGCGCCGCTGCCGGCGGAGCGATCGCGCAGCCAGCCATTGCCGTAATCATTGTTGCTGTGCTGCTCCGCAAGTTTGCGATCGACAATCGAAGCAACCGGCGCGGTCAGCAGGCGCAGCGCCAGATCGCGGCCGATAGCGGCGGGCCAGCGGATTTCCAGCTGGCTGTCGCTGCGGCGGATTAGCTGCCGATCGACGTTTTCCGGCGTCCAGCCAAACTCGCTCAGGATAAAAGAGGGCGTTTTGTTCAGCTTTATCACGCGGCTCAGCGACCAGATAACATCATCCGCAGTTACCGGATTGCCGCTGGCGAAGGTCGCGCCCGGCTTCAGGGTGAAGATCAGGCTGTGCTCGTCGTCGCCTGGCCGCCATGAAGCCGCCAGCTGCGGCGCCAGCTTTGTGGGATCGTTGCGATCGGCATCCACCAGTTTTTGATAAAGGTTGATCAGACTGCTGCTGCTGACGGTTTCAAAGCTTTCCGCCGGATCGAAGCTGATAATGCCGTCCAGCGGAATAGCGACAATCAGCGTATCGGCTGGCGTGGCGGCGTAAGCCTGAGCGGCGAACAGGCTGGCGAGAACAACGGAAGCAATTTTGCGCATCGGGATATCCTGAACAGGGCGTTATCAGGACTATAGGAGGAAAAAAGCGGCGGGGAAATGCGAATTCCGGCAAGGGTTAGCAGTTTAAGAGATTAGCCAGATCAAGCGCTTATGGCTGAACCGGGGTTCAGCCATAAGGTTTATTTGATGTAGCCGCGTTCCATCCTCACCGCGCGATCGCACATATGATCGATCACGTCCGGGTCATGGCTGACCAGCACCATCGTCAAATTGTCCTGCTGCTTAAGGTTGTTAAGCAGATTGAGGATTTCCGCCTGCACCGACATATCCAGCGCGGAAGTCGGCTCGTCCAGCAGCAGAATTTTCGGCTCCAGCAGCAGCGCCCGCACGATAGCGACGCGCTGGCGCTGACCGCCGGAAAGCTGGTGCGGATAGCGATCCGCCATAGCCGGGTCGAGGCCGACGTGACGAAAACCCTGGTCGATGCGATCGTTGATATCGCGCACCTTCAGCAGCTTTAAAGGCTCTGCCAGCGTGCGACGTAAACGGTGGCGCGGGTGCAGCGAGGCGTAAGGGTCCTGAAACACCATTTGCACATCGCGGCGCAGCTGACCGGTAAAAGGTTTGCCCGGCGAGGCCTGGTGCCCGGCCAGCGTCATTTCTCCCTGCCAGTTGGGGTTGAGTCCGGCCATCACCCACAGCAGCGAAGATTTGCCGCAGCCGGAAGGGCCGACCAGCCCGAAGCATTCGCCAGCCGCCACCTGCAGCGAAACGTCATGCACCACGGTGCGCTGCTCGTAGCCCTGGCGATGCGCGACGCTGAGATTTCGCAGATCAATCATGTTCACGGTAAGCCTCCAGCGCGGCGCGATCCAGCGTCGGCAGCGGTTTGCCCTGTGTGGCCTTGCTCGGGCGGCAGGCCCACAGCGTGCGGGTATAGGGATGCGTCGCCTGCGGCAGATTCGCGGCGGGCAGGGTATCCAGAATGTTGCCCTGATACATCACCATCACGCGTTCGCAGTGTTCGGAAACCTGCTGCAAATCGTGGCTGATCAGCAGCAGTCCCATATTGCGCTCTTCCACCAGCCGGCGGATTAGCGCCAGCACCTGATCGCGCATGGCGTGATCCAGCGCGGAGGTTGGCTCGTCGGCGATTAAAAATTGCGGATCGGCGATCAGCGCTATTGCCAGCATCACGCGCTGGCCCATGCCGCCGGAAAGCTGGTGAGGATAGCGCTGCATCAACTGCGCGGGCTGCGGCAGGCCGACCGCGTCCAGCATCTCGCAAACCTTTTCTTTTATCTCCGCGCGGCTAAAGCGGCCATGCAGCTTAAGCGGCTCCGCGACCTGCCAGCCGATGGTGCGCATCGGATTGAGCGCATATTTGGGATCCTGCATCACCATTGCCAGTTTGCTGCCGCGTAGCTGGCTCCAGCGGCGTTCGCTCAGCGCCAGCGCGTTTTCACCCGCCACGCTGAGCGTCGAGGCCTGTAAATGCAGCGAAGGGGAGAGCAGGCCCATCAGGCTGCGTGCGGTCAGCGATTTGCCGGAGCCGGATTCGCCTACCAGCGCCACGCGCTCGCGGCCCAAAGTAAAGCCGATGTTTTTAACCAGCGGCACACCGGCGGCGCTGTTTATCGTCAGGTTTTCCGCTACAACCAGCGGCGTGGAATCAGTTGGCATTTCGGGTATCCAGTCGGTCACGCAGGCCGTCGCCCGTCAGGTTAAAGGCCAGGCTGGCGAAGAGGATCGCGCCGCCCGGCGCGGCGGCAACCCACCACTGGTCAAAGATCACTTTGCTGCCTTCGGCGACCATCGAGCCCCATTCCGCGGTCGGCGGCTGTACGCCCATGCCGAGGAAGCCCAAACCCGCGGCGGAAAGAATAATGCCGCCCAGGCTCAGCGCGGCGCGCACCACGGCGCTCGGCAGGCAAAGCGGCAGAATATGGCCGAACATCAGGCGCAGGCCATTAATGCCCTGCATTCTGGCCGCGGCCAGATAGTCGCTACGACGCAGCGCCAGCGTTTCAGCGCGCGCCTGTCGGGCAAACGGCGGCCAGCTGGTTAATGCCAGCGCCAGCGCGCCATTGAGCAGTCCTGGGCCAAGCATCGCCACCAGCGCCAGCGCAATGACCAGGTTTGGCAGCGACAGGAAAATATCGGTCACGCGCATCAATACGCGTTCGGTCCAGCCGCCCAGGTAGCCCGCGCAGATGCCGACCAGCAGGCCGACCGGGATAGTCAGCAGCAGGATCAGCGACACCAGCAGCAGAGTAGGGCGCGAGCCGTAGATCACGCGGGAAAGCAGATCGCGGCCAAAGCCATCGGTACCCAGCCAGTGCGCGGCAGAAGGCGGCAGCAGGCGCGCCGAAATAATCTGCGCGTTGGGGTCGAAGGGCGCCAGCAGCGGCGCGAACAGCGCGGCCAGCAGCAGAATAGCCACCAGCGTGCCGCCGATAGCCAGCGAGGTGACGCGCGCGCGGCGACGGCGCGGCGCGGCGATTTCAATATCGGTAAGATTTTGCGTCATCGGGTTCTCGGATCGGTGAGATAAGTTAACGCATCCGCCAGCGCGTTCAGCAGAATAAAGCAGCCGCCGATCAGCAGCGTAGAGCCGAGAATGGCTGGCGTATCGGAAGCGAACAGCGCCGTGGTCATATAGCGGCCGACGCCGGGCCAGGCGAAGACGGTTTCAGTCAGCACCGAGCCTTCCAGCAGCGTGGCGTAAGAGAGCGCCAGTACGGTAATCAGCGTGCCGCGCACGTTAGGGAAAACGTGCAGCAGCAGGATGCGGCCGCGGCTGGCGCCTTTGGCGCGCGCCAGCGTCACATACTCTTTACCGCTCTCTTCCAACAGCGCGGCGCGCAGCAAACGGGTAATGCCCGCCATCGCCAACAGGCCCAGCACCACTACCGGCAGCCAGAGATGCGCCAGAGCGTTGCCGAACATTTCACGATCGCCGGAAAGCCAGCTGTCGACCAGCACCAGTCCGGTTTTCGGCTCCAGCGTATAGATCCAGATATCGTCCAGGCGACCCGGCCCGGCTGACCAGTGCAGCACGGCGTAAAACAGCAGCAGGCCGAGCAGGCCAAGCCAGAAAACCGGCACCGAATAACCCAGCAGCGAAACCAGGCGCGCGAGGTTGTCCACCAGGCTGCCCGGTTTCCAGGCGGCGACCAGCGCCAGCACGATGCCAAAAAAGGCGCCGAAAATCATGGCACAGGTCGCCAGCTCAATGGTCGCCGGAAAGGTGCGCAGCAGATCGCTCGCCACCGGCGCGTTGGTCAGGCGTGAAATCCCCAGGTCACCGTGCGCCAGGTGCGTCAGATAGTGCCAGAACTGCATCAGCAGCGGCTGATCCAGACCCAGCTCTTTTCTTACCTGCGCGTAGGTCGATTCGCTGGCGTGGTCGCCGGCAATCTGCAGAACGGGATCGACCGGCGAAAGATGCGAAAGCGTAAAGGTGAAGGCGAGCAGGCCGAGCAGCGTGACCGCCAGCGAAAGCACGCCTGTCGCCAGGCGGCTGCCGCGCAGCCAGAACAGCCGGGCGGACCCGGCTTCAGCGGTAAAACGCGCCATTACTTGCTGACCTGGCTGTAGTAGACCATATCCGGGTTGATACCCTGCACGTAGCCTTTCAGGTTAGCGCGCAGCGCAATCAGATTGCGTGCCTGCAGGCCAATAACGTACGGCGAGTTTTTCTGCACTTCGCGCTGCAGGCTTTCATACATCTCAACGCGCTTAGCCTTGTCGCTTTCCGCCGTAGCCGCCAGCGTCTGCTTGCTCAGCTGCGGAATGTGCCAGTTAGAGCGCCAGGCCAGCGTTTTGCTGCCATCTTCCGGGTTATAGGCAAAGGCGGAAGCGTTAGTATTGGGATCGAAATAGTCTGCCCCCCAGGCGTTCAGCGTCGCTTCATACTGATGCGCTTTCACCGAAGTCGCGACTTCAGTGCTGATGCCAGGGATCAGCTCAACTTTGACGCCGCCGCGCGCAAAGCTGGCCTGCAGCGCCTGCGCGATATCGAGATAAGGCGGCTGATTGCTGACGCTCAGCTTAAAGCTGACGTTGCTCAGGCCCGCTTTTGCCAGAATCGCTTTGGCTTTGTCCGGATCGAAAGTGTAAGGATTATCGTTCAGCGCGCCGGGGAAGCCCTGCGGCAGGAACGACTGATGCACCTGGAACTGGCCTTTCAGCAGATCGTCGGCGATGCCTTTATAGTCGAACAGATAGCGTGAGGCTTCCCAGAACGCCGGGTTTTTCAGCGCCGGGCTGGCGTCGATATTGAACTGCATGTAGTAAAGCGACGCCATCGGGATCGCCATTGGCTTCACGTCCGCTTTGCCTTTCAGCGCCGCCATCTGATCGGCGCCCAGGTTGCGGGCGATATCGGCATCGCCCTGTTCCAGCAGCAGACGGCGCGCGGCTGGTTCCGGCACGTTCTTAATCAGCACGTTTTTCAGCTTCGGCGCGCCCGCTGGCGAAGAGGCGTTGGCGGAGAGCAGCAGCACCTCATGCGGAATGTATTTGCGGATCTGGTATGGGCCGCTGCCCGCCGAATGAGCGATCAGCCAGGAGTTGCCGAAGTCATCTTTTTGCGCGTTGGCCATCGCGGTTTTTTCATCGACGATGGAGGAAACCGGCGCGGCTAGCAGGCTCAGCACGTAAGTCGGGCTGACATCCGCAGTCCAGCTAATCTGCACGTGTTTGTCGTCGATCTTTTTCAGGTGCGAATCAACGTTCTCTTTGCTCCAGCCCAGCTGCGTCAGGATAAAAGAGGGGTCCAGGTTCAGCTTAACCACGCGGCCCAGTGAGAAGATCACATCTTCCGGGCGCAACGGATTGCCGGATGAGAATTTCGCGCCATCGCGCAGGGTAAAAGTCAGGCTGCGGTTGTCGCTGCCCGGCTGCCACGAGCTTGCCAGCGTCGGCTGCAGCTCGGCAGGATTTTGCGGATCTGGCTGCACCAGACGCTGATAGAGGTTGGTAAACGCCTGTACCGAGGTCAGCTCAAAGCCCTGCGCGGGATCGAAACTGTTGGCATCGTCGATAGACTGCGCGATAACCAGCGTATCCGGCGGCGTGGCGGCTTCGGCTGCAAAAGAACTGGCCAGCGCGACGGCGATGGCTGGAAGCAGAATTTTCATGACGTTTCCTTACCCTGTTTTAATTTGTTGGCGAGTGTAGATTACCTCTGCATCCGACAAATAGTAGATTATCCGCTATCGATATGCGAATTGGTTATAAGCGAAACGGATTAGTTATAAACGTTAAACAATTTTTTCATTTATGAAGGTCGCCCAGAGCCAGGGCGCGACGCCGATAAAGTTATTCAGCATATGCAGAGCAATGGGCAGCTTGAGGCCGCCGGAGCAAAAGCGGGCCAGGCAGAGCAGCAGGGAGAGCGCTGTCAGGGCAAGCAGGGTTTGCAGATGAACGTACTGCGTGTGCAGTGCGGCGAAGATTAGCGAGGCGAGCAGCGAACAGGCCAGGCGCTGGTCGGGTACCGCCGTCAACAGCGCCCGTAGCAGGAAGCCGCGAAACACGATCTCCTCAACCACCGGAGCCAACAAAACCACCGCCAGTGAAAAGGCGAGCGTACGCCAGGCGGCGGTCTGCTCACCATCGGTTAGCTGCGCGGCGGTCCAGCTTTCCTGCTGCAGATAAAAAGACTGGGAAAAAATCAGCCCCGCCAGCAGCAGGCTGAACAGCAACAGCTGACGGCCGCGCAGCTTGCCTGACGGGACACCGGCGTAGCGACGGCTATACCAGCGCCAGATCGGGAGCAGCACGACAAATTCCGTCAGGCAGAGTACCGGCATCAGGATACCGTTTTGCAGCAGAAAAGCGTGAAACGGCGCGATGCCGATGAGCACAGTTATGCCGTACCAAATCAGGCAAAACCCCGCGCAGAGCAGAGCGTCGGTCACATTATCCGTTTCTTTATTCATCGACATATTTTCGGAAGGCGCGTCGCCGGATGGTAGCAAGCGCGACATAGCGTGTCGAGGCGGCAGAATTACTACGCGCCGTACCTAAATTGTTCAGTCGCCAGGCCGATAGTGCATTAACGATCGCGTCTGGAGGATACAAGGACCTGCGATTTTCAACTGCCAGTCAGGGCGTAGCGAACAGGAAGCGTTTGTCAGCCCGCAGGATTAAGGTCCGGATTCATGAACTTTCCACCGCTCTTTCACCATCAGGTGCCTTACGGCCAGAAAAGCACCTTTTTTACCCGACGAATCGCCATGTCGCTGACGCTGCTGCTGAGCGGCGTGATGCTGCTCGCCATGATGATGGTTGTGGGAATTTCCTGGCGGCAGAATGAGGATGCCGTTAATCAGGAGCGTTTTCTGCTGCATAACGCCTGGCAGGACGCTCGCCTGGAAATGATGACCAATATCCGCGACTACGCTTTCTGGGGCGAGGCCTGGAACCATCTGCATCTGACGATGGATAAGGTCTGGGCATACGATCAGCAAAACCTGGGGCCGGGTCTGTACAGCGAATACCATTATGAAGGCGTGTTTGTGGTGGATGGCGAAGGCCACACCACCTATTCGATAATCAACGGCAAACTGGACGATCTGCCGCTGGAGAGCTGGCTCGGTATTCAGGCCGCGCCGCTGATTGCCCGCACGCGTCTGCTGGAAAATGAGGGACGCGGCGCCTCGCTGAATATCATGATCGGCGCCACGCCGGCGATCGTGGCCACTGCGGCGATCACCACTGGAAAAGTGCCGGGCCTGAAAGAGCGGCCCGGCCCGCATTCGGTGATGGTTTTCGTCAGCCGCTATACGCCGGAGAAGCTGGTGGCGTTTGGTCAGACCGTTGGCGTAAAAAATGCCCGTATTCCCGATAGCGCTCAGGATTCCTTTACCACGGCGTTTTTGCAGGAGGCGACGGCGGACGGCGCGCCGCTGGTGCTTCGCTGGGATTCCTCTCAGCCCGGAAAAGCGCTTTTGCTGCTGCTGCTGCCGATACTGCTGGCCGCTGCGGCCGTGCTGGGGCTGCTGGTGCGCCGCGTTATCAATCACGCGATGCATAACGCCATGCTTTGCGATGAGCGTTTTTTACAGTTAGCGCACAGCCAGCGCGAGCTGGCCGCCAGCGAGGCGCGCTTTCGCGACGTCGCCGAAACCGCTTCGGACTGGATTTGGGAAACCGATGCCAAAGGGGTGATCGCCTATCTCTCCCGCCGTTTCACCGTCGCTACCGGGCTGGAAGTCGGCAGGGTGCTGGATAAGTCGATCGACGCCATTCTGCAGCACGATACGCAGCCGGTTTCCGCCTGGCTGGGGCGCCTGCGACAGGATGGACATCGCCAGACGCTGCGCTGTTACTCAATATCGGCCAGCGGCGAAAAGCGCATCTGCAGCCTGATCGCCAACGCGGTGGAAATCAACGGGCAGATTACCGGCTATCGCGGCACGGTTTCCGATATCACTCAGGAAATCGAGTCGCAGGCGCAGATTCATTATCTGTCGCAGCACGACGCGCTGACCGGCCTGCCGAACCGTCTCTATATGAATGAATTTTTACTCAGCAGGCTACAAACCCGGCCGACGGCGGAACGGCCGCTGGTGCTGATCAGCCTGGACCTCGATCACTTCAAGCCGATTAACGACACCTTCGGCCATGCCGTGGGCGACAGCGTGCTGAATGAGGTTTCGCACCGGCTACGCAGCGTGCTGAAGGCGGGCGATCTGGTGTCGCGTCACGGCGGCGACGAATTTATCATCATCGTTTCCGATCTTAACGGCGAACATGAGATCGACGCCTGCTGTCAGGCGCTGCTGGACGAGGTCTGCCGTCCTTTCCAGCTGGGCCAGCAGGAAATTTTTATCGGCGCGAGTATGGGCATTGCGCTGGCGCCGGATGACGCGATGCAGGCCGAAGAGCTGCTGCGGCTGGCGGATATCGCGCTGTATAAATCGAAGCGGGAAGGACGTAACCGCTGGACGTGGTACAGCGCCGAGATGGCTGAGCAGCTGGTGCAGCGCCGTGATATGGAACGCAGCCTGCGGAAAGCGATTGCCGGCAACGAACTTACCCTCTTTTATCAGCCGCGCTACTGCCTGAAGCAGGCGCGACTGGATGGAGCTGAGGCGCTAATTCGCTGGGAGCATCCGCAGAACGGGCTGATTATGCCGGATAAATTTATTCCGCTGGCGGAAGAAACCGGGCTGATTATCGATATCAGCGACTGGGTGCTGCAGCGCGCCTGCCGCGACGCGCTTGGCTGGCCGGAACCGATGTACGTTTCGGTGAATATTTCGCCAGTCGAGTTCCGTAGCGGCAACCTGGCGCAGCGCGTGGCCAGCGCGCTGGCAGTCAGCGGTCTGGAAGCGCGCCGTCTTGAACTGGAGATCACGGAAAATATCACGCTGGAAAATCCGCAAAGCGCGCTGGAAGTCATGCTGGCGCTGAAAGCGCTGGGCGTTAAGCTGACGGTGGACGATTTCGGCGCCGGGCATGCTTCGCTGGGCTATCTGAAAACCTTCCCGTTTGACGGCATGAAGATGGACAGATCTTATATGAACGACTTCCCGCATTCCGCGCAGGCGATGTCGATCGTTGAAGGCATTATTGGGCTGGGCAAGGCTTTCTCACTGACGGTAACGGCGGAAGGGATTGAAACGCAGGAACAGCTTCAGGAGCTGCAGGCCATCGCCTGTCAGGAAGGTCAGGGCTACTACCTGGGAAGGCCGATGCCGCTGGAGCGTTTTCATCAGCTGCTACAGGCGCCCGACAAATTTGTATGACAAACAAAAGCGGGACCACAGCCCGCATAAAGCGGGCTGTGAATTAGCGGACTTTCACCGCGACCAGCGTCATCATGGCCGCAAGCAGCACAAAAATAATCAGATCCATGAGTCGCTCCTTTGCTAAGATAATTCTTAGATTATAGCCTGTTTTTCAGCCGGAAATGAAAGCCATGCGTGCCATTTCAAACCGGAACAGCGGGCTATGAACACGGCTTTTTGGCGGGATAACGCTTATCTGCTACCCTTGCGGCGACAGAAAAAGCAAGCTGAGGAGAGAAAGCATGATCTTTAAGAAAAAACTGGCGGTCTTTGCAACGGCGATGCTGCTGGCTGGCTGTCAGTCCGCGACGCATAAAAACGCCGCCTCCGGCCCGACCGATCCGGAACTGGATCGCTGCGGCGCTTCCGATTATCAGCAATACGTGGGCAAACCGCTTTCCGCTATCGACGGGCTGCGCTTTGAACATCCTGCGCGCGCGGTGCCGTGGAACGCTGCCGTCACGATGGACTTCAATCTTAACCGCCTGAACTTTATGGGCGACAGCCAGAATAAGATTACCCGCGTTTACTGCGGTTAACGGCTTAATACCACTTGTTAACCCACCAGTGCCGCAGCTTAATGCCGGTGGCGCTGGTCCAGCCGGTAGTGCTCTGCACCACTTTGCCTTTCTTGACGATGAGCAGCGTCGGCATAACGTCAATCTGCCACTGCGCGGCTATAGCGCCGGCGGGATCGTTAACTACCGGCATGGTTAAATGTTTACCCTGCAGCTGCCGGACAATCTGAATATCGTTGCCCGAGCGCTGCGCTATCGCCAGCACGTTATAGCCGCTGTCGCTCATGCTGATCATATTGCTGGTGGTGTAGTGGCAAACCCCGCAGTCTCTGCTCCAGAAATAGATCAGCAGAGTTTTCCTGGCGCTGAGGTCGGCGATGGTGAGATCCCGGCCATCGATGGTGTGAAAAACCTGCTGCTCAAAACCTTGCGGCGCTTTTGGCGCGCGCAGCCAGTCCATTAGCCATAAAACCAGCGCTATCATCGCCAGCAGCAGAAGAATGGTACGGAAACCCTGTCTGATATTAGTCATTTGTTTGCCCTGCGATGCCAGCGTTCCGGAGAGGGCAAAAAGCTGTCGCGCAGGGCGCTAAGCCTGTAAGCATATCCATTTACCTGTATGAGAAACAACGAATCCAGCCGTTGCTGATAAGCCCCGCAGCTAATCTACCAGTTGATTTGTCAGTATTTTTCACAATACGAAAGGTTTTCTGATTGTCATACGTCTGCAACAGTGGCGCTGTACTTTACCTGATTAATAAAGGTGAAATCTTGATCTCGCCACAGATATGTTTGCCCGCCTTATTCCCGCCCCGTGCGGGTTTTTTTCGTCGGGGCGGAGGTTGGCATAAGGCGGGAAGGCTGAGGCAGGGAAGTGACGTTGTCGAAAAGGGCAACGGCACGGACAGAAGAGGTCAGGGCGCTTTCTCCTCCAGCAGCTGCGTCAGCAAATTGCGATAGCCCTGTAGCCGGCTTTCATCCGGTTCGCGTTCGAGTCTGGCGATAACGGTGGCGATAATCGCTTTGCTGGTGGTTGGCCTGCCGCTGCGCATCAACTCAACCATAATGGCCGCCAGCAGCTCGCTCTCTTTCGGCGCGCTGAAAGCGGGACTGTTAAAGTAGTCGGTAATCTCCCGGCCCGCGCCGGTTGCGTGATGAACCATGGTAATCCTCCAGCAAAGCGCTATCGCCAGCCTGACGGCTACGCAATGAGATCGAAAAGGGGTAAATTCGACTTACCGGAGAGGATAAGCCGCCACTTAGCCTGGAAAATAACCAGGTGCAGATTTTTATTAGTCTGGATGGGCGCGGTGAAATGTCCAGCTACGGCAGCACAATTTTTTAGCTATAACGCGCTGAACCTCAGGCGCAGCGGCGGCCCGAGCAGAGTTAAAACAGCAGAAACCTAAAGTAATTATTATTAAAATCATCGACTTGACATTAAATTACCTTTTTTTAGCTGGAAAGGCTTGTGCCAGAGCGCTGGTTATGAGTAAATGCATCGTCGGTTTTGAAACAGACAACGTATGCGAGCAATTTTAGTAAAGCAGTTTTCAGTTAAAGCGTTATCTCAGATATCTCTTCTTCCTGACTTCCTTCTTGAGTGCCCCATAAGTCCACCCTGTTGACAAACCTCGTGCCCTTAGCGGCTTCATACTTATTGAAGGAAAGACAAATGTCTAACAAAATGACTGGTTTAGTAAAATGGTTCAACGCTGAGAAAGGTTTCGGCTTTATCTCCCCAACTGACGGCAGCAAAGACGTGTTCGTACACTTCTCTGCTATCCAGAACCAGGGTTTCAAAACGCTGGAAGAAGGTCAGAAAGTTGAATTCTCTATCGAAAACGGCCAGAAAGGCCCTGCAGCTGCTAACGTAACTGCGCTGTAATTCGAGAGACGCTTCCGCAGCGGCGATAGTCGCGCAGAAGACCCAAAAACCCGCCTGATGGCGGGTTTTTTGCATTCAGGCTCTGAGTTGTTACACTCACCGCTCGCATTCTCCTGCTGAGCATAAAAAAATGGAATCCTGGAAGGTTAACCTTATTTCTGTCTGGTTCGGCTGTTTGTTTACCGGCCTTGCTATCAGCCAGATTATTCCTTTTCTGCCGCTTTACGTGGAACAGCTCGGCATTACCGATCCCGGCGCGCTGACCCTGTGGTCAGGGTTGATCTTCAGCGTCACCTTTATGGTTTCCGCCGTGGTATCGCCGATGTGGGGCAGCCTTGCCGACCGTAAAGGGCGCAAGCTGATGCTGCTGCGCGCCTCATTGGGAATGGGCCTGGTTATTCTGCTGCAGGCTTTTGTCACCAACGTCTGGCAACTGCTGCTGCTGCGGGCGCTGATGGGGTTGACCTCAGGCTATATTCCTAACGCGATGGCGCTGGTGGCGTCGCAGGTGCCGCGCGACCGCAGCGGCTGGGCGCTGAGCATGGTTTCTACCGCGCAGATTTGCGGGGTGATCATGGGGCCGCTGCTGGGCGGTTTTCTGGCCGACTGGGTAGGCCTGCGTGCCGTTTTCCTGATCACTTCCTGCCTGCTGCTGACCAGTTTTCTGATCACGCTGTTTTTGATCAAGGAAACCGGGCACCGCAAAGTCAGCAAAGCGGAAAAGCTCAGCGGCGCGATGGTTTTTCGCTCGCTAAGCAATCCCGGGTTAATTATCAGTCTGTTTATCACCACGCTGGTGATCCAGCTCTGCAATGGCTCCATCAGCCCAATTCTGACGCTGTTTGTGCGCCAGCTGGAACCGAACGTCGAGAATATCGCCTTTATCAGCGGCGTGGTGGCGGCGATCCCCGGCGTTTCTGCGCTTTTCTCCGCGCCGCGACTGGGCAAACTGGGCGACCGTATCGGCGCGCAGCGTATTCTGTTTGCCGCGCTGATGCTGACTATCGTGCTATTTCTGGCTATGTCCTGGGCGAGCAGCGCGCTACAGCTGGGAGCGCTGCGTTTTCTGCTGGGATTTGCCGAAGGCGCCATGATGCCGGCGGTGCAAACGCTGCTGCTGCGCTACTCCAGCGACAGGATCACCGGCCGCATTTTCGGCTATAACCAGTCGTTTATGTATCTGGGCAATGTGGTCGGGCCGCTAATCGGCTCGGGTGTTTCCGCTATCGGCGGCTTTCGCTGGGTTTTCACCGCCACGGCGATAGTGGTGCTGATCAATACCGTGCAGCTGATGCTCGCCTGGCGGCGCAGAAAAGTGAACGCGACGGCCTGACCGAGTAGATGCGGCTGGTCAGCCGGTGCCAGGCAACCAGCAATCAGCAACCAGCGCCAGACGGGCGATAAACCCGCCCGCCGGCCAGCGCGACTACGCCTGATTCGCCGCTTTCAGCGTCACGGCATAGCGATAGTGCGAGGCAGAGAGCAGATACTCCGGGCTGACGCTCGGGCTCCAGGAGTCGTCGCCGCCCACGCCCATATGCCAGCCGTCGATATGCAGCCAGCAGCCCGCTTCCGGCCGCAGCAGATGCCGGTGCGAAACGTCGCGCAGCTGCTCCGTGCCATAACGGCTCAGCGAAAAGGCGAAGTCGCCCTCAACCTGCAGCGCGCCAGCGGTCAGCGATTTTGTGCCGCCGCGCAGCCCGTTTTCGCAGGGAAAGACATAAGGCGTATAAAGCGCCTCCAGCGGCAGCGACCAGCGGGAGAACTGTGCCGACAGCTGACGATCCGGATAGTTTTCATGTGGCCCCAGCCCCAGCCAGCTTGCCGTCGCGGGCGCTTCACGCAGCTGGCAGCGCAGCCCGATTCGCGCGGGCGCAGGCAGTCCTGAAGCCAGCGAAACCTCAATCTCTATCCGCATTTCTCCCTGTCCGTTGACGCAATAGCGCTTGCGGCTGAGGAACCTCAGCTCGTTCTGGTAGCGCCAGGCATGCAGCGTTTCCAGCTGAACACTTTCGCTGAGCGTCTCACAGCGCATCTCCAGCAGCGCACTCTCCAGCTGGTCATAGCCCGCGCGCCGCCAGCGTTCGACCCAGGCGTTGGGATCGATATTGCTGACCTCGCTGATGCCGATATCGTTATCCAGCGGCGCGCGCGTGAAGGCGTCCTGCAGCGGCGCAAGCAGCTGAGGCTGTCCGGCTATCAGCCACTGCGTCAGCTCGCCGCGCTGCGGGCAAAACTGCCAGCTTTGCTGTTGATGGGTCAGCGTAATGGCGACATCGTTTTGAGTTACCTCGGGCGCGCAGAGCGTAACGGCGCGCACGGGCTCTGCCAGCTGTGACGGCAGCCGGAACTGATCCCAGGCGACGCGATGATTTTCATCCGACCAGCATGTGGCGCGCGGCTGCACGATGGCGACATTCAGCCAGACTTCGCCGCTTAGCGACGGCAGTTCGCCCAGCTCCAGAACCGCAATGCCTTCCGCTGCGAGCTCCAGCGGCTGCTCGCCGCCGGTAACCTTCACGCCGTTTTGCTCAATCTGCCAGCGCAGCGTTTCGTTGTCGGTCGAGCGGAAAAGATAGTCGCTGCGCACCTTCAGCCGTAGCGGCGCGCTGCTCTCCAGTGAAAACTGGAAAAACTGCTGGGCGCGCTGCGCTTCAAACAGGCTGGGATGCGGCGTGCGATCGGCGAAAACCAGCCCGTTCATGCAGAACTGACGATCGTTGGGTTTGTCGCCGAAATCGCCGCCGTACGCCTGCCAGGCGCTGCCGTCTTTCTCGACGCGGGTCAGGCTCTGATCGACCCAGTCCCAGACAAAGCCGCCCTGCAGGCGAGGATGCTGACGAAAAGCCTGCCAGTATTTAGCGAAGCCGCCCAGGCTGTTGCCCATCGCATGCGCATATTCGCAGAGGATCAGCGGCCGGGTTTCTCCGGGCAGGCCAATCCACTTTTTAATCGACCATTTGGGCACCGCCTCGAACGGCTGATCCTGGTCCACGCGCGCATACATCGGGCAGATAATATCGGTGGCCGCCGTGTCCGCGCCGCCGCCTTCATACTGGACAGGACGCGTGGGATCGTTGCTTTTTACCCAGCGGTAAAGCGCGTCGTGGGTAGCGCCGTGACCCGATTCGTTGCCCAGCGACCAGATAATAATGGCGGCGTGATTGCGGTCACGCTGCACCATCCTGGTGACGCGCTCGCTAAAGGCGTTAAACCAGTGCGGATCGTCAGAGAGGCGATTCATCGGCTGCATACCGTGCGTTTCGATATTGGCCTCGTCCACCACGTAAAGCCCGTAGCGGTCGCAAAGACGATACCAGAGCGGATGGTTAGGGTAGTGAGAACAGCGCACCGCGTTGAAATTATGCTGCTTCATTAACTGGATATCGCGCAGCATGGTGGCTTCGTCCACCGCCTGGCCCAGCTCCGGATGATGCTCGTGACGGTTGACGCCGCGGATCAGCAGCGGCTTGCCGTTCAGCTTCAGCAGGCCGTGGTCGATTTCCACTTTGCGGAAGCCGACGTCGAAGGCTTCCGCTTCCACCAGGCGATCCTGAGGATCGAACAAGGCTACGGTGACGCGATAAAGATCGGGCGTCTCCGCGCTCCACAGCGCCGGGCGATCGACATGAAGGTTCAGCGTGGTGCGATCACGGTAGTTGCCGCGCTCGTCGATGGTTGGGCTGTAAAGCGGCTGGCGCTGCTGCGCAATGCAGCGGTCGCCCTGCCAGAGCGTGACCTCAGCCTGATAGTCGGCGGCTTCGATCTGCGAGCAAACGGCGAGCACCTGCAGCCGGGCGCTGGAGAACTCCGGGCTGAGATGCGTTTCAATTTGTACATCAGTGAGATGGACGAGCGGTTTATGCAGCAGCGTGACGTCGCGAAAGATGCCGCTCATCCGCCACATATCCTGGTCTTCCAGGTAGCTGCCGTCGCTCCAGCGCAGCACCAGCACGGCAAGCCGGTTTTCGCCTGCCCGCAGCGCGCAGGTGAGATCGAATTCCGCAGGTAAACGGCTGTCCTGGGAATAGCCGATAAACTGCCCGTTGCACCAGAGATAAAAAGCGGAGCTGACGCCGTCAAACTGAATGCGGGTTTGCCCGTCGCTCAGCCAGCTTTCGTCGAGGCTAAAGGTGCGTGAATAGCAGCCGGTTGGGTTTTCCGCCGGGACGTAAGGCGGGTTCACCGGAATGGGATACTGGACGTTGGTGTAAATGGGGATATCGTAGCCGGCCAGCTGCCAGTTGGACGGTACCGCCAGCGGCTGAGCCTCTGCCAAATCCTGCTGCAGCCAGCTCTCCGGCACCGCTTCGGGCCGCGCGAAATAGCTGAAGGCCCAGCTGCCGTTCAGAGAGCGGCGGCTCGCACTGGGCGCGTCTTCCCTGGCGGCGGTCAGCGAACGCCAGCTGGCGAAAGGCGGATGCGCCGCCAGGCGATAAAGCTGGGTGACGGCCGGGTTTTCCCAGTCGCGGCGGCAGAGCTGTTTTATTGGCGATGTCATTGGCGATACCTCGTTATTTTTCTGCGCACACACTGAAAGGAATCCGTCAGGCTGTAAAGCTGAATGCGTTCAACTTGCGAGGCGGCTCGCAGCAAATTCGCCGCGCTTTTTTCCCCGGCGAGAATAGCGGCTTAAGGTTTGTCGCGGTTTCCCGCAAGGAAAGCGTTAAGCGTGGTTACACCGCGTAAAATCAGCAGTTAACAGGATATTTCTGCATTGTCGGCCCACGTGGCGACGCTTACTATCAGCGCCATTGTTACCACGAGGAAAGAGCTATGGGTCGTTTAATTAAGGTAGTTAGTGTGGTCGCGCTGGTAACGGCACTGAGCGGATGTCTGTTCCCGCCTCCGGGTGGCGGCGGCGGCGGTTGGGGCGGTGGCGGCGGCCCTCACGGCGGTTTCTCTCAGGGGCCAGACCGTTAATATAAAACGCCGGAGCAACGCGCTCCGGTTTTTTCCAGGCCTGCTGCGTATTCCGCCAGGCACTCTGCGAATTTTTCCCGCCGTTAAAAATTAATGTCATTCAAAATCATTTAGTTAATCCTGTTCATGCGCGCTTTCTCCCGTTTCGGCGTGGCCGTTCTCCCTGTTAATGCCAGGCTTATTAGCTGTGATAATGTCGAAACATAACAAGAAAGGAGCCTGTCGTGAGCTATCAAAATGCTATCGTCCTGCAGGATTTGCCGCAGCTGAAACCGGTCAGAGTCCCCATTGGCGAGCAGGAGATCCTGCTGATTCGCCAGGATGAAGAGGTCAACGCTTTTCAGGCCAAATGTCCCCATTCCGGCGCGCCGCTGGAGCAGGGCGCCATTCGTGACGGCTACCTGGTCTGCCCGTGGCATAAAGCCAATTTCGCCATCAGCGACGGTAGCCTGTGCGAGCCGCTGGCTTTAAGCGATCTGCAGCGCTATCCGGTCAGGATTGAGAACGGCATGGTGCAGGTCGATCCGGAAGCGCTGCCGCCGCTGTATCGTTTCTCTGAAGAGGATGACGAGCCGGTGTTTGTCGTACTGGGAACGGGCGCGGCGGGTGCGGCGGCGGCCTGGACGCTGCGCAGAGAAGGCTTTAAAGGGCGTCTGGTATTGGTCGATCGCGAAAAGCAGGCGCCTTACGATCGTACCGTTCTGAGCAAGTTTGTGCCGTCCGGCAATATGGCCATCGAGGAGGTGCCGCCTCTGCTGGATGAGGATTTCTGGCACTACGCCGAACGCAAGCATGGCGATGTCGAGCAGCTGGACAGCCGCGAACAGCTGCTGCGCTTTGCCGATGGTTCGACGCTGAAATATGACCGGCTACTGATCGCCACCGGCGGCATTCCGCAGCGGCCAGATCTGAGCGGCAAAGCGCTATTCGGCGTTCACGTGCTGCGCAGCATTGAGCAGGCGGCGACGCTGCTGCAGGAAGTAGACGCAACCAGCCAGCTGGTGATTGTGGGCAACAGTTTTATCGGCATGGAGCTGGCTTCCGCTCTGCGCTCGCAGCAGGTGAAAGTGCAGGTTATCGCCCGCGATCCGCTGCCGTTTAAAAAGCAGTTTGGCGAGCAAATCGCTGAATATTTTCGTGAGCTGCACGAAGAGAACGGCGTGGAATTTATCGAAGGCGAAGTGGCCGGCCTGAAAAACGATGGCGGGCATGTCAGCGGCGTGGAGCTTAAGAATGGTCGCGTCGTGCCGGCGAATATCGTGCTGCTGGCGACCGGCGTGGCGCCAGGCACCGATTTTATTCACGATATGCCGCTTAATGAAGATGGCAGCCTCACCACTAACGAGCAGCTGGAAATTGCCAGCAATGTCTGGTGCGCAGGCGATATCGCCACTTTCCCTGCCGCTTCCGGCCCGATGCGCATTGAGCACTGGCGCGTGGCGCAGCAGCAGGGCAGAGTGGCGGCAAAAAATATGCTGGGACGCGGCGAAAAGTTCGATCGCGTGCCCTTTTTCTGGACGGCGCAGTTCGGGACGCGCTACGAATATTTAGGCCATGCTGAAGACTGGGATGATTTTCGGCTGTTCGGATCGCTGAAAGAGAAAAAATTCGTGGCGCTCTACGGGCAAAGAGGGCAGTTAGCCGCCGTCGCCTCCTGCGGGCTTTACACCTTTACTGCGGATCTGGTGCGGCGAATGCAGCAGCCGATGACCATGGCGGAAGGCGCGGCGCTGGCGCAAAACGAGCTGGGTTAATCGGTATGCCCCGAAACCGGGGCATACCGAGCATCAGGCTTTGCTCATGCGCTCTGATTTAGCCATGCACTGCTGCATCGCTTCCATCACTGCCGCGCGGAAACCTTTCTCCTCCAGCACTTTTACCGCCTCGATAGTGGTGCCGCCCGGCGAGCAGACCATATCTTTCAGCTCGCCCGGATGCTTACCGGTTTCCAGCACCATTTGCGCCGAGCCTTTAACCGCCTGCGCGGCAAACTGGTAAGCCTGCGCGCGCGGCATGCCGCCCAGCACAGCCGCGTCGGCCATCGCCTCAATAAACATAAATACGTAGGCCGGTGCCGAGCCGCTGACGCCGACCACCGCGTGGATTTGATACTCCGGCACCAGCGCCGCTTTACCGAAGCTGTTAAAAATAGCGACGATTTCATCCGCTTCTTCTTTGGTGACCAGCACGTTCGGGGTCACGGAAGTCATGCCTTCGTTCACCAGCGCAGGCGTATTGGGCATCACGCGCACCAGTTTGCGGTCGTGACCCAGCGCCTGAGCGAGTGAATCCAGCGTGACGCCAGCAGCGATAGAAACCACCAGCGTCTCTTTATTCAGACAGCTGGAGATCTCTTTCAGCACGCTGAGGATGACATTTGGCTTTACCGCGCCAAACAGGATATCGGCCTGTTTCGCCACTTCTTCCGCGCTGTTGCCCGGCGTAACGCCATATTTTTCCTGCATCGCCCGATTGGTTTCAGGCTTGTGGTCGTAAACCCAGATATCTTCCGCCTTCACCTGGCCAGCGGCAACCAGGCCGCCAATGATAGCTTTCGACATATTGCCGCAGCCGATAAAACCGATTTTTTTCGTCATCCTTCTGCACCTTTTCGCGTTTTCATCCCATCCAGCTTACGTCATTACCCGGGTTAATTCAGCTTCGGCTACGCTTAAGCGACAACCAGGAGCCGGGTATGAACGTAGAGCCTCAAGATGAAACGCGCAGCCGTCGCTATCCCGTTCAGGAGCATATGCGCTGGCAGCGGATTGAGTGGCGAATACAGCGCATTGGCTATATTTGCCTGTTTGCCGTGGTGCTGCTGGGCGCCTGCGGCCTTTTTTCCAAAGGCGTGCTGAGCGACAAAAAAGTGGTTTCCGCCGACGGTTCGCTGCAGGTGGAGTATGAGCGTTTTGGGCGGCTGGACAGCGATATGGCGATGACCATCCGCATTAAGCCGCGGCAGAGCGGGCATTTCACGTTGATGATTAACGGCGAAGAGATGGACAATTTTCAGATCCAGTCGCTTCAGCCGCAGCCGCAGCAGGCGGTCAGCAGCAAAAATACGCTTGAGCTGAGCTGGCGCTTTCCAGGCCGCCGTGAAGGCGCGACGGTGTGGGTCGGATTACAGGCGCAAAAACCGGGTCGCTATCCGGTTACCATCACGCTGGACGATAGCGCCAGCGTGCAGTTTACCCAGTGGATCTACCCTTAGGAGCGCGTTATGGAAACCGTTTTGCGGGCGGCCAGCATGTATCTGCTGCTGATGGTGGTGCTGAAAATCGCCGGACGACGCACATTGCTGGAGATGACCTCGTTCGACCTGATCCTGCTGCTGATTATCAGCGAAGCCACGCAGCAGGCGCTGCTGGGGAACGACTTTTCAGTGACCGGCGCCTCGCTGACCATTATTACGCTGATTGTGGTCGATATCCTGTTCGGCATGCTGAAGGCGCGCTTTCCCCGGCTGGATATGTTGATTGACGGCTCCGCGCTGATTCTGGTGGAAAATGGCCATCTGCTGCCGGAACGGGCCAGAAAAGCGGGGATTTCCGAAAAGGATATTATGAACTCGGCACGCAGTACGGCCGGGCTGGAACGGCTGGATCAAATCAAGTTCGCCATTCTGGAGAAAAACGGCAAGATCAGTATTATCCCGAATTCTTCTTAATTCAGAAACGGCAGTGAATCAGCAAACCGTTTTATTTTCGTTCAGGAAAGCGGCTTGCCTTCGCCATTACCTGAAATTACTATTTTGCGGCTTATTCACTCACTGAGGAGTCCTGCATTGGACAATTATCCCGGCGGATTGCGCCAGGTTTCCCGGTAAGTCAGCCTCCTTCACCGGTCGCTGACTTGATGTCAGGCGACCAGATCCTTTCTGTTCTTCCTGTTTACTGCGCTTACGGGCAGCCTGCGCGCGATCCTCATATCGTTCGGAATTAATCCGGCATCGAGGTTGCTATGGACTGGAAAATGTTTTTTCTGCGCGCGCTTGTCGCGCTGCTGCTGGGTGCGTTGATCGGCGCCGAGCGGCAAATTCGTCAGCGTCTGACCGGCCTGCGCACCAACGCGCTGGTCAGTACCGGCGCCTGCCTGTTTGTGTTAATGACGCAAAGCGTGCCTTTCCTGGCGGCGGACGCGTCGCGAGTCGCGGCTTATGTGGTTTCCGGCATAGGATTTCTCGGCGGCGGCGTCATCATGCGCGACGGCATAAACGTGCGCGGCCTGAATACTGCCGCTACGCTCTGGTGCACCGCCGCTATCGGCGTGCTTTGTAGTATGGGGCTGCTGCTGGAGGCTACGCTGGGCTGTTTTATTATTTTGTGCGCCAATATCCTGCTGCGCGAACTTACGCTACGCCTGAATGGAAGGCTGGGCACCATCGCCAGCGAAGCCGTCCAGCATTATCATCTGCATTTGACCTGCCTGGCCGAAGAGGAGGTACAGATGCGTAAGCTGATTCTGGAAGGCCTGAAAAGCGGACGACTGCAGCTGCAGGGGCTGGAAAGCGAAGATTTACCGCAGCCCGGCAAAATGCGGGTGCAGGCGGATATTCTCGGCCTGCCTGGCGGCGCGGTGCAGCTGGAGAAACTGGTTAACCGCCTGAGCCGCGAAAAAGGCGTTAGCGCCATACGCTGGCAGTTGGGCACGATGGCGGCGGAATAAAGGGTTGCCATTCCCGAAAAGCCAGGCAAGATCGCAACCAGTATTGTGCTGATAAAAGGAAAGGGCGATGCCAGTCTGGGTTGATGCCGACGCGTGTCCGAAAGTGATTAAAGAGGTGCTGTATCGTGCAGCGGAGCGCGAGCAGATTAAGGTAACGCTGGTGGCGAACCAGGCGCTGAGCGTGCCGCCGTCGCGTTTTTTGCAAACGCTGCGCGTGCCGGCGGGTTTCGACGTGGCGGACAATGAGATTGTACGTCGCGTGGAGCCGGGTGATTTAGTGGTAACGGCGGATATACCGCTGGCGGCGGAGGTGATGGAAAAGGGCGCGATAGCGCTGAATCCGCGCGGCGAGCGCTATAGTGAAGCCACGATTCGGGAAAGGCTGACCATGCGTGATTTTATGGACACGCTGCGGGCCAGCGGCGTGCAGACCGGCGGCCCTGCGACGCTGAGCCAGCGCGATCGACAACAGTTTGCCAACGAGCTGGACAAGTGGCTGCAGGCGCAGCGCCGCAAATAGCGAAAAGGCGGGGAAATCCCCGCCTTCAGCTTATTCAGACAAAGCTGTCATCGTCGTCAAAGCCGCCGTCGTCAAAATCATCGCCATAGTCGCTGGCGTAGTCCTGCGGCAAGCCAGCATCCTGATTCAGGAAAGGCGCATCGGTGCCGTTGTTGAACGTATCCAGATTATTGTCGAAATTCTCCTGCGGCAGCGCCGGTTCGTTAATGATGTTTACAATCTCTTCCGGCTGCGAGTGGTGGAACATGCTGGTCAGCATATCCGCCATCACCACGCCGCCCGCTACGCCAACCGCCGTTTGTAAGGCGCCGCCTAAAAAGCCGCGGGTTGCCGATGGGGCGGCGGGCGCAGAGTATGGCTGTTGTGGCGCGCTGTTCCATGGCTGCTGCTGCTGTGGCGCGTTGCCCCAGGCAGAGGATTGCTGCTGAGGTTGTTGCGGCTGCGACTGTTGGCGACCGCCGCCAAACAGGCCGGACAGAAAGCCGCCGCTGCTCTGCTGCGGCTGTTGTTGTTGCTGTGCCGCCAGCTTTGCTTCCAGCTCGCTTACCCGGTTGTTCAGCTGCTTCATGGCGGCTTCCTGGATCAGGATCGCCTGCGCCATGTAGTAGGGCGCGCCCGGCTGCTGCTGTAGCTGCTGCTGGATCAATTTTTCTGCAGCGGCGTCACGCGGGCCCGACTGGGTTTCAGCCTGTTTCAGACGGCTAAAAAGGCTTTCAATTAATTTTTGTTCTTCGCTCTGCATAAGGGATCCTCATTAACGGGCTCTATCTCTATTCTGGAACAGCCGCCGGGAAAGTAAACGTGGTTCGGGTAAGGAAATGTTGCCGCTGTCACCGCTGGCTTATAACTGGCTGTAACGTTAGCTTTACACACTATTTTTGTTTTATATCAAAATGATGTCTGATTTTACGCTCTGAAGAGGTGTAAAGAAAAAGTGACTGCTGGTGACGATGAAGAATTCTCGGTATGATGCCAGGCTCTTACTTTACCGGCGGCTGCCGCCAAAGCGGCCCATAAAACAAGGCTGAGGAATTTTTCGCCATGTCCTTACCTCTCTTTCTTATCGGCGCGCGCGGCTGTGGAAAAACGACCGTGGGCCAGGCGCTGGCGCAGGCTCTGGGCTATGCCTTTACCGATACCGACAAACATCTGCAGCAGACAACGGGCATGACCGTGACGGAGATTGTGGCGGCGGAAGGATGGCAGGGTTTCCGGCAGCGCGAATCGCTCGCTCTGCAGGCGGTAACGGCGAATCGTACGGTGATCGCCACCGGCGGCGGTATGGTGCTGGCACCGGAAAACCGCCAGTTTATGCGCGAGCGCGGCCAGGTAATCTGGTTACAGGCCGAGGCGGCCGTGCTGGCTGCCAGGCTGGAAGCTTACCCGGAACAGGCGCAGCGTCCTACGCTGACGGGCCGGCCCATCGCGGATGAGATGATTGAAGTGCTCGCTGCCCGTGAGGCGCTCTACCGCGAAGCCGCTCACTTTATTATCAACGCCATGCAGCAGCCCGTTAATGTGGTTGAGGAAATTATCAGCGTGCTGGCGCAGGCTCGCGCCAGTTAGCGATACGATTTTTCCCAACTTGCAGAGGCCGGGCAGAGAAATGCCAGCCTTTGTCTATACTTGAAGGACGGAAGCTGTTCGTGCAGTGAACCGAACAGTTCGGTAATCCTTTAAGGAGGGAAAAACTATGCCAGGCAGACCGCCCTATCCTCGTGAAGCGCATATTGTTCCAATAAAAAAAGGCTCGGCCGAGCATTGTGAAACCTGGTATGAGCTGCGTGCCGATCATCCAAAACCCGACACGTTAATCAGCGAACACCAAAGCGAGCAGGAAGCTATCGATGCTAAAGCTCGTTATGAAGATATAGAGAAAGAGTAATAGCACTGCGGCAGGGATGCCGGAAAACACCGGGACACAGCAAAATGTGGCGAAAATGTAAGCGCTACCACCCGTAATTCAGGTGATTCTGCTGCCAGGCTGGCGATAATCGCGATAGCGGCCAGCCATTTGGCTTAAGCGAAAAATAAATTTGCAGCAAAAAGAAAATTGCCCGCAGATTTTGCTGTGTATTCTTATTCATATCATGGGATTAAAGCTTGACCACGACTGGCCGGCGGCCTATTTTCGCTGGATAGTTTATCAAGCCCGACGCTTCTCATAAGCCCTTAACTGGACAGACCATTGACCGACATCCTCACTAAATCACATCCTTCTGCCGAGCAGCCGACCTTTTCCGGAGCGGAACTTCTGTTCTCCGAAAGCCTGATGGCCGATATGCTGGGCGAAGCGGAAAGTAACGCAAATAAACTGGCTACTTTAACGTTAGGAAAGGCGCCTCGCAGAGATCTTCTTCCTCTGTTACTGGAACACCTGCCTGAAGAGAATATCGCCCATTTTGGACTGCTCGATGGCCTTTCTTCGGCTGAAATCGAGCAGCGCTATGGGCCGGTAGCGGGCGAAAAGGTGACGATGACACATATGGAGGATGGCTCTTACGTCATTTTGTCCGCTGGCAAAGTCGAAGCGGAGCTGCAAAAGCTCATTTTCAGGCTGGAAGCGAAAGGTTTCGCCAATATTCTGATCCTGTGCGCAGGAGAATATAAAAACCTGAAGGCAAACAGCGCCATTCTGCTGGAGCCTTATCGCATGTTGCCGCCGCTGGTCAACGCCATTACCGACGGCCATCAGGTTGGCGTGATGGTAGCGCGGGAAGAGTATCTGGGCGAGCAGGCCTACAAATGGCAAAGTCTGGCCTCCAGGCCGCGCTTCGCCGTAGCCAGCCCCTGGGTTGAGAACGACGATGAACTGATCGACGCCGCTCTGCATCTGCAGGAGCAGGGCGCCGACGTGGTGGTGCTGGACTGTCTTGGCTACCACCAGCGCCATCGTGATTTTTTACAAAAACTGTTGGGTATTCCCGTACTGCTTTCCAACGTACTGCTGGCCGGACTGGCTGCGGAACTGGTAGCGTAACAGCAACAGGCAAAGTCGGGCCGCCCGTTTTTTTCTCTGATAAAGGATAGTGCCATGCTCAACGTCAGCGAGTACTTCGAAGGAAAAGTGAAATCGATCGGTTTCGACAGCGCCAGCACCGGACGCGCCAGCGTCGGCGTGATGGCTGAAGGAGAATATACGTTCGGCACCGGCCAACCGGAAGAGATGACGGTGGTCAGCGGCTCGCTGAAGGTACTGCTGCCGGGCGAAACCGAATGGCGCCATTACGATCCGGGCCAGGTTTTTAACGTGCCGGGCCACAGCGAGTTTCATCTGCAGGTAGCCGAGCCCTCTTCCTATCTTTGCCGTTACCTGAAAGAGTGATGCAAAAAGGCCGGATCTCCGGCCTTTTTCTTAACGCTGCGCTTCGCCGCCCAGCGCTTCGATCGTGTTGGCGATCAGCGCGCTCAGCTCGCCGGTCATCAGGATAAAGTCGGCGTCAAAGCGGCCCGCCACATCTTCCCTGTCGATATCGTCGTTTTGCTCGCGCAGCGCGTCGGCGAACTTCAGGCGTTTCAGCGAGCCGTCGTCCGACAGCACCAGCTGTACGCGCTCCTGCCAGTCCAGCGCCAGCTTAGTCACCAGCTTGCCCGCTTCGATATGGTTAGCGATTTCGTCGCAGACCAGATCCTGCTTTTTACAGCGGATGACGCCGCCATCTTCCAGCAGCGCTTTCAGCTCCGCCTCATCCATCAGCGCGAAGCCCGCCGGCGTCTCGCCGGAGCGCACCCATTCGGTCAGCGTCAGCTCAATCGGGCTTTCCAGCGTCAGCGGCACCACCGGCAGCGATCCCAGGCTTTTACGCAGCAGCGCCAGCGTATCTTCCGCTTTTTTAGCGCTGGCGCAGTCCACCATAATCATATTGTTGACGGTGTCGATCCACAGGAAAGTCTGGCTGAAGCGGCTGAAGGCGCGCGGCAGCAGGCTGTGCAGCACTTCATCCTTGAGCGAATCCTTCTCGGTTTTTTTCAGCTTGCGCGCCTGTTCCGCTTCCAGCTTGCTGATTTTCGCCTCCAGCGCCTGTTTGATCACCGGCGACGGCAGGATTTTTTCCTCTTTGCGGGCGCAGATCAGTATCTGTCCGTTATTGACGTGGGTCAGCGCATCGCTTTTCGAGCCCATCGGCGACACCCAGCCGGTTTTCGCCATGTCCTGACTGCCGCAGGGAGTGAAAGAGAATGCCTCAAGTTGTTTTTCCATCTCGTCTGCCGCCAGCGGAATTTCGCGGTTCAGACGATATACCATCAAATTTTTAAACCACAGCATTGTGCTTTCCCTCTCCGGCGCGTCATGCGCGCTCATTCAAAGTCAGCGCGCATGATAGCGAATCGGCGACGGGGTTTCATTGCCTTTTAGCGTTATTCTCCCACCAGCATCGCATCGCGCGGCGCACTGGCGCGCTGGCTTTTGGTCAGCAGAAAATAGCCGTAGCCCGCCGCCATCAGCAGCACGAACAGCGCGCCGATCAGCGGGTTGAACCACAGCATGGCTATCAGGCAAACCAGCGCCAGCAGCAGCGCGATGCCCGGCACAATCGGGTAGCCCGGCGCGCGAAAGCTGCGCTCCAGCTCCGGCGCGATGCGGCGCAGGCGGAACAGGCTCAGCATACTCATCAGATACATTACGATCGCGCCGAAGACGGCCATCGTGATCATCGCCGCCGTCAGCGTCATGCCCTGCAGGTTAATCCAGCCGTCGCTGAAAATCGCCGCGATGCCGATAACGCCGCCGGCGATAATGGCGCGGTGCGGCGTCTGAAAGCGGGAGAGCTTCGCCAGGCCTGCAGGCAGATAGCCCGCGCGGGAAAGGGCGAAAAACTGACGCGAATAGCCGAGAATAATGCCGTGAAAGCTGGCGATTAGCCCAAACAGACCGATCCACACCAGCATATGCATCCAGTTGGAGTGCTCGCCGACAATCATTTTCATCGCCTGCGGCAGCGGATCGTTGATGTCGGAGAGCTTGCGCCAGTCGCCCGCGCCGCCCGCCAGCAGCATCACGCCAATCGCCAGCACCACCAGCGTCAGAATACCGGCGATATAGGCTTTGGGAATGGTGCGTTTCGGATCTTTGGCCTCTTCGGCCGCCATCGCCGCGCCTTCAATAGCCAGGAAAAACCAGATGGCGAAAGGGATAGCGGCAAAAATGCCGGAGACGGCAGGCAGGCCGAAGCTGTCGCCGCCCGACCAGCCGTGCGCCGCGAAGTTGCTCAGGCTAAAGCCCGGCGCCACCACGCCCATAAAGACCAGCAGCTCAATAACCGCCAGCACCGTCACCACCAGTTCGAACATCGCGGCCAGCTTTACGCCGAGAATGTTCAGCGTCATAAACACCAGGTAAGCGCCAACGGCGGCATATTTAGGATTGAGGTCAGGATACTGCACGTTAAGGTAGGCGCCGATCGCCATCGCGATAGCGGGCGGCGCGAAGACGAACTCAATCAGCGTCGCCATACCGGCGATCAGGCCGCCGGTTTCGCCAAAGGCACGACGGCTGTAGGCGAACGGGCCGCCCGCGTGCGGAATGGCCGTGGTCAGCTCGGTAAAGCTGAAGATAAAACAGGTGTACATGGTGGCGATCAGCGCGGTGGTCGCCAGAAAGCCCAGCGTGCCCGCTACGCCCCAGCCATAGCTCCAGCCGAAATACTCGCCGGAAATGACCAGGCCTACCGCGATGCCCCACAGATGTATCGTGCCCAGCGTGGGCTTGAGTTTGCTTGTCATATCGCTTTTCCCGCCAGTGTGTGTCCTTCGATAATGCAGCCGCCGCCGCAGGGAAACTTGACGCGGGCACAGGGATTTCTGCGCTCTGCTGTCAACTTACAAGCAAAAAAAGCGCCAGCTGCGCGCTAAGGTCAAAAGTCTGTTTCCTGCGGTCAAGCGGGTCGGGTAGCGTCACGCCATGCTGATGTCAGGCCATCTCACCTCTATTCTGGAGTCCGCCCTATGACCAGCCAATATGACAATCTGACCACCGCTGCGCTGACCGCGCTCGCCTGCAGCGCGCTGAGCCGCTATCCCGCGTATTTACAAGGGAAACTCAGCCTGCTGTGTCGGTCAGAAAACGCCACTTTTCTGCTGGAGGCCGCCGGACAACGCTACGCGCTGCGCCTGCATCGCGGTAACTACCACCAGCGAGCCGATATCCTCAGCGAGCTGCGCTGGCTGGACGCGCTGCGGGAAACCGGCATTGTGGTGCCGCAGGCGATCGCCGACAGAGAAGGACGACTGGTGCAGGATTTGCCGCTGGAAGACGGCAGCGTGCGCCATGCGGTGCTTTTTCACTGGATCGAGGGCGAAATGCCGGGCACGGACGTCGATCCGCGCGCTTTCCGGCAGCTGGGCAATATCACCGCGCGGCTGCATCAGCAGAGTAAAAGCTGGCAAAAACCGGCAGACTTTCAGCGAATTATCTGGGATCACCAGACTATGGTCGGCGCGCAGAGCCACTGGGGCGACTGGCGGGACGCGCCTGGCCTGAAGCGCGAAGATTGCGGCGTAGTGGAGCAGGCGATTGCGCGCGTTGGTGAAGAGCTGGCGCTATTTGGAAAAGATCCTTCCCGCTATGGCTTGATCCACGCCGATCTGCGCCTGACCAATCTGCTGCTGCACAAGGGCGAAACGCGGGTTATCGATTTCGACGACTGCGGCATGGGCTGGTATCTGCACGATCTTGCGGCAGCAATCAGCTTTGTGGAGCACCATCCTCGTGCAGCGGAATGGGTGGATAACTGGATCCAGGGCTATGAACAGGTGGCGCATATCGACGACGCAGAGCTGGCGCTGGTGCCGACGCTGCTGATCCAGCGCCGCATTCAGCTGCTGGCCTGGGTCGGTTCGCACGCGCAGACAGAGATGGCGCAGAGCCTGGGGCCGCGCTGGGCCGATCATTCCGTCCGTCTCTGTCATCGCTATCTGGAAACCTGCGAGCTGCCCATCGGCGCTTAGCGGCGGCGCTGGTACGAAAATTGCTGAGTATGCCGTGTCTTTTTGCAGCGAGGCGATAAATGATGGAAAGCGGCGTAATCAAACAGCCAGAGATGGCGGCGATACTCAACGCGGGCTGTAATCGGGGCGTGCTGGCCGCCGCCGCCAGCGGCCTGAGCGACTTTATTGTAGAGAAGGGCGGCGACGTCGATCGCATTTTCGGCGTCAGCGGCATCGATCCCGAGCAGCTCGCCAGCCCGACGCTGAGCCTGGGGCTGGTCAACTACTGTCGGGTGATGGAAGAGGCGGCGCGCTGTTCAGGTTTTGATAACTTCGGTTTGCACTACGGCAGGCAGTTTAAACCACAGTCATTAGGTCTGATTGGCTATGTCGGGCTTTGTTCCGCCACGCTGGAGCAGGCGCTGCACAACGTGGTGAACGCTTTTCCGTGGCATCAGCACGATACGCTGACGCGGCTGACCGATAAAGGCGACTGCTGGCGGCTGGATTATCAGGTACGTCACGGCGCTATTCTGTGCCGTAGGCAGGACGCCGAGCTGACAATGGGCATGTTTATGAACCTGATCCGTCACGTGGCGGGCAAACACTGGGCGCCGCGCGAGGTGCATTTTGAACATCCTCGCCCTGAACAGTGGCACGAACACTGTAAAATCTTCGACGCGCCGGTCTGGTTCGATCAGCCCTGTAACTCAATGGTTATCCCTAAAAAAGATCTGGCGCGCGCGATGCCGGAAAGCGATCCGACGCTGCTGCTGGTGATGCAGGACGCAATCCGCCGTCTTAACAGCGCCACGCCGCAGCAGAGCGTGGTCGATCAGGCGCGTTCGCAGGTGCGCCTGATGCTGATGCAGGGCGAACCAACGCTGCCGGAGGTGGCGGAAAAAATGGGGATGTCGGGCTGGTCGTTACAGCGACGCCTGCGCGAGGAGAACCTGAGCTTTACCGCGCTGGTGGATAAGGTTCGCTGCGAAATGGCGACCTGGTATCTGCAGCAGCGCCAGCTACCGGTTTCTGAAATGGCGCTGCTGCTGGGCTATTCCGAAGTCAGCGCCTTTTCGCGCGCCTTCCGCCGCTGGTTTGGCGTCAGCCCGCGACAGTGGCGACAGGCAAGCTAGTTTGGCTTAAGGTCGATAACCATCGAGGCAGGCAGGGAAGCCGGCGGCGGCGGCAAGTTTTCTGCGCTGCCGATCACGCCCCAGGCTTTCAGACAGAGCTGCTCATCGCCCTGAGTGCTCTGCACGCTGTAGCGGCCGTTCTTACCATAGGTAATGGCGACCTGGCACTCGCGGCCATGATAGCGATGCGCGTTATAGAAGTTGCGCTGAATAGCGTACTGCATCTCTGCGAAATAGCGGCAGTGCTCATCTTTGCTGTCGTGACAGATCTGCTCTGCCCAGGCCTGCATCTCCTGCGGCGTGGCCTGGACGGGACGCGGTTCTTCGACGCGATGCTGACAGGCCGTCAGCAGCAAAACCAGCAGCGCCAGCCCGCTTTTCATTATCCCCGATGACATTTTTTCCCCATGATTACTAAAGGTTTCCTGATGTAAGCCGATAGTTTAGCCTGTTAGCCTCTGGCTGGCAGTTTATTCCGGCGATCGCGGGCCATTTACAGATTAATTACCTGGCCTGGTCATGCGGTTAAAAAGACGCTTTTTGATTAAACCGCAATTATTCTCAGGATTTTTCTGTCGCGATATTGTATTCTGCACGCGGACGTTGGATGTCTTTTTTTTATTCATGGAAAAGAAAAGAATGAAATTTTATTATAACCTTGTTGCATTTTCTTTATTAAGTTGCACGCTACTAAGCGGTTGCGCCACTGAATCTTCCCGCGCTATTGAAGCGCCGCAGGTTACCGCGGCAAGCCAGCCCGTTTATCAGGGCGCGAAAAGTCCGGTAGCCGTAGGAAAATTCGATAACCGTTCCGCCTATATGAACGGCATATTCTCGGACGGCGTGGATCGCCTCGGCAATCAGTCCAAAACCATTCTTATTACCCATCTGCAGCAGACCGGCCGGTTTAACGTGCTGGATCGCGCCAATCTCGACGAACTGAAAAACGAAGCGGGCTACAAGCACAGTACCCAGTCTATTAAGGGCGCGGACTATGTTATTACCGGCGATATTACCGAATTTGGCCGCAAGGAAGTGGGCGACCAGCAGCTGTGGGGCATTCTGGGGCGCGGGAAAACTCAGGTAGCCTATGCGAAGGTCAACCTTAACGTGGTCGACGTGGCAACCTCGGAAGTGGTTTATTCCGTGCAGGGCGCGGGCGAGTATCAGCTCTCCAACCGTGAAGTCATTGGCTTCGGCGGCACCGCCAGCTACGACTCCACGCTCAACGGCAAGGTTATGGATCTGGCCGTACGCGAAGCGGTAAATCATCTGGTCAGCGGTCTGGAATCCGGCGCGTGGCGCCCGGTTAAATAACAGGGAATAAAAAATGCGAGTAGTAAAATATAGCGCGGCGGTCGCCACGGCACTGCTGTTAACCGCCTGCGCCCAGAAAAAAGAAAATATCTATTACTGGGGCGACTATCAGAGTTCTCTTTACAGCTTTTATCAAAATGGCAGCGCGCCGCAGAAAGAGATTGAGACGCTGAATAAAGTTATCGAGCAGGCAAAAGCGAAAAATAAACCTGTGCCGCCAGGCCTTCATGCCCAGCTGGGATTACTTTATGTTAACGCCGGTCAGCCCGATTTAGCATTCCAGCAGTTTACCGCGGAAAAAACGGCTTTTCCTGAATCCGCCTCTTATATGGATTTCCTGATGCGTAATAAACAGGGAGCAAAATAATGAAAAAGCTTTTCGTCTTTATCTCCCTGCTGGCCGTGATGACGCTGACCGGTTGTGCGAAAAAAACGCCTTATGACTACAGCGCTTTCCGCGCCAGCAAACCGGCTTCCATTCTGGTGCTGCCTGCGGAAAACCATTCACCGGATATTGCGGCGGCCCACAGCTTTACTTCGCAGGTGACGCAGCCGCTGGCGGAATCGGGCTATTACGTTTTCCCGGTCGCGGTAGTAGAAGAAACCTTTAAGCAGAACGGTCTGGAGAACGCCACGGATATCCGTAACGTGCCTGCCGCGAAGCTGCACGACATCTTTAACGCTGATGCGGCGCTCTATATCGATATCAGCGACTACGGCACTAAATACCTGATTGTGGATAGCGAAACTCGCGTTTCCGCCACGGCAAGGCTGGTGGATTTGCGTAACGGTAAGCAGATCTGGAGCGGGCTGGCAACGGCTTCCGACAACGAAGGCAACAATAATAACCAGTCCGCGCTGGGTATATTGATTGCCGCCGCCGTGCATCAAATTGCCAGTAACATTACCGATAAAGCGCATGACGTTGCGGCCATCACCAGCGATCGCCTGCTGACGGCAGGCAACGATGGCGGCATGCTGCCGGGGCCGCGCGCCAAAGCCGCTAAGCTCTGACATTGACTTACTGCGACGAAAAAACCTGCGCCCTCAAAAGCGCAGGTTTTTTGTTTCACATTCCACTCTTCAAAAAAATCATAAAATCAGGCGGTTGACAGCAGGATAGATAGATGGTTGTATCATGCAACCATATAACAGGAGCACAGCCTTGGTATGTCCACACTCGATCTGATCGAACAAATCCGTTCATCCTCGCGCCTGATGGTGCGAGAACTGGGATTTATGAATGCTACGTTGGCGGCGACGGACTATTCGCCTTCTGCCGTGCACAGCCTGTTGGAAATCGACAGTCGTGGCGCCATGACCGCTACACAGCTGGCGCAGCTGCTGGGGCTGGAAAAGTCCAGCGTCAGTCGTATGCTGACCCGCCTGCTGGCCGCTGGCGAGCTGGCTGAAAAGCCGTCGGCTGAGGATGCGCGCGTCAGGCTATTACGCCTTACAGGGCAGGGAAAGGCGACGGTCGGTAGGATAAATGAGTATGGTGCAAGACGCGTAATGGAGGCGTTGCAGCAGCTTAATGCCGCACAGCAGCAGCAGGCTGCGCAGGGGCTGACAGCTTGGGCGCAGGCGCTGGAGCGTTGCCGTACCGGCGAGAAAGCGGCCATACCGGCACCGGAAATTATCACGGGTTTCGTTCCCGGTGCCATTGGTCGTATCGCCGCCATGCACGGACGCTATTATGCGGAAAATCACGGCTTCGGCACCTATTTCGAAGCTAAAGTAGCCAGCGGCCTGGCGGAGTTTGCCACCCGTGTGGATAACGAGCGCAACCACATCTGGCTGGCCGTGTGCGGTGGCAACATTGTTGGCTCAGTGGCGATCGACGGCGAAGACCTGGGCGATAATCAGGCGCATCTTCGCTGGTTTATCCTGGACGAAAGCTGTCGCGGTACCGGCATCGGCAAAAAATTGCTGGATGCGGCTGTGGCCTTCTGCGACCAACAAAAATTTGCGTCAACCCAGCTCTGGACGTTCAAAGGGCTGGATGCGGCACGCCGTCTTTATGAATATTACGGCTTCTCGCTGGCGAAGGAGTGGCAGGGCGATCAGTGGGGGAAGAGGATCACAGAGCAGCAGTTTACCAGGTACGGCAACGGTCAATAAACAGCCCGGACGTGGCGTCCGGGCCAGGGTAAAACTATTTGGCAGCGCTTTGGGCAACCGCCGCGTTTTTACTGCGGTTGCTGGCGTAGATAAAGAACAGGGCGATGCCCAGGCAGACAATCGCGCCCAGACGGCTGGCGGAAAACGGCACCGCCGCGTTGCCCAGCCAGCCGAAGTTATCGATTAACATACTCATCGCCAGCTGGCCGAAGATCACCGCGACCGTGGCGACAGCGGCGCCGATACGCTGCACGGCCAGCACCATAATCACAATATAGGGAACGCCGCACAGCGCGCCCAGCAGCTGCCATTTCGGCACGTCCAGCAGGCTGACCGCCTGTTTCGGCTCAAAGAAGAAGATCAGCAAAGCGGTAATCAGCGCGCCGACGGAAAAAGTCAGAAAGGCGCAGCGGAACACGCCGACTTTGCTGCCCAGCTGGCCGTTGATCGCCGCCTGAATGCTCAGCATTGCGCCGCCGACCACGGCCAGAATAATCATCGTTATTGTTATCATTACCTTACCCCTTTGCCACCAGCGCCAGCGCGGCGACGATAAAAATTAGCGCGATCAGGCGCTTGCTGTCTGTCTTCCGCTGCGGCGTGCCCAGCAGACCGAAGTGATCAATGATCAGGCTTTTAAACACCTGTCCGGCAAGAATGCCAATCATGGTCATGGCGACGCCGATAACCGGCGTCGCTATGGTCAGGATCACCACATAAACCGGCCCGAGCACGCCGCCGAGTAGCTGCCAGCCTGGCTGGGCGAAAAACGACGGGCTGTTGCGCGGGCTGAAAAAGAGCATCAGCAGAAAAGTCAGCGCGGCGCCGACGCCGAAAATGCTGAACGTCGCCCAGAGATCGCCGACTTCGCCGCCCAGCGGCCCTAGCAGTCCGGCCTCTACGGAGAGCCCCATACCGCCGATAACTACCAGCAGTATCAATAAAAGTTGCATAGTGAAATTTCCCTGTTGAATAAAGCGCGGAAGAGTACAGCAGGCGATGAATGAGAAAAATGCTATAGTGCGGTAAACACCTTTGCGGGATATGCATTAATGCACGGTCTGGATGCCGTTAATCTGCGTGCGCTGAGAATTTTTATCGGCGTTTTCGACGCGCAAAATTTTTCTCAAGTAGCACGGCGCGAAGGCATTTCGGCTTCGCAGGTTTCGCGCGTTATTCACCAGCTGGAAGATACGCTGGGCCAGCAGCTTTTTTACCGTAATACCCGCTCGATTACGCCGACGGAAAGCGGGCGTTTATTTGTCGAGTATGCACGCGCCATGACCGGCAATATGGAAGAAGCCCGCAGAACGCTGTATGAAAGAACGCTGGCGCCTTCCGGGCTGGTGCGTATCAACGCGCCGATCTATTTCGGCCAGCGGCACGTCGCGCCCGGTCTGGCCGCGTTAGTTGAGCGCTATCCCCAGCTCTCAGTGGAAATGATGCAGACCGATGACTATATCGATCCGCATAAAGAGCCGGCTGACGTGATTTTCCGTATCGGCACGCTGACCGACTCGTCGTTTCATGCCCGTATATTCGGCACGCAATATTACTATCTGGCCGCCGCGCCAGACTATCTGCGCAGGCATGGGACGCCCGCGCATCCTGACGAGCTAAGTCGTCACCGCTGCCTGGTTTATCGCGGGTCATCCGGCCCCAACCGCTGGCTGTTCCGTCAGCCGGGCAGGGAATGGATTCACTATGCCGTAACGCCGTTGCTGGTGTCGAATCACGCGGAAACGCTGCTGGTCGCCGCGCTGGGCGGCATGGGACTGGTGCTGTTTCCGGACTGGCTGATTAACGACGGGCTGCAAACGGGCGAGCTGGTAAGAGTGCTGCCCGCATTCGAAGCCGCCATCAATACCGAACCGCAGCATATCGCGGCGATCTATCCCAATACGCGCCATCCGCCTCTTAACGTCAGGGCGGTGATCGATCATTATGTAGAGACTTTCGGATCGCCGCTCTACTGGCAGGATGCAGCGGATCGTCCCTGATGCCGCTTTCGTCAGGCTACAGGCGTTTCCAGCCTGCTGTAGCCCAGGCCGTTAACCTTGCGCACCTTGATCTGCACCGGAATGCGCTCTTTCATCGCCTCCACGTGGCTGATCACGCCGATGGTTTTGCCGCTGGCGTTCAGCGCGTCGAGCGCGTCGAGCGCGCCATCCAGCGTGGCGGCATCCAGCGTGCCGAAACCTTCGTCCAGGAACAGCGACTCGATGCGTGTTTTATGGCTGACCAGATCCGACAGCGCCAGCGCCAGCGCGAGGCTGACCAGGAAGCTCTCGCCGCCGGAAAGCGTACGGGTATCGCGCAGCGCATCCGCCTGCCAGGTATCGACCACCTGCAGCTCCAGCGCCTCCTGCGATTTGCGCTGCAGCAGATAGCGGCCATGCAGCCGGTTCAGCTGGTTGTTCGCCAGCCAGACAAGGTGATCCAGCGTCAGGCCCTGAGCGAATTTGCGGAACTTGTCGCCTTCTTTTGAGCCGATAAGCTGGTTCAGATAGCTCCAGTCCTCCAGCTGGCGCGCTTCCTGCTCGATGGTCGCCAGCAGATTTTTCTGCTGTTCGCGCCGCGCCGCGTCGCTGCTGAGCTGCTGCCGCGCCTCGCCCTGGCGGCGGGCGTTTTCCCTGAGCTGTTGTGAGAGGTTTTCCACTGCCGCCTGCAGAACAGCCCCGTCTTCCGGCAGATCGTGCGGTTTCTCCGGCAGCGTCGCCAGATTTTTTTCCGCCTGCGCCAGCAGGATGGCCGCCTGCTGACGTCGCTGCTCATGCGTTTTTTGCAGCGCCTGCAGCTGTCGCAGCCGCTCTTCGTCCAGCAGCGCCGCCATAAAGGCGCTTTCGCTGGCAAAGGCGCTGGCCGCCAGGGCTGAATCAAACGCCTGCTGCGCCTGCTCCAGCCGCTGCGTCAGCGTCTCCAGCTGCGCGCTCAGCGAATTATGCTGTCCGGTCAGGGTATTGTGCTGGTTCTGCCGCTCCTGCCACTGTCGCTGTAGCTGCTGGCAGCGGTCGCTATGCTGTTGAGAGAGCGCGCGCAGCAGCTGTTGCACCTCCGTCGCCGTCTTATCGCCAAACAGCTGCCGCCGCTGTTCGCGCAATGCGGCCAGCTCCTGCTGCGCGGTTTTGCCACGCTCTTCGCGCTGCGCAAGCTGCGCCTGCTCGCGCACTATCTCTTCCTGCAGCGTCTGCTGCTGCGCGGCCAGCGCGGTCAACTGCGAAGCCGTTTCACTCAGCGTCTGCGCCGTTTTGCTCCAGGTTTCCCACTCTTTCTGCCGCGCCGTCAGCCAGGCGTCGGTTTCTTCCGCCGACGGCAACGTCAGCGCCAGCCCGGTCAGCGAGGCGCGCAGCGTTTCCCGCTGCTGCCGGGCTTCCTGCTGCTGCCGGGCGAGCGCCTGTTCCTGCTCCTGCTGCGCCCTGACAGAAGTAAGCAGTTGCTGACCTGCCAGCTCCTGCTGCTGCGCGATGTCGCTTAGCGATTTTTGCAGTTCTGCCAGGCGATCCTTATGCTGCTGCAGCTGGCGCGTACGCTGCTGTAAAGCCAGCAGCTGCGTCTGCAGCTCGCTCTCCTGACGATCCTGCTCCGCCAGCCAGGCGTTAGCCTGCTGCAGTTCATCGGGAGAAGAGTCAAGCTTCAGCGCCTGCGCCGTCGTTTGCCACTGCGCGCGTAAATTCGCGGCTTCGCTTTCACTTTCTGCCAGCTCGCGCTGGAGCTTTTCCGCCTGCGCCTGCAGGTTCTTTACCTGCTCGCTTCTGGCCGTACCGCTGTCTTTCAGCTGCTCGACCTCCAGCTTTAACGCGGCCAGGCGCTGCTGGTTTTCAGAGAGATTCAGCGCCTGGTAGTCGGCTACGGCAGGATGCTGACAGGAGCCGCACAGCGGGCAGGGCTGTTCCGGCTCCAGGCGGGCACGATACTGCTCCAGATCGGCAATGCGCTGCTCAAGCTCACAGCGTTTTTCCAGATCCTGCTGATGCTGCCGCTTCTCTTTATAACCGTTGCGCAGGTGCTGCAGCTCGGTTTGCGCCTGCTGCAGCTGCTGTTGCAGCGTCTTAAGTTCGCTCTGTCGCCGCTGGCTGCGCTGCGTCAGCGCCGGCCACTGCGAAGCGATCAGCGCCAGGCTCTGCCGCTGCGGCCGCTGCTGCTGCAGTATGGCGAGCGTGGCCTGCAGCTGCTCTTCGGTATGCTGCTTTTGCTGCTGCGCCAGCGCCGCTTCGGCTTCCGCTACCTGCTTTTGCTGCGCTTCAAGCTGCTGCCGCTTCGGCTTCGCCTGCTGTTCCGCCTGTGCAATCTGCTGCTGTAAACGACTGACGGTTTGCTGCTCTTCATCCAGCCGCTTCTGCTGCGCCGTCAGCGCCTGTTCGCTCTGCTGCAGCTGCTCAAAGCGCGCACGCCAGAGCGGCAGCGATTCGCCCCAGCGGGCATAGTGCTCATGCTGCTGCTGCCAGCGCTGCTGCTCCTGCTGGCGGGCAAGGGTTTCCTGATGCTGCTGTTGCGCCTGTTGCAGCGCGGCGCGGCGTCCATGCAGATAGAGTTTGTAATCACTTACTTCTTTTTCCAGCGTCTGGCTCTGCTGCGCCAGCGTGGCGATACGGCTATCCAGCGGCAGCAGCTGTTCGGCGATCAGCGTCTCCTGCCGCTGCCGATCGTCTTCATGCTGCTGTCGCGCCGCTTCCGCCTTTTTCAGCTCGTCGGCCAGCTCGTCCAGCTGATGCTGAATCTGCTGGCGCTGCGTGCTGATTTGCTGCTGCTGCTCCGCTGTTTTTTGCCGATCCTGATGATGCTGATTACGCGACAGCCATTGCGGGCGCAGCTTTTCCGCCGGTTCGGCCTGTTGCAGCAGGCTCAGCTGCGGCAGCGCCGCCTGCCAGGCCGTTTCCGCCTGCTGCTGCTCTGCCGTCGCGGCTTCTTTTGCCTGTAGCGCCGCCTGATAGTGCTGCTGCCACTGCAGCAGCTGCTGCTGATGCTGTAATTGCGAAGTAAGCGCCTGCTCCTCTGTCAGCAGCTGTTCCGACAGCAAAGTAAGCTGTTGAATTTTCTCATCGTCCAGCAGCGCCATGCCGCTTGCCTGCGCCCGCAGGTTCTCCAGCGCGTTGCGGGCGTTTTTATGCCGCTCGAAAACGCTGGCGGAGAGGCGACCGTATATCTCTGTGCCGGTCAGCTCTTCCAGCAGCCCGGCGCGGCTGTTGGCATCGGCGTTCAGAAACGCGGCGAACTGCCCCTGCGAGAGCATCATTGATTTGGTAAAGCGATCGAAATCCAGACCGGTCAGCTCGGTCAGCATCTCCAGTTTGTCTTTGACCTTGTCAGCGACAATTTTATTGTCCTCACAGCGCGCCAGCTCGACGCGCGGCGCCTGCAGGTTGCCGTCTACCGCGCCGCGTGCGCGATTCTGGCTCCAGAACGCTCGCCAGGCTACGCCTTTGACTTCGAACTCCACTTCCGCGAGGCATTCGGCGGTATCGCGCGTCATCAGATCGTTTTGCGTCTGCGACAGTTTCCCCAGCCGCGACGTTTCGTGATAGAGCGCCAGGCAAATGGCGTCGAGCAGCGTGGTTTTCCCGGCGCCGGTCGGACCGGTAATGGCGAACAGCCCATTGCTGGCGAAAGGTTCGGCGGTAAAGTCGATTTTCCATTCGCCTTTCAGCGAGTTGAGGTTCTTGAATCTTAAGGTCAGGATTTTCATGACGGCTCCTCGTCCATTTCCGCCAGCGTCTGTCTGAACAGCAGCGTGGCGCGCTCAATACGGGCCGGATCCTCCTGTTCGGCGGCGAGGCGTCGCTGAAACACCTCTTCCACGCTCAGCTCGCTAAGGGTTTCCTTGTTCTGCCGGCTGAGGATGTTTTCGCGCTGTTCGCGGCTGCGGCGCAGCAGCACCACTTCTACCGGCAGAGTTTCAGCCAGCTCCTGAATATGCCGCTGGAGATCGTTCAGCCAGGTTTGCGTGACGATTTCAATATCCAGCCAGACTTTCTGGCCCGTTTGCGGCGGTTCAATCGCGCCGAGCTGTCGCTCTATCTCCTGCAGCGAGCCTTTGATCATCTGCATCGGCTGAAAAAGCGGCACCGTCAGCGGCGTCACCGCGCTTAGCTTGCCGTCAGCGAAATCCACCAGGAAGACGCTTTTTTCCCGGCCCAGCTCGTCAAAGCTGAGCGGTATGGGCGAGCCGCTGTAGCGGATATAATCCGTGTCGGCGATGCGCTGCGCGCGATGAATATGGCCCAGCGCGATATAGTCCGCGGGCGGAAAGGCCTGAGCGGGAAAGGCGTCCAGCGTGCCGATATAGATATCGCGCACGGCGTCGCTTTTGGTGACGCCCATCGTAGTCAAATGGCCGGTGGCGATAATGGGCAGCGGCAGGCCCAGCTCGTCGCGCCTCTCAACCGCCGCCGCATAGCTGCGCTGATAGTGGTGAGTAATCGCTTCCAGCAGCGTCTGCTGTTTCTCTCGTCCCGACTGTCCCGCTTTGCTTAGCGTAATGTCGCGCGGACGCAGAAAAGGGATGGCGCAAAGCAGCGCGCCGGGCTCGCCGTCGCGACGATTCAGCAGCAGCACCTGATCGGCCGGATCTTCGCTGGCGGCGGCGATAACCCGCGTGTTCAGGCAGGCGAGCAGCTCGCGGGATTCGTTCAGCATGGCCACGGAGTCGTGATTGCCCGCCAGAATAATCAGCTGGCAGCCGGTCTGCTGCAGTCTGACCACAAAGCGGTTGTAAAGCTCGCGCGCATAGCTGGGCGGCGAACCGGTATCAAAGATGTCGCCGGCGACGACCACGGCATCGACCTGATGCTGCTCCACCTGCGCGACCAGCCACGTCAGAAAAGCTTCATGTTCCGGCGCACGGCTTTTGGTGTAAAAAAACTGGCCGAGATGCCAGTCGGCGGTGTGAATAAGTCGCATAGCGTCCCTTCTGTGTCAGGTAAGCGAGACGCCGATTATAAACGGCTGGCCAAAAAACCTCAGCAACGCATTTTCATCCTGCTGAAAAGTGTTATAAAACTGATGAATAGCGGCTGGATTTTTTCATAAAAGTGTCATAAATCTGACGCATAATGGCGCCGCATATCCGGTGACATTCCGTCACAGACGCAGGAGCAATAATGGCTAAGCGCATTCTGGTAGTCGAAGATGAAGCCCCAATTCGTGAGATGTTGTGTTTTGTGCTGGAACAAAATGACTATCAGCCGATAGAAGCGGAAGATTATGACAGCGCCATTAATCTGCTGATCGAACCCTGGCCGGATCTGATCCTGCTGGACTGGATGCTGCCTGGCGGCACGGGTATCCAGTTTATCCGTCATCTGAAGCGCGAGGCGATGACCCGCGATATTCCGGTGATGATGCTGACCGCGCGCGGCGAAGAAGAAGACCGCGTGCGCGGGCTGGAAGTCGGCGCCGACGACTATATTATCAAGCCTTTCTCACCCAAAGAGCTGGTGGCGCGGATTAAAGCGGTAATGCGCCGTATATCGCCGATGGCGGTGGAAGAAGTCATCGAAATTCAGGGACTGAGCCTGGATCCCTCTTCGCACCGCGTGATGTCCGAGACACAGCCGCTGGAGATGGGGCCAACAGAATATAAGCTGCTGCACTTCTTTATGACGCATCCCGAGCGCGTCTACAGCCGCGAGCAGTTGCTTAATCACGTCTGGGGCACTAACGTCTACGTGGAAGATCGTACTGTGGACGTGCATATTCGCCGTCTGCGTAAGGCACTTGAACTGACCGGACACGATCGTATGGTGCAGACAGTTCGCGGAACAGGCTACCGTTTCTCTGCGCGTTACTGATTGTCCCCACTGGAGTTTTCATTGTGCTGGAACGCCTCTCCTGGAAGAGATTGCTGCTTGAGCTGCTGCTCGCCTGTTTACCAGCGCTGATCCTTGGACTGCTGGTCGGCGGGCTGCCCTGGTGGCTGCTGCTGGCCACGCTGGCCATACTGGGCTGGCATTTTACCAACCTGCTTCGCCTCTCTCACTGGCTGTGGATCGACCGCAGCATCACGCCGCCGACCGGGCGCGGCAGCTGGGAACCGCTGTTTTATGGCCTGTATCAAATGCAGGCGCGCAACCGTCGCCGCCGTCGCGAGTTGGGACATCTGATTAAAAGGTTTCGCAGCGGCGCGGAGTCGCTGCCGGACGCGGTGGTACTGACCACCGAAGAGGGCACGATTTTCTGGTGCAACGGCCTGGCGCAGCAAATGTTGGGGCTGCGCTGGCCGGAAGATAACGGTCAAAATATCCTTAACCTGCTGCGCTATCCCGAGTTTACCCTTTACCTGCGCCAGCGTGACTTCTCACGACCGCTGACGCTGGTGCTGAACAGCCATCGTCACCTTGAGTTCCGCGTGATGCCCTATAGCGAAGGCCAGTGGCTGCTGGTGGCGCGCGACGTAACCCAAATGCATCAGCTGGAAGGCGCGCGACGCAACTTTTTCGCCAACGTCAGTCATGAATTGCGCACGCCGCTTACGGTGCTGCAGGGTTATCTGGAGATGATGAGCGACGCGGTGCTGGAAGGGCCGTCGCGCGATAAGGCGTTGCACACCATGCAGGAGCAAACCCGACGAATGGACGCGCTGGTGAAACAGCTGCTGACGCTGTCGCGAATCGAGGCTGCTCCGGCGCTGGATCTGCAGGAAAAAGTCGATGTGCCGCTGATGCTGCGGCTGCTGCAGCGCGAGGCGGAAACGCTCAGCCAGGGTCGCCACCAGATCCATTTTTCCGCCGATCCGCAGCTACGGGTATTCGGCAACGACGAACAGCTGCGCAGCGCCATTTCCAACCTGGTTTACAACGCGGTCAACCATACGCCGGAAGGCACGCGTATTGATATCAGCTGGAAAAAAACGGCGCATGGCGCGCAATTTAAAGTTTGTGATAACGGGCCAGGCATCGCCGCAGAACATATTCCTCGTCTGACCGAGCGCTTTTATCGCGTTGATAAGGCGCGCTCGCGGCAAACCGGCGGCAGCGGCCTGGGACTGGCTATCGTTAAACATGCGCTCGGCCATCATAATACGCGCCTGGAGATAACCAGCCAGCCGGGAAAAGAGACCTGTTTCGGCTTCTCGCTGCCTGCAAGGTTGATTGTCAGCGGTGAACTGGCTCAGAATGCGGTTCACTGAGCAGGCGGACGAGAAAAATGAAAAAGTGGTTTGTTGCGCTGATGCTGCTGTGCAGCTCGGCTGGTGCAAGCGAAACTATGCTGGCTGGCAACCTCAGCAGCGTAGGCTCGGATACGCTCGGCACATTAATGACGCTGTGGGGCGAAAGCTTTAATCGCCTTTATCCCGGCGTCAACGTGCAAATTCAGGCTTCCGGTTCCTCAACGGCGCCTACCGCGCTGGCGGCGGGCGCGGCGCAGCTGGGCGCGATGAGTCGGCCGATGCAGGCGGTGGAGCGCCAGCTGTTTGAAAATCGCTACGGCTATGCGCCGCTGGCCGTACCGGTGGCGATGGACGCGCTGGTGGTGGTGGTCAATCAGGATAATCCGCTGCAGGGCGTAGATGCCCGCCAGCTGGATGCCATTTTTTCCGTTACCCGCCGCTGCGGCGCGCCTTTTACCGTGCGCAGCTGGGGCGATCTTCAGCTAACGCAGGGCGAATGGGCGCGGCGACCCATCCAGCGCTTTGGCCGTAACTCCGCTTCCGGCACCTGGGGCTTTTTCCGTCAGCAGGCGCTGTGCAACGGGGATTTCCGCAGTGACGTAAGCGAGTATCCCGGTTCCGCCGCGGTTATCCAGGCAGTAGCGAGCACGCTGAACGGTATCGGCTACGCCAGCATGGGCGTGCATATGACCGGCGTAAAAACGCTGCCGGTTTCCCGCGACGGCACTGACTGGATCGCGCCTTCGGTGGCAAACATCCGCAGCGGCAGCTATCCCTATGCGCGACCGCTTTATATTTATGTGAACAGGGCGCCAGGCCAGCCGCTGGAGCCGCTGACCAGAGCTTTTTTACGGCAGGCGCTGTCGCCGCAGGGCCAGGCGCTGGTGACGCAGGCGGGCTATCTGCCACTGTCGGATGCGCAGCTGGAAAAGGCCAGGATGATGGTGAATGAGTAGGGCAAACGGCCCGGCCTGAGCATTTCATAGCGCAATTTCAACCGTATGCAGCAGCGGCATCATGGCTTCGGCAGGCTGTAAGGCGTAATCCAGGGCCGCGCGCGCTCTGTTACCGCCGGGCGCCGCACTGTAGCGTCCCAGGCGCGCTGCTGAAAACTGCTTCTTCTTTTTTACTACGGTTACCTGCGCTGATTCCGTCGCACGTTTTATGCCAAATCCTCAACTTGAATTTTTTTCATGTGTGATGAAATTTCCTCGTTTGCCGCTGAATCTTTCTCATGACATTCTTGACTTCAGACGTTTAGCCATCCAGATGTCCTGAGTGGCAAACAGTAACTATTTCACTAAGAAATTATGCGCCGTTGCGCCGGCCAGGAGTGACCGATCATGCAAAGAGATTCAGCCCAATACCGCGCCGAAGTTGTCGGCAGTTTTCTGCGTCCCGTCGTTATCAAACAGGCTCGTGAGCAGTTTCAGGCAGGTGAAATCGATGCCGCCGCGCTGCGTCAGATTGAAGACGAAGCTATCCGTGACGTAGTGGAACAGCAGCGCGCCAGCGGCCTGAAAGTGGTTACCGACGGCGAGTTTCGCCGCGCGTGGTGGCACTTCGATTTCTTCGACGGTCTGCAAGGCGTGGAGCGCTATGAAGCGGAGCAGGGCATCCAGTTTAACGGCGTACAGACCAAAGCCCGCGGCGTGAAAGTCACCGGCAAGCTGGGTTTCGGCAATCATCCAATGCTGGAGGATTTCCGTTTCCTGCAAAGCGTCAGCGGCGACGCTATCCCTAAAATGACGATCCCCAGCCCAAGCGTGCTGCACTTTCGCGGCGGCCGTAAGGTTATCGACGAAACGGTCTATCCGGATCTGAAAGACTATTTTCACGATCTGGCGCTGACTTACCGCGACGCGATTAAAGGTTTTTACGACGCTGGCTGCCGCTATCTGCAGCTGGACGATACGGTATGGGCCTATCTGTGCTCGGAAGATCAGAAGCGCCAAATTCGCGAGCGCGGCGACGACCCGGAAGAGCTGGCGAACATCTACGCTCAGGTGCTGAACAAAGCGCTGGAAGGCAAGCCGGAAGATATGACCGTCGGCCTGCATGTTTGCCGCGGCAACTTCCGCTCTACCTGGATTTCAGAAGGCGGTTACGAGCCGGTAGCGGAAATTCTGTTCGGCACCGTGAAAATCGACGCCTTTTTCCTGGAGTATGACAACGAGCGTTCCGGCGGATTCGAGCCGCTGCGCTTTATCAAGCCTGGCAAGCAGCAGGTGGTGCTGGGCCTGGTGACGACCAAAACCGGCGAGCTGGAAGATCCGGAAACGGTGAAAAAACGCATCGCGGAAGCGGCGCAGTTCGTTAGCCTGGATCAAATCTGCCTTAGCCCACAGTGTGGTTTTGCCTCCACGGAAGAGGGCAACAGCCTGACGGACGCGCAGCAGTGGGCCAAACTGCGCCTGGTTGTCGATATCGCTAAGCAGGTCTGGTAATACGATTAGCTTATGCAAAGGGCGCGGCGATACGCGCCTTTTGTACATCTTGCGGAAAAATTGAACAGAAAATAACGCCACTAAGCGCAAAAAAAATACAAATCATGTAATGCATCTCGCCTGTAATCTGAAGCTATCATCTGCCTGTGCCGATTTTTACGCTATATCACTCTGCTTTCTCGATCCCGTATTGCCTTTCACCGCTATAAACGATTTACTTAGCGCCGTTTTTACTTTATTTCCCTGTAAAAAAGATCATAAACAGCGCAATCGCACCAGTATTCCAGCCGGGCAGTAAAATAGCCGCAGCAGGAAGAAAAAAGGTTTGCATGCGTGCCGGGAAAAAGAGCCAACATCACGACTTTACTCAACATCAGTACGGGCCTTATGACTAATCGTTTAACTTCTAAAGACATCCTCGCGCTGGGCTTTATGACTTTCGCGCTGTTCGTGGGCGCCGGTAATATTATTTTCCCGCCAATGGTAGGCATTCAGTCCGGAGAACACGTCTGGATTGCGGCGCTCGGCTTTCTGCTAACCGCCGTGGGCCTTCCGGTGATCACCGTTATCGCGCTGGCGCGCGTAGGTGGCGGTATTGACGCGCTCAGCTCCCCTATCGGCAAAGCGGCCGGTATCGTGCTGGCTACCGTTTGCTACCTGGCGGTTGGGCCGCTGTTCGCCACGCCGCGCACCGCGACCGTTTCTTTCGAAGTCGGTATCGCGCCGCTGACCGGCGACAATCCGCTGCCGCTGTTTATCTACAGTCTGATCTACTTCGCGCTGGTCATCGGTATTTCGCTCTATCCGGGCAAGCTGCTGGATACCGTCGGGCATATTCTGGCGCCGCTGAAAATCGTCGCGCTGGCCGTGCTGGGTATTGCTGCGCTGATCTGGCCTGCGGGCGGTCTGTCGCCGGCGACGGAAACCTATCAGCATGGCGCCTTCTCCAGCGGTTTTATCAACGGCTATCTGACGATGGATACGCTGGGCGCGCTGGTGTTCGGGATTGTTATCGTCAACGCGGCGCGCTCTCGCGGCGTCAGCGAGGACGGGCTGCTGACTCGTTACACTATTATTGCGGGCCTGATCGCTGGCGTGGGTTTGACGCTGGTTTACCTGGCCCTGTTTAAACTGGGTTCCGACAGTGCTTCCATCGTTGACCAGAACGCCAATGGCGCGGCTATCCTGCACGCCTACGTTCAGCATACTTTCGGTAACCTGGGCAGTTTGTTCCTCGCGGCGCTGATTTTCGTCGCCTGTATGGTAACCGCAGTTGGCCTGACCTGCGCCTGCGCTGAATTCTTCCAGCAGTATCTGCCGCTGAGCTATCGCCAGCTGGTCTTTATTCTGGGTCTGTTCTCAATGCTGGTATCCAACCTGGGGCTGAGCCAGCTGATCCAGTTCTCTATTCCGGTGCTGACGGCGATTTATCCGCCTTGTATCGTGCTGATCCTGCTGAGCTTTACGCTGCGCTGGTGGAACAAAAGCAGCCGTATTATTGCGCCGACCATGCTGGTCAGCCTGATTTTCGGCCTTATCGACGGTGTCAAGACCACTGCTTTTAAAGATGTGCTGCCCGCGTTTACCGCTAATCTGCCGCTGTCGGAGCAGGGCCTGGCCTGGCTGCCGCCTTCGCTGGCGATGCTGGTGGTCGTGATTGTTTGCGACCGCATGATGGGGCGGGCGCAGGTGAGTGCGCGCCAGCAGTAAAAATGTGATACCTTCTCCTGCCCGTTCTCCGGCAGGAGAAGTTGACAGAGTTTAAGCAGAATGAAAGAAAATAATACGCTCAAAAAGGGACTGAGTACCCGTCACATCCGCTTTATGGCGCTGGGATCGGCCATCGGCACTGGCCTGTTTTACGGCTCGGCAGACGCGATGAAAATGGCCGGCCCCAGCGTAATCCTGGCCTATATTATTGGCGGCGCTATCGCCTATATCATTATGCGCGCGCTGGGCGAAATGTCGGTTAACAATCCGCAGGCCAGCTCGTTCTCCCGCTATGCTCAGGACTACCTCGGCCCGCTGGCCGGTTATATCACCGGCTGGACTTACTGCTTTGAGATCCTGATCGTCGCCATTGCCGACGTCACCGCCTTTGGCATCTATATGGGCGTCTGGTTCCCGGACGTGCCGCACTGGGTCTGGGTGCTGAGCGTGGTGCTGATTATCGGCGCTATCAACCTGGCAACGGTAAAGGTGTTCGGCGAAGTGGAGTTCTGGCTGTCGCTGTTCAAGGTCGCCACCATCATTATTATGATCGTGGCGGGCATCGGCATTATCTTCTGGGGGATTGGCAACGGCGGTCAGCCTACCGGCATCAGCAATTTGTGGACGAACGGCGGTTTCTTCGCACATGGCGTGATGGGAATGGTGCTCTCTCTGCAGATCGTGATGTTTGCCTATGGCGGTATTGAGATTATCGGTATCACCGCTGGTGAAGCGAAAGATCCCGCAACCTCCATTCCGCGGGCGATTAACACCGTACCTTTGCGTATTCTGGTGTTCTACGTGGGCACGCTGTTTGTGATTATGTCCATCTATCCGTGGAACCAGGTCGGCACCAACGGCAGCCCGTTTGTGCTTACCTTCCAGCATATGGGTATCGCGGCGGCGGCGGCCATCCTGAACTTTGTAGTGATCACCGCTTCGCTTTCCGCCATTAACAGCGATGTGTTTGGCGTTGGGCGTATGCTGCACGGCATGGCGGAGCAGGGCCATGCGCCTAAAATGTTCGCTACCGTCTCGCGTCGCGGTATTCCGTGGATTACGGTGCTGGTGATGATGGTCGCAATGCTGGTGGCGGTCTACCTGAACTACCTGATGCCGGAAAAAGTCTTCCTGGTTATCGCTTCGCTGGCGACCTTCGCTACCGTTTGGGTATGGATTATGATCCTGTTCGCGCAGATCGGTTTCCGCCGCACGCTGACGCCGGAGCAGAAGAAAGAGCTACAGTTCGCCATGCCTGGCGGCATCTTTACCGCCAGCGTCGGTATCCTGTTCCTGTTCTTTATTATTGGCCTGATCGGCTACTTCCCGGATACCCGCGTATCGCTTTACGTCGGCGTTGGCTGGATAGCTTTACTACTGCTTAGCTGGCTGCTGGTGAAAAAACGCAAAGCCTGATAAGAAGGCCGGAGATTCCGGCCTTTTTTGTGCGCGCCGATCGGGTGCAGCCACAGCAAAAAAATTTTATTTTGGCTGCTTGAAAAAAACCAGGCAGCCCCTATTTAGAAAACGAGCAGGTGGCGAACCTGCCAACATTGAGCTTTTGAATAGTAATTTTATTCAGGAGGTTATGATGATGACGCTACGCAATTTTTCCCTGATCCCTTCACTGACCGATACGCTGTTTTCAGACCGCTTTAACCGTATGGACAGGCTTTTCAGCCAGCTGACCGGCGATACGCCCGTTGCGGCGACGCCTGCTTACGATATCCGTCGCGTGGATAAAGAACGGTATGCGCTGGCGGTTAGCGTGCCGGGCTGGAAAGAGAACGAGCTTTCTATCGAAACGGTTGGCGGCCAGCTGACTATTTCCGGTAAAAAAGCAGAGCAGAGCGAAACGGAAAATCAGGAAAGCGGGTGGCTGCATCGCGGCATCAGCCGTGCCGACTTCCGCCTGAGCTATACCGTGCCGGAACACGTTAAGGTCACTGGCGCGAAGCTGGAAGACGGTATCCTTTCTGTGGACCTGTATCAGGAGATCCCTGAAAGCGAGAAACCTCGCCGGATACCTATCAGCCATAGCCAGAAAGCGATTGAAAGCCAGCAGGCTATTGAACATCAGTCAGCTTAAGGTTAGATGGAAGGCGATAAAAAGGCCGCTATCTTTGGATAGCGGCCTTTTTTTAAAAGAGAGAAAGCTGATATGTAATAAAGAGAAAGTAATGCCGGACATAATTTATCCGACGATAATATACATCACCGCTTTAGCTTTGAATTATCTATAGTTAAAAACTGTACCCCAGGCCGATATTAAAGCCGTTAATTGCATGGGTGCTGTCACCGCTACTCAGACGAGAGCCCTCATAGCCAATATCAATCGCCAGATACTCTACCGGGTTGAATTGTAGGCCCAGTCCGTACATTAGCGAGGCTTTGTTTTGCGATTCATCGTAATATTCACTTCCACCCAAAGTACTAACTGAAGGGCCGATGCTGGAGGAGGCGGGTTTCGGAACCGGAACGCCGGTTAACGTGCGGGTGATACCGGTACATCTGCTTTTAAGATCTTGCGTGGAAGCCAGCACGCGCGTGGTGATATAGCCATGATCGATAAGACGGTTTTGCAGCGCGCTCATCAACAGGTTAATGCCTTTGGCGCCCAGGCACTGACCTACTGCCTGGCTGGCGATGCTCTGCAAAGGTAGCCAGCGCGGCAGGCTTTCTTTTCCCTGCAGCGTTATTTTCGACAGGGGAAAGCAGGGCTGCTCTGCAGGAAAACGCAGGCGGTTCGAGCCAGCCGCGGGCGGCGCAAGCCTGACATCCGGCGCGGAAGGCGACAACTGTTGCTCCAGCGCGTTCTGACGCTGAAGGATTAAGGGTTGGTTAACGGGCGCGGCGTGAGACAAAGGTAAAATGGCAGCAGAAAACAGGGCGCAGCAAAGCTTTCTGTAAAAGCGAATTTTTAGCATTGACCTATCCTTGTCAATTAACTTAATTAGTCAGATTAATATTTATATTAAGTCTGCAGGCCTTCCGGTTGGTCTGTTATCAGGGCGGTTTGTATATTAAATAGGCTTATTCTGATTTGCAATTGGTAACGGCAAAGCGTGAATGACTCTTCTGGCCGCCTGCAGAAAATAACCAATTAAATTAAAAGTTAAGGATTCTCCTTATATTGCGTGATGCGCCGCATCGCCGCCTGATAAGGGCAAAGCGTGCCTACGCTTGTTTTTCGACAGCCGGGAAAACTTAGCTCGCTCAATAACGGCGGATTCTCTGCGGAGAGCGGCGTTAGCGAGCGCAGCTGGGCAAGGCTTTGCGCCTGAAAATAGATGCGGATATAACGCCGATCTTTATCGCGCCAGCGTTCAAATACCAGGCTGCCGCCTGGCGGAATATTGCCGTGCGGATAGTCGGCCTGCTGCCAGTGGAAATCAAGCAGCGTACGCAGCCAGGCAATATTGATATCGTGGGCGACATACAGCAGCCAGCGCACGTCCGGCGGCGCGCCGGAGGCATTGACTACAGGCGGATAACGTAATCCGGCCGCTATCTGTTCCATCAGCCGCGATGCGCCCTGTTTGGCTAATCCGGGTAGATCGTTGGTGTAATCATATTTAACGCTGAGCAGCGGCAGCAGCTTCGCCAGTTCCGTCTGGTTTTTAACCTGACCAAAAGCGATTTCGTCGAGCGGTTTATTCTCGCTCCATTCCAGGCGCAGAGTTTCCGCCATCGCGGCCAGCGTATCCAGGCCCTCTACGCCGACAGTACCGTTTGACCAGACGGCGAGCCGCCAGGATTGGCTGAAAGCGGGGCAGGGCCGCGCAGGCTGGCAAACGACCTGCTTAAGGGCGTTGATTTGCGGTTGTAACCGCTGCTGCGCCGCGGTCAGGCTGCCGCCCATTGCGCGTAGTGCTTCATGTCGATTCAGAGCGGTTTGCCGCTCGCTGGCCTTTTCTTTTGGCAGTTGAAACAGCGGATCGAAAGCGGCTTCCGAATGTATCGTTATGCTACAGCCGGGAAAGGCCGCTTCCGCCAGCGCGCGCGCCGTGGCTCTGGTACGCTGCACAGGACTGGCACGCAGGTAAAAATCCCCTTTGTTCGGGCAGCCATCCCTGAGCAAACCCATTCGACGGTAATAGCCGCTCTGATAAAGGCCCTTTAGCCAGACCGCCGTATAGCCGTGTCCGGTCAGTTCGCCATCGCGCGTTAACCAGCTGCTCCAGCTTCGGGCCGAACCTTGCTCAATAGCCCGCCGATTATCCGGCGAAGGCGGACGCACACCGTGTCGGCTCACTTCCACTACCTTCTCAAGCCGATAATCTGCGCTAGCCTGGCCTGGTAAACTAAACAGGCCGGATAAAGCGGCTAAAAGCAGAGCGGTAAAGTTGTACATCCTTAGCATCCTTGAGGTTATATCTTATATTTATCGTATTGGTGAAAATTCAGCCTGACTAAAGCGAAAAAGGGACTAACAGCGGCCGTAACGGTCGAATTTACCTCTCAAAAAGTTGTCTGGCAGAGTATTACACTGTTGACAGCACTTTTTGCTACAAGAAATCGCCCTGTACAACTTCAATATAGCTGTACACATTTGTCGAAAGTGGTTAACTTAAGCGCAGAATTATTTAAACACGTTTTAACCTACCGACTGAAGGGGGCTGTATGCGTCAGGATGGATTTAACCCGAAAACTGAAGGCGATATCAGTCGCTACTTCAGTGAAGCGATGCTGCCTTCGCAGCAAGAGACGCTGGGACAGATTGTGGTGGAAATTCTGCGTTCAGGTAAAAATATTAACCGCAAGGCGATCTGTTCGAAATTGCTGAGGCGCCTTGAGTTGGCTTCCGATGCCGGACAGGAAAAGCATTATCACGAGCTGATAGGCATGCTGTTTGGCCGTGAGGACTGAGTTTCAGAGCCTGGATAACCACTACCAGACGTTCGTAACTTTTCTGCTCGGCCCGGCCTGCTCTCCCGCCCGGTCTTTTTATCGGCGGGCTTCGGCAAGTCTGCTGTCTCCCAGGGTTGGCTACCGGGAATTGTGGCCGTTTAAACGTGTCCACATCACTGATACAGAGAAGCTGGTATGTACAGAAACGACGAAGAAAAACTGATCGATATCATCCTGGGCGAAGCCGTGCTGGCGTTGTTGAAAAGTGATGCTGCTATCAATAACGCAGCGCTGATCCGTCAGCTACAGGCGATGGCCGCCGCAGAAAAAAGCGCGGTCAGACATCGCGCCTGTAAGCAGGCCATTGTGGATGTCAGAAACAACATTACGTCTGGTAGCAATCGCTATACGCACGAGATCCGCGATATGGATAACGTGAAGCATCTTTTTACCAGCGAAGGCCCGCCGAACGGCACTAAAAAACATTGAGTCAATTCAGGTGGGATATCCCGCCCTTTATGAAGGCGAATACTATGCAGCAGCACTCTTCAGAGTCCGCGATCCTTGAGCACTTTCAGGGCGAAGGCGATTTACTGGCTCAGGAAACAAAAGTTATTGGCGCGGTGATCAGAGAGATCGTGGCAGGCGGCGGTTATGTAACCAATAAAGCGATTATCCTTAAGCTGATCGAAAAGCTGGAAAATACCTCTGATGTGGTGCAGCTGGACGTTTATCGTCAGGCGCTGGAAGTGGTTGTCGCCCGGACGCCTGATGACGCGTAAGGCGTCGACAGCAATGCGCCGGGCGGAAAGGTAGAAAGGGAAAAGCGCCAGCCTGGATGGCGGCCTGATGCCCGGTCATTGCTGTAGAACGTTAGAAAAAGGGACTAGTTGAAGCGTTCAAGTAGTGAGCGAAAAGCTCGTTGAATAGTGGCCTGCGCCTGCTGGTCGGTAGTTTGTGCGCTATAAACCTGAAGTCTTATCAGGATATTATGTCTTCCTATAGGCTCGCCGTCTGCAAGAAGCTCCGCCACGGCTCTGCCAATGAGGGCACAGATTTCTGAAGAATAAGCCTGCTCTTTATTGGGCACTTTCTTCCCTCTTTAAGCTGTACCTGGCAACAGGTTATCATAGCCCGTCATCACGGGTATACTTTCGCTGCATATTTCGCCTTTCATCCCCGCATCAATAGCTTAGATCGCATAAATTTTCCACAAAAAAAGCCCGCCGAAGCGAGCTTTATTCTGTTCGACAGGCTTACAGCTTGCCGGCGTTTTCAGACAGGTATTTAGCTACGCCGTCCGGAGAAGCGCCCATGCCTTCTTTGCCTTTTTCCCACTGAGCCGGGCACACTTCGCCGTGCTCTTCGTGGAACTGCAGCGCGTCAACCATACGCAGCATTTCGTCAACGTTACGGCCCAGCGGCAGATCGTTAACCACCTGGTGGCGAACCACACCGGCTTTGTCGATCAGGAAAGAGCCGCGCAGCGCAACGCCTGCATCCGGATGCTCGATGCCGTAGGCTTTCTGGATTTCACGCTTGATATCGGCAACCATCGCGTATTTTACTTCGCCGATGCCGCCTTTATCGATAGGGGTTTTACGCCATGCGTTGTGGACGAACTCGGAGTCGAAGGAAACGCCCACGACTTCCACGCCACGCTTCTGGAACTCTTCATAGCGCTTGTCGAAAGCGATCAGCTCAGAAGGGCAGACGAAAGTGAAGTCCATTGGCCAAAAGAACACAACGGTGGCTTTACCAGCGGTGTGTTTTTTAAAGTTAAAGTTTTCTACGATCTCACCGTTGCCCAGCACAGCTGCGGCGGTAAAATCAGGGGCTTGACGAGTTACCAGAACCATAGTCACTCCTGTAAGGATAAATTAAAGGAAACGGCCGCCAGTATAGGGGCGACGTCTGTTTGCAAACCAGCGTGAATCGCCGATTTCTCTGATAGGCTCAGCCTGTCAAAAAATGTGTTTTTCAAGGCGGCCTTCTACAATAACCTTTTCCTGCAAAAGGGCAAGCTTCCCGTTCCGGTTAAAGTGAACGATCGACAGCCTGCGCCATCATCTGCGGATAAAATTGCCAGAACAGCGCGTCGAGTAATTGATAATTATCAACAAAGTCCTGATAACAGTCCGCTAATGCCGCCAGGCGCGGGCGGCGGCTGGCCATACCGCTCAGTACATTTTGCAGATAAGGCGCCTCGGCGTACTTTTCCATCCAGCGATCGCGCCATAGCCAGCGATTCAGATTTTGAAAACGCTCCGGCGTGACCGCGAGATGCGGAACGATCGCCGTTTGCGCCTGCCGCAAAAACTCGGGCAGAGAGAGATCCGGTACAATCTTATCCCAGTGAAGCGATAAAAAATGGTCCCAAATAACGTCCAGCGCGATGGGCGATACGCGATAAGTTTCTGCGCGGAAGTAGCCGCGGGCGACGCGAACCTGCGGCAGCGCGTCGGTCATCACGTCAATACGGCGGTGCAGAAGAATGCCGGCGGCAATCTCGTCAGACCAGACGCCGCGCGGATTGCCGCGAACAAAATCAGCCATCAGATTACCGAGAGGAGAGCTGTGGGCCAGCCGCGCCAGATGAAGGTGTGCAAGATAGTTCATGGCGCCAGTATACCGTCTTCTCCCTTGACTTCACATCGGCGTTAGCGGCGTTCCCTCACCCGAATCACTTATCTGAATAAGCTCATCGGGATTCACTCTCTTGCTGCCTTGCTGTGAAGCCAATGGCTTTGACGGGTCTTCTCCCTTGACTTCACATCGGCGTTAGCGGCGTTCCCTCACCCGAATCACTTATCTGAATAAGCTCATCGGGATTCACTCTCTTGCTGCCTTGCTGTGAAGCCAATGGCTTTGACGGGTCTTCTCCTTTGACTTCACATCGGCGTTAGCGGGCGTTTAACCGATAGATGCGGCGAATGGTTCAGAATTGGCGGGTTTTCAGCTAGAATGTGCGCCCTGATTTCCCTGACTGTGAATGACCATGCGCGTTGCCGATTTTTCTTTTGAGTTACCCGAATCTTTGATTGCCCACTATCCGCAGGCTCAGCGCAGCGGATGCCGTCTGCTTTCCCTGAATGGGCCAGACGGCACGCTGACTCACGGGGTCTTCACCGATTTACTGGATCTGCTCAATCCGGGCGACCTGCTGGTTTTCAACAACACGCGCGTTATTCCGGCGCGCGTCTTTGGTCGTAAGGCCAGCGGCGGAAAAATCGAGGTGCTGGTGGAGCGTATGCTGGACGAGCATCGCGTGCTGGCGCATATCCGCGCCTCGAAAGCGCCTAAACCCGGCGCGGAGCTGCTGCTTGGCGACGACGAGAGCGTAAAAGCGACGATGGTCGCTCGCCACGACGCGCTGTTTGAGCTGCATTTCGACGACGAACGCGCGGTGCTGGATATCCTGGAAGCCGTTGGCCATATGCCGCTGCCGCCCTATATCGATCGTCCTGACGAAGAGGCGGATCGCGAACTCTATCAGACCGTCTACAGCGAGCGTCCCGGCGCGGTAGCCGCGCCGACGGCCGGTCTTCACTTCGACGAGCCGATGCTGGAAGCGCTGCGGGCGAAAGGCATCGAAACCGCTTTCGTGACGCTGCATGTTGGCGCTGGCACTTTCCAGCCGGTACGCGTGGAAAGCATCGAAGATCATATTATGCACGCCGAATACGCCGAAGTGCCGCAGGAAGTGGTGGACGCGGTGCTGGCCTGTAAAGCGCGCGGCAACCGCGTCGTCGCTGTCGGCACAACCTCTGTGCGTTCGCTGGAGAGCGCGGCGGCGGCGGCGAAAGATGCGTTAATCGCGCCGTTTTTCGACGACACCAAAATTTTTATCTATCCCGGCTATGAGTATCAGGTTATTGATGCGCTGGTGACTAATTTCCATTTGCCGGAATCGACGCTGATTATGCTGGTTTCCGCTTTCGCGGGTTATCGCCACACCATGCACGCTTATCAGCAGGCGGTGGCGGAGAAATATCGCTTTTTCAGCTACGGCGACGCAATGTTTATCACCCGCAATCCGCAGGCGGTAAACGAACAGGTCGGCGAATAAATTCTCGCGGTCGGCCTGGCCCGGCCGCTATGCTCACCGCTTTCGGGCGGTGGTTAACTAATCATCAGACTGTTTCTCTGGTGGAGGCAACGTGAAGTTTGAATTAGATACTACTGACGGGCGCGCGCGTCGCGGTCGTCTGGTTTTTGAGCGCGGCGTGGTGGAAACCCCGGCGTTTATGCCTGTCGGCACCTACGGCACGGTAAAAGGGATGACGCCGGAGGAAGTTCAGGATACCGGCGCGCAGATTATTCTCGGCAACACTTTCCATCTGTGGCTGCGTCCGGGTCAGGAGATCATGAAGCTGCACGGCGATCTGCACGACTTTATGCAGTGGAAAGGGCCAATCCTGACCGATTCCGGCGGCTTCCAGGTTTTCAGCCTGGGCGATATCCGTAAAATCACCGAAGCGGGCGTACACTTCCGCAATCCGATCAATGGCGACAAGATCTTCCTCGATCCGGAAAAATCTATGGAGATCCAGTTCGATCTCGGTTCCGATATCGTGATGATCTTCGACGAGTGTACGCCGTATCCCGCCGACTGGGATTACGCTAAACGCTCAATGGAAATGTCGCTGCGCTGGGCGCAGCGTAGCCGCGACCGCTTTGATTCACTGGGTAATAAAAATGCGCTGTTCGGCATTATTCAGGGCGGCGTTTACGAAGATTTACGAGATGTCTCCGTCAAAGGGCTGGTAGAGATCGGCTTTGATGGTTACGCTGTGGGCGGCCTGGCGGTCGGCGAGCCGAAAGAGGATATGCACCGCATCCTGGAGCATGTCTGCCCGCAGATCCCCGAGGACAAACCGCGCTACCTGATGGGCGTCGGCAAGCCGGAAGATCTGGTTGAAGGCGTGCGTCGCGGCATTGATATGTTCGACTGTGTTATGCCTACTCGCAACGCCCGCAACGGCCATCTGTTCGTCACCGACGGCGTGGTGAAAATCCGCAACGCGAAATATAAAGACGATACGGCGCCGCTGGATGCGGAGTGCGATTGCTATACGTGCCGCAACTATAGCCGCGCTTACCTTTATCATCTCGATCGTTGCAACGAAATACTGGGCGCTCGTCTCAACACTATTCATAACCTGCGTTATTACCAGCGCCTGATGGCCGGTTTACGCCAGGCTATCGAAGAGGGTAAATTAGAGCACTTTGTTAGCGAATTCTATGCGCGGACGGGCAAAGCGGTTCCGCCGTTAAACGTCTGATAATCAATCAATGAGGGAAAATTAATGAGCTTGTTCATTTCTGACGCAGTGGCCGCCGCTGGGGCTCCAGCACAGGGAAGCCCGTATTCGCTGGTAATTATGCTGGTGGTGTTCGGCCTGATCTTCTATTTCATGATCCTGCGCCCACAGCAAAAACGCGCGAAAGAGCATAAGAAACTGATGGATTCCATCTCCAAAGGCGACGAAGTGCTGACCACCGGCGGTCTGGTTGGACGCGTAACCAAAGTGGCGGAAACCGGCTATGTGGCTATCGCGCTGAACGAGACGACGGAAGTCGTGGTTAAACGTGATTTCGTGGCTGCCGTTCTGCCGAAAGGTACGATGAAGGCGCTGTAATTTTTTGTTTTCCCTAAGGGAACTGCCGTGTTAAACCGTTATCCTTTGTGGAAGTACATCATGCTGATCGTCGTGCTAATCGTCGGTCTGCTCTATGCGCTTCCCAACCTGTATGGTGAGGATCCGGCTGTTCAGGTCACCGGCGCGCGCGGAAGCGCCGCCAGTGAGCAGACGCTGAATCAGATCCAGAGTGCTTTAAAAGAAGAGAACATCCAGAGCAAATCAATTGCGCTGGAAAACGGCGCTATTATGGCGCGCTTCGCCAACGGCGACGTGCAGCTGCGCGCTCGCGACACTATCAGCAAAGTGCTGGGCGAAGACTACGTAGTGGCGCTCAACCTGGCTCCCGCCACGCCAACCTGGCTGAGCATGCTGGCCGCAGAGCCGATGAAGCTCGGTCTTGACCTGCGCGGCGGCGTACACTTCCTGATGGAAGTCGATATGGATACCGCTCTCGGCAAGCTTCAGGAGCAGAATATCGACAACCTGCGCAGCGATCTGCGCGACAAAAGCATCCCCTATACCAACGTGCGTAAGACCGATAACTACGGTCTGGAAATTCGTTTCCGCGACGCACAGGCGCGCGACAACGCCGTCAGCTATCTGACCGGCCGCTATCGCGATCTGGTGATCAGCGCCAGCGGCAGCAACCTGCTGCGCGCGGTGATGACCGATGAACGTCTGCGTGAAGCGCGCGAATATGCGGTGCAGCAGAACATCACCATCCTGCGCAACCGTGTCAATCAGCTGGGCGTCGCCGAGCCGCTGGTGCAGCGTCAGGGTTCCGATCGCATCGTGGTTGAACTGCCGGGTATCCAGGATACGGCGCGGGCGAAAGAGATTCTGGGCGCAACCGCCACGCTGGAATTCCGTCTGGTGAACACTTCCGTCGATCCGACCGCCGCCGCCAATGGCCGCGTGCCGGGCGATTCCGAAGTGAAAAATACCCGCGACGGCCAGCCGGTAACGCTGTATAAGCGCGTGATCCTGACCGGTGACCATATCACGGACTCCACGTCGAGCATGGATGAGTACAACCAGGCGCAGGTGAACATTTCGCTGGACAGCGCCGGCGGCAACATCATGTCCAACTTCACCAAGGATAATATCGGCAAGCCGATGGCAACGCTGTTTGTCGAATATAAAGACAGCGGCAAGAAAGACGCCAACGGTCGCGCTATCCTGGCGAAGCAGGAAGAGGTGATTAACGTCGCTAACATCCAGTCACGACTGGGCAACAGCTTCCGCATCACCGGCATCAGCAATCCAAACGAAGCTCGTCAGCTCTCGCTGCTGCTGCGTGCGGGCGCGCTGATTGCGCCAATCCAGATCGTGGAAGAGCGCACCATCGGCCCGACCATGGGTGCGCAGAACATCACTCAGGGTCTGGAAGCCTGCCTGTGGGGCCTGATCGCTTCTATCGTCTTTATGGTGGTTTACTACCGTAAGTTCGGCGTGATTGCGACCACCGCGCTGGTGGCGAACCTGGTGCTGATCGTGGGCATTATGTCGCTGCTGCCGGGCGCCACGCTGACCATGCCGGGTATCGCCGGTATCGTGCTGACGCTGGCGGTGGCGGTCGACGCCAACGTGCTGATCAACGAGCGTATCAAAGAAGAGCTGAAGAACGGGCGTTCCGTGCAGCAGGCGATTCATGAGGGCTACAGCGGCGCGTTCTCCAGTATTATCGACGCCAACGTCACCACGCTGATCACGGCTATTATCCTTTACGCCGTCGGAACGGGATCCATTAAAGGCTTCGCTATCACCACGGCAATCGGTGTAGTGACCTCTATGTTTACCGCTATTGTCGGTACCCGCGCCATCGTCAACCTGCTGTACGGCGGTAAACGCATCAACAAGCTGTCTATTTGAGGAGTGCGTTGTGGCACAGGACTATAGCGTTGAACAATTGAACTACGGCCGTAAAGTCCATGACTTTATGCGCTGGGACAAGCTGGCCTTTACCCTTTCCGGCCTGCTGCTGATCGCTTCTTTTGTGATCATGGGCGTAAAAGGGTTTAACTGGGGTCTTGATTTTACCGGCGGTACGGTAATTGAAATTTCTCTGGAGAAACCGGCCGAGCTGGATAACCTGCGCGGCGCGCTGGAAAAAGCGGGCTTTACCGATCCGCAGGTGCAGAACTTCGGCAGCAGCCGCGACGTGCTGGTGCGGATGTCGCCGCATGAAGGCAACGCGGGCCAGGAGCTGGGCAACAAGGTGGTCAGCGTCATCAATCAGGCGACGGCACAGAACGGCACCGTGAAGCGCATTGAGTTTGTCGGCCCGAGCGTCGGCAGCGATCTGGCGCAAACCGGCGGCATGGCGCTGCTGGTAGCGCTGATCGCCATCCTGGTGTATGTCGGTTTCCGCTTTGAGTGGCGACTGGCGTTAGGTGCCGTGCTGGCGCTGGCGCACGACGTGATAATCACTATGGGTATTCTCTCGCTGTTCCATATCGAGGTTGACCTGACCATTGTCGCGTCGCTGATGTCGGTTATCGGCTACTCGCTGAACGACAGCATCGTGGTATCGGACCGTATTCGTGAGAACTTCCGCAAGATCCGTCGCGGTACGCCTTACGAGATCTTCAACGTCTCGCTGACGCAGACGCTGAGCCGTACCATTATGACTTCCGCGACCACGCTGGTGGTGGTGCTGATGCTGTTTATCTTTGGCGGCGCGCTGCTGGAAGGCTTCTCGCTGACCATGCTGATCGGCGTTTCCATCGGTACGATTTCATCTATCTATGTGGCCTCGGCGCTGGCGCTGAAGCTGGGGATGAAGCGCGAGCATCTGATTCAGCAGAAAGTGGAGAAAGAGGGCGCCGATCAGCCTTCGATTCTGCCTTAAGCTTTTCGCTGCATAAAAAAGCGCCGCATTTGCGGCGCTTTTTTTATGGCTGAAACGTTATTACGGCGCTGGCGCGCTCTGCGCGACCAGATCGTGTACGCGCACATAGCCAAGCTGCTCCGGCGGCAGGTTGCTCAGGCGCAGCGGCACCGTCACTTCACTACGCGGCAGGAGCGAGGCGGCCACGCTAAAGCTCTGGCTCTGGCTGCTGACCTGCAGCGGTTTGCCCGTAGTGGGATCCAGTTCGCCCCATTCTACCGTCGCGGTAAACGCCGGCAGGCTGTTGTCCGCCGCCGAGCGAATGTGCAGAATCGCTCGTGTGCCGTTGGCTTCGCTTTCGACATGGCTGAGCGACAGTCTGACCTCGCCCAATTGGCTCTGCAGCGGCACGGCCGTATTAGCGACCGGCAGCAGCCACGCGCCCTGAGTGGAGCTGCTGTTCAGCCCATTCTGCCGGGTTAGCGCGGTTGCCTGCTCGGTCAGCTGCTCTACCTGCGTATTGAGCTTGCCAACCTGATTATGCAGCTTCACGATCTGCGGCTTCTGCTGCGATGAAGCGCAGCTCGCCAGCAAAACGATAAGAGGCAGCAGCGCTGCCTTTTTCAGGAGTTTCTTCACGGGCGCCTACTGCGGAATACGTAAAGTCTGGCCCGGATAGATCTTGTTCGGGTCGGAAAGCATCGGCTTGTTGGCTTCGAAAATCTGCTGATACTTGTTCGCATCGCCATAGACTTCTTTGGAGATGGCGCTCAGCGTATCGCCTTTTTTCACCGTATAGAATTTCGCTTCCGTACCGGCCTGTTCGACCTTAACATTATCTTCCACATGGGTGATGCCGGCCACGTTGCCTGCCGCGACCAGGATCTTTTCCTTCAGCTCCTGAGAAATGCTGTCGCCGCTGATGCTGGCTTTGTCGCCGTCCACCTTCACGTCAACCTTGTCGCTGCCTGGCAGGCCCAGTTTATGGATATACTCTTTCAGCTTCGCGCTCTGGTCCTCGCCAGCGCCGCTCACCGAATCCCATAACTTCTCGCCAGCTTCTTTTACAAAGTTAAATAAACCCATATCTCCTCCGTCTAATCCCTGTTTTGAGAAAAAATTACGCTCGCGCGTTTTGTGAGTATAGCGGAAGAACGAGACGCTGGCCGACTCGCTGTTGTGCGAACCGCCTGAAAAGCCAAAGAAGGAGAGCCCGATATTTTGTTGCCCGCCACTTCGCGCTACACTGTGCACACTTTTCCAGACCATCAGGAAGCATCATGCATTGCCCGTTCTGTTCCGCTGTGGATACTAAAGTCATCGACTCCCGCCTGGTTGGCGAAGGAACCTCGGTGCGCCGTCGCCGTCAGTGCCTGGTGTGCCATGAGCGTTTCACCACTTTTGAAGTTGCCGAACTGGTGATGCCGCGCGTGGTAAAAAGCAACGATATCCGCGAGCCTTTCAACGAGGACAAGCTCTGCAGCGGCATTATGAAAGCGCTGGAGAAACGGCCGGTCAGCTCGGACGACGTGGAAAACGCCGTCAGCCATATTAAAAGCAAGCTGCGTTCCACTGGCGAACGGGAAGTGCCCAGTAAAATGATCGGCAACCTGGTGATGGATGAACTGAAAAAGCTGGATAAGGTCGCCTATATCCGCTTCGCCTCGGTTTACCGCAGCTTTGAAGATATCCGCGAATTCGGCGAAGAGATCGCCCGCTTACAGGATTAAGGTATGGATGAACGCTATATGGCGCGCGCGCTGGAGCTGGCCAGACGCGGACGCTTCACCACAACGCCAAACCCTAACGTTGGCTGCGTCATCGTTCGCGACGGTGAAATCGTCGGCGAAGGTTACCATTTTCGCGCGGGCGAACCCCATGCCGAAGTTCACGCGCTGCGCATGGCGGGCGAGAAGGCTCGCGGCGCAACGGCTTACGTCACGCTGGAACCCTGTAGTCATCATGGCCGTACGCCGCCGTGCTGCGACGCGCTAATCGCCGCAGGCGTGGCGCGAGTCGTCGTTGCGATGCAGGACCCCAATCCACAGGTAGCGGGACGCGGGCTTTATCGCCTGCAGCAGGCCGGGATCGAAGTCAGCCACGGCGTGATGATGCAGGAAGCGGAGGCGCTGAATCGCGGCTTCCTGAAGCGAATGCGCACCGGTTTTCCCTGGGTGCAGCTTAAGCTGGGCGCGTCGCTGGATGGCCGTACGGCGATGGCCAGCGGCGAAAGCCAGTGGATCACCTCGCCGGAAGCGCGTCGCGACGTGCAGCGCCTGCGAGCGCAAAGCTCCGCCATCCTGACCACCAGCGCGACGGTGCTGGCTGACGATCCTTCTCTGACGGTACGCTGGGACGAGCTGAATCAGGATGTGCAGGCGGCGTATGCTCGCCAGCATCTGCGTCAGCCGGTGAGAGTCGTTATCGACAGCCAAAACCGCGTTACGCCGCAGCATCGCCTGATCGCCCAGCCTGGCGAAACCTGGCTGGCGCGTCAGCAGCCGGACGAACAGAAGTGGCCGGACAACGTGGAGCAGTTCAGCGTGCCTTCTGTACAGGGACGCACCGATCTGGTGGCGCTGCTGATGCTGTTGGGACGCCGCCAGATCAACACTGTCTGGGTGGAAGCGGGCGCGGAACTGGCTGGCGCGCTGCTGGCCGCAGGCGTGGTGGACGAGCTGATCGTCTACCTTGCGCCGAAATTATTGGGCGATGGCGCGCGCGGTTTGTGCCATCTGCCCGCTTTAGCACAACTTGCTGAAGCACCGACGTTTATATTCAGCGATAGTCGTCAGGTCGGGCCGGATTTGCGCCTGACGCTAACGCCGCGATAGCGCTCTGCAGAAAAGCGGAAGCAGAGCGTTAAAGAGTGTGATAGAATCCGCCCCCCTGCGGGGCCATAACAAACCCTGAAAGGAAGATTATGAACGTTATCGAAGCTGCTGTTGCTACTCCTGACGCGCGCGTGGCCATTGTTATTGCGCGTTTCAACAACTTTATCAACGACAGCCTGCTGAGCGGCGCCCTGGATGCGTTGAAGCGTATCGGCCAGGTAAAAGATGAAAACATCACTGTTATCTGGGTACCGGGCGCTTACGAGATGCCAATGACGGCGCGCGCGCTGGCGAAAGCCGGCAAACACGACGCGGTCGTGGCGTTAGGCACCGTGATCCGCGGCGGCACCGCCCACTTCGAATATGTTGCTGGCGAAGCCAGCTCTGGCCTGGCCAGCGTCGCTATGAACAGCGATATTCCGGTTGCTTTTGGTGTCCTGACCACGGAAAACATCGAGCAGGCCATCGAACGCGCCGGTACTAAAGCGGGCAACAAAGGGGCGGAAGCCGCTCTGACCGCACTGGAAATGATTAACGTACTGAAAGCCATCAAAGCCTGATTTTAAGGGGAATTTTGTGAAACCTGCTGCTCGTCGCCGCGCCCGTGAATGCGCTGTCCAGGCGCTTTACTCCTGGCAGTTGTCCAATAACGACATCTCTGATGTCGAATACCAGTTTCTGGCGGAGCAAGACGTCAAAGACGTTGATATCAGCTATTTCCGCGAGCTGCTGGGCGGCGTTGCGACCAACAGCGCATACCTTGACGGCCTGATGAAGCCTTACCTTTCCCGTCAGCTGGAAGAGCTGGGTCAGGTAGAGAAGGCGATTCTGCGCATTTCGCTGTATGAGCTGAGCAAGCGCTCCGATGTTCCCTATAAAGTTGCTATCAACGAGGGGATTGAACTGGCGAAAGTGTTCGGCGCTGAAGACAGTCATAAATTCGTCAATGGCGTGCTGGATAAAGCCGCACCGCAAATCCGCCCCAACAGGAAGTAATCCTCTCAGGCCGGTCTTATCCGGCCTTCTTTCTTTTTTCTGCTGGAAAGCATTATGGCATGTGGCGAATTTGAACTTATTGCGCGCTATTTCAATCGCGTAACCAGCTCTCGTCGCGATGTGGAAAAAGGCATCGGCGACGACTGCGCGCTTCTTAACCTGCCCGAAAAACAGACGCTGGCGATCAGCACCGATACGCTGGTCGAGGGCGTCCATTTCCTGCGGGATATTCATCCGGCCGATCTCGGCTATAAAGCGCTGGCGGTGAACCTCAGCGATCTGGCCGCGATGGGCGCCGATCCCGCGTGGTTGACGCTGGCGTTAACGCTGCCTGAAGTCAACGAAGCCTGGCTGAAAGAGTTTAGCGACAGCCTGTTCGAACTGCTGGACTACTACAATATGCAGCTGATCGGCGGCGACACCACGCGCGGGCCGCTGAGTCTGACGCTGGGCATTCATGGCCTGGTGCCGGCGGGCAGGGCGCTGAAGCGCTCCGGCGCACGTCCCGGCGACTGGATCTATGTGACCGGCACGCTGGGCGACAGCGCGGCAGGGCTGGCGCTGCTGCAGCACCGCATTAAAATCAGCGATCCCGCCGCGCATGAGGCGCTAATCAAGCGCCATCTGCGGCCAATGCCGCGTATTCTGCAGGGTCAGGCGCTACGCGATCTGGCCAGCGCCGCTATCGATATTTCCGACGGCTTAATCTCCGATCTGGGCCATATTCTGCAGGCCAGCGGCTGCGGCGCACGCCTGAATCTGGACGCGCTGCCGCTCTCCGGCGTGATGCAGAGCCACTTTACGCCGGAGCAGGCGATAAACTGGGCGCTGAGCGGCGGCGAAGACTATGAACTCTGCTTTACCGTGCCGGAAATCAATCGCGGCGCGCTTGACGTGGCGCTGGGCCATTACGGCGTGCCTTTTACCTGTGTTGGCCAGCTGGCGCCGCAGTCCGAAGGGCTGGTGCTGCTGGAGAACAATCGGCCGGTGCAACGCAACCTGAAAGGATTCGATCATTTTGGATAAGCGCGAAGCGAAAAAACGGCTGCGGATGAGCAATCCGTGGCATCTGCTGGCGACCGGATTCGGCAGCGGCCTTAGCCCTGTAGTGCCGGGAACGATGGGATCGCTGGCGGCTATTCCTTTCTGGTACCTGATGTCCTTTCTGCCGCAGGATATCTATTCCCTGCTGGTGATGTTTGGCATCTGCATTGGCGTCTATCTTTGCCATCGCACCGCGAAGGATATGGGCCTACACGATCATGGCAGCATCGTCTGGGACGAGTTTATCGGCATGTGGATTACGCTGATGGCTATTCCGGTCAACAGCTGGCAATGGGTGCTGGCGGGCTTTGTGATCTTCCGCGTGCTGGATATGTGGAAACCCTGGCCAATTCGCTGGTTCGATCGCAACGTGCACGGCGGTATGGGCATCATGGTGGATGATATCGTCGCCGGGATTATTTCGGCGGGCATTCTCTATTATGCCGGGCACCATCTGGCGCTGTAGCGCGCCGCGATACCAAGAGGCCAGCGCAAATACGCTGGCCTCTTTACTTTATAACCCTTTATTCAAAACCCACCACAGAGTGCGGCTGATAGGCGCTTTCCAGTTCGTTTACCTCTTCCGGCGTCAGTTCAATATCCACGGCTTTAACCAGATCGGCCAGCTGTTCCGAACGTGACGCACCGATAATCGGCGCGGTCACCACAGGTTTTGCCAGCAGCCACGCCAGCGCTATCTGCGCCCGGCTGGCGCCGCGTTTTTCGGCGATGGTCGCCAGGCGCTGCGCGATAGCGGCGTCGTTTTCTTCGCTTTTGGCATAGAGCGTGGCGCCATACTCATCGGAAGCGGTACGCGCCGTTGTTTCGCCCCAGGGACGCGTCAGGCGACCGCGCGCCAGCGGGCTCCACGGCAGAACGGCAATGTTTTCCGCCTGGCATAATGGGTACATTTCTCGCTCTTCCTCACGCTGAATCAGATTGTACTGATCCTGCATACTGACAAACCTCGTCCAGCCGTAGCGATCTGCCGTATAGAGCGCTTTGGCAAACTGCCAGGCGTACATCGACGACGCGCCGATATAGCGGGCTTTCCCGGCCTTCACCACGTCATGCAGCGCTTCCAGCGTCTCTTCCAGCGGCGTATTGTAATCCCAGCGGTGAATCTGCAATAAATCCACATAGTCGGTGCCCAGACGAGTCAGGCTGTCATCTATCGACTGCATAATGTTGGCGCGAGAGAGGCCGCCCGTAAGATTACTCATCGGAAAATAGACTTTGGTCGCCAGCACGATTTCATCGCGGCGGGCATAGTCTTTCAGCGCTCGGCCCACAATTTCTTCACTACTGCCGTCGGAGTAACTGTTGGCGGTATCGAAAAAGTTAATTCCGGCCTCCAGCGCCTGCTTGATTAGCGGGCGGCTGCTCTCTTCCGGCAGTGTCCAGGCGTGGCGACCCCGATCTGGTTCACCATAGGTCATACAGCCCAGGCATAAACGGGATACGGTGAGATCGGTGCTACCTAACTTGATGGATTTCATGCGTGCTCCTGCTGATGTTGAAAAGGCGCAAAGGCCTAAGCATAGCAGGTGGCGTGCTCCCCGGATGGGGAGCATCGTGCGGGATTATAGCGCCAGCCAGGCCTGGATCTGTTGTTCGATGCCTTCGGCATCCAGCAGATAGTCGTGGCGGATCTCTTCCTGAGTGCCCTGTGGAATAAACTCATCCGGCAGGCCGATATTCAGTACCGGTACCAATACGCGTTTCGCCATCAGCAGCTCAATCACGCCGCTGCCTGCGCCGCCTTTGATTGCGCCTTCTTCCAGCGTGATCAGCGCTTCGTGACTGGCGGCCAGCTCAATAATCAGCGCCTCGTCCAGCGGCTTCACAAAACGCATATCCACCAGCGTGGCGTTGAGTGATTCCGCGACGGCGGCCGCTTCCGGCAGCAGCGTGCCGAAGTTGAGGATGGCCAGCTTTTCGCCTTCGCGCTTCACCACGCCTTTACCTAACGGCAGCGACGCCAGCGGCGCGAGTTCGGCGCCGGTGCCCGTTCCGCGAGGATAGCGTACCGCGCTTGGCCCGGCATTGTAGTGATAGCCGGTGTAGAGCATCTGGCGACACTCGTTCTCATCGCTTGGCGTCATGATCACCATATTGGGGATACAGCGCAGGAAGGAGATATCGAAAGCGCCCTGATGCGTCTGGCCGTCCGCGCCGACGATGCCGCCGCGATCGATGGCGAACAGCACCGGCAGCTTCTGGATCGCCACGTCATGGATCAGCTGATCGTAAGCGCGCTGCAGGAAAGTTGAGTAAATCGCTACAACCGGTTTATAGCCGCCAATCGCCAGTCCGGCAGCGAAAGTCACGGCGTGCTGCTCGGCTATCGCCACGTCGAAATATTGCTGCGGATAGTCACGCGAGAAGCTGACCATGCCGGAACCTTCACGCATGGCTGGCGTTACCGCCATCAGCCGCTGATCGTCCGCTGCGGTTTCGCACAGCCACTGCCCAAAGATTTTAGAGTAGCTCGGCAGACCTTCAGCCGCTTTCGGCAACAGTCCACTGGCCGGATCGAACTTAGGCACCGCGTGCCAGCTGATGGGATCTTTCTCCGCCGGCGCGTAGCCTTTGCCTTTTTTCGTCATGATGTGCAGGAACTGCGGGCCTTTCAGATCGCGCATATTGCGCAGCGTCTGTACCAGCGTCAGCACGTCGTGACCATCGACCGGCCCGATATAGTTAAAACCCAGCTCCTCAAACAGCGTGCCCGGCACTACCATGCCTTTCAGATGCTCTTCGGTGCGTTTCACCAGCTCTTTGATCGGCGGCAGGCCCGTCAGTACTTTTTTGCCGCCTTCGCGCAGGCGTGAATAGGTTTTGCCGGAGAGGATCTGCGCCAGGCGGTTGTTCAGCGCGCCGACGTTTTCTGAAATCGACATCTCGTTGTCGTTCAGCACCACCAGCAGATCGGATTTGATGTCGCCCGCGTGGTTCATCGCCTCAAAGGCCATGCCCGCCGTGATGGCGCCATCACCGATAACGCAGGCGGTGCGGCGGCCCTTGCCCTCTTTTTCGGCGGCGACGGCGATACCCAGCCCGGCGCTGATCGAGGTGCTGGAGTGGCCGACGTTCAGGACGTCATATTCGCTCTCGTCGCGCCACGGAAAAGGATGCAGGCCGTTTTTCTGACGGATGGTGCCGATGCGATCGCGACGACCGGTCAGAATTTTATGCGGATAGGCCTGGTGACCCACATCCCAGATCAGGCGATCGAAAGGGGTGTTGTAGACGTAGTGCAGGGCAACGGTCAGCTCCACCACGCCCAGACCCGAGGCAAAGTGACCGCTGGAGCGGCTGACGCTGTCGAGTAAATACTGTCGTAGCTCATCACAGAGTTTTGGCAGGCTCTCTTTCGGAAGCGAACGTAATTCTTGTACCGAAGCGGCCTGCGCCAGCGTCGGATATTTTACAGTATCAAAACTCATCAGAGACTCATTGTGGAAGTTATTTATTGCGTTCAATTATGTAGCTTGCAAGCGCTTGTAATGATGTTGTGTCGAAGCCTTGCGCGGCAAGCGTTTCCAGTGCGCTGAGCGACTCCTGACAGAGTTCCCACGCTTTTGCCCGCGCGCTCTCGAGTCCCATCAAGGCCGGGTAGGTACTTTTTCCAAGCTGCTGATCGGCTCCCTGCCGTTTGCCGATGATGGCGGTATCGCCCACCACATCCAGAATATCGTCCTGCACCTGGAACGCCAGGCCGATAGCTTCGGCGTAGCGATCCAGCGCAGGCAGTGCTTCGCGGCCACGCTGGCCCGCGGCTAAAGCGCCCAGCCGCACCGCTGAGCGGATCAGCGCGCCGGTCTTGTAGCGGTGGATCTGCTCAAGCTCGTTCAGGCCGACCTGCTGGCCTTCCGCCGCCAGATCCAACGCCTGGCCGCCGCACATGCCCGCCACGCCGCTGGCCTGAGCCAGCTCGGAAATCATCGCGATACGATGCTCTGCCGTTACGCCTGGCATGCTGGTATCGGCAAGTATAGTGAAGGCGAGCGTTTGTAGGGCGTCGCCAGCTAAAATAGCCGTATCTTCGCTAAATTTAATATGGCAGGTTGGCTGGCCGCGCCGCAGGCTGTCGTCATCCATCGCCGGCAGATCGTCGTGGATCAGCGAGTAAGCATGGATACACTCGACCGCGGCGGCCGGCGCGTCCAGCGCGGCGTCATCGGCATGGAGCATCTGGCCGGTGGCGTAAACCAGGAAAGGACGCAGGCGTTTGCCGCCCAGCAGCGCGCCATATTCCATCGCCTTGACCAGCGGCGACTGCTGAAAAGGCAGAGCGCTAATAAAGTGTTGTAATGCCTGGTTGACGCGTGCGTGCTGCGCGGTGAGAAGAGCGCTAAAATCCATCAGTCGTTTTCCGGCGTAAAGGGCTGCAGATCGCCATTTTTATCGTCGTTAAGCAGGATCTGCACGCGCTGTTCCGCCTGCTGCAGCTTCTGCTGGCCCGCGCGCGCCAGCTGCACGCCGCGTTCAAATTCGTTGAGCGCCTCTTCCAGCGGCAGGTCGCCGCTCTCAAGACGGGAAACAATCTGCTCCAGCTGGGCGAGCGAGGTTTCAAAACTGGCGGGCTGTTCGGCTTTTTTCGGCATAATAACGTTAGCTCAGTGATGTTTTTATTTTGTCAGGCCACTCATGGTAGCCGACTCAAATTGATAAGCAAAATAATGATTCCGACCGCTGTTGAAGAAGCAGTCGCCGGGCGGATGTGATACAATCCTCTCCCCCTGGATGTGAAGGGCGTAAGCTACTTTGCAATTCTCTGATTTTACCAGCTAAGTGCGCTCCATTTCAGCACTTATTGCCCGTTGAGCCCGTGCCGCCATGAAGTTTATCATTAAATTATTCCCTGAAATCACCATCAAAAGCCAGTCCGTTCGCCTGCGTTTTATCAAAATGTTAACAACGAACATCCGTAACGTGCTGAAAGAGTGCGACGAGACGCTGGCCGTGGTGCGCCACTGGGACCATATCGAAGTCCGTTCCAAAAACGAAAGCCAGCGCGGCTATATTATTGATGAGCTGTCGCGCATTCCCGGCATTCATCACGTACTGGAAGTGGAAGAGCGTCCCTATACCGATCTGCATAATATCTTTGAGCAGACGCTGGCGATGAACCGCGAGCGTATCGAAGGCAAAACCTTCTCCGTACGCGTGAAGCGCCGCGGCAAGCATGAGTTCAGCTCTCAGGATGTCGAACGCTACGTTGGCGGCGGACTAAACCAGCACGTCGAAAGCGCTCAGGTAAAGCTGAACCATCCGCAGGTCACGGTGAATCTGGAGATCGAAGACGATCGCCTGCTGCTGATCACCGGTCGCTATGAAGGCATCGGCGGTTTCCCTATCGGCAGCCAGGAAGATGTGCTGTCGCTGATTTCCGGCGGCTTTGACTCCGGCGTCTCCAGCTATATGCTGATGCGCCGCGGCTGTCGCGTGCATTACTGCTTCTTCAACCTGGGCGGCGCGGCGCATGAGATCGGTGTACGTCAGGTTGCGCACTATCTGTGGAATCGCTTCGGCCGCTCGCACAAGGTGCGTTTTGTCGCTATCAACTTTGAGCCGGTAGTCGGCGAAATCCTGGAGAAAGTGGACGACGGCCAGATGGGCGTGGTGCTGAAGCGCATGATGGTGCGTGCGGCCTCAACTATCGCCGAACGCTACGGCGTACAGGCGCTGGTGACCGGCGAAGCGCTCGGCCAGGTATCCAGCCAGACGCTGACCAACTTGCGCCTGATCGACAACGCTTCCGATACGCTGATTTTGCGTCCGCTGATTTCCCATGATAAAGAGCACATCATCAAGCTGGCGCGCCATATCGGCACGGAAGATTTTGCCCGCACCATGCCGGAATACTGCGGCGTGATTTCAAAAAGCCCGACGGTAAAAGCGGTGAAGTCCAGAATCGAAGCGGAAGAGCAGAATTTCGATTTCGCTATTCTGGATAAGGTTATCGAGGAAGCCACCAACGTGGATATCCGCCAGATTGCGGAAGAGACGGAGCAGGAAGTGGTGGAAGTGGAAACCGTGGTTTCCTTCGGCGACAACGATGTGGTGCTGGATATTCGTTCCCCGGACGAACAGGACGACAAACCGCTGGAGCTGGACGGTGTTGAAGTGAAAGGAATGCCGTTCTATAAGCTCAGCACGCAGTTTGGCGATCTCGACCAGAGCAAAACCTGGCTGCTCTACTGCGATCGCGGCGTGATGAGCCGTCTGCAGGCGCTCTATCTGCATGAGCAGGGCTTTAAAAACGTGAAGGTTTATCGTCCGTAGCGGCAAACAAGGGCGCTGACTGTAGCGCCTGGGATGATATAACAGGTCGCTTTCGGATTAATGAACCAGCAGCAGAGGCAGATCGGAACACGGTCACGCCGTGAATCCGTCCCTGCAGGCTCGTTTCGCGCGTCCATGCGCGAAAACGGGCCGCTAATCCGCTCAGCCTCTGCCGCTGCGAACAATGCCAGAATGGACGAATGCCAGATCTATTGGTCACATAAAGGCGAAGTAATCACGCGCTACTCCACCCATTCGCGATAGTCGAAAATCCCGGCGGCCGGCACCAGCTGCTGCGCGACCTCATGCGCTTTCTCTTTGCCAACCAGCAGATCGATCAGCTTCAGCGCGAAATCTATCGAAGTGCCTGGTGCCTGGCTGGTCAGTAAATTGACGCGGCGATCCCAGACCACGCGTTTATCCATCCACTGATTTTCCGGAATGGTTTCCTTCAGGCCGGGAAAGCCGGTCATATTGCCGACCGGAAAAAGGTTATGCGGTACCAGCACCGTTCCGGCCGCGGCGCATATCGCCGCGACGATACGGCCGGACTGATGAAACTGCCGCACCGTTTCCACCAGCAGCGGGCTGTCGCGAAACGCCTCCGCGCCTTTCAAACCGCCGGGCAATACGATAGCGTCGAAGTCATTGTCGGCAACCTCAACCAGCGTGGCGTCGGTCAACAGCCGCACGCCGCGCGAACAGACAATCTCTTTGCCGCAGTCGTCCGTAACGCTGGCGGTGGTTACCGCAATCCCGGCGCGCACCAGCAAATCGATAGTGGTGACGGCTTCAGTTTCCTCACTGCCAGGTGCCAGGCAAACCAGTACGCTCGCGCTCATAATCTTGTTCCTTACGCTTAATCATTTCATAAAGTCGGCTGTTTTCCGGCGTGGACAACCCTTGCGCCCGCGCGCGGCGGATAACGTAGCCGTTGATATAGTCTATTTCCGTACGCCGCTGGGCGCGCACATCCTGCAGCATGGAGGACGTATTCGCGGCCGTGGCGCTGATAATCGCCCGCACATAGTCCAGCAGCGTTTCCCGCGAGGTGTGCTGACCCTCGCGCTCCATAACCATCGCCACTTCATTGCAGAGCGCGGCAACCTCCTGCGGATGCTGCAGCAGCTCACCGTTAGCACAGTCATACTGCACCGTTAACGGGTTAATCACACAGTTGACGGCCAGCTTTTGCCAGGCGGCGGAGGCGACGTTATTGTGCCAGGCGACGTCCGGCAGCGCCTGCTGCAAGGTCTCCGCCAGTTCGCTGAGCAGCGCGCTGTCCGGCGAGGTCGGGCCGATATGGGTAACGCCGGCAGCGACGTGGACGATAACGGTGCCGTCGCGCTTTGCCGCGTGAGTGGTAATGCCGCGCAGTAAGGGTTGAGGAAGCGATTTGAGCTCGTCCAGCGTGCCCATGCCGTTGTGCAGCAGCAGCACAGGGCAGGACTCGCGCAAGATAAATTGCAGATTTTTAACCGCTTCCGATACCTGCCAGGCCTTTAGCGTGACCAGCAGCAGATCGCTTTGCGCCAGAAAAGTGGGGTCGTTGGCGATAAAGGTTTTATTCGTCGTCGTGCCGTCAAGGTTAATGACGTTCACCGAGCAGTAAGGCTGCGGCACGCGTAGCCAGCCCTGAACCTCGTTACCCTGGGCCGCCAGCGCAGCAAGCCAGATCTGCCCTAAAGCGCCGCATCCCAATACGGTAATCTTCATCTATCCTCCCCGCACGCGGGCTGTGTGGTTTCTGCCGGGCTTCGGGCCGCGTCGGCAGAGCTATTCTTATTATAGCTTTCCGTGTCGATGGTTTTTTTACTGGTGCTAAGTGGGTATTATGCCTGTCACAACAGATTCAGGAGAATAAATCATGCCATCTTTCGATATCGTTTCAGAGATCGATTTACAGGAAGTCCGCAACGCCGTAGAGAATGCCAACCGCGAACTCTCCACCCGTTTCGATTTTCGCAACGTGACGGCCAGCTACGAGCTGAATGAGAAAAACGAAAGCATTAAGGTATTAAGCGAATCCGATTTTCAGGTAAAGCAGCTGGTGGATATCCTGCGTGAAAAGCTGCTTAAGCGCGGCATCGAGAACGGCGCGCTGGAAGTGCCGGAAGAGATTGAGCACAGCGGCAAAACCTGGGCGGTGGAAGCCAAACTGAAAAAGGGTATTCCGGCCGACGTGGCGAAGAAAATCACCAAGCTGATTAAAGAGAGCAAGCTGAAAGTGCAGTCGCAGATTCAGGGCGAGGAGATCCGCGTGACCGGTAAATCCCGCGACGATCTGCAGGGCGCGATGGCGCTGGTGCGCGGCGGCAATCTGGGCCAGCCTTTCCAGTTCAAAAACTTCCGCGATTAAACGAAAGGGCAGGGCGGTTAAAAATGGGGCGAAACGCCCCATTTTTTCATGGTTCAGCAGCTGCCGACCAGCGCTTCCAGTTCCGGGCGGCTGGTGACTTTGCTGTCGATCTTCACATAGGCGCTGCGCTCTTCCGGTACGATAAAGACCGCGGCCACGCCCGGTTGCGCCTTCAGACGTTTTTCCAGCGCGGCGATATCGGTGACATCATCGCGCAGCACGATGCGCAGGCTGCTGACATAAGGCGGTTCCTGCATCGTGCAGCTCACCAGCAGCCAGATCACGGCGATAAAGGCGCCGACCACAAAGACCATGGAGGCGTCGAAATGCCCATACAGCCAGCCGCCGAGGCTGCCGCCGATCGCCACACCGATAAACTGGCTGGTGGAGTAGACGCCCATCGCGGTGCCTTTATAGCCAGGCGGCGACTCTTTGCTGACCAGCGAAGGCAAAATCGCCTCCATCAGGTTAAAGCCGATAAAGAACAGCTGCACGCCGACAACCAGCGTCCAGAAGTGAGGGCCGGCGCCCCAGAGCACGATCTCCGCAATCAGGATTATCGCCACGCAGGCGACAAATACCCGCTTCATCTGGCGCTTCACTTCCGCGTAGATAATAAAGGGGATCACGCCGCCGAAAGCGATCAGCATGGTGACAAGATAAATCTTCCAGTGCTGCTCCGCCGGGAAGCCCGCCTGCTCAAACTCGCCGGGCAGCGCCACAAAGCTCGACATCAGCAGAATATGCAGGCACATAATGCCGAAATTCAGCTTCACCAGACGGCTGTTGCCCAGCACGGCGCGGAAGCTGCCTTTAACGATGCCGGATTCGCGGTTAAGCAGATGGCTGGAAGCGGAGGGCACCATCAGCAGCGTAATCACGATGCCGCTGGTCGCCAGCAGCGCGATCATCCAGAACAGCGCGTGCAGGCCCAGCGCGTGAGTCACGATGGGGCCGAGCACCATAGCGATAGCGAAAGTGATGCCGAAGCTGATACCGATAAAAGCCATCGCTTTGGTGCGATTCTGTTCGCGCGTTAAATCGGAAAGCAGCGCCATCACCGCCGCCGCAATGGCGCCGGAACCCTGCAGTGCGCGGCCCAGAATCACGCCCCAAATCGACGTGGTGCTGGCCGCAATCACGCTGCCGAGCACAAAAATCAGCAATCCGCCTACGATCAGCGGCTTGCGGCCAATTTTGTCGGAAAGTAGTCCAAAAGGAATTTGAAATACGGCCTGCGCTAAACCGTAAATACCAATGGCAAGCCCAATCAGCGCCTCGCTTGCTCCCTGTAACGCCATGCCATAAGTGGTCAGGACAGGCAGAACCATAAACATGCCCAGCATACGCAGGGAGAATACCGTTCCCAAACCCCAGGTCGCACGCAGTTCGACCGGCGTCATTTTATTATCGTTCATTACTACCTCAGTTCATCTGGTGAACATATTTTAAGGCGTTGGGAAAGGTGGGTAAAATTTTTATTAATTAAAGTAGTAACAAAAAGAAAGGGCGCGATAGTCGCGCCCTTTAGAGGAGGTGGAAGTTACCAGACGTAGGTCAGTAAATCCTTTGAGGCCGGCGTCATAAAATCGACCGACATCATCACGCTTAGCGCGGTAATAGCGACGATGGAGAAAACGAACAGCTTGCGCGCCCAGACGCGATCGTTCTGCGTCTTGTAGCCCGACAGCGCCATTCCCAGCCACCATACGCTTACGGCGGCGGCGACCACCAGATACTTATAGCCCGCGTAACCTACCAGCGTCAGCATCAGGGTAGCGACCATAAACGCCAGGATATAGAGCGTGATATGGTTTTTCGCCACCGAAATGCCTTTTACCACCGGCAGAACCGGGATATTCGCTGCCTGATAATCTTTAAAGCGGAAGATGGCAATCGCGTAGGAGTGCGGCATCTGCCACAGGCTAAAGATAGCCAGCAGGATCAGCGCGCCAGCGTCGAACTGGTTGCTGACGGCACAGTAGCCGATAACCGGCGGCGCAGCGCCGGAAAGACTACCAATCAGCGTGCCGTACACGGATTTACGCTTCATATAGAGGCTGTAAATACCGACGTAAACCACAAAGCCCATCACCGCCAGCCACATGGCCAGCGGGTTTGCTCCGAGATACAGCAACGCGAATCCAGCAATACCCAGAACGGTTGCATAAACCAGAGAGACTGTCGGAGAAATGAGGCCTTTTACCAGCACACGGTTTCTGGTTCTCTCCATTTTTACGTCGATGTCACGGTCAATAAAGTTGTTATAAACACAACCCGATGCGACCACCAGCGAGACGCCGACTAAGGTGGTGAGAAACAGGGAATAGTCGATGCTGCCTTTAGAAGCCAGCAGGAATCCCCCGATGACAGAAATTAAATTCCCGAAAATAATTCCTGGTTTCGTTACTTGCAGGTATTGCTTAATCATCACAGGCGACTCTTTAACGGACCATCATGTTGTAATTGAGGTTCCACATAATCCATATAGAGCCCACTACGACAATCAGAATGATGACGGCGGAAAAGACTATCGCCACCAGATTCCAACGCTGATCGGTAGACGTGCTGAGGTGCAGGAAGTAATAGAGATGCACCAGCACCTGTACCACGGCTGCAATCACCACCACGGCCAGCATCGTCGATTTAGACGCGCCGCCTTCCATGACGATCCAGAATGGAATCGCAGTCAGAATGATCGACAGGATAAAGCCGATCATATAAGTCTTCACGTTACCGTGAGAGGTACCATGATCGCTTAATGTCTTGCTCATTACATGGCCCCCAGCAGATAAACAATGGTGAATACGCAGATCCAGACAACGTCCAGGAAGTGCCAGAACATGCTCAGGCACATCACGCGGGTATGGTTGGTGGAGGTCAGGCCTTTAGTAGCAACCTGATACATCAGCACCAGCATCCAGATCAGACCTGAGGTCACGTGCAGACCGTGCGTACCAACCAGCGTAAAGAACGCTGACAGGAAGCCGCTGCGCTGCGGGCCAAAGCCTTCGGTAATCAGGTGATGGAATTCATAGATTTCCATCCCGATAAAGCCCAGACCAAACAGGAAGGTCAGGCCCAGCCAGCCGAGAACGGCGGATTTGGACCCTTTTTCCATGGTGATCACGGCAAAGCCGTAGGTAATGGAGCTAAACAGCAGCAGAGCGGTTTCAACCAGAACAAAAGGCAGTTCAAAAATATCCTTGCCTGACGGGCCGCCAGCGGTGCTGTTGACCATTACTGCATAGGTCGCAAACAGCGTTGCGAAGATAATGCAGTCGCTCATCAGGTAGATCCAGAAGCCAAACAGCTTGTTGGCTCCCGCATCGTGATGCCCATGCTCCGCATGGGCGTCGTGGTGCTTAGTCAGAGTTTCAGTTGACATTTTTCAGACCTGCTTTGCTAATTTCGTCAAAGTGCTGATTCTCGATTTTTTCGATCTCGGCAACGGGCACGTAGTAATCCACGTCATCGTCAAAACTCTTGATAATCCAGGTAAGGATCATGCCGACAAATGACAGACCAACCAGCCACCAGATGTGCCAGATAGCGGCGAAACCAAAGATCATGCTGAACAGACCGATGATCAGACCCGCGCCGCTGTTTTTCGGCATATGGATCTCTTCATACTTAGCAGGACGTTTGTAAGCTTCGCCTTTCTCTTTCATTTCCCAGAACGCATCGCGCTCGTGGATAACTGGCACTTCAGCAAAGTTGTAGAACGGTGGTGGTGAAGAGGTTGCCCACTCCAGCGTACGGCCGCCCCACGGGTCACCAGTCAGATCGCGCAGCTGCTCGCGGTCACGCACGGATACCCAGAACTGAGTGATCTGGCACAGTACGCCACAGGCGATCAGCGCCGCACCTACTGCCGCTACAACCAGCAGAGGATGGAACTGCGGATCGATGTTCTGGCTCAGACGACGGGTCATACCCATGAAGCCCAGCGCGTACAGCGGCATAAAGGCAACGAAGAAGCCGATAATCCAGAACCAGAAGGCGCGGATGCCCCATTTTTCGTTCAGCGTGAAGCCAAACGCTTTCGGGAACCAGTAAGTCACGCCAGCAAAGCAACCGAATACCACACCGCCGATAATTACGTTATGGAAGTGGGCAATCAGGAACAGACTGTTGTGCAGCACGAAGTCAGCACCTGGCACCGCCAGCAGAACGCCGGTCATACCACCTACAGAGAAGGTGACCAGGAAGCCTACGGTCCACAGCATGGCAGAGTGCATCTGAATGCGGCCCTGGTACATGGTGAACAGCCAGTTGAAGATCTTAACACCGGTCGGAATGGCGATAATCATCGTCATGATGCCGAAGAAGGCGTTAACGTTCGCGCCTGCACCCATCGTAAAGAAGTGGTGCAGCCACACGATGAAGGAGAGAACGGTAATAACCACCGTCGCCCACACCAGTGAGGTATAGCCAAACAGACGTTTTTTCGAGAAGGTCGCAACGACTTCAGAGAAGACGCCGAAGACCGGCAGAACCAGGATGTATACTTCCGGATGGCCCCAGACCCAAATCAGGTTGACATACATCATCATGTTGCCGCCCATATCATTGGTGAAGAAATGGAAGCCCAGATAACGGTCAAGGGTCAGCAGCGCCAGCGTCACGGTCAGAACCGGGAAGGAGACGATGATCAGCACGTTAGTACACAGCGATGCCCAGGTGAAAACAGGCATTTTGAACATGGTCATGCCCGGCGCACGCATTCTCAGGATAGTAACGAAGAAGTTAATCCCTGTTAATGTCGTACCGATACCGGAGAGCTGCAGACTCCATATCCAGTAGTCGACCCCGACCCCCGGACTGTACTCCGCGCCGGAAAGCGGCGGATAAGCCAGCCAGCCGGTCTGAGCGAATTCGCCCACGCCCAGCGACAGGTTAACCAGCACCACGCCCACAGCCGTGAACCAGAAGCTCAGGTTGTTCAGGAACGGGAAGGCCACGTCGCGCGCGCCGATCTGCAGAGGAACAGCGATGTTCATCAGACCGATAACGAACGGCATCGCTACGAAGAAGATCATGATCACGCCGTGAGCGGTGAAGATCTGGTCGTAGTGATGAGGCGGCAGGAAGCCGGCGCCGCCATCGGAAGCCAGCACCTGTTGGCTACGCATCATCACCGCATCGGCAAAGCCGCGCAGCAGCATGACGAAAGCCACGATGATATACATGATACCGAGTTTTTTGTGGTCGACGGACGTCAGCCATTCGCTCCACAGGTATTGCCACTTACCGAAGTAAGTAATTGCTCCAGCAACGGCCAAACCACCAAGAATGATGGCGGCAACCGTAACCACGATAATCGGTTCGTGGTACGGAACTGCATCAAGGGTTAATTTTCCCAACATCGTATTATTCCTCGGCTCCCGCATGAGAGGCTTCGTTCATGTCCATGCCTTCGTGCATTGGCATGTCCATTTTCCCGTGGTTCATCTTGAATTTGCCAATCACCTGCTTGAACAAATCTGGATTCGCCGTAGAGAAGAACTCCACCGGATGGTTTTCGCTTGGCGCAGCCAGTTTCTCGAAATCATCCATGGTCATCAGCTGGTTAGAAGACTCTTTAGCTTTCGCTACCCACTGATCGAATGCTGCATTATCAGGCGTGGCGATGGCCTTGAACTTCATGCCGGAGAAGCCGCGACCGCTGAAGTTAGAGGAGATACCGTCAAACGTGCCGGCTTCATTCGCGATCAGATTCAGCTGAGTCTGCATACCCGCCATAGCGTAGATCTGGCTACCGAGGGTAGGAATGAAGAAGGAGTTCATCACGGAGTTCGAAGTGATCTTAAAGGTCACTGGCGTGTTAGCCGGGAAAGCGATCTGGTTGACCGTAGCGATACCCTGCTCCGGATAGATAAACAACCATTTCCAGTCCAGCGCCACCACATCAATCTCAATTGGTTTCACGTCGGAAGCCAGAGGTTTGCTTGGTTCCAGCGCGTGGGTTGATTTCCACGTCAGAACGCCAAGGAAGAGAATGATTAGGATTGGCACAGTCCAGACCACGGCTTCCACTTTATTCGAGTGTGACCAGTTCGGGCTGTATTTTGCTTCAGTATTCGATGCCCGATATTTCCAGGCGAATACCACTGCCATCAGGACTGCGGGAATAACGACGATCATCATCAAGCCGAAGGCTGTCAGTATCAGCGAACGTTGCTCCATTGCAACCTGTCCTTTGGGACTCAACAATGCACTATCACAGCCACTTAACAATACAGTGCCTGCGATTAATGACAGAATCCCCAAACTTTTATTGTATTTCCTGAGTCTCATTTAACGACCTCAATGACAAGGGCTCTATTGTCGTTTAAGTGTGGCGGCATTTTACGGGAACGTTTCAGTACTGTAAACCAGCAACAGCTTGTGTCAGCGCGGTGTTGACACCTTTTGCAAACACTGTCACAGATGTTGCGGAGGGTGACAAAATATGAATAACAGCAAGGCTTTGGCCGCAATATAACAAAAACAGATGGAAAAGCCCCTTGAGAAATCATGGACGCTATAAACAGCGAAATTGGCACCCAATTATTTAACATATTTTTATCATTTGATCTATGTCAAATAAACAAAAATAGTTTCGCAGCGGTTTTTGTTACGCGTTAATTTGTAAATGTAAAGGTGAGAATCTTTAAGAAATAACGGACGGGCGGAAATAAACGCAGCGGCGCAATTGTTAAAAATTGACTGAATTTCCCGCGTCGCCGCCGCAAATTTCAGCGGAAAAAAAAGGGGTTTGTTAAGTTGCTGTTAGCTTATTTTCTGCTACCCGTGCCGGGCTATCCCGGTAATAAGCGTTTGTAGCAATGACGCTAATGTAAATAGCTGATTTTAACAACGGTTTTGCCGGTTTAGCGAGGGCTGAGTTTGCCTTAAGCGCTGCGGATGAGGCTATCACTTTCCGCACTGACCGCGCCTTTTTACGTGAGCAATGTCACATTATTCAGCGCCGTTATTAATTTTAATTAATATTCGCCCGCTGGTTTGTGGGGATGACTCGCTCTGCTACGCCAGCTGGAGCCGGCGTAACAGCCTGGTATCAGAGCTTACAGGATTAGTTGGCCTACTCAGGCGCTCTGCGCAGCGCCAGATAGTCCAGCAGCGACCCCAGCATCACGCCCGCAAGGCCCAGCAGCGCCGCGCTGCTAAACAGCACGCTAAGCAGATGATCGACATGCATCAGCTTCGCGGCGTCCAGCGCCAGCAGCAGCAGCCCAACGCCCGCCAGCGCGCAGCCGATCAGCAGCAGACGAATCGCCCAGCGATAAGCCGTGGGCCAGCTATCGCGCGGCGCGAACTCACGCGTTTTCTCCGCCCGATCCAGCGTGCGCTTACAGCCCGCCAGCAGAATCAGGCCGGGCAGCGCCGCCGCTACGGAAAAGGCGTAAAAGGCGGGCCAGTCCCAGTTGGCGACGAACCAGCCTGCGACCGGCCCGACATAAACGCGCCCAACGGCAGAAAGAGCGGAAAGCAGTGCGAACTGCGTGGCGGAAAACGAGCGGTTGCACAGCGTCATCAGCAGCGCCACGAAGGCTGCTGTCCCCATCCCGCCGCAGAGATTTTCCGCGAAGACCGCAGCGGCCATGCTGTAAAGATGCTTGTCGGTTACCGACAGCAGCCAGTAGGCGAGGTTAGAGAGCGCCTGCAGAATGCCGAACAGCATCAGCGCGCGATAAAGGCTCAGCCGCTGCATCAGCACGCCGCCGTATAGGGCGCCGAGAATAGTGGCGAACAGGCCGAGCGTTTTATTGACCAGGCCTACATCGCCGGCATCGAAGCCTACGCCGCGGATCAGAAAGATGGTGGTCAGGCTGGCGGCAAAAGCGTCGCCAAGCTTATAAAGCACGATCAGCGACAGGATCAGCCAGGCGTTATTGCGGGTGAAAAAGTCTCTGAGTGGCGCCAGCACCGCTTCTTCCAGCGAGCGCGGCTGCGCTATCGCGTCGTCCGGCTCTTTCGCCAGCAGCGTGGCGACAACGCCCGGTATCATCATCGCCGCCATCAGCCACCAGATAGCCTGCCAGCCGAGATAGCGGTCGGCCAGCCAGAGCGCCAGCCCGCCAGACACCAGCATCGCCAGCCGGTAGCCGAAGACACTGATCGCCGCGCCGCTGCCGCGCTCTTCCGCGGGCAGGATATCCGTTTTCCAGGCATCAAAAACAATATCCTGCGAGGCGGAGCAGAAGGCCACCAGCACCGCCAGCGCGGCAAGCAGCGTTAGATCGCGGGAAGGCTGCATAAATCCCATCAGCGCGATGGCGACAATCAGCAGCAGCTGGGTCAGCAGCAGCCAGCCGCGGCGACGCCCTAAAAACGGCGGCGTGTAGCGGTCCATCAGCGGCGACCAGAGAAATTTAAAGACGTAAGCCTGTCCAACCAGCGAAAAGAAGCCAATAGTTTTGATATCGACATTTTCTACGGCCATCCAGGCCTGTAACGTGCCGGAAGTCAACGCCAGCGGCAAACCGGAAGAGAAACCGAGCAGAAGCAGAAGAGCAGCATTACGACGGGTGAAAATTTGCAGATAGTGACTGGGCATACGAACCTTAAAACAGTGCCCGCCTGAGCGACGGGCAAGACTATATTAACGGGCGTTCTGCTTGACGAACTCGTGGACGCTGGTGTCCTGGGCCATATCGTCGATAACGTCGCCCAGCGTGGAGTTGACCGCTTTAGTGATCTTATCGTTAGTGGCGGTAAGCGCGCCTTCAACGCTGTAGGTCTGGCGGTAGTTCTTCACCTGCTTGTTGCCGTTTTTCGCGGTGGCGATAATAGAGATATCCGCTTTGGTGGTGATGCTGTAGCGCAGATTGCCCTGCGTCACGTCGGCATAGAGGTTGTTGACCACGATCTGCAGATCTACCGCGCCGTTCGGGCCAATCATATAGCCGCGCGCGCCCATCTGTTTCTCCAGCACTTCCTGCAGCAGGAAACGCAGATCGCGCGAAGGCGTCAGCGTCACCAGCTGGCCGTCGCGGTTCACTTTGGCAAGGGCTTTATCGGTGCGCTGGTCGGCGCCGTTGATGCTGACGGTCACGCCCATCAGGCTCGGATCCTGCTGCGGCAGTTTGATTTCCGGCGAAATATTGAGCGTGGTGCTGCTGGTGGCGCAGCCGGCCAGCATCATGACGGCCAGCAGGGGAAAGAATAATTTTTTTAGCATGCTTATGTTCTCGATTTTATGGGGTGTAGTCCGGACAAAACCGGGGTCATCATAACATTGCCTGTAGCAAGAGGAAGCCCTAACGCGGCGCAAATTCATCATGTTATCTTCTCGTTTCTGTTGTGATAGCCGCTTCCGTTGCGCGGAGGGTTGCGGCAAGGCGCGGGAAAATGCAGAGTAGCGGCCCGAAGCGGCAGATATTTTTCCGCTAACGAATCGGCAGGCGGCGAAATCCGGCTAATATTTAAGAAGATGGGGCGCATCAGGTCGTAGAGGAGTAGGGTTATGATCCGCGAACAAATAGAAGAAAAGTTGAGAACGGCATTTACACCCGTGCACCTGGAGGTTCACGACGAAAGCTATCGTCACAATGTTCCTGCGGGCGCGGAAAGTCACTTCAAGGTGGTCATCGTCAGCGACAGCTTTCTGAATCAGCGATTTCTGCTGCGTCACCGCGCCATTTACGGCACGCTGGCGGACGAGCTGGCAGGAGGCGTGCACGCGCTGGCGCTGCATACCTATACCGAAAAAGAGTGGGCGGGCCTGCAGGACACCGTACCCGCTTCACCGAACTGTCGCGGCGCCGGCACGCTGGCCTGAGGCACTAATCTGAAATCTGAAGCGGCCTGCGGGCCGCTTTGTTGTTTCCGGGCGAAAAAATCGCCTTAACTTCCTCTTTTACCTCTCTCAGAAGCAAAAAGCGTGAACGTTAACAAAATGCTGGCGTGTTGCAGCCTCGACTCGCTTTGCCGTTGCCGCTATAATGCTGCGTCTGTTTTTCCGAATGTCTTCGGGACGCTTCTGACAACAGGGAATGCGGTTCTGACATCAGAGGCCGTCCCGGTTCTTAGTCTTACTTTGCCTCAGCGTGGGCGAAGCGAGTCTGAAGTTGACCGAGCACGTGATTTTTTGAGGTAATAAGATGCAAGTTTCAGTAGAAACAACTCAGGGCCTGGGCCGTCGCGTTACGATTACCGTTGCTAAAGATGTGATCGAAAACGCGGTGAAAAATGAGCTGGTCAGCGTAGCGAAAAAAGTGCGCATCGACGGTTTCCGTAAAGGGAAAGTGCCGATGACCGTGGTTGCACAGCGTTATGGCGCCTCTGTTCGTCAGGACGTGCTGGGCGATCTGATGCAGCGCAACTTTGTTGATGCGATCATCAAAGAGAAAATCAATCCGGCTGGCGCGCCAAACTACGTGCCGGGCGAATACAAAACCGGCGAAGACTTCACCTACTCCGTAGAGTTCGAAGTCTACCCGGAAGTCGAGCTGAAAGGTCTGGACGCGATCGAAGTTGAAAAACCGGTTGTTGCCGTGACCGACGAAGATGTCGACGCGATGCTGGATACCCTGCGCAAGCAGCAGGCGACCTGGAAAGAAACCGATCGCGCGGCGGAAGCTGAAGATCGCGTGACCATCGACTTCTCCGGCTCTGTAGACGGCGAAGAGTTCGAAGGCGGCAAAGCGTCCGACTTCGTGCTGGCGATGGGCCAGGGTCGTATGATCCCAGGCTTTGAAGACGGCGTTAAAGGCCACAAAGCGGGCGAAACCTTCACTATCGACGTGAACTTCCCGGAAGATTACCACGCTGAAAACCTGAAAGGGAAAGCGGCGAAGTTTGAGATCGTGCTGAAGAAAGTTGAAGAGCGCGAACTGCCGGAATTCACCGAAGAGTTCATCAAGCGTTTCGGCGTGGAAGATGGTTCCGTGGCGGGTCTGCGCACCGAAGTTCGTAAGAACATGGAGCGCGAGCTGAAAGGCGCCGTACGCAACCGCATCAAGACTCAGGCGATCGACGGCCTGGTCAGCGCTAACGAAATCGACGTGCCTGCTGCCCTGATCGACAGCGAAATCGACGTGCTGAAGCGTCAGGCTGCACAGCGCTTTGGCGGTAACGAGAAGCAGGCTCTGGAGCTGCCTCGTGAACTGTTCGAAGAGCAGGCTAAGCGCCGCGTTCTGGTTGGTCTGCTGCTGGGCGAAGTTATCCGCAGCCACGAGCTGAAAGCGGACGAAGATCGTGTGAAAGCGCTGATCGAAGAGATGGCTTCCGCATACGAAGATCCATCAGAAGTGATCGAGTTCTACAGCAAGAACAATGAGCTGATGAACAACATGCGTAACGTCGCGCTGGAAGAGCAGGCGGTGGAAGCCGTACTGGCGAAAGCCAAAGTGACTGAAAAAGAAACCAACTTCCAGGAACTGATGAACCAGACCCAAACGGCCTGATCGTCTGATATTTCAGGATAAAGCAAAGCCCGCCGTCGCTATGACCGCGGGCTTTTTCTTTTATCCGTCGGCAGACGTAACATTATGGCCTCTATTCGCTTATTAAAGCGGCAAATTATCGTCTATGCTACTTTTCCTGGTTAGCAGCGGTCTGAAAACGTTGTTATGCTTGAATTAGCGGGGCTGCGTCCCCAGATAGAAATGTTACGGTAAAGCTTCAGGCTGGCCGATAGCTTTCGGCAGAGTCGGAGTTGGGGACATAGTGTTCCGGAACGCTCTCAAGTAGAATTGGTAGTGTTGCCAAGAGAAATTTATCCAGGAGACGGTAATGTCATACAGTGGCGAACGTGAACAAACAGCACCTCATATGGCTCTGGTGCCAATGGTGGTTGAACAAACTTCTCGCGGAGAGCGTTCTTACGACATCTTTTCCCGCCTGCTGAAGGAACGCATCATTTTCCTGACCGGCCAGGTCGAGGATCATATGGCGAACCTGATCGTCGCGCAGATGCTGTTTCTGGAAGCAGAAAACCCGGAAAAAGATATCCACCTTTATATCAACTCTCCTGGCGGCGTGATTACCGCGGGCATGTCTATTTACGACACCATGCAATTTATTAAGCCTGATGTCAGCACGATCTGTATGGGCCAGGCCTGTTCGATGGGCTCATTCCTGCTGACCGCCGGCGCGAAAGGCAAACGCTACTGCCTGCCGCACTCGCGCGTAATGATCCACCAGCCGCTGGGCGGCTTCCAGGGTCAGGCGTCGGATATCGATATCCACGCGCGTGAAATCATCAAAACCAAACGTATGATGAATGAACTGATGGCTAAACATACCGGCCAGAGCGAAGAAACCATCGAGCGCGACACCCAACGTGACCGCTTCCTCTCTGCCAGCGAAGCGGTGGAGTACGGCCTGGTTGATTCCATTTTGAACCAGCGCGGCTAAGCGGCGCTGAGAGATTGCTGCCGTCATAAAGGCAGACTGACGGCCCGGGCCGTCAGCGTTAAACAAGAGGGGCAAGTTAATGACAGATAAGCGCAAAGACGGTTCAGGAAAGCTGCTGTACTGCTCTTTTTGCGGCAAAAGCCAGCATGAAGTCCGCAAGCTGATTGCCGGCCCGTCAGTGTATGTCTGCGACGAATGCGTCGACTTATGTAACGACATCATTCGCGAAGAGATCAAAGAGGTCGCGCCCCATCGCGAGCGCAGTTCGCTGCCGACGCCACACGAAATCCGCGAGCATCTGGATGACTACGTCATTGGCCAGGAGCGGGCGAAGAAGGTGCTGGCGGTAGCGGTTTACAACCACTACAAGCGCCTGCGCAACGGCGACACCAGCAACGGCATCGAGCTGGGCAAAAGCAACATCCT